>NZ_JBNPEO010000004.1:22198-178227 GCF_050490315.1 Pseudarthrobacter sp. J1738 | reverse complement strand
GTATTGGCGGTTTTTCGCCGGTACGGGAATATCAACCCGTTGTCCATCGACTACGCCTGTCGGCCTCGCCTTAGGTCCCGACTTACCCAGGGCAGATTAGCTTGACCCTGGAACCCTTGATCATTCGGCGGACGGGTTTCTCACCCGTCTTTCGCTACTCATGCCTGCATTCTCACTCGTGTAGGCTCCACCGCTGGTTTACACCGCGACTTCACCGCCCACACGACGCTCCCCTACCACTCCGTACGACTGAACCACAAAGGCTTGTCTACTATACGAAATCCACAACTTCGGCGGTGTACTTGAGCCCCGCTACATTGTCGGCGCGGAATCACTTGACCAGTGAGCTATTACGCACTCTTTTAAGGATGGCTGCTTCTAAGCCAACCTCCTGGTTGTCTGAGCAACTCCACATCCTTTCCCACTTAGCACACGCTTAGGGGCCTTAGTTGGTGGTCTGGGCTGTTTCCCTCTCGACTATGAAGCTTATCCCCCACAGTCTCACTGCTGCGCTCTCACTTATCGGCATTCGGAGTTTGGCTGACGTCAGTAACCTTGTAGGGCCCATTAGCCATCCAGTAGCTCTACCTCCAATAAGAAACACGCAACGCTGCACCTAAATGCATTTCGGGGAGAACCAGCTATCACGAAGTTTGATTGGCCTTTCACCCCTACCCACAGCTCATCCCCTCCATTTTCAACTGAAGTGGGTTCGGTCCTCCACGACGTCTTACCGTCGCTTCAACCTGGCCATGGGTAGATCACTTCGCTTCGGGTCTAGATCACGCCACTGCAACGCCCTATTCAGACTCGCTTTCGCTACGGCTTCCCCACACGGGTTAACCTCGCGACGTAACACTAACTCGCAGGCTCATTCTTCAAAAGGCACGCTGTCACACCCATACAGACAAGCTGCAGATGCTCCAACGGATTGTAAGCACACGGTTTCAGGTACTATTTCACTCCCCTCCCGGGGTACTTTTCACCTTTCCCTCACGGTACTGGTCCGCTATCGGTCATTAGGGAGTATTTAGGCTTATCAGGTGGTCCTGACAGATTCGCACGGGATTTCTCGGGCCCCGTGCTACTTGGGATACCAAACCAGGCGGTGTACAAACATTACAGTTACGGGGCTAACACCCTCTACGGCCGGCCTTTCAAGACCGTTCACCTATACCTACACTCTCACCTCACCAGTCCGGCAGAACTGGAACGGATGGTCCCACAACCCCGGTCATGCAACGCCCGCCGGCTATCACACATGACACGGTTTAGCCTGATCCGCGTTCGCTCGCCACTACTAACGGAATCACTATTGTTTTCTCTTCCTGCGGGTACTGAGATGTTTCACTTCCCCGCGTTCCCTCCACACAGCCTATGTGTTCAGCTGCAGGTCACCAGGTAACTCGCGCCCCTGGCGGGGTTTCCCCATTCGGAGACCCTGGGATCAAAGTCTGGTTATCGACTCCCCCAGGAATATCGCAGATTCCCACGTCCTTCATCGGCTCCTAATGCCAAGGCATTCACCGTGTGCCCTTAAAAACTTGACCACAAAGATCAATAAAACACTTTCGAGAGAACCATGAAAACCACCACCACACCCCAAAGGGCACGACGACAGATCCAGGTTCATAATCTTAGAAATTGCTTCTTTATAAGATGCTCGCGTCCACTATGTAGTTCTCAAACAACAACCCCGTACCCCACACCAACAACACACCAAACAGTGCACCGCATCAGTCAAGGCCAGGAAACCGAAACAAACAAAACCACCAACCCCCACAACACACACCACCAAAGCAGCACGCATCACAAAACAATCAGCGGCCCTGTTGCCTCAGGACCCAACAGTGTGCCAAAAATCCCCACCAACCCCCACCAACCACATCCTTTCCACAACCCCTCCACCCAAAAGCGAAGAAAGCCCGTACTCAAACACAGCCAGCAAAAACCAGCAAAGCATGCCTATTGATATTCCACCCATGAGCACCCACCGTGGAACAAACGTCCACGCAATGAGCTATAACTCTTGACCACACCAACAGCAACCATACAGTCACCACCAGCAATGGCAGAGGCTCCTTAGAAAGGAGGTGATCCAGCCGCACCTTCCGGTACGGCTACCTTGTTACGACTTAGTCCCAATCGCCAGTCCCACCTTCGACGGCTCCCTCCCACAAGGGGTTAGGCCACCGGCTTCGGGTGTTACCAACTTTCGTGACTTGACGGGCGGTGTGTACAAGGCCCGGGAACGTATTCACCGCAGCGTTGCTGATCTGCGATTACTAGCGACTCCGACTTCATGGGGTCGAGTTGCAGACCCCAATCCGAACTGAGACCGGCTTTTTGGGATTAGCTCCACCTCACAGTATCGCAACCCTTTGTACCGGCCATTGTAGCATGCGTGAAGCCCAAGACATAAGGGGCATGATGATTTGACGTCGTCCCCACCTTCCTCCGAGTTGACCCCGGCAGTCTCCCATGAGTCCCCGCCATTACGCGCTGGCAACATGGAACGAGGGTTGCGCTCGTTGCGGGACTTAACCCAACATCTCACGACACGAGCTGACGACAACCATGCACCACCTGTAAACCGACCACAAGTGGGGGACCTGTTTCCAGATCTTTCCGGTTCATGTCAAGCCTTGGTAAGGTTCTTCGCGTTGCATCGAATTAATCCGCATGCTCCGCCGCTTGTGCGGGCCCCCGTCAATTCCTTTGAGTTTTAGCCTTGCGGCCGTACTCCCCAGGCGGGGCACTTAATGCGTTAGCTACGGCGCGGAAAACGTGGAATGTCCCCCACACCTAGTGCCCAACGTTTACGGCATGGACTACCAGGGTATCTAATCCTGTTCGCTCCCCATGCTTTCGCTCCTCAGCGTCAGTTAATGCCCAGAGACCTGCCTTCGCCATCGGTGTTCCTCCTGATATCTGCGCATTTCACCGCTACACCAGGAATTCCAGTCTCCCCTACATCACTCTAGTCTGCCCGTACCCACCGCAGATCCGGAGTTGAGCCCCGGACTTTCACGGCAGACGCGACAAACCGCCTACGAGCTCTTTACGCCCAATAATTCCGGATAACGCTTGCGCCCTACGTATTACCGCGGCTGCTGGCACGTAGTTAGCCGGCGCTTCTTCTGCAGGTACCGTCACTTTCGCTTCTTCCCTACTGAAAGAGGTTTACAACCCGAAGGCCTTCATCCCTCACGCGGCGTCGCTGCATCAGGCTTTCGCCCATTGTGCAATATTCCCCACTGCTGCCTCCCGTAGGAGTCTGGGCCGTGTCTCAGTCCCAGTGTGGCCGGTCACCCTCTCAGGCCGGCTACCCGTCGTCGCCTTGGTAGGCCATTACCCCACCAACAAGCTGATAGGCCGCGAGTCCATCCAAAACCACAAAAAGCTTTCCACCAACCACCATGCGATGGAAGGTCATATCCAGTATTAGACCCAGTTTCCCAGGCTTATCCCAGAGTTAAGGGCAGGTTACTCACGTGTTACTCACCCGTTCGCCACTAATCCCCCAGCAAGCTGGGATCATCGTTCGACTTGCATGTGTTAAGCACGCCGCCAGCGTTCATCCTGAGCCAGGATCAAACTCTCCGTTAAAAACTAACCAAACAGACACAACCAAAACCATGGAAATAACACAGCAAATGATTGCACTAAATTCGAAACCAGCTGAAAACCAGACCACACACACGGGGTGCGCACAGCCTGGCAAAATCAACCAATCAAAAAACAATCGGTATCAATAAACTTGGCACACTATTGAGTTCTCAAACAACAGGCACATACGAATACTTTTCGGTAATTCATTTCTGAATTTCTTTTCCGCTTTGTTCTTCGCTGCGATGTAATTATCTTATTTCATTCATATTCACTTTGCAAATCCGTGTTTTTCACCGGATGTTTACTCTATGAACCGAATCCGCCCATCAAGAATTTAGACAATTTCTGGTCATTTGCACGAATGCATAACGGCCATCTTGCCTGAATTTTGAAGGGGTTGGTCACCGCTCAGCGGCGGCGACTCAGAAAACATTACACGGCCGTTGGCTTCCGTGCAAATCGACATAGAAAGAGGCGCCGTCAGCGGTTTCCGCTGCCGGCGCCTCGATCAGACTTGAAGCAAATCTCTATGGGCTAGATGCCCAACGCCTGACTAGATACTGGCTTCAGCAGAGACTTCTACTGAAGCAAGGTTCTTTTTGCCACGACGTACCAACAGGTACTTTCCGTGGAGCAAACTGTCCTGGCCAAGGATCGCATCCGGATCAGTGACCTTGACATTGTTGACGTAGGCGCCACCCTCATTCACTGTTCGGCGAGCAGCCGACTTACTGTCAACCAGTCCTGAAGCCAGCAACAAATCGATGATGCCAAGCTGGTCCTCCCCCACAACCGTTGTTGCCAATTCAGCGGTGGCAGCACGGAGGGTGGATTCATCCAACTCGGTGACATCCCCGTTGCCGAACATGGCAGCCGAAGCGGCAATAACCTTCTCCGTTGCCTCCACCCCATGCACCAAAGAAGTAACTTCATAGGCCAGACGGCGCTGCGCCTCACGTGCGAAGGGTCTCTCGGCTACGGAGCGCTCAAGTTCCTCAATCTCATTCCGGCTCAGGAAAGTAAAGACCTTAAGGCGAGTGACGGCGTCGTCATCTGCCGTGTTAAGCCAGAACTGGTAAAAGGTGTACGGCGAGCACATCTCCGGATCTAGCCAAATCGCGTTGCCCTCGCTCTTGCCGAACTTGGTGCCGTCCGAATTAGTGATCAGTGGGGTGCCCAAGGCGTGAACACTACGACCCTCAACTTTACGGATGAGCTCCGTTCCACTGGTTAGGTTGCCCCACTGGTCCGAACCACCCGTCTGCAAAACACAGCCGTACTGACGATTTAGCTGGAGGAAGTCCATACCCTGCAAAATTTGGTAGCTGAACTCAGTAAAGCTAATGCCTTCGTCCGAATTTAGACGCGAGGCAACAATGTCCTTTTTGATCATGGTGCCCACGCGGTAGTGCTTGCCGATCTCACGCAGGAAATCGATGGCGCTCATCGGCGCCGTCCAGTCAAGGTTATTGACCATTCGGGCTGCGTTATTGCCTTCAAATTCCAAGAATCGCGAAACTTGCCCTTGAAGGTTGAGTACCCATTCGGCCACGGTCTCTTTTGTATTCAAAATACGCTCGGCAGTTTGCCGAGGATCACCGATCAACCCTGTGGAGCCGCCCACTAAGCCCAATGGTTTGTGGCCAGCCAGTTGCAAACGACGCATAACCAACAATTGCACCAAGTTGCCCAAGTGCAGGCTCGGTGCCGTGGGATCAAATCCACAATAGAACGTAATCGGCTCGCCGGACAGAAGAGTTTCCAATTCAGCTTGATCAGTGGAAACGTGGATTAGTCCACGCCACTGAAGCTCTTGCCAAACATTGGCAAAGCTCGAATCGTTCCGTTGGGTTGAGAGATCAGTCATCTGTGGCACCCCATAAAGTTAGCATCTAGAAAGTTGGTATCCAGCCGAAGATCAGATTCCGGCGGGAAGTGGTTCCGAGGCGATAAGCCGCAATCGTTGAGTAGGCCGTGTCATTGCCACGTACAGGTCCCCCACCAGCCCTCGCTGCGGGTTGAGCATCGCGGCGGGCTCAAGAATAACCACACCATCAAATTCCAGTCCCTTAGCTTCCTTGGGACTCAGAACTACAATGTCCTGCTCGTAGCTTCCGGCGCCGTGACCGACACGTCCCGCATACTTTGCACGCAAAGCACGGGCAACCGCCGGTAGTAAATCACCGTCTGCGATCACAGCTAACAATCCACCCTCAACGGCGGCCAGTTCCTCATCCATAACAGCAACAGCAGTCTCTACTACTTGACCTGTTGCGACCTGGTCCACGATCGGATCCCAACGGCCCTCGCGCACTGCCTTCGGCGCCGAAATGATCAGCCCAGCAGCATTCGCCATACGGACAGCGGACTCTGCGATCTGGGCTGGCGTGCGGTAGTTCACTGTGAGCTCTTCAAGCTGCCAGCGCTCACCGAATTGCGGAGTTAATGCATCGGCCCATGATGAAGCCCCTGCTGAGGCACTTGTCTGGGCGATATCTCCCACGACAGTAAAGGACTTGAGTGGGCAACGCCGCACCAAAAGGCGCCATTGCATCTGCGAGAGCTCCTGTGCTTCATCCACAATGATGTGGCCGAAAGCCCAATGACGATCGCTCACAGCCCGATCCGCCGCAGTCATCCGGTTCATTCGCTCAACATTTTGATCTACTAATTCCTCAGCGGACATCAAAACGTCAAAGCCAGAATGCTCCATATTCTTGAGCGTTTGTGTGGCGTTGGCGAGATCCCGCGCATGGTCCTGATCAATCTGCGACTGACTCCGAGCGCCAGGCACCTCCAACTCGCCCAAGAGCTCGGCTGCCTCGTCGAGCAAAGGGACATCAGCCTCAGTCCACGGGGACTCCACCGGACGCTGGAGCAGCTTGCGCTCCTCAGCGCTAAGCTGTGGTGCACAAACGGCTAACAGCTCAGGCTTGGAAAACAAATCGGCAAGCAGTTGCTGCGGTGTCATCGGCATCCAGGCCAAGTTCAATGCAACCCGTACATCGCGGGCTGAACGAACATCCTCAGCCAAATAACTGCGATCTGCGTTGTTTCCGACGTTGCTGGACTCAACGATCTCAGTGAGCTGCTCTGTCAGTTCACGCAGCAAGATCTTCACAAAAGTTTCGCGAGCCTCATTATGCGGCTTGCCCGTTCCGCGCGCTTTGTCCCGGGCACGGCGAACCTGGCGTTCGCTCAGCGTTAGCTTGCGGCCATCAACAACAAGTACCCGTTCCCCACGGATGATTCGTTGACGGTTCGCCACGGCGTCTTTGATGACCGTGGCCATCTCAAGCCGACCCTTGATCTCAGCCACATCCGGATTGGCCTCGGGAACAGCCGAAAGTCCCGGATACAAGCCAGCAACGCTACTCATAACAACCCCAGTTTCACCAAGGGACGGCAAAACACGTTCGATGTACTTCATAAAGGAGTTGCTAGGTCCAACCAGCAGAACACCAGCCGATTTGAGCCTGTCTCGGTGCGTGTACAAAAGGTACGCTGCCCGGTGCAGGGCAACTGCCGTTTTACCTGTTCCGGGGCCACCTTGAACTACCAGAGCCCCGGACATGGGCGCACGAATAATGCGGTCTTGTTCGGACTGGATGGTTCCCACGATGTCCGACATACGGCCGGTCCGCTTAGAGTTCAGAGCCGCAAGCAAAGCACCTTCACCTTGCAGCGAGCTGCTCTCCGTGAGCATCTCGGCGTCGAGGACATCGTCTTCAAGAGCCTTGACCTCGCGACCTTGCAAGATCAAATGACGACGACGGCGCACACCTTGACGATCAAAAGCTGTGGCTTGGTAGAAGTGGCCAGCTTCCGGAGCACGCCAGTCCACCATCAAACGACGCAGCTCATCCGTGGATAGTCCGATGCGGCCAATGTACTGCTCTTCGCCTGAGTCCAGATCCAAGCGGCCAAAAACTAGCCGATCGTCCACGGCGTCAAGCTGGGCCAGCCGATCCTCATAGAGCGCTGCGAAAGCGTCCCGCTCTGAGGCGTTCTGCATGGTCCCGCCGCCACCCGACTTGCGAACCTGGGCCAATTGGGCACGCTTGATCTCACGGAGCTCGTCAAGCCTGGCGTACAAGCCGGCCACGTAGCGACGTTCATGGATCAAATCTGCGTCAAGCATGGAGCAGCTCCCCTTTTCCCAAATGGCGGACCGTCTATTCTACAGCCATTTTGATGAACGCAGATGAAACGAATTACAACCTCATCAAGGAGCGGACCCTGTGTCCGCTCAAGGCTGAACGTCCCCGCAGTTCGCCCAGTTCCATCACAACACCAACGCCAGCAACGTGAACGCCTGAGCGCTCAAAAAGCTTGGCAGCAGCGCCGAGAGTCCCGCCCGTGGCGAGAACGTCGTCGAGAATTAACACACGTGAGCCAGCTGGGACGTCGCTCTTGTGCAATTCCAACGTGGCTGTACCGTATTCGAGCGCGTAATCTTCGGCATAGACCTCGCGCGGTAGCTTGCCAGCCTTACGCACTGTCACTACGCCTGTATTGGTGGCATAGGCTGCAGCTGCTGCCAACAGGAACCCGCGGGCCTCCACTCCGGCAATGGCGTCAAATTGGCCACGAAATGGCTCCACCAGTGCATCAACAATTGCCTTAAACGCTGATGCGTCCGCGAAAACCGGAGTCAGGTCTTTGAACTCGATGCCAGGCTTGGGGTAATTCGGGACAGTGGCACACAAACGGTTAATCTGCTCTTCGACAGATTCTGGTGTAGAAACTTGGTTCGGCTGGCTATTGTTCACCCAAATACCTTACCCGCCCTAGCCACCCAGCACTGCGTCCTATTTACGCCGGCGCAATTCCACGATGATGGTGACCTGATCATCGAGGTCTACATTTTCGGCGGAGCGGACTGCATCTTTGAGTGGAACAAGATAGCCCCCTGCCTTGGGGAAAAGCGATGTGGTGAAGCTCGTGGAACCCAGGCGAGCGGTAACCGGAATCATGCCCCAGCCGTAGCTAAACATTGCTGCCAGCCCTTTAATAAAGGCCACGTTATCATCAGGAACTCGAACAAAGTGAAACGGTGCTGGACCGCGCCAGTAGAAGACCGTGCCGGAAACGCTTACTGCAGGAGCGTCAGTCGCTTTCAAAGCCCGGGGACCCCGGAAAAACGAAAAACTCTTGTATCCACGTTTAAGGTTGTGCTGTGACTACTGCGGGCATCTGCGAAGGGATTCCGGAGGGCCACGGCATAAGCTGTGGCAGGTCTACGCCGTCGGCTGCAGCATCGGCGCGTAGGGTGCCAAGGCTTGGTGTGCGGCCGGCCAGCCAGGCGGCCAGATCGGTGACCATTCCCGATATAACGGTGGACTTAGGGCCATTGCCGAGGGTACGCGGCGGCATACCAAGAGCCTGGATCACAAAGCGCTGCTCAGCAGGAACCCGAGCCTCAAGGAAGTCAAAGAGATGTTCGCAGAACAGCTTGCTCCACGTCTCGGGGCCACGCCCAGCGCCCACACCACCCAAACCCAAATCTGAAGTGTGGATGACAAGTTCTCGCCACAAGGCAAAAACAACTTCACGAACCGTGCTGTCGCGGTACTTCACGGGCGCATCCCACCCGGATTCCTCAACATTGTTCAGCGCTGCAAGTGCTTGATCCAAAGCCGAGTTCAGATCTTTTGCGAGCTTTTCCAGACTCTGGGAAGCCGCCTTATTGATCGCGTTGTCACGGCCGTGCTGCCCGCCGTCGTACATGTCAATTAACTCACCTCGAGCTGCGAATTCAAGCTGCCGAGCCACTGCAGCACTCACGCCGCACAAGTGAGCCAAGACGTGTCCACGCGTCCACTCGGGCAACTGCGACGGTTGAGCAACGTCCGTCTCCACCATTCCAGCGACGGTCTTACGTAGTGCGCTAGCGGATTCGTTGACAGCAGCACAAAGCTGCTCCGAGGTGATCTGTGTCATGCCGATATCCTAACCGCTTGGCCTGACAGCTACGTGCCAGACCAAGCGGTGGATATGTTCGAACTAAGCTGCGTAGTCGCGCAGTTCCGCGATCTCGGCTTCAAGAACCGCGAGTTGACGCTCGACGGCGGATGGTGCGGTACCGCCTTGAGCGTCCCGGCTGTTGAGCGAACCTTCCGTGCTGAGCACCTCACGCACTGCCGGAGTGAGGTGCTCCGAAATGGCCGCGAATTCCTCATCGGTCAGATCCCATAGCTCAACGTCGCGACTCTCAGCCTGCTTGACCGCAGCACCCGAGAGTTCGTGAGCCTCGCGGAATGGAACGCCTTGACGGACCAACCACTCGGCGATGTCCGTAGCTAGGGCGAAGCCCTGCGGTGCCAAGGAAGCCATCCGTTCAGTGTTGAACTTCAGCGTGGCGATCATGCCGGAGACAGCCGGCAGCAAAAGCTCCAAAGTGTCCGCTGCGTCAAACACCGGTTCCTTGTCCTCTTGCAAGTCCCTGTTGTACGCCAGGGGCAGGCCCTTGAGTGTGGCCAAAAGGCCGGTCAGGTTACCGATCAACCGTCCAGCTTTTCCGCGAGCCAGTTCAGCAACATCCGGGTTCTTCTTCTGCGGCATAATCGATGACCCTGTGGAGTAGGAATCGTGCAGCGTCACAAAAGAGAACTCCTTGGTGGCCCAGAAGATGACTTCCTCGGAGATCCGGGACAGATCTACGCCGATCATGGCGGAGACCCATGCGAACTCAGCAAAAACATCCCGCGAAGCTGTGCCGTCAATCGAGTTATGCACCGCGGAACGAAAGCCCAAGTCCGCGGCCACTGCCTCAGGGTCAAGACCCAGCGAGGAGCCAGCCAGCGCACCCGAACCGTACGGCGAAACTCCCGCGCGTTTGTCCCAATCGGCGAGCCGCTGTACATCACGCAGAAGGGCCCAAGCATGCGCCAACAGGTGATGGCTCAGCAATACCGGCTGTGCATGCTGCAGGTGCGTTCGGCCGGGCATTGCCGCGTTCGGGTGCGCCTTGGCCTGTTCCACCAACGCGTCAATCGTGGCCAACACACCACGGGCGATGATCCGCGCGTGATCACGCAAAAACATCCTGCCCAAGGTGGCGATCTGGTCATTACGTGAACGGCCTGCACGGAGCTTGCCGCCCAAGTGAGTTCCAGCGCGCTCAATCAACCCACGCTCAAGGGAACCGTGGACGTCCTCATCACTGTCGGAGGCCACATAGGCTCCCGAGGCGACGTCGGCGTCCAATCGATCCAGGGCGTCGAGCATGCCGGCGAGTTCGTCGTCGTTCAGCAGTTTGGCTGTGTGCAAAACACGCGCATGCGCCTTCGACCCGGCAATGTCATACCGCGCCAAACGCCAATCGAAGTGCGTGGACTTGCTCAGCGCGGCGAGGGCATCTGCTGGACCGCCAGCGAAGCGGCCACCCCAGAGGGCGCCTTCATTCGTTGCCGAGGTCATTACTTACCCGCAGCCCGCTGATCGCGAGTGGACGCAACCTTGGAAGACATACCCCAGAGCTCGATAAAGCCCTTAGCCTGCGACTGGTCGAAGGTGTCACCGGTGTCGTAAGTGGCCAGATCGAAGTCGTAGAGCGAAGTCTCGGAGCGACGTCCGTTCACAATCGCTTGACCGCCGTGCAGGGTCATCCGGATGTCACCGGAAACGTACTTCTGGGTGTCTTCGATGAAGGCATCCAGGGAGCGCTTGAGCGGGGAGAACCACTGGCCGTCGTAGACCAATTCGGACCAACGCTGGCCAACGGTGGCTTTGAAGCGGGCCTGCTCGCGCTCGATAGTGATGTCCTCGAGGTGCTTGTGCGCCGTGATCAGGGCCATGGCGCCGGGTGCTTCGTAGATCTCACGAGACTTGATGCCAACGAGGCGGTCTTCAACAACATCGATGCGTCCAACGCCCTGTGCGCCAGCGCGACGGTTGAGTTCCTGAATAGCCTGCAATGGTGAGACTGCAATGCCGTCAATCGCCACCGGGACGCCCTGGACGAAGGAGATGGTTACTTCATCTGGTGCCGGGGGAAATTCCGGGGTGGCGGTGTAGTCGTAGATGTCCTTGGTAGGAGCATTCCAGATGTCCTCGAGGTAACCAGTTTCTACAGCACGGCCCCACACGTTCTGGTCAATCGAGTACGGGTTCTTTTTGGTCGTCTCGATTGGCAGTCCCTTTTCCTCAGCGAAGGCGATGGCCTTGTCACGAGTCAGGGCGAGGTCGCGGACTGGTGCAATGCACTTCAGGTCTGGGCCGAGGGTCTGGATGCCAACTTCAAAGCGGACCTGGTCGTTGCCCTTACCGGTGCAACCATGCGCCACAGTGGTGGCGCCGAATTCGCGGGCAGCCTTGACCAAGTGCTTAACGATCACGGGGCGGGAGATGGCTGAAACCAGCGGGTAGTGCCCTTGGTACAGAGCATTCGCCTTCAGGGTGGGCATGGCGTACTCGTTGGCGAACTCGTCACGAGCGTCAGCAACGTAAGCCTCCACGGCGCCGCAGCCGAGTGCGCGCTGACGGATGGTTTCGAGCGACTCGCCACCTTGTCCAACGTCAACGGCAACGGCGATGACCTCTGCACCTGTTGCTTCGCCGATCCAGCCGATTGCTACAGAAGTATCCAGGCCACCGGAATAGGCCAGCACGATGCGTTCAGTCACGGAAATCTCTCCTTGCGGGGTAAACGTTATGGCAAATGCCGTTATGTATGACTATACAGAAGTTTGGTTATTTATACATAGTGCTGCGAGCTAGTTGGGATTGCTCTGCGCCATGGCGAGGAAGCGCGCAGCAAGTGCGTCCCCACCATTCGGATCGCGGGACACCAGCAATACGGTGTCGTCGCCCGCAATGGTGCCCAAAATCGAGGGAATCACTGAATGATCAATAGCCAACGCCAAGAAGTTAGCCGCTCCCGGCGGAGTACGGAGCACCACAAGGTTCGCCGACGATTCCGCCGTAACCAACAACTCACCGCACAGCTTCTCCAGCCGAGCATCCAAAATTTCTTGCCCCACGCCGCTGCGAGCACCGCGATCCCCGCCTTCGCCAGGCACCGCGTAGACCAGCACACCCGCACTGCCGCGCACACGCACAGCACCGAGTTCTACCAGGTCGCGCGATAGCGTCGCTTGGGTGACCTGAACGCCGTCGTCCGCCAACAAGGCAGCCAGTTCAGCTTGTGAACGAACGGATTCACCAGTCAAAATCGCAGTGATCCGAGCCTGCCTCGCCGTTTTTGTGGTTGGCGAGGAAGACTGATTGGTGTTGTTCACTTGCCCGGTACCAGCGGCATTGGGTGCTTGCCCGGACACTTAGGCCTGCTCCCCTACCGGCGCAAGCCCGTCTACAACTGCCAGTCCAGACTGGTGCATCAGCCAGGCCATCAGTGCCTTTTGTGCGTGCAACCGGTTCTCTGCTTCGTCCCAAACAATCGACTGTGGACCGTCGATGACTTCGGCCGAAATTTCATACCCACGGTAAGCAGGCAGGCAGTGAAGTACGACGGCGTCTGCCGCAGCCTGCGCCATGGCTGCCTCATCAACGGAATAGTTCCGGAACAACTGCATCCGGGCTTCCTTTTCGGCTTCTTGGCCCATGGAAACCCAAGTATCAGTGGCAACAACGTCGGCACCGTTGAGTGCTTCGCCAGCGTCGGTAGTGATGAGCACAGAACCGCCGGTTTGTTCTGCGCGTTCTTGGGCCGCCGCAACAATCTCGGCCGCCGGCAGGTAACCCTCCGGGCCAGCGATCCGAACATGCATTCCTGCCGTAACACCAGCAAGCAAGTACGAATTGGCCATGTTATTTGCCGCGTCACCTAAGTAAGCCATGGTTAATCCAGCAAGCTCGCCCTTGTGCTCTTTTACTGCCAAGAGATCGGCCAACAGCTGGCACGGGTGGTAGTCGTCGCACAGGGCGTTGATCACTGGAACTCGAGAATTTTCTGCCATGGCCACCAGACCGGAATGAGCTCCCGTGCGCCAAACAATTGTTGAGACCATTCGTTCTAGGACTTTAGCGGTGTCCTCGACAGACTCTTTGTGGCCAATCTGCGCTTCACCCGGGTTGATGATCAGGGCGTTGCCACCCATTTGCGCCACACCGGTGGCAAAGGAAACCCGTGTACGAGTGGAGGTTTTGTCAAAGATCACTGCCACCGTTTGGCGACCATTACCTTCGGCTGCGTACGGCTGAACGCTAAACGGTGCTGCCTTCATTCGTGCGGCAAGGTCCAGAACCTCAGCCTGCTCCGCCGGGCTGAGATCAGTATCTTTGAGGAAATGGCGAGTGGTGCTCACTTGGCATCCTTTGCGGTTGAAATGATGGCGGGCAGCGCGTCAATGAAGCTCTGTGCCTGCTCGATGGTCAGAATGAGTGGCGGAGCTAAACGAATAGTTTTGGGCCCGGGAGCGTTGAGAATAAAGCCCGCGTTTAAGGCTGCTTGAACCGCGGCCGGGGCAACGTCGGCGTCAAGATCAAAGCCGATCAGTAGTCCTTGTCCGCGAACTTCGGTAACAAAGTCCAGCTTCGCCAAAGCGGAGCGCAAGTACTCCCCTACCGCAAGAACGTTCGCCAGGATGCGCTGGTGTTCAATGGCATGAAGGGTTGCTAAAGCGGCTGCTGTGGCCACCGGATTCCCACCGAAGGTAGTCCCGTGCTGTCCGGCTGACAAGAGCGACGACGTCGCCTCACCAAAGGTAATGAGCGCACCAATGGGAAAACCTCCACCTAGACCCTTGGCAAGGGTGATGGCATCGGGAACAATCTCTGCAGCGGCGCTTGCAAGCCATGCTCCGGTACGGCCAATACCAGTCTGAACTTCGTCCAAAATCAAGAGTGCACCAGCTTCGGAGGTAATTTTCCGAGCCTCGCGCAAATACTCAACAGAAAGCGGCCGGACCCCGGCTTCACCTTGAATTGGTTCTAAGAACACTGCAGCTGTTTTTGAGTCAACGGCCGCACGCAAGGCTTCAATATCGTCAAAGGGGATGTGCTCCACACCTCCGGGCAACGGCTCAAAGGGGGCCCGGTATGCTTCCTTCGATGTCAGTGCCAAAGCGCCCATGGTGCGCCCGTGGAAAGCGCCCTGCAGAGCAACCAATTTGGGACGTTGACCATGTGAATGACGGCGAACCAGCTTAAAGGCCGCCTCATTAGCTTCGGTACCAGAGTTGGCGAAAAAGACCTTTGAACCCGCCGGCGCTTTCACAATCTCAAGAAGCTTTTCGGCCAAGGCAATCTGGGTTGGCGAGGTAAAGAAGTTCGAGACGTGGCCCAGGGTGGAGAGTTGGCTCGAGATCACCGAGTTCACAAAGGGGTGAGCGTGACCCAAGGCGTTGACGGCAATCCCGCCTAGGAGGTCCAAGTACTGTTTTCCGTCAGCGTCCCAAACATGGCAGCCAGCACCACGCACCAAAACGCGCTGTGGTGCTCCAAATACACCCATCAGTGAAGTGGCATAGCGCTCAAGGAGTTCCTGCGATGAGACACCGCCTAGGTGAGTTAATTCATTCGCTGTGGCTTCAGCCATTTCGCTCACTTTGCTTCAACTCCGTCCGGCACAACTTGGGTGCCAATTCCCGCCGTCGTAAATGTTTCTAGCAGCATCGAGTGGGCTAGCCGCCCGTCAACGATGTGCGCTCGCTCAACCCCTGCATCAACGGCCTTAAGGCAGGCCTCCATTTTTGGAATCATGCCCGATTCCAAGCGCGGCAGCATTTCGCGCAGCTCCCCTGCGGTGAGTGAAGAAATGAGTGAGCTCTTATCCGGCCAATTCGCGTAAAGGCCTTCAACGTCTGTGAGAATCACGAGCTTGCTGGCGCCGAGTGCTTCGGCCAGTGCAGCTGCGGCCGTGTCCGCATTTACGTTCAGGACTTCCCCGGTGGCAACCAGCCCACCTTCTTCAACCACGAATTCGGGAGCCACCGTGGAAATTACCGGGATGCGCCCGGCCTCCAGGATGTCCAAAATGCCGGCCGGATCCACACCAACAACTTCCCCCACTTGGCCCAAGTCAACATCCTCGCCGTCGACTACGGTTCCGGTCCGGACAGCACGCAAGAGGCCTCCGTCTTCGCCAGACATTCCCACAGCGTAAGGGCCATGGCCGTTGATCAGGCCCACGAGTTCGCGTCCTACTTGGCCGGTAAGCACCATCCGGACCACATCCATGGCTTCAGGGGTGGTCACTCGCAATCCGCCCTTAAATTCGGACTCAATGCCCAGCCGGGCAAGCATCGAGTTGATTTGTGGGCCCCCGCCGTGCACCACTACGGGACGGATTCCCACGTGGTGCAAAAACACAATGTCTTCGGCGAAAGCCCGGCGCAGTTCCTCGTTGATCATGGCGTTCCCGCCGTACTTGATCACCATGGTGGTACCGGAGAAGCGCTGAATCCAAGGCAATGCCTCGATGAGCGTTTCGGCTTTGTCCTGTGCTGCCAGCGTGGAGTTGTTCACAGTGTGCTCTCTAAGTGGGGTGGTTAGCTCGAGTAGGCGCTGTTCTCGTGGACGTAGTCATGAGTGAGGTCGTTGGTCCAAATGGTGGCTTCTTCAGCGCCCGCCTTCAGATCAATTTCAACCAAAACTTCACGAGCATCCAGATTCACCAGGTTCCGATCTTCCCCGATTCCCCCGTTTTGGCAGATTTGGATCCCGTTGATCGAGACGTTGAGCTGGTCTGGATCGAAGATTGCGTCAGTGGTGCCCACTGCGGAAAGAACACGGCCCCAGTTGGGATCTTTACCAAAGATCGCTGCCTTAAAGAGGTTCGATCGAGCTACGGAGCGTCCAACGGTTTCAGCATCAACCTCGGTGGCGGCGTTGAAGGTACGGATAGCAATGTCGTGGCTGGCTCCTTCGGCATCGCCAATCAGCTGACGAGCCAAGTCCTTGCAAACTGTTGTCAACGCTTCACCAAATGAATCAACAGCTGGAACAGCTCCAGAGGCGCCGGAAGCCATCAAGAGGACTGTGTCATTGGTGGACATACAGCCGTCCGAGTCGGCCCGATTAAAGGAAACCCGGCACGCGTCGCGCAACTCAACATCCAACATGTCCGGCGAGACTACTGCGTCAGTGGTGATGACCACCAGCATGGTGGCGAGGCCAGGCGCTAGCATTCCAGCGCCCTTGGCGATTCCACCGATAGTGAATTCGCGACCCTCGGAATCCTTTCCTTTGATAACCGAAGTTTTGGAAACCGAGTCTGTGGTCATAATGGCGCTGGCGGCATCATCGCCGCCGTCGCCACTCAAAGCCGCGGCAGCCGCGTCCACACCGGCAGTAATTTTGTCCATGGGCAGCTGCTCACCGATGAGCCCGGTTGAGCAGACCACAATGTCCGTAGCGGACAAGCCCAAAACTTCAGCAGTCTTTTCCGCTGTGGTGTGTGTGTTCTGAAATCCTTGCGGACCCGTGCATGCATTCGCTCCGCCGGAGTTGAGAATTACTGCGTCAACACGGCCGTCAGAAACTACTTGGCGGGACCAGTGAACAGGAGCCGCTGCCACACGGTTAGTGGTAAAAACCGCTGCTGCGTGAAAATCCGGGCCATCGTTGACTACCAGAGCGACGTCCGGCTTACCTGTGCTTTTGAGTCCGGCTACAACGCCGGCGGCCCGGAATCCAAGGGGTGAGGTAACGCTCACGGTGCTACTCCTAGCTGCTGGAGCCCGGTAGCTTCATTGAGCCCCAAGGCAATATTCATGGATTGGACCGCTCCCCCAGCGGTTCCCTTTGTGAGGTTGTCGATCGCGCACGTCACAATGACGCGCTTGGCATGTGGATCATATGCCAGCTGCATCACTACGTGGTTAGATCCCTGAACAGACTTGGTGGTGGGCCATTGTCCTTCCGGGAGTAGATGGACAAAAGGCTCGTCGGCGTAGGCGTTCTGCCAGGCTGCGCGCAATTCAGAGGCAAGGTTTTGGCCCTGATCTGCATTGCGCACGCGAGCAGTTGCGGTGGTCAGAATGCCCCGGCTCATCGGCGCGAGTGTTGGGGTGAAAGAAACACTCACTGCTTCACCGGCAGCGTTGGA
This sequence comes from Pseudarthrobacter sp. J1738, assembly GCF_050490315.1. Lineage (NCBI taxonomy): Bacteria > Bacillati > Actinomycetota > Actinomycetes > Micrococcales > Micrococcaceae > Pseudarthrobacter > Pseudarthrobacter sp. J1738. The sequence goes on along the minus strand of NZ_JBNPEO010000004.1, from coordinate 160,604 downwards.
CAAACCTTGTTCAATTTCTGGAGTGTGCCGGTGCATTCCACCCACCCCGTACGGGCTCATGGAACCCATAACTTCTGAACCGATCAGGTTCACTTTGGCGGCCTTGCCTGCACCGGAAGTTCCTGAGGCTGAAACCACCACCACGTCCTCAGGCTCGAGCAGTCCAGCCGCAAAGCCGGGGGTCAGTGCAAGCAGAACGGAGGTGGGGTAACAGCCTGGCACGGCAATTCGGCGAGCGCCAACAAGCTTTTCGCGCTGCCCAGGCAGCTCAGGCAAACCATAGGGCCACGTTCCTGCGTGTGCGCTGCCGTAGAACTTTTCCCACGCAGCGGGATCTTCGAGGCGGTGGTCAGCTCCGGCGTCGATCACTAGCGTTTCTGGCGGAAGCTGCGCTGCCACGGCTGCCGATGTTCCGTGCGGAAGGGCCAAGAATACAACGTCGTGGCCTGCGAGTTCTTCAATGGTGGTGTCTACAAGAACTCGGTCCGCGAGAGTATGCAAGTGCGGCTGGAGCTCGCCTAACTTGGCTCCCGCGTTACTGTGCGCGGTGATCGCGCCAATTCTCACGTCAGGGTGGGTGCCTAGTAAACGCAGCACTTCCCCACCGGCATAACCACTGGCTCCGGAAACGGCAACGGAAATCGTCATATAGAGCACTATACCGCAGCGCGCAATAATATTCACTGGAGCAAATATTTATGCATTTGGATGAAGGCGAGGAATCCTCATACTGCTGGCGACTACACCGCCACGGTTCCCTTCTACCCACATAGGATGGGCTGTGTACCCTGCCACCGAGGATCGCGCGGAAGAATGGAGCCACAGTGAATAATACGGTCAGTGCCGTCCAAGCAGGCGGACCCGAGGTCTTGCACTATGCAGCGGCGGACATGCCCACCCCGGGCCCGGGTCAGCTGCTCATTAAGGTGCAAGCCATCGGCTTGAACTTCATCGAGACGTATCAGCGCAACGGTAACTACAAAGTTTCCTATCCTTTTGTCCCCGGTTCAGAAGCCGCTGGCACTATCGAGGCGCTCGGCGAGGGCGTTGAAGGATTCGAAGTGGGTCAACGCGTGGCCACAGCGGAGGGCGAAGGCTGCTATGCGAACTTTGCCGTCTTGGACGCGAGCCGTGCACTGCCCATTCCCGATGGTCTAGACATCGAAACCGCCGCGGCGCTCCCCTTGCAAGGTATGACGGCTCATTACCTGATCAATTCCTCCTTTCGCGTAGAACCAGGCCAGACAGTTCTCATTCACGCCGGGGCCGGTGGTGTGGGGCTGTTGATCATCCAGCTACTCAAGGCCCGTGGGGCCAGGGTGTTCACCACTGTTTCAAGTCCAGAAAAAGCTGACTTGGCTCGATCGGCAGGCGCTGATGAAGTGCTTGAATACAAAGACTTTGCGGCTCGAGTGCGGGAACTCACCGATGGTGTGGGAACTGATGTGGTGTACGACGGCGTGGGTAAGGACACTTTTGATGGCTCACTCGCGAGCCTGCGCACCAGAGGAACATTGGTTCTTTTCGGTGCAGCCTCAGGGCCGGTCCCACCCCTTGATCCACAGCGCCTCAACGCTGGCGGATCGCTCTCGCTCACTCGCCCAACCTTGCGGGACTTCCTCTTGACCCCACAAGAGCGGCGCTGGCGCTCTGAGGAAATTTTCGCTGCAGCAGCCTCAGGACAACTCGCAGTCAGGATTGGTGCACGGTACGCCCTCAAGGATGCAGGCAAGGCACACGCTGATTTGGAAGGCCGCAAGACCACTGGGAAAGTCATTTTGATCCCCTAAGTGAAGCTAGTGGTCACTGCAACACCTGATGTTTACCTTGAACCGAGAGAATAACGCGCGTGAATGAGCAAGAAGGCCCTCAGGCCACCCTCGATGTTGAATCAGCCATCTACCCGGCGCAAATGCCGGGTGGCACGGCCGCATCGTCGCCTCGGACGCTGATCGACATCTTTTTCGCAACCGTTGAAGAATTCCCTGATGCCTCGGCTCTGCACGATGGTAAAAAGTCACTGAGCTATGCCGACTTAGCGACTGCCGTCCGCGATTACGCGAAGAATTTGCACTTGGCCGGGTTGGGCGCTGGGGACAAGATCGGGGTTCGAATTCCCTCCGGCACCAATGAGCTGTACATTGCCATCTTGGCGATTATGCTCATTGGCGCCGCCTACGTTCCGGTGGACGCCGACGATCCGGACGAGCGGGCCAAACTAGTGTTCTCTGAAGCCCGAGTTGCTGGGATCTTACGCGCCAAGGGCGAAATTGTTGTGGACAAAAAAAGGCCCAAACCTTTCCCCTCCCCACGTATGCCACTACCGGAGGACGATTCATGGGTCATTTTCACTTCAGGATCCACTGGAACGCCTAAGGGTGTTGCCGTCACCCATCGTTCCTCGGCTGCCTTTGTGGATGCAGAGGCCCGGATATTCCTTCAGCGAGAACCAATTGGCCCCACTGACCGCGTCCTCGCAGGATTGAGCGTTGCCTTCGACGCCTCATGCGAGGAAATGTGGCTCGCGTGGCGTCACGGTGCTTGCCTTGTTCCGGCTCCGCGCTCACTAGTCCGGACGGGTATGGACCTGGGGCCGTGGCTCATCAACAACGGCATCACAGTGGTATCAACTGTGCCCACACTTGCCGCACTGTGGCCAGCCGAATCACTGGAGAACGTTCGTCTGCTCATTTTTGGTGGCGAAGCGTGCCCGCCGGAGCTCGCCGAGCGCTTGGTAGTAGAAGACCGTGAAGTGTGGAACACCTACGGGCCCACTGAAGCCACAGTGGTTGCCTGTGCTGCGCCCCTGACCGGCAACGGTCCGGTGCGCATCGGCTTGCCTTTGGACGGTTGGGACTTGGCAATTGTTGATACCTCCGGTGTTCCAGTGGCCGAAGGTGAGGTTGGCGAGCTGATTATTGGCGGCGTGGGACTAGCCCGCTACTTGGATCCCGCCAAGGACGCCGAGAAGTACGCACCGATGCCAAGCCTTGGCTGGGACCGGGCCTACCGCTCCGGCGACTTGGTTCGTTGTGAAAACGCGGGTCTCATCTTCCAAGGCCGCGCAGACGAGCAAGTGAAACTCGGTGGCAGACGTATTGAACTCGGTGAGATCGATTCAGCGCTCCAATCGCTCCCCGGCCTCGCAGGAGCAGCCGCGGCTGTTAAAACCTCAGCGGCCGGCAACCAGATTCTGGTGGGGTATCTCGCCGTCGCCCAGTCCGGTGCAGAACCTGACCTTGGAAAATTCCGGGAACTGTTGTCCGAGTCTTTGCCAGCACCTCTCATTCCTTTGCTGACAGTTGTCAACGAGCTTCCCACCAAAACCAGCGGAAAGGTGGACCGCGCTGCACTGCCGTGGCCTTTGGCAGGCGCCGGTGCAGCAGAGGCCGATGCTGCGCCGCTAAATCTTGACGCAGACTCAAGCTGGATTATTGAACAGTGGTCAGCAGTACTGGGAACCCCGGCGACGAGTCTGGACGCAGATTTCTTTGCCCACGGTGGTGGTTCCCTGGCGGCTGCCCAGCTTGTTTCTTCGTTGCGGGTCCGGTACCCCCTAGTTCGCGTTTCTGACATTTACGCCCACCCGCGAGTTGGCGCCCTGATCGACGTCTGTAAGCAATCTCTTCCTGAGGACTACGTCCCGGTTGAAGCCAAGGAACGCCCGGTTCGCCGGACAACCCGCAAAGCGCAGGTGTTCCAAACTCTAATGGGCATTCCACTGCACATTTTGGTTGGTATGCGTTGGCTGACGTATCTGATGGCGGTCAATAATCTGCTCTCCGCTTGGGGCGTCCTCGCTGTAGCTCCCACGGTTTCATGGTGGTGGGTGCTTGCTTCGTGGCTGGTTTTTGTTAGCCCCCTGGGGCGTATGGGCATCTCGGTTGCTGCCGCGCGCGTCCTGCTGCGTGGTATCCGGCCAGGCCGCTACCCGCGCTCCGGGCGGGTACACCTACGCTTGTGGCTAGCAGAACAAATCGCCGACCTTGCTGGCGCTATTGGCCTAGCAAGCGCACCGTGGGTTCCGTACTATGCCCGTGCCCTCGGTGCCAAAGTGGGCAAAGATGTCCATTTGCACTCCTTGCCGCCGGTCACTGGGCTCTTGAGCTTGGGCAACGGCTGCAATATTGAACCCGAAGTTGACCTCTCCGGTTGGTGGATCGACGGCGACACGGTCCACATTGGTGCCATCACCATTGGGGCAAATGCCACAGTTGGTGCACGATCAACACTGATGCCCGGAGCACGGGTTGGTGCCGACGCACATGTTGAGGCCGGATCGGCAGTTTTTGGCAAGGTCAAAGCCGGACAGTCGGTGGCCGGTTCCCCTGCCGAACGTAGAGGCAAAGCTACCCACGAGTGGCCCGATACACTCCCGTACACCAACAAATTTCTTGAGCGTATGTGGTTTGCCGCGTTTGCCTCCGCCTCAGCCTTTTTGGCGTTGATCCCCTACGCTTCAGCTGCTCTAGCCTCCACGGTAGTGATCGCCTCGATCCGCGGCTACAACACCTTGTTTGCGGCATGGCCTGCACTGTTGTGGTCGATCCCTCTGGGCGCTCTAGTGTGGTTTGCCGGCAATCTCCTCCTCATCCTTGCTACCACTCGCGCGCTGGGCATTGGCCTGAAAGCCGGCCACTACCGGGTCCGCAGCCGGATTGGCTGGCAGGTCTGGGCCACCGAACGAGTGCTGGACATGGCACGCGATCTGTTGTTCCCCATTTACGCAAGCCTCTTCACCCCTATTTGGTTGCGCCTGCTCGGCGCAAAAATCGGCAAAAACGTGGAAGCCTCCACTGTGCTGCTGGTGCCAAAGATGACCACCGTGGGCGATGGTGCATTCCTGGCAGACGACACCATGGTGGCCTCGTACGAGCTGGGCGGCGGTTGGATGAAGATCGGCCCAGCCAAAGTTGGCAAACGAGCTTTCCTCGGCAACTCCGGTATGACTGCTGCGGGGCGCAACGTTCCCAAAAACTCACTGGTAGCTGTCCTCTCAGCTACGCCGCTCAAGGCGAAGTCCGGCACATCGTGGTTGGGTAGCCCGCCGGTTCGCTTGCGTCGAGTGGCCCAAGCAACTGACCAAAGCCGCACCTTCCAGCCACCTACTCGGCTCAAGGTGGCACGGGCAATTTGGGAGGCCTGCAGGTTGTTCCCCGTAATGCTTGTTGGCTACATCAGCGTTGGAGTGATGGTGGCCCTGGACTGGATCGCCCTGCACACTAACTACTTTGTTGCAGCGTTGCTCTGCGGCGTAGTGATGCTAGGAGCCGGCGCCATTGCAGCAGTCAGCTCAGTAGTGGCCAAATGGGTGCTGGTGGGACGGATCAAAGCAGGTGAACACCCGCTCTGGAGTTCCTTTATCTGGCGCAACGAAGTGGTGGATACCTTTGTGGAGATGGTCTCAGCGCCTTGGTTTGCGCGTGCAGCGAGCGGCACACCAGCACTGGTGTGGTGGCTTCGCGGTCTAGGAGCCAAGATCGGCCACGGCGCATGGTGCGAAAGCTATTGGCTCCCCGAGGCAGACCTCGTGGAACTTGGTGAAAGCAGCACCGTGAACCGCGGATGCGTGATCCAAACCCATCTCTTCCACGACCGAATTATGAGCATGGATAAAGTGCAACTGATGCGAGGTTCCACTATGGGTCCCCACGGCGTAATCCTCCCCGGCGCAATGCTCGACGACGGCGCAACAGTTGGTCCGGCGTCGTTGGTGATGCGCGGTGAAACAGTGCCCGCTGGCACATACTGGATGGGAAACCCGGTGAGTCCTTGGGCTAGACCCAAGTAGCCCTGATAGCGTCAAAGACCCACCACAATACAAAGCGAGGCTGCCTCCTTAGATGAGCACGTCCAGTACCAACACCACCCAGGATTCGTACACCCCGGAGCATGGCAGCACCGTCTATTCCGTGGATCACTATGACCTGGACTTGGACTACAAGCTGGCCAGCAACAAGCTCAGCGCCAAGGCAACGCTGTATGCGACCGCCGGGACCAAAACCCAAAGCATTGTCCTTGATTTGGTGGGCCTGAAAGTCCTCAAGGTTCAGTTAGATGGCCGCCCGATTCAGAAATTCAGCCAACGCCGCGCCCACCTGGTGATCGTGCCCAAGGACCCGATCGCCAAAGGGCAAGAATTCCGCTTAGACATTCGCTACGAAGGCAACCCGCGGCCCCGCACTGGACTCTGGGGAGAGGTCGGATGGGAAGAACTGACCGACGGCGTACTCGTTGCCGGCCAACCCGACGGCGCCGCTTCGTGGTTTCCCTGCAACGACCATCCAAGCCAGAAAGCCAGCTACCGCATTGCCGTCACCACTGACGACAACTACCGGGCTGTGTGCAACGGAAAACTCGTGCGCCGCACGTCCAAATCCAGCCGAGAAACATGGGTGTATGAACAAAGAGAGCCTATGGCCACCTACTTGGCCACCGTTCAGATCGGACGCTACAACCCGGTAGAACTGCCAGCCACACAGGACTCATCCTCTCCGGTTCGCCAAGTGGTAGCCGTGCCAGCGGAACTTCGCGGTGAAGCACTCACTGCCTTGGCCGAACAGCCACGCATGATGGACGTTTTTCAGTATTGCTTTGGCCCCTACCCGTTTAGTGAGTACGGCGTAGTTGTTACCCAGGACGAGCTAGAAATCCCGCTCGAAGCCCAAGGCATGTCCATTATTGGCCGCAACCACTTGAGCACCTCGTGGGAAGCTCAGCGGCTCATTGCTCACGAACTCAGCCACCAATGGTTTGGGAACTCGCTAACGCTCAACCGCTGGAAAGACATTTGGCTCCACGAAGGATTTGCCTGCTACGCCGAATGGGTATGGTCCGAGGCCGCCGGGGTGATGACCGCGACTCAGCGGGCTACCGAAGCGTGGAAGAAACTCTCAGGTCTCCCCCAAGACATCAGAGTTGGCGATCCCGGACCTGAATTGATGTTTGATGACCGTGTGTACAAACGCGGAGCTCTGGCCCTCCATGCCTTGCGGGTGCGGATTGGTGAGGAACAGTTTTTCCCACTATTGCAGGAATGGGTTGCCCGGTTCCGGCACGGCAACGTATCAACAGAGGACTTCGTGAAGCTGGCCGTGGAGCTAGTTCCGGGGCTCAAAGCCGCCGAGTTGCTTGAGCCGTGGTTGTACGCAGAAAAGCTGCCGAAGTTGCCGTAGCGGATACGCCTTAGCCGGCAAGTGCTACCGCAGCAACCAGTTGCTCCGGAAGCCCACTTTCCTGTGCAGACATGGTGCGCACCCCACGAAGCTGTGTGGTGTCAATAGTTGCCGGATCAGTGCGCAATCCTGTCCCTCGTAGCTTGAGGAAGGCCTCTTTTTTGGCCCAGAAGTTCGCACGCAATCGCTGCTTGACCGTATGGACCTCCAGCCTGGGATACTCCTCTGAATCCGCCGCAACCACTAGCGCCCGCTCAGCATCGGTCAGCGCTACGGAATCGAATCCGCTAAATATCGCGGCGGGATCTTCAACATCCACGCCGAGCGCAAATCCCTCTGGCGGCGAGATAGCGGCAGCAAACACTGCCCAACCAGCCGCCCGGCTGGCACTGAGTGCAACAGGTGCCCTCACGCCGTCGTACAAGTAACCTGGCCGGCCATGATCTGGCGCGTTACTGCCTCCGCTCTTAGTCCCTGAGCAGTCCGGACAGAAGTAGGCGGTGACTAGCGCCTCGGGCCGGACCCCTAAAAGCTCGGAAACCCAACGTCTCTGGAACAACCGGGCTAGGAGGAACTCTTGGGCATCGGAGTGCTTCAGCAAACGATCCGCCCGAGCCCATTCGGCGGCATCCAACTCGGCCCGGCAGGCGAATTCAAGGGCCGGAGTCATCGGCGAAAGTCTGCGGGACATCACGTCAACCGGGACCACACCAACCTCCCTGCTTTCTGCTCAACTTATGGACAGTAACGCCTACCGGACGCCCAACGCGCGTGTTCACTTTCGGTTCACTTGACCGACGTACAGTCTGCGCGTGGACCTTTCAAATCTTGCCATGCCTGGCTACACCGTTTTGGACAACGACGACGACGATCCCATCCTGCTGGATGCGTCTGGACTCCCTGTGGACACCTGGCGCGAAGGCTATCCGTACAGCGAGCGGATGGACCGGGAACACTACGAACTGCACAAACGTTTGTTACAAATCGAGCTGCTCAAACTCCAAAAGTGGGTCAAGTCCACTGGCCGCCGTGTCGTGATGGTCTTTGAGGGCCGCGACGCTGCCGGTAAAGGCGGGACTATCAAGCGCTTCACCGAACACCTCAATCCCCGTGGGGCTCACGTAGTAGCGCTGGAAAAGCCCAGCGAGCGTGAGCAAACCCAGTGGTACTTCCAGCGCTATGTGGAACACCTACCGGCGGCCGGGGAAATGGTGATGTTTGATAGGTCTTGGTACAACCGGGCTGGTGTGGAACGGGTCATGGGTTTCTGCACCGAGGACCAGTACCAAGAGTTCTTGCGCCAGGCGCCAGCCTTCGAGCAGCTACTGGTCAACGATGGCATTGACGTTGTTAAGTTCTGGTTCTCCGTCTCCCGCACTGAACAGCTGACCCGCTTTACCATCCGCCAGGTGGATCCGGTTCGCCAGTGGAAGCTCTCCCCCATGGACTTGGCGTCGCTGGACAAATGGGATTCCTACACTGCAGCTAAGGAATCAATGTTTGTTGCAACTGACACGGACTGGGCGCCCTGGACAGTTGTGAAAAGCAACGACAAAAAGCGTGCTCGGATCGAAGCGATGCGGCATGTGCTCAGCCTCTTTGATTACGAGGGCAAGGACCGTGAAATCGCAGGCACACCAGATCCGCACATCGTAGGCTCAGCCGCCGCAGTGATTGCCGAGGGCGAAGAGTTCTAAGCCGCAAACCACGGACCGGATCAACAGCCTGCTAGAAAAAGTAGCCGTATCCCATAAATGGAAGTGCCCCCAGGATAAGCATCCTGGGGGCACTTCCATTTAGTGGTTAGCGCTGAACTGCGTCGAAACGTTCAGCGGCCAAAGCTACTGCGTTGGCCCGAGCTTCAGAGGCCTCATCCGCAGTGAGCGTGCGGTCCGTTGCACGGAAACGCAGCCCAAAAGCAAGTGACTTATGGGTGGGTTCAATGCCGGCGCCGGTATACACGTCGAACAATGAAACATCCTCGAGCAACTCCCCCGCACCTTCACGCAGGGCCTCTAGAACAGCCTCAGCCGGTACCTCACGCGGAACTACAAGTGCCACATCTTGGGTAGCTACCGGGAAGGTGGAGATGTGCTTAGCCACAATCACATCTGCCGCAGCTTCGAACAAAGCATCAGCATTGAACTCAGCAGCAACCGAGCGGGCCGGCATGTCCAAGCTCGCCAGGAGCTTCGGGTGCAGTTCACCGGCGTAGCCCACCAGCGTGCCATCGCGCAGCGACAAAGCGGCAACCCGGCCCGGGTGGAATGCCTGGTGGCTTCCCTGAGAAACAATCAGCTCAACACCCAGCACCTGTGCAGCATTTTGGACAACATCCAAAGCGTCAGCCCAATCCCAAGCGCGCGGTGCATGGCCGGCGGCGGCAGGCGAGTCGTTGCCGGTCAGAACAGCGGCAAGGTACAAGGGCTGGTGCGGGACGCCGTCGTACAGTCCGTCCAAAACCTCTTCGCTGGGCTTGGCGCCGAGCGGAGGAATGGAATCAGTTCCTAGGGTATCGCCGGGCAAGAACACACTGCCGGCTTCGAAGAGCGCAAGGTCTCGGAAACCACGTGAATGGTTACGGCGTGCCACTTCAATCAAGCCGGGCAGGATCGAGGTCCGTAGGTAGCCGTTTTCTTCACTAATCGGGTTGGCGAGCTTCAGTGCCGGGCGTTCCGCTCCAGCCTCTGCCACACCAAAGGTGTTGTTCGAGCTCTGGCTCACAAATGGGTACGAAAGGACCTCGGTGAGCCCGGCGTCAGCGAGAGCCTGGACCAGTCGACGCTTTTGTTGCTGCGTCCGGGTCAAACCACGGCCAGGCGGAGCAACAGGCAAGGTCGCGGGGATCTTGTCGTAGCCCACCAATCGCGCGACTTCCTCGATGAGGTCCTCTTTAGTTTCAAGGTCATGGCGCCAGCTAGGCGGCGTCACCAAATAACCATCCGAGGTGGTTTCCACCGTCGCGCCCAAGTCCTGGAACGAGCCAACGATCTGCTCGGTGGTGAAGTTAATACCAATCAAGTTCGACGCCGCGGCGGCAGGGAGGTTGATAGAAGCAGTTTGGGGTGCCTCACCAACGTCCGTACCGGTTTCATCTGCTGTCCCGCCAGCCAGTTCCACCAGCAGGTCCACAACACGCTGAGCGGCGATAGAAGCCACGTTCCAGTCCACGCCACGTTCAAAGCGCTTCGATGCTTCTGACGGCAGCTTGTGACGGCGGCGTGAGCGAGCGATCGAGACTGCGTCGAAGTGAGCGGCCTCCACCAAAATGCTGGTAGTGGAGTCCGAAACCTCCGTGTTGGCTCCACCCATCACACCAGCAATGCCGATGGCACCGGAGTCGTCAGTGATCAAGAGGTCTTCGGCGTCGAGCGTGCGCTCTTTGGCGTCAAGGGTGGTGATCTTCTCGCCCTGAGCAGCGCGCCGGACCACAATTTCACCGGAGAGCTTATCCAAGTCGTAGCAGTGATTCGGCTGGCCGAGTTCCAGCATCACGTAGTTGGAAATATCCACGGGCAGGGAGATGGAGCGGATACCAGCCAGGCGCAATCGCGAAGACATCCAAGCCGGTGTGGGCTTGGTGGGGTCAACGTTACGGACCGTGCGTGCCACAAAACGATCGCAGCCGGGCACACCGTAAATCGGTGCTTGGTCATCAAGCTTCACTGCGTATCCGCCGCTCAGTGTGCTTGGAGCGGTGACTTGGGACGCCGGATCGGTGAAGCCCGTTCCGGTGGCGTGGGCGTATTCGCGGGCCACACCACGGATAGAGAACGCATAGCCGCGGTCCGGGGTGACGTTGATTTCGGCAGCTTGATCGTAAAGACCAAGCAACTCCATGGCGTCAGTGCCAACCTCGGGATCCAAACCGATACGGGAGAGCACCAGGATGCCGTCGTGGTCATCGCCAATGCCGAGTTCTCGCACAGAGGCGATCATGCCCGCGGACAGGTGACCGTAGGTTTTGCGCGCCGAGATCCGGAAGTCGCCGGGAAGCACAGCGCCGGGAAGTGTGACAACTACTTTGTCCCCTTCCACGAAGTTGTGGGCACCACAAACGATCCCCTGCACACCCGAAGGATCAATACCTTCGTGGGTGAGCGTCTGTTCCTGACCCTCAGGGACCACACGTACTTGGCACCAGTTGATGGTTTTGCCATTGGATTGTGGTTCCTTGACCAGGCTCAACACCTGACCCACCACAACGGGGCCCTGCAGTTCATCCGTGGGACGGTGAACATCTTCTTCTTCAAAACCAACCTTGACCAGGTCAGCCATTACGTCTTCGGCCGTAGCGTTGGCCGGTACTGCTGCGAATTCACGCAGCCATGAAAGAGGGATACGCATTCTTAGATCTCCATCCCAAAGTGCTCGCTAAAACGTACATCGCCTTCGATCATGTCGCGCATATCGCCAACTTCATTGCGGAACATAAGGGCACGTTCAATACCCATACCGAAGGCAAAACCTGAATAAACGTCCGGGTCAATACCGGCTGCCCGCAGCACGTTGGGGTTCACCATGCCGCAACCGCCCCACTCGATCCAGCGCGGGCCACCCTTGGCACCCGGGTGCCAAATGTCTAGCTCAGCGGAAGGCTCGGTGAACGGGAAGTAGTTGGGGCGCAAACGAACCTTGGCTTCTTCGCCAAACATCTGACGGGTGAAGTGCTCAAGCGTGCCAAGAAGGTCAGCCATGCTGAGGTTTTTGTCGATGGCGAGGCCTTCGAACTGGTGGAACACCGGGGTGTGAGTGGCATCGAGTTCGTCAGTGCGGAAAACCTTGCCCGGGCACAGAACGTAGATCGGCACTTCACGCTCAAGCATGGAGCGGACCTGCACCGGGGAAGTGTGAGTACGCATCACCAAGTGAGCTTCGGGAGGCTCTACAAAGAAAGTGTCCTGCATTTCGCGGGCAGGGTGATCCGGTTTGAAGTTCAGGGCATCAAAGTTGAACCACTCGGATTCCACTTCGGGGCCTTCAGCAATTTCCCAGCCCATACCCACAAAGATGTCGATCACACGGTCTTGCAGGGTGGACAGTGGGTGCCGGGCCCCGGCACGACGGCGTCGCGGAGCGGCAGTAACGTCCACTGTCTCTTCGAGGAGGATCCGCGCGTCGTTTTCTTCTTCCAACACGGCGGTGCGGGCAGTGAGTGCTTGGTTGACCCGGCCACGAGCGGGGCCCATTAGCTTTCCGGCGGCTGCCTTCTGGTCCTTTGGTAAGCCGCCGATCTCACGGTTGGCAAGGCTCAGCGGCGACTTTTCGCCGGTGTGCGCAAGGCGTACGGCTTTGAGCTCGTCCAGGCTAGTGGCGGCGGCAACTGCGGCGAGGGCATCCTCAACGGCAGAATTGATAGCGGCTTCATCCGTGGGATTCGGAATGGCGCCGGGCGTGGTCTCAGACATTTACTGTTCTTAACTACGAGGCAGGGGTGGGCACGGAGCAAGGCTCCAAGGGTCAAGTCTAATAGCTGAGCGTGTGCCGTTTCCTCCCGGGTGGTTACGATGAGCCAATGAAGTGGACGCTGCGGGTTCGACAGGTAGCAAATCTGGTTAATGGCTCTACCGTGCTGGGCGCCGGTCTGGCAGTCGCGGCGGGCTCAACTCTTTCCCACGGCGCTCACGGAATTGTGCTCGCTCAGGGATATAGGTGGCGGTTCCCTCAGGCCGGTGCCTTCACCGTTGGAAACGTGGTTATTTTCCCCCGTGGCACGAGTGCAAGCGCCGAGGATCCCGTACTGATGGGACACGAAGCACGGCATTGCACCCAGTACGCATGGTGTTTGGGCTTGGGGTTTTTGCCGCTCTATGGTCTCTGTGCAGCGTGGTCGGTCCTCCGAACGGGCAACCCAGCCACTGCCAACTTTTTTGAACGTCACGCTGGTCTTGAGGCTGGCGGATACTTGAAGGAAGTCTCCAATGTCTGAAATGCCCAATCCTTCTGTTCCTGCTGCTGGTGCCTTGGTGGGTCCTGCACGGACCATCACCGTGACGGGTACAGGTTCTGCCAACGCCGCACCTGATCAAGCGGTCATGAACGCCGGCGTCGAGGTACGCGCCGGTGACGCCCCAGAGGCTTACGCCGCTGCAAGTGCCGCTGCACTGCGTCTACTGCAGGCCCTCCGCGATGCCGAGGTACGCGAACAGGACATTACGACGTCGGCACTGGACCTTCGCGCTGAGACCGTTTGGGAAGAAGGTCGGGGCCAAGTGACCACCGCTTACGTGGCTAGCTCAACGCTCACGGTGCGGATTACCCCACTAACGCAAATCTCGGACGTAGTGGCACTAGTGGTTAAGGCCGGAGGCAACAACGTGCGCCTGAACGGACTCAGCCTAGGCTTTACCGATGAAAGTTCTCTCGCAGCGGCGGCGAGGGAAGCCGCATTTGCTGACGCCAAGGAACGCGCAGAACACTATTGCTCTTTGGCTGGGGTGCACTTGGCGGAGATTGTATCGCTGGGTGAAACCCCCTCAGGGTTTACTCAGCCCCACCCCAAATTTGCCCGGATGTCAGCTACCGATGTTATGCCAGTCTCCGCAGGTGAATCGTCTGTCACCGCTTCGGTCACCGTTGTGTGGGCTGTGGCCTAGTAGTTAGCAGGCGGAGTGCTTAGTGGGTAGATCCGGCGGGATAATGCAGCTCGCTGTTGCCAGATACTAGGGTGTGGACGGCCGTAACAAGAGCGGCGCTGATACTTTCCAGTGGCAAGGAAGGTGAGGTGTTGTTAGTGCCTGATTGCGTCAACGCCCCTTGTTCCGGCTCAAGTTGTTCGGGTGACAATTGTTCAGTGGACAATTGTTCAGTGGCAAGTGGGACGTGGATAAACCCTCCGCGTAGGTGGGGAACCTCTTGGATTTGATGCATCAGCGAATAGAAAACGTGATTGCAGACGTAGCTGCCCGCACTCGCTGACACAACGGCCGGAATGCCTGCGTCTCGGATGGCCTGTGCCAGGGCTTTAACAGGTAGCCCGCTGAAATAGGCGGCCGGACCGTTCTGGACCACGGGAATATCGATCGGTTGGTTCCCGGCATTGTCCGGAATCGGAGCATCGTCCAGATTAACTGCAACCCGCTCAACGCGAATAGCCTTGGTGCCGCCGGCTTGGCCAACACAAATAACAACGTCCGGGTTATGAGTGCTGATGGCCGCTTTGAGCTGGCTGGCGCTCTCACCGAACACACACTTCAGCTCGATTGCCGCCGTGGCTATCCCCTGGGCGTTTAGTTGATCGGCAGCGCTTTGGGCCGCCACCCACGAAGGATTCATTGTGGCTCCGTTAAAGGGTTCGAACCCGGTCAGTAGGATCATGCCGCCACCAACTTCAGAAGAGCTTCAACAATAGGAAGGTCAGCCGGGATCCACGGCAGCGCCATAATTCCTTCAGGATCCGCTAAATGAACCCAGCGCAGCTCGTGGTGATCTTCCAAGGCAGCCGGCTCACCTTCTGTAATTTCTCCGAGCCACACCCGCATCACGGCCTTCTCGTTGAGCGGCCAGCCCATCGGGTCCTCGGCTAGAACGGCTGCGCCCAGCGTGATCTCCACACCAAGCTCCTCGCGGATCTCCCTCGTCAAGGCATTCCGATCTGTCTCCCCCGCTTCCACTTTCCCGCCGGGGAATTCCCACATACCTGCGAATTTGGGTGGTGCGCTGCGTTGGGCAATCAGCAATTTGGTGGGGTGGTTTAGGGAGTCGCAAATGGCTGCTGCCACTACGTGAATCGTCTTAGTCACCTCACCAGTGTAGGCAAGGGCGAAATTTGCTCTAGGAATCGCGGAATGATTTAAGCACCATTTAGGGTTGAAGAAATCATCTTTGTGTTTGCGCTGTTGTGCGGATACGACTCACTCCCACCGAAATTGCAGGTTATGACGCCAACCACGCCCCATCATTCTTTGTCGACGCTTTCCCGGCGTGAACTCACCTTCGCCATTTTTGCTCTGGCTATGGGCGGATTCGGAATCGGAACCACTGAATTTGCCATGATGGGATTGCTCAGCGACGTGGAACGCGGTTTGAACATCAGCACACCAGACGCCGGGAACCTTATCTCGGCGTATGCCTTGGGTGTTTGTGTTGGCGCGCCGGTTCTTGCCGCCGTTGGAGCCAAGCTGCCGCGCAAGTGGCTTGCACTAGCGCTTATGGTGATTTTTGCTCTCGCCAACTTCTCCTCATTCGCGGCGCCGGATTATCACTGGATGCTTGTCACCCGCTTTGTTTCCGGACTCCCCCACGGTGCATTCTTCGGAGTCGCTGCGGTCATTGCTGCGTCTTTGGTGCCGGCAAGCCGGCGCGGCTGGGCAATCTCCATGGTGATGGCCGGTTTAACCGTGGCAAACGTAATTGGTGTTCCTATTGCCACCTGGGTGGGGCAGAACTTTGGCTGGCGTTTGTTGTTTGTTGTGGTTGCAGGAATCGGACTCGTAACAGTCGCACTGATCGCACGCTTTGTGCCGTTTAGCGAAGCTCGTCCTGATGCAAGCATCCGGCGCGAGCTTGGTGCTCTTAAGCGTTTGCAGGTTTGGCTCGCACTGCTGATTGGTGTGGTTGGCTTTGGAGGATTCTTCGCCACCTACACCTATATTTCACACACCATGACGGCCGTTACAGGACTTCCCGCCGGGCTAATCCCGCTAGTGGTGGCCCTCTATGGCCTAGGCATGGTGGCTGGCAACATCATCGGTGGTCGCTTGGCAGACCGCTCGGTGATGGGAACAATTTACGGCGTTCTCGCCGCAATCGCCGTTTCCCTCGTACTGTACTTTGTATCGGTGGTTTGGGCGCCCTCAGCGTTGCTGATGGTATTTGTTGTGGGCAGTATGGGTTCCATGTTGGTTCCCTCCCTCCAAACCAGGCTATTGGACGCCTCTCCCGAGGCCCCGTCACTGGCTTCATCTCTTAATCACGCCGCCCTGAACGTGGCCAACGCATTGGGGGCCTTCTTGGGCGGTGTGGTCATTGCTTGGGGTTGGGGCTACCGAGCCCCAGCACTGGTTGGTGCAGGCTTGGCCGTGCTGGGGCTCGGTGTTGCTCTAGTTAGCGGCTATGTGGAACGCAAGCGACCCTTAGTGAGCTAGCCGTTCAGCGGAGCCGAAGTATCTTCGGGGAGCTGAACGGAGTCAGCGTGCCGCAGGAGGTCTGGCTCGAGGTAGATGACCCGCGCCATCGGTACTGCTTCCCGGATTCGGACCTCGGCGCTATCAATAACCGTGGCAATCTCGGCACCGGAATCAGCGGCACCTACGGAAATCTTTGCCGCGACCAATAGTTCCTCCGGACCCATGTGCAGGGTCTTCAAGTGAATGATTTTGGTACCGTCTGACTCAATTGCAGCTTCAATTTTTGCGACGTCATTTTTGGTAGCCGACTCGCCCAACAACAAGGACTTAGTTTCAATCGCCAAAACAATGGCGATAAATACCAGCAGCAGACCGATCATTCCGGTGCCAATAGCATCCCAGATTCCGTTGCCAGTAATCAGGGTCAACCCCACGCCCAAGAGGGCAAAAATCAAACCAATCAGAGCGCCGAAGTCTTCGAGTAAGATGACCGGCAGTTCGGGCTGTTTGGCGTTTCGAATGAACTTAACCCAGCTCTGTGTCCCACGCAGCGGGTTAGATTCTTTGATAGCCGTTCGGAACGAAAAACTTTCAGCAACAATTGCCCCCACCAACACGGCAAGCGGGACCCACCAGAAATTGCCTTCAATGGCGTGCGGGTGCTGGATCTTTCCCCATGCTTCGTAAAGGGCAAAGAGTCCGCCAACACTGAACAACACAATCGAGACAATAAAGGCATAGATGAATCTCTCACGGCCATAGCCGAAGGGGTGTTTGGCGTCCGCTTCACGCTTGGCGCGTTTTCCACCGATCAGCAAAAGCAGCTGATTCCCTGAGTCGGCTACAGAGTGAATACCCTCTGCCAGCATCGATGATGAGGCTGTCAGAAAGAATGCCAAGAATTTCATAACAGCGATAGCTAGGTTTGCTCCTAGCGCCGCCACGATCGCTTTTGTTCCGCCGCCTGCTGCCACGTTTTTACCCCGTTTATTCTACCCACGCCTCAGTACCGAGACTAGTTCTTTTGTCACTGCTCAGAATACCGGGATATGTCAGACGAACCCCGTTTATGCGTGTTGCTCTCTCTCCTAGCACATCAAGATGTAAAAGATGCTAGCGTTACGACGTCAGTTGAGCCCTTTCATAGGAGGCATATTATGGGTTTTCTAGGATGGATCATTCTTGGTCTTATTGTTGGCGCGATTGTTAAGGCAATCATGCCCGGCAAAGTCGGTGGCGGCTGGATTACCAGCTTGGTCCTCGGCGTTGTTGGCGCCATTGTTGGTGGCTGGTTGTCCAGCCTCGTATTCGGAGCAAGCTCTATTCAGGGCTTCTTCCACTTGGGAACCTGGATTTTCGCCATTATTGGTGGTCTAGTAGTTGCCGGTGTATACGGCGCCGTCACTGGTCGCAATAAGGCCTAAGTAGCTGAATGACGAAAGCCCCCGGCGCCTCGGCGCTGGGGGCTTTCTGATTTAACGTTGGATTCTTGCACTCCCATAGGTGCAAGCCAGGCTAACGACGCTGTGCCCTGGCACTTGCATACACGCAAACGGTAGCTGCCGTCCCAAGATTCAAACTCTCCGCTGACCCATACACGGGAACAGCAACACGATGGTCCGCCAGAGCAAGCTCGTCCTCTGACAAACCCTGAGCCTCGTTACCAAACAGCCAGGCAGTGGGCTTCTCGAGTTGATATCCGCTACTCTCAACGCCACCTAGCCTGCGTGCAGCACTGGCATCCTGCAGCTCATCGAGGTTTACGTCGCCATAACCGTCGGCAGCTAACACACCAATCCCCCGCTCCTTGCACGCTGCGGCGAGCTCGTGAGCATCTGTCCCGAGTACCACTGGCAAGTGAAACAGCGAACCTGCCGTGGAGCGTACGGCTTTAGGGTTGTAAATATCTACGCTCGAAGCGGTCAAGATAACAGCATCCGCTCCGGCAGCGTCAGCGGCTCGTAGGACCGTCCCTGCGTTACCGGGGTCCCGCACTTGGCAAAGCACGGCAATCAGCCGGGGCCCAGCGTCGAGCACAGAGTCTAAGGTGACGTCCACAAAACGGCATACGGCCACAATTCCCTGAGGAGAGACCGTGTCCGCCATAGCCGCAAGGACCTCGTTGGTGGCGATCCGTAACGGCACGCCGGCCGCTGCCTGGGCAAGTTCGGGGTGCTTCTCGAGGCAGGCCTCGCTTGCGAATAGTTCGACGACGACACCCGCGGCACCCGCGTCACGACGCCGACGGTCAAGGTCTAGGGCTTCACGAACGGCCTGAGGGCCCTCGACGAGGAACTGTTCGCGCTTTAAACGAACCGGACGCCCACCAAGCTTTGCCACATCCCGTACCCGATCAGCTCGGGGGTTGGTCATGGGCAATACTTGGGGGCGTCCGCTTTGGTTCATATAAGAACTTTAGTGGCTTTCGCGACTAGTTCTTGATCTGCTGGCGAGCTTCGCCACCGGCAGGCTCGAAGCCTGCAGCCTTAGCTGCTTCAACGGTGGAGAACCAGTACTCAGCAACAGTTACGTCGTACCAGGTGGAACCGGGAACGTGGTACTTATTGGACTCAGCGTTGCCCTTGATGGAGTGACCCTCAGGAGCTTCCTGGCCGTCAACAGCAACAATGGCGCCGTCGATTTCCTTCTTGGAGGAAGCCTCAGCCTTAGCCGGAGCGGCCTTCTCAGCCTTCGGTGCCTTAGCAGCCTTGGGGGCAGCCTTCGGTGCCACCTCAGCCTTGACGGCCGGTGCGGAAGTGTCAGCCGGGAGAGCGTCCTTGGCAATCTTAACCAACGCGGCGAAAGCACCAGCGTCGCTCACTGCGAGCTCGGCAAGCATACGGCGGTCAACCTCGATCTCAGCAGCCTTAAGGCCCTGGATCAGACGGTTGTAGGTCAAGCCGTTGGCGCGGGATGCAGCGTTGATGCGCTGGATCCAGAGGCGACGGAAGTCACCCTTACGCTTGCGACGGTCGCCGTAGCTGTATACGAACGAGTGGAGCAACTGCTCCTTCGCCTTGCGGTACAAGCGTGAACGCTGTCCGCGGTAACCTTTTGCGCGTTCGAGGATAACCCGGCGCTTCTTGTGGGCGTTGACCGCCCGCTTCACACGTGCCACGTGCGTACTCCTTCAGAATTCTTATCCCAAGCGATGTCCGCCAAGTTATTCAGCGGGCCTGAGAAGGCTTTGAGAAAACAGCTGATGCAGTGGTGCTATCAGCCAATATTCGGGGGAAAGTTAGACGCCGAGCATCTTCCGGATGACCTTTGCATCGCCCTTGGCAACAATCTTGTCGCCAGCCAGACGGCGGGTCAGGCGGGAGGACTTGTGCTCCAGGTAGTGGCGGCGGTTAGCCTGCTGGCGCTTGAGCTTGCCGGTACCGGTCAGCTTAAAGCGCTTCTTAGCACCGCTGTGGGTCTTCATCTTCGGCATGGGAACCGATCTCCTTACATTGCCGCAGACAAGCTGCGGATCACTATGCGGTTTCCTTTTCGGGAAACCGTCTGGTTGCTTACTTCAGGGAGGCGGTGGCCGTCCCGTCCGTTGGAACTAGTTGGTCTTTTTAGGCGCCGGCTTCGGTGCGGCAGGCTTTGCAGCTCCCGACGGCTTGGGTGTAGCGGTGGGCTTTGCAGCCGTAGGCTTCACGGATGCTGCAGGCTTTGCAGCTGCGGCAGGTTTGGGGGCCGCCGCGGGCTTTGCGCTTGCAGCGGGTTTCGCCGCTGCCGCTGGCTTTGCAGCGGAGGCAGGCTTGCTAGCAGCAGGCTTCTTGGCAGGAACAGCCTTAGCGGCAACCGGTTTTTCGACTGGCTTCTCAGCAGCAGTTACTGCAACTGTTTCCACCTTGGCTTCTTCAACCGGCGCAGCGTCCTCAGCTTTGGTCTCTTCAACCTTGGCTTCTTCGACATTCGCCTGAGGTGCTTCTGCTGCATCGTTCTGCGCCTGCTTGGCTGCATCCTCGCCGAGGTGCAGGCCTTCAGGAAGCAGGTCCGCGAGGCTCTGAGTCATCGGAGCAGAGTTATCTGCATCCACGTCTACACGTCCTTCACCCTTGGCAGCATTCTGCGCCTTAGCCTCGGCACGCTGTGCAGCGCGACGAGCCTCAGCTTTTGCCTCGGCCTTGTTCTTCAGAGGACCGATGACCATCACCATGTTGCGGCCATCAATGCGCGGGGTGGACTCAACCACGCCAACTTCAGAGACGTCCTCAGCGAAGCGCTGCAACAGGCGAATACCCATCTCGGGGCGCTGCTGCTCACGACCGCGGAACTGGATCATGGCCTTGACCTTGTCACCGGCACCGAGGAAGCGCAGTGCGTGTCCACGCTTGGTTTCGTAGTCATGGGTGTCGATCTTGAGGCGGAAGCGGATTTCCTTCAGAACAGTGTTGGTCTGGTTCTTCCGGGCTTCACGTGCCTTGACTGCGGCTTCGTACTTGTACTTGCCGAAGTCCATCAGCTTGCACACCGGAGGCTTCGCCTGAGGTGCAACTTCAACGAGATCAAGGTCCGACTCGGCTGCCAAACGCAGGGCATCCTCAATGCGGACGATCCCTACTTGCTCACCTGCCGGCCCTACAAGCCGCACCTCTGGGACGCGGATCCGCTCATTGATTCTTGGCTCGCTAATGTTGTAGCTCCTGTATTCGTTGAAACTTTTACCCTCACAACGAAAGAAGGCCTCTCATTGCGGGTGCAATCAGAGGCCTCGAGGCTGGCGGGGGGCTCTAAAGAGACCACACCGGAATTCAAGAGCGAACTCTTGCCTTCCGTCCGACCAGATACCCGGCGACCTTTATTTTCATTTCTAGTGACTATTCACCAAAAGACGTCGGTCGACGCGGGTGGGAGAGAACTCCGCTTGCAAACTGAATGTCTAGTTTATCTGCGCTTGGTACAAGACGATGTAACGAATACAACGTGTCTTGATCCATGCGCAGGTAACGACCATCAGTTGGTCTGTGACAAGCTTAGCATTATGAGCTCTACAGACAGTAATCCGGAAGACACCACTACCTCCGCGCCCAGTGCAGCCTCACAGGCCCGAGACATTGCCGAAGTCCCTGCCATCGAAGTTATTTCGACGGCGGCAGTTCACTTGATGAGTGCAGCTGCCGTGAAGCTTGGCCTGGCCGCAGAGGAAAACGCCGAGGAACTCGTTGACCTCGATGAGGCACGCAAGCTGATCACAGCCCTCGCCGGTTTTGTAACAGCTGCTGCCCCCGAGATCGGATCACAACATGCTGGTCCCTTGCGCGATGGCCTTCGGTCCCTGCAATTGGCGTTCCGTGAGGCCTCGTCGATCCCGGATGCACCGGGTAAGGGTCCGGGCGAGAAGTTCACTGGCCCGGTTAACTAGGCGGCCCCAGCAGAATGGCTCCCAACGCTACCGTTGGGAGCCATTCTCGTCTCAAACCCGTCCGGGCAACCCTGAATCACCCGCCGTCCCCCTAGCTGACCAACACTCGGGCGACCTGAGTGACCCTAGTGACTCAGGCGCCGGCGTCGTCGTCGTAGTGTTTGGAGTGCGATTCCGCACAGTGCTAGGACGGCACCCACGGCGCCCACAGCTACAAAGCCAACCCACGGCCCCTGCAGGTCAATAAAAACCCCGGTGATCGGTGAGCCAAAGGCCACACCCGCGGTGAGCGCGGACCCGTACCAGCCCATCGCTTCTCCCCTACGTGACTCGGTAACAAGCTCGGCGACTTTCTCTGATGCGGCCGAAAGCACCGGTGCGCACAAAAAGCCCGGCAGGATGGACAACAAAGCTAAGCTCCAAGAATCCTGGGCGAACCCCATCGGAATCGTCAGCGCCGCCATACCAAACAACAGCAGCAGCGGAGAAACGGGCCTATCCATCGCACCATAAACCAAACCACCCACCACCGAAGCAGCGCACCAAAAAAACATCACGAGACCAATGTCAGAGGCGGTGTTATGTACTTGCAAAAGAGCCACGATGCCCACGTCAGTACCTGAAAGCACCATTCCAGCTCCGGCTGCCGCTAGGAAGACTGCGGCAACGGCAGCTGTGAACCAGGAGAAGCTCTGCATGAGGCGGCCACCCGTCAGCCGAGCCCGTTTTTGCGCTCCAGCCTTGGACGCCGGCAAGTGGATCAACTCCCCCGCAGCCTCTTGGACATGCGCCGGTGCTGTTGCAACCAACACCTCGCACGCCGCTTCACTGTCTTCAGCCTCACTGATTTCCACCTCAGATTGGCTCAGGTCCCGCTCCGAAGTACGGGTCGGTGGATTGAACCAAATCAGAAACAGTCCGGCCAGCGAGGTGGCAAGCCCAACGATGGTCAGTCCCAGCGCTGTGGAGAATTGTGTGGCCACCACAGCCCCGGCGGCTGGGCCGATCATAAACACCATTTCGGTGGCGATCGAGTCCAAGGCGAATGCCGTGCGCCGCTGCTCACCGCTTGCTAGGACTCCCAGCGATTGGCGCACCACACTAAAAACAGGAAGCGACAACAAGCCACCAACGAACACCAGCACCAAAACCCACTCGTATGGAACATGGGGTACTACCGTCCAAATAATCGCCTCTGAAATGACCGATGGCACCAACGCGCGCCTCAGCCCCACGGTGTCCACCCGGCGTCCTCGCCACGGCGCACCAACGGCAATACCAATTGTCAGCACTGCTGCAGCAGCACCCGCGGCCGCGAATCCTCGATGCTGGGTGAGAACGATGTGAAGGGTCAACAAAAGACCCGCTGCCGAGTGCGGAATTCTGGCGATCATGCCCACAAGGAGGAGACGACGAATGGGTTTTACGGCCAAAATCTTCTGATACAGGGCAAAGTTCACAAGCCCATTGTTCCTGCCATGGAACAACAAGGGAAACTGCAAGCCGCCCCGGGCTAAGGATCCCTAGTTTTGGGCGCGGCGCAACTTCAATTCAAGGGAGTCAACCCGTTCGGCAAAAACCTCATTGGAGGCCAGATTCTGTTGAACCCCGGCCACCAGCGACTGTACCGCAGCGGCATCCAGTCCATCTTCCAGCGCGAGTTCTAAGCAGAGTTCTGGACCTGCTCCGCCACCGGGCAACACAGCGCCAGACGCGTCCTTGGTATATACGCCGTGGCCGGCGGAAAGACCTACGCCCCTGATCTGAGGAAACCCGCCGGCCACCTCACGCACCGATGCTTCAACCTCAGCGTCCAAGTACGACGGCGTCCATTCCCTTTGTTGGGCAAGTGACCACAGGGCCGGGCGTCTCACCACAAAGGTGAATGCCTGCCCTGGGTCAATGACCAAGAGTTGAGCGTCCTCCGACACAGCAGACAATGCTGCCCTGGCTGCATAGGCAGCCACAGGCCGCGCTGTTGGATGCCATGCAGAAAGCGCCTCACTTGAAGTAAAAACTGGCATTGCCGTTCTACCGTCCGGCGCCTTGAGCGTCACCATTGCCATGTCTGCTTGCTTGTCAGCGTGCAGACCGTTGCTTTGTTCCGCTTCTTCGGCCAATTGAGCCACAATCGGTATAAACACCCGGGCTGTTGCGAGCGACGCCACCACCTCGGCCTCGGATCCTCGACCACCCTGAAGTCGGTCCACAGCGGCGAGATAGTCAGCATCGGCCGTGCCGTCGTCGTTCTCAAAGTTGTGAATCTTGGCATCTTCGCCAGCCAAACTCCGGCCGGCCCATGGCTGACCGGCCGAGTCAGTTAGTCCCCCGGCGCCGGCCAGTGCTGCTGCGATGTGGCCCGGTAGCTCCCGGTGATTACCGTGTTTGTGCTCCGACTCCACGACTAGCGGCGACCGGCAACGTCAAGTGCCTCATGCAGCGTAAACGCACCTGAGTAGAGTGCCTTGCCTACGATGGCACCCTCAACACCGGCCGGAACGAGCTCCCGGAGCACCCGCAGATCGTCCAAGCTGGAGATGCCACCTGAAGCCACCACCGGCTTGGCTGTTTTTGCAACCATTTGGCGCAATAACTCAACGTTGGGGCCTTGAAGTGTGCCGTCTTTGGTGACGTCCGTGACCACGTAACGTGCACAGCCTGCGGCTTCTAGTCGTTCGAGAACCTCCCAGATGTCCCCACCCTCTTGCGTCCAACCGCGGCCAGCCAAGGTGGTACCGCGAACGTCAAGGCCGACGGCGATCCTGTCGCCAAAGCGGTCGATGACCCGTGCTGTCCATTCAGGGTTTTCCAACGCTGCTGTACCCAAGTTAACCCGTGCCACGCCCAGGTTCATGGCACGCTCAAGGCTCGCGTCATCCCGGAGACCGCCGGAGAGCTCCACCTTGATGTCCAGCTTTCCCACCAGCTCTTGGAGCAGCACTGTGTTGTCTCCACGGCCAAAGGCGGCGTCCAGATCAACCAGGTGCACCCATTCAGCTCCAGCATTTTGCCAGTTCAGCGCGGCGTCCAAGGGCGTCCCGTAGCTCGTCTCACTGCCGGCTTCGCCTTGCACCAAGCGAACCGCTTGGCCGTCAACAACGTCCACTGCGGGCAATAATTCAAGAACGGGCATGGGTGCGCTGGTCATTAACGAAACCTCAGTTTCCAGGAAGAGTGAGTAAGAACGCGGCTAGCAACGCCATGGCTGCGAGCACAAAAAAGGAGACCGAAAGCCATTTGGGCTTCCGCTGTTGCATAAAGGAAATTCCACCGCCGGCCAATATGCCGCCGACGCCCATCAGAACTACAGACCACATCAGGCAACCTTCCTGAGGGAATCGACCCAGTTCTTCAGGAGCCGCGCACCAGCGTCGCCAGACTTTTCCGGGTGGAACTGGGTAGCACATAGAGGTCCGTTTTCCACCGCAGCAATAAAGCGCGCACCGTGCTCAGACCAAGTCACTAGGGGCGGTGCCATCAGCGGCTGGACCACGTCAAAGTCCCACTTTTGCACTCCATACGAGTGCACAAAGTAGAAGCGCTCGGATTCCACGCCGTTGAACAAAACCGACCCCTCGGGAACGTCAACGGTATTCCATCCCATGTGCGGAACTACGGGTGCTGGAAGCAATTCAACGGTTCCGGGCCATTCGCCCATTCCAGTGGAGGCGACACCGTGTTCTACACCGGCTTCAAAAAGAACCTGCAGGCCAACACAAATTGCCAGCACTGCCCGTCCACCAGCAACGCGGCGGCCGATCATCCGAACTGCATCAACAGCGTTGAGTTCCTTCATCACTGTCTCAAAAGCACCAACTCCGGGCACCACCAGACCATCGGCGTTCAAAACGTCTTCTGGTTTGGAGCTCAGAATCACATGAGCGCCAGCTCTTTCAAGAGCACGCACAGCCGACCGGACGTTACCAGAGCCGTAATCCAGCACCGTGACAGTGGGTACGCCTGCTTCTGAGACGGGTTTACGCCTCAGCGCAGCGTCCTCCACAGCACCGTCGTTGAGGACGTGTTCGCTCATAGGAGGCCCTTAGTGGACGGGATGCCCTCGACCCGGGGATCCGATTCAACGGCTGAGCGCAGGGCGCGGGCGAATGCCTTGAACTGTGCTTCAACAATATGGTGGGGGTCCCGGCCAGCGAGCAGGTTCATGTGCAGGCAAATTCCTGAGTGAAGCGTAATGGCTTCAAAAACGTGGCGCGTGAGCGAGCCAGTAAAGTGGCCCCCGATCAGGTGATACTCCTGGCCAGCAGGTTCACCTGAGTGGACCAAGTACGGGCGGCCAGAAACGTCAACAACAGCGTGTGCCAAGGCTTCATCCAGCGGAACTGTGGCATCACCGAAACGTCGAATTCCAGCCTTGTTCCCCAGTGCAATACGCAGAGCTTCACCGAAACTGATCGCTACATCTTCAACGGTGTGGTGCGCGTCAATGTGAGTGTCGCCGGTGGCCTTAACGGTGAGGTCAATCAATGAGTGCTTACCCAAAGCCGTGAGCATGTGGTCGTAGAACGGCACTGTGGTACTGATGTCCGTTTTACCTGTTCCGTCGAGGTTGATCGAAACGAACACGGATGATTCGCTCGTGCTGCGTTCAATCGTGGCCGTTCGTGCATCAGCCGTGGCCGAAACAGATTCACTCATGTGGATGCGTCCTTTGATACAGAAATTGTTGCGCGAGGCAGTCCTCGTCACCTTGCACCGCGGAGCGATGCCCAGTTTGGGATACCCCTAGTCTATTAGTTGCTGCTCGGTGCCGAATTCAGCAGTTCTTCTAGCTTCACCAAAAAGGCAGTTGTCTCGGCCTCGGTTCCGGCTGTGACACGCAAGTGACCTGCGATCCCAACATCGCGAACTAGCACGCCAGCATCCAGTAGCCCTTGCCACACGGTATGTGAGTCCTCAAGTCCACCGAAGAATACGTAATTTGAATCCGACGCGGCAGGTGTTAGCCCCATACGGGTGAGCTCGGAGACAATCCGATCACGTTGCACCTTGATGTCCTCAACATCGGCCATCAAAGCCGTCCGGTGACGCAGTGCTGCCAAAGCCGTTGCCTGCGTAATGGCGGACAAGTGGTACGGCAATCGAACAAGCCGCAAAGCGTCGGTGACCTCGGGAGCAGCAGCCATATAACCAATCCGCGCGCCGGCCAGAGCAAAGGCTTTACTCATGGTGCGCGAGACAATCAGCCGTTCACGGCCGGGCAACAGCGTCAGGGCACTGGGGGTGCCCTGGTGGGCGAACTCGTGATATGCCTCGTCCACAATAACGATGGTCTGACTAGCCTCGCCGGCCTCGTAAACCGCTTCCACAACGTCCAGACCAAGGCCCGTTCCTGTGGGGTTATTTGGCGAGCACAGGAACACAATGTTCGGTGCCAGTTCGGCTACTTGCCGTGCGGCTGATTCAGCTGACAACGCGTAGTCCGCTTCTCGTGTGCCAGCGATGTAGCTTGTGTCAGTGCCACTCGCAAGGAGCGGATACATGGAATATGTGGGAGGGAATCCCAATGCGGACCGTCCTGGGCCACCGAAGGCTTGAAGAATTTGCTGGAGCACTTCGTTTGAACCATTGGCAGCCCAGATTTGATCGGCTACTAAATTATGGCCAAGGTATTCAGCCAGCGCCGTGCGGAGCTCGGTGAACTCACGGTCAGGGTACCGATTCAGCGACACTGCAGCTTCAGATACCGCTTTGGTTATAGCCTCTTGGACGTCTACCGGGACACCATGAGTGTTCTCGTTAACGTTGAGAAGAACGGGGACATCTATTTGGGGTGCACCATAGGGGCTGATCCCGCGAAGATTGTCTCGCAGCGGCAGTTTTCCAAGTCGTTCCAGTTGCTCACTCACCTCAGCAGTTTAAGTCCGCAGACCCGCTGCCAAGAAACTGTGACGAGCCTAGAGTCGGTCAGCGTGCGCTAGGCACAAAGATTTGCTGACCGGCACTGAGCTCAGCCGAGCGCAAGTTATTGATCTGCAGGATTTCAGTCACTACATCGCGCGGGTCCCGCTCCGGAGAAACTTTGGCGGCAATGGACCACAAAGACTGGCCGGGTTGCACAGTCACCTGAACAGCCGAAGTGGGCTGCAAGGATCCCGCCCCTTCAGAGGCCTTGGCGGGCTGCAAGAGCATTCCGGCGAACATCAAGACCACAACTGCCAACAGCATCAGTGGGGCGCCGATGAAAATGGCGCGGCCCCGCCGAGTGAGGGTGAGCTTTGTACCACCGGCCGGGGCGGCAACTTTGCGCTGAGAGGAGGTACCGCCCAGGGAGACAGGTGCTGCGATTACTGCTGACATGTCCTGCGCCTTTCCTTGCTACTGACTGTCTTGATGTGTGCTCGGTGCGAGCCCACGGCAAGCTCCGTATTCGAACACGATGTTCGAATAGACCGCCTGACAAGCTCTTTACTCGAAGACATCTTCGAATGTTCTGATTCATTTTTAGCACTTATCTACGAATTTTGTCGAGACTCGCTAGAACAAATGTTTGATTACTATGTTCGACTCGCTTACCTTTGAGAAGCGGGCCAGTGCAAAATCAGTACAACAGCAGGGTCTGACATTTTTGGTTTTGCCCCTTTGGTCCTCTGCTGAGAACCGAAGTCAAAGGGCCACACGAAGCAGCGAGGGAAGACGGCACATGGCACCGAAAGCGTCTGAAGGTCCAGCGTCACGTGGCGCTGCGAAGGCTCTAACCGCGCGTCAAGAGCGCATCTTGGAGTGCATTCAGCGTTCGGTCTCGTCTAAGGGCTACCCGCCGTCCATGAGGGAAATCGGTGACATAGTAGGGCTGGCCTCGCTCTCGAGCGTGACCCACCAGTTGAGCCAGTTAGAACGCCAGGGCTATCTCCGCCGTGATCCGAAACGCCCCCGCGCCATGGAAGTTCTGATTCCTCTTGCCCTCAACGAAGACGCTGTAGGTCCGAAATCAGAGGAGTTGACTGCTCCAACAGTTTTGCGCCAGAACCGATCTCGACCGCATGATCGTCCAGGCTCAAATGGTCAGGCCGGCACCAGTAGCCACTCCCCGCACCCGGCGGCTACGAGCCATTCGGCAAGCGTTACAGAGCTCTCCTCCTCCGTGGAAGCGGCCATGGTGCCCATGGTTGGCCGGATTGCCGCTGGCGGTCCCATCTTGGCTGAGCAATCAGTTGAAGACGTTATGCCTCTGCCTCGGCAGTTGGTGGGCCACGGTGAGCTCTTTATGCTCAAAGTAGCTGGTGATTCCATGATTGACGCCGCCATTTGTGACGGTGACTGGGTGGTGGTCCGCCGTCAAAGCGATGCCCACAATGGAGACATCGTGGCGGCACTCTTGGATGATGAGGCCACCGTCAAGACCTTCCGTCAGCGTGACGGGCACACGTGGTTGCTACCTCAGAACACGCAATACGAGCCCATTCTCGGCGACCACGCCACCATCATGGGCAAGGTAGTTTCGGTACTGCGCTCTCTCTAGATTCCTAGCAAACTCCATCAGCCAGGACGCGGCCTGGCCCAAATCCCACTGCTAAGTTGTCTGCGCCGTTGCTTCGGATGTTCCTACAGCTAGGCGTTTGAGCGAAGCTAACACTGTCGTTTGATCCACGGTGGACCAAAAGGGCGGCAGTGCTGCCCGAAGGAAAGCCCCATACCGCTCCGTAGCAAGCCTTGAATCAAGAACTGCTACAACTCCCCTGTCCCCGGTTGAACGAATCAAGCGTCCAGCGCCTTGGGCTAAGCGGACTGCTGCATGCGTGGCTGAAACGCTCATAAACCCGTTCCCGCCCGCCTGGGCCACGGCACGAGAACGCGCTGTCATCAGTGGATCGTCAGGACGCGGGAAAGGGATCCGGTCAATCACCACAAGCCGGCATGAATCACCGGGAACATCCACGCCTTGCCACAATGACATGGTTCCGAACAAACAAGTGTCCCGTTCATCGGCAAACTGCTTCACAAGAGCTGTCATGGTTGATTCACCCTGACACAAAATGCTGTGGGGAATCCGCGGCCGAAGCGCCTCAGCTGCATCCTCGGCAGCACGACGCGAAGAAAACAGACAGAGAGCGCCACCACCTGATGCTTTGATGAGTTCTTCGAGCTCATCCAAAGCCTCAGCGGAGGTTCCACGGCCGGGCTTAGGTAAGTGCTTTGCCACGTACAGCATGCCTTGGCGTGGGTAATCGAAAGGTGATCCAACATCGATCCCAGTCCAGGACGGTGCCCCGTCGCCCAACAAGCCGAGTCCTCCTGCCGCGGGTTCAAATGCTGATCCGATGGCCAAGGTCGCGGAGGTCAGAATCACTGTGTGGTCGGCGAACAATCCCTCACGTAGCCGGCCAGCCACACTGAGCGGGGCAACGTTAATGAGGGCAGGCATCGAATCATCCGGCTGGCTGTAACCCTGCACCGGGTCAAATGAACTGTTTCGGGAGATCCACACCACTTCACGGTTCTCTTTGGCAGCTAGAAGCCGCTCGGATAGCTCCAGTACGGCCATCAGTCGAGAACGGGCAATTTGCCGGCCGCCATCGGCCGACTGAGAACCATCACCCTTCGAGTCTGACAGCGCCGCACGGCTGGCTTCACGTAGCGCCTCAACTGCCGCGAGCTGATCATCGTTTAGTCCAGATGGCAAGAGTCCGCTGGGGACTCCCGCAAGGGCCATCTCAAGAGCTTCAGTGGCTGCGTGTAGCGCGTCAACGGTGATACCGGTATGTCTGCGCGCGCTCGTAGCTGCAGCGTGGGACATGGCCGCTGAGAGCTGCCCGGAAACAGCACCCGTCACTCGGTCCTGAAGCTCATGAGCCTCATCAACCACCACAACATCGTGTTCCGGGAGAACTGCCAGACCTTCAAAGGCGTTGATGGCCAGCATTGCGTGATTGGTGACCACTACATCTGATTCGGCAGCGCGATGGCGCGCCAATTCGCTGAAGCACTCATCTGCCATAGGACATTTTTGCGCGCCCAAACACTCCATAGAAGTCACGGAAACCTGACGCCATGCGCGGTCCGTCACACCCGGGACCAGTTCGTCCCGGTCCCCCGTCTCAGTCTGGTGCGCCCACTCACGGAGCCGAACCACTTCTTTACCAAGGGCCGACGCCGGGCCCCCACTAGCGGCGGGCAGATGCGGGACGGAGGTGTCCTCACCGAGCGAAAACAGTGCGCCTTCACTGGGCTCGTCACTGGGGAACCCGCCGTCGAGCTTGTGCTGGCAGACATAGTTGGCGCGGCCCTTGACCAAGGCGACTTTTACGGGCCGTGACAACTTATCCGTGATCGATTCAAGCAAGCGAGGCAAGTCTCGGCCTACGATCTGTGCTTGCAGGGCGAGGGTTGCGGTGGAAACCAGAGCCGGCTTTTCGCTCTCCAAGGAGTGCAAAATGAGCGGCACGAGGTACGCCAAAGACTTACCGGTGCCGGTGCCAGCCTGGACCAAAAGGTGGTCCCCCGATTCAATGGCACGTACCACTTGACGTGCCATCTCGTGCTGCCCCGGACGGCTCTGTCCGCCCATCGCTTCCACAGCTTTATCGAGGACAGCGATGGCTTCCTGCTCGCCTGTGCTCGCTTCCATCAGCTCCCCCGAAGAATCAGTCATCGATAACGAACTCAGCCAGCTCCGCTGCAAGACCTTCGCGAACTCTCACGCTCACTCGAGTGCCATCCTCAACGTGATCAATGCGCAGAATTTCAGCATCAGATTCATGCAACTTGTTGAGCATCGCCCCACGACTGTACGGAATCAGTAGTTCTAGGCTGACACTGGGGCGCGGAATAGCTGCCGAAATCATGGCTAGCAGCTCGTCGATTCCTTCACCTGTCCGGGCGGAGACAACAACATTCCGCGGCTCGCGCTGGCGTAGGCGCTCAACAACAAACGGGTCAGCCGCATCGGCCTTGTTGAGCACAATAATCTCTGGAACCTTGCGTGCATCAACCTCACTGAACACAGTGCGAACTGCCGCAATCTGGCCTTCCGGGTCCGGGTGCGAGACATCAACAACGTGCAGTATCAGGTCTGCGTCAGCGACTTCCTCAAGCGTTGAACGGAACGCTTCAACTAGCTGAGTGGGCAGGGCGCGAACGAAACCAACAGTGTCTGCGAGGGTGTAAGTGAGGCCATCCGGCGTACGTGCCTTACGAACCGTAGGGTCCAAGGTGGCGAACAAGGCGTTCTCCACCAATACCCCGGCCTCAGTGAGCCGGTTCAGCAATGAGGACTTACCGGCGTTGGTGTAGCCGGCAATGGCTACCGAGGGGATTTCGTTGCGCTTGCGGTTGGCTCGCTTAGCTTCACGAGCTGGTTTCATTCCCGCAATTTGGCGGCGCAACTTGGCCATCCGGTTGCGGATCTTCCGACGGTCCAACTCAATTTTGGTTTCACCAGGACCACGTGAGCCCATACCTGCGCCGGCGCCACCCACCTGGCCACCAGCCTGGCGGGACATAGAGTCACCCCAGCCGCGCAGGCGCGGCAGCAAGTACTCGAGCTGCGCTAGTTCAACTTGCGCCTTACCCTCGCGGCTCTTGGCGTGCTGAGCAAAAATGTCCAAAATGAGGGCAGTTCTGTCAATAACTTTGACTTTAACGATGTCCTCGAGGGCGCGTCGCTGCGAAGGAGCAAGTTCGGAGTCAACCACTACGGTGTCCGCACCGGTGGCTGCCACAATGTCTTTTAGCTCCACGGCTTTACCCGAACCCAAAAAGGTGCCGGGGTCCGGTTTGCTGCGGCGTTGAACAATACCGTCTAGAACTTCAGAGCCAGCCGTTTCTGCAAGGGCGGCTAGCTCACGCAAAGAATTCTCAGCATCGGCGAGTGTGCCTTCGGTCCACAAGCCAGCCAAGACCACACGCTCAAGACGCAATTGGCGGTATTCAACTTCTGTGACATCTTCTAGCTCGGTAGAGAGACCGGCTACGCGACGCAGTGCCCGCCGCTCTGCCAGGTCTTGCTGTTCACCGTCAAAATCAGAGTGCTCACGGCTGGAGGCGGAAAGCGCCTGAGCCTTGGTGCCGAACACTGAACGGGCATCATCTTCAACGGTGATGGCCTGTTTAGGTCCAGTGGACAGGATCCGGTCGATGACGGCCTGAATCTCATCAGGTCCGAGATCTTGAGGGGCCGAATTCATGCCGGAATCGTGCTGCTTGGTCATATTCTCCTTAGAGGGGTGTGCATTCCATCGTAGTCTTCTCTACCGACACTTGATCAGCATTAGGGCAAGTCTTCGCTCCGCGTGAACGCTCCCAAGGTGCACTAAGGACTGCCAAGGCGATACTGTGGGCGCATTATGGAGTCCGCACATTACTTCAGCGCCGAACCGGCTGGTCCCTTTATTCGCAAGCCATTGACTGTCACTTTGCTCGGTGAAGAGCGTCATCTACAGACGTCTTCTGGGATTTTCAGCCCCGATGCGATCGACAAAGGTACAGCCGTTTTCTTGGCTGACGTACCACCGCCCTCGAGCACCGGGAACCTGCTGGACATTGGTTGTGGCTGGGGCCCCATCACCTTGAGTTTGGCATTGCACTCCCCCGAGGCCCAGGTCTACGCAGTGGACGTTAATAACCGTTGCGTCACGCTAACCCAAGAAAATGCTGCATCGTTGGGCCTGAGTAACGTCCAGGCGAGCCTTCCAGATGAGGTTGATCCAGAGCTTCGCTTTGACACCATCTGGTCCAATCCCCCGATCCGGATTGGGAAAGAGGAGCTGCACTCGCTTTTGCGTTTGTGGCTGCCAAGACTGGCACCGGAAGGCAATGCATGGCTGGTGGTGCAGAAAAATTTGGGTGCTGACTCCTTGCAACGCTGGCTAGCCGATGATCTTGGTGAGGAGTTCAGCGTTAGCCGCGCGTCGACGTCGAAATCTTTCCGCGTTTTACGCGTTACGCGATTGTCCCGCTAGCCACAATCACGGCCGGGCCGCTGAGCTCTACGTGTTCGCTATCACCTGGCACAGCAAAGAACTTCACAGCTACAACGCCGCCGGGAACTTTAACGCTCCAATGATCCGGGGCGCCGTCACCGGCCCAGTAACGAATTGCCGTTGCCGCTGCGCAGGCACCGGTACCGCATGACTGTGTTTCGCCCACACCGCGTTCGAAAACACGCATTGAAATGTGGCCTACACCATCGTGAACTAGCGGCTCGGCGGGAACCACGAATTCCACGTTGGTTCCGGCAACAGGAACAGGATCTACGCCTGGTGCGGTGAAAAGTTCAAGAGCTTCGAGTTCTTTGTTCTCAGCAAGTGCCACTACCGTGTGTGGATTGCCCATACTGACGGAAAGGGCTGGCCGGGCCACGTCCAAACCGTGTGCGGTGACCATGGCATCCATGCCCTTGGCATCAGCTTCATCGGGTGCGATAAAGCTCCAAGCACCCATGTCAACGGCGTAACCTGTGGCGGTGCGAACAACCTCGCGCACCCCGGCCCGGGTACCAATGGTGAGCGATTGCCCCACCGCCAGTTCCACTAAGCCCTGGACGGTCAAAAAGTGCACAAATACCCGGACGCCGTTGCCACACATTTCGGAGATGGAGCCATCACCGTTGCGGTAGTCCATAAACCATTGGGCGGCAGGATTAGACGCTAGGAGCTGCTGACCTTCAGCGATCAAGGCGCTGGGTACGGCCCGGATGAGTCCGTCCGCTCCGATCCCGATGTGGCGATCGCATAGTGCTGCTACAGCGCTGGCTGAGATCTCCGTAGTTCCTTCAGGATCTGAGACCAGAACAAAGTCATTGCCGGTGCCATGTCCTTTGGAAAAAGCAAGGCCGCGCAATGCTTCTAGCTCAGTACTTGAGGTCATGGGAGTCGGCTCTAAAGTCATGCCCTTAAGACTACAGCTAGGGCCTTGTGCAGAAGGTTCTGATCTCGCCAGTCGAGCCAATTAATACGAGGATCAGCGCGGAACCAGGTTGATTGACGGCGAGCAAATTGGCGTGTTGCCACAATGGTCTGCTCGATAGCCTCACTCACACTCAGTTGACCGTCGATCACTTGCAAAAACTGTGAATACCCCAAAGCGCGGGATGACGTTTTTCCTTCGCGCAGACCAAGCGCATCTAGGCGCTGAACTTCTTCGAGGAGCCCTGCATCCACCATCGCGTGGACCCTGGCACCAAGGCGTTCGCGGAGCAGCTCGCGCTCGGTGTTGAGCCCAATCTGTATCGCCGCTTGGAAATAGTTGCGTTCGGGCATGTAGGAGCTGAACGGCCGGCCGCTGATTTCAAAAACCTCTAGTGCGCGGATGATGCGCCGAGCATCGCCCACGCGTTCAGCCGAGACCGCATCCACCTTACGTAAGCGATCCAGCAGTGCTGCTTGCCCTTCGGATTCCAGTTCCGCTTCAAGTCTTTTGCGGACCTCAGGATCATGACCAGGAAACTCAAGATGATCCAAAGCAGCACGGATGTAGAGGCCGGATCCACCCACCAAGATGGCACGCTTACCGCGGGAATGGATGTCCTCAATAATCGCGCGTGCGGAGCTTTGATAGTCCGCCACACTCGCCTCGGAGCGAATGTCCAAGATGTCCAGCAAGTGGTGTGGGACCCCTCGGCGTTCTTTTATGGTGATTTTGGCTGTGCCGATGTCCATACCTCGGTAGAACTGCATGGCGTCAGCATTAATCACCTCGCCGTCGAGTTCCAGCGCCAAGGACACCCCAAGATCGGACTTGCCAGAGCCGGTAGGTCCGACGACGGCAATCACCTCTGGTGCGGCTGTACTCACCTGCGGGGTGCTGGCAGCGACGGCATTCCCAAAGAAACGCCCTTGCGCGTTGCGTTTGACGGAGTACCGGGGGCAACCGGGACACCACATGAATCTGCTTGCGAACGGTCCCAAGCGTCGCCTGCACGGGAACGCCGCAGAGTGTATTCGGAGGCGTTGGCCGGATCTGCAACCAGGTGGAAGGCAGCGGCGTCCGTGATGGTCACTGTCACCAGATCGCCCGGGCGGGGCTGTTCAGCGCCTTCCGGTACAGAGAAGTGAACAAGCCGCTGATCTTTGGAACGGCCAGTCAAGCGGTGGGTTTGCTCAGACTTACGGCCCGCGTGAGCCGTCACCATAACTTCTACGCGCTTGCCAACTTGTTTTGCGTTCTCTTCTGCAGCAATACGGTCTTGCAGGGCCGTAAGGCGCTCGAAGCGCTCCTGCACCACTGCCTTGGGCAGCTGGTTTTCGAGCTCTGCGGCAGGTGTTCCAGGACGTTTGGAGTACTGGAAGGTGAAGGCTGTGGCGAACCGGGATTTTTCCACCACGTCCAAAGTTGCTTGGAAATCCTCTTCCGTTTCTCCGGGGAAACCCACAATGATGTCCGTGGAAATGGCAGCGTCAGGCATACGCTCGCGGACTTTGTCCAAGATGCCCAAGAACTTGGTGGAACGGTAGGACCGGCGCATGTCCTTGAGGATTTTGTCCGAGCCAGATTGCAACGGCATATGCAGTTGCGGCATCACGTTGGGAGTTTCAGCCATGGCATCAATCACGTCGTCTGTGAAGGCAGCCGGGTGGGGACTAGTGAAGCGCACCCGCTCTAGACCCTCGATCTCGCCGCAGGCTCGCAAGAGCTTACTAAAAGCATCGCGCTCACCGAACTCGACGCCATAAGAGTTTACGTTTTGTCCCAGCAAAGTGACTTCGATGGCACCGTCATCAACGAGTGCCTGAATTTCTGCCAAGATTTCCCCGGGGCGACGGTCTTTCTCTTTGCCTCGCAGCGAAGGGACAATGCAGAACGTGCAGGTGTTGTTACAGCCAACCGAGATGGAAACCCACGCGGAGTAGACCGAGTCACGTTTAGTGGGCAAGGTGGAGGGGAAAACATCGAGGGATTCGAGGATCTCCAGTTGCGCTTCGTTGTTGTGGCGGGCCCGCTCCAAGAGCGTGGGCAGGGCGCCAACATTGTGCGTTCCAAATACTGCGTCTACCCAAGGGGCTTTGCGCAAGATGGTGTCGCGGTCTTTCTGGGCTAAGCACCCACCCACGGCAATCTGCATGCCTGGGTTAGCGGCCTTGACCGAGGCCAGCATTCCTAAGTTTCCGTAGAGCTTGTTGTCAGCGTTTTCGCGTACTGCACAGGTGTTAAAAACCACAACGTCAGCCACGTCATCGGTGGAGGCCACCATACCTGCGTCTTCGAGAAGGCCGGCCATACGCTCGGAATCGTGGACGTTCATTTGGCAGCCGAAAGTGCGCACTTGATAGGTGCGTTGGCGCTCTTGGCCAGCGGAGGCTGCTGCATCCGTCACGGCTTGAATAAACGTAGCTTCGGAAGATTCGGTCATGGTTTCAGGCTGGGTCAAACTCACCCATTAAGGGTACCGGCTTATCTGAGGCCTAAAGTTCGCTGCCTTGCCACTTTTGTAAGGCTTCATTCGTGAGCTGGAAGGCCATGCCGGGAGCGTAGCCTTTGCGGGCAAGCATGGAGGCGAGTCTACGAACCAATTTGTCCCGCTCCTCGCGCCCCTCCGGGGCCTTCGCTGAACGGAGCTTGCGCGTCAGCAGCTCCTTGGCTTGCCGTACTTCTTGCTCGTCACTGAGTTGCCCCAGTGCTTCTTCGGCGAGTTCGGGAGCAATACCTTTATCCGCAAGCTCGCGGCGAAGGGCGCCTTTGGCTAGAGAACGATGCTCAGAACGGCTTCGAACCCATAACTGCGCAAACTCAGCGTCATCAATAAGTTTTAGTTCTTCAAAGCGGTCAAGAACTTGCTCGGCAGCATGCTCTGGAACACCGCGCTGCGCAAGCTTCGTAGCCAGTTGACCGCGACTGCGAGGAGCCGCGGTCAACTGACGTAAAACGATGGCGCGCGCTACCGCAACGGGGTCCGCATCTTCATCCAGCTCTACTGGCTTTCGCCAGTCCTTAGAAGCCGTCAACGGCCTTCAGCTTAGGGTTGTCTTTGCCCTCGTCAGCAGCGACGGGCTTCACTCCAACACCCAGCTTTTCCTTGATCAAACGCTCAAGCTCATCTGCCAGCTCGGGGTTGTCACGCAAGAAGCGGCGAGAGTTTTCCATACCTTGGCCCAGCTGGTCACCGTCATAGGTGAACCATGAGCCGGACTTCTTGATCAAACCATGCTCAACACCCATATCAATGATGCCGCCCTCACGGGAAATACCGGAACCATAGATGATGTCGAACTCGGCGACCTTAAAGGGCGGGGCCATCTTGTTCTTAACGATCTTGGCCTTGGTGCGGTTACCGACCGAATCGGCGCCTTCCTTCAAGGTCTGGATTCGACGAACGTCAATGCGAACCGAGGCGTAGAACTTCAGCGCCTTACCACCGGTGGTGGTTTCCGGGGAGCCAAAGAAAACGCCGATCTTTTCACGCAGCTGGTTGATAAAGATTGCAGTGGTTTTGGTCTGGCTCAAACGACCGGTGATCTTACGCAGCGCTTGCGACATCAAGCGGGCCTGCAGACCAACGTGGCTGTCACCCATTTCGCCTTCGATTTCAGCGCGAGGAACAAGGGCCGCTACGGAGTCAATGACCACAATGTCCAAGGAACCTGAACCAATAAGCATGTCCATGATTTCAAGTGCTTGCTCGCCGGTGTCAGGCTGAGAGACCAAGAGTGCGTCAGTGTCCACACCAAGCTTGGCAGCGTATTCGGGATCTAGGGCATGCTCGGCATCAATAAATGCGGCGA
The DNA here is from genome assembly GCF_050490315.1 of Pseudarthrobacter sp. J1738. Lineage (NCBI taxonomy): Bacteria > Bacillati > Actinomycetota > Actinomycetes > Micrococcales > Micrococcaceae > Pseudarthrobacter > Pseudarthrobacter sp. J1738. The sequence goes on along the minus strand of NZ_JBNPEO010000004.1, from coordinate 122,329 downwards.
TTCCACCATTGCGCTGAGCGTTGGCCACAGCGTGAAGAGCCACAGTGGTTTTACCTGATGACTCCGGGCCGTAGATCTCTACAACACGACCGCGAGGCAGGCCACCTATACCCAGAGCCACATCCAAGGCGATGGAACCGGTAGGGATCACTTCAATGGGCGCACGAATCTCATCACCGAGCCGCATGATTGAGCCCTTGCCATACTGCTTATCAATCTGTGCAAGCGCTGCTTCAAGCGCTTTTTCACGATCTGGTGCTGCCGCCATGGTCCACCTCTAATGCTTTCTGCTCTGGACCAGCGCCGCAGCGGCGATCCTTGTATTTGCTGTCCTAACCGAAGCTATCCGCGGCCTAAGACAATTTGAACGGCCCAGACTCCCTATGTGGATAAACGTCGAAAATTTCTTGGAAAATCTCGCGGAGTCCGTGGTTCAACTTCTCTCAAGGAGCATATATCTATCCGAACAGATATTCGAACAATCCGCTGGGCGTGTCAAAGGTCAGGCCTAGATATCCTTTGGTTTTATGTCCCGGCCGAGCCGGCGGTAGGCGGGGACGTCTTGGACGTCACACACTGCCAACCAAACACTTTTGGGGCGCTCCCCCGCTGCGAGGGCTTCCATAGCGGTCTTCCCGGGGAAAGCAGCGAGAGTTATGGTCGATGCCACTACACGAGAGTAGCCTGCACCAAATTCGTCATCCATCAATCGCCAAAACTCACTCATTCGCACTGAGTCAGTCTCTCACGGCACGCCACTTTAGAATGGTGAGTATGAGCAATTCATCCACGCCCGCCGCCAGCATGCCGCCAAGCGAACCAACTGGCAACGGTGAAAGCGATGAAGCTCGGGACGCCATTGTCCGTTCAGTAGAACAACAGCTGAGTGTTTTGTGGCGTCGAGGCAGGTCCATCTCGCACAGGCTCTCGCGTCAGGTTCATCCTGATATGGACCCCGCCGCTTATGGATTGTTGACCATCTTGCGCAAAGAGGGGCCCATGCGCCTCACTGAGCTCGCAGCCTATTTGGGTGTTGGAAAACCATCCGTCAGCAGGCAAATCACTTTCTTGGAGCGGATTGGCCTGGTGGTTAAGCGGGCGGACCCGCTCGACGGCAGGGCGCAGACCATCAGCCTCACCGAATCCGGTGAGGAGAAAATGCACCATGTACAAGACGCTCGGCGAGAAGTGTTTCGAGAGCGTTTGGGTGAGTGGCCCGTCGTCGAGCTCGAGGCGTTGGCTCAGCACATGGCCAAGCTCAACACCTTGTACGAGCGCGACGGCTTCAGCCGGGACGAATAAGTCCCGGAACTGTTAGCGGACGGACGTCACCAGGTTCTTATCCAGTTCCTCACGCAGTTCAGCGTTGAGGTCATGGCCGTAGCGGCGTGCGAATTCCTGAGGAACGGTGTCCGGGACAGCTACGCCTTCGGCCACCGCAACACGGTCACTCACTTCACGCAGCATCGTGGACAAGGGAACATCCAGTGCGGTGCAGATTGAGGACAACAATTCCGAGGATGCTTCCTTTTGGCCGCGTTCTACCTCACTCAAATACCCCAAGGACACGCGGGCACTGTGGGAGACTTCGCGGAGGGTACGGCCCTGACGTTGGCGGACATCCCGGAGAACATCACCGATCTCGTGACGTAGCACTACCATCTTGCGCTCCTTCTGCTCGCTTTTAGTCTGCTGAGCCAAACCCACATCCTTCCAGCGCACCACGCCGTTTACGGATACGGGCTGCTTTACCATCTGTATCGTCTTGCTCCTCTGACACATCGTCCGCTCGTTTGCGGTACGACTTCTTGGTTTCATCCTAGATCGCTTCGGTTCTTAGAAGCGACACAATGTAACAACTAACGGCGTGCAAGATTTGTTCCCAAAGACTCTACCCTCGGTTTCAGGCGTTATCTAGTGCCCCATCCAGCGCCTGAACAAGACGCCGAAGCGCTGCCTCTGTGCTTTCCGCACGAATCTGGCCCCGGTCGCCGTCGAACATGTACTCGAATACTTCCGCGCTGGTTGCCGAGGCCACCGCTATAAAAACTGTCCCCACACTTTTGCCATCGTGTGGATCCGGCCCCGCAACGCCTGTAGTGCTGACCGCTAGATCTGCCCCGCACGCCTCACGGGCGCCAGCTGCCATAGCCAGCGCTACGTTCGGATCCACGGAGCCCGCGGTAGCCAGTAACTCTGAATCAACTCCGAGGATCTTCGCCTTGACGTCGTTGTGGTAGGCGACCACACCTCCGCGAAAGGCCGCTGATGCACCAGAAATATTGGCAAGGGTCGCTGCGACTTGGCCGGCCGTGAGGGATTCCGCCGTGGCGATGGTCAGATTTTGACGCACCGCAGAAAGAACGACGTCGGCGGCTAGTTGATCTACGGCGCTCAAACTCACGCTTCGCCGTCCTTCGTTTGAGGAGCAGGGCCGGCGGCTGCGGCTGCCTTTCCGGCAGCGCGTAAACGCATTGCTGCCACCACGTACTCCACACCAGTCCACACGGTGATCAGTACTGCCACCAGCATCACGATAAACGCCACAACACCGAGCCACGATGCGATCGAGCCCAAGGGCATGATGTACAAGAAAATGGCGATGGTTTGGACAACCGTTTTAAGCTTGCCACCGCGGGAAGCTGGGATAACACCGTAGCGGATCACAAAAAAGCGCAAGCCCGTAATGCCCCACTCCCGGACCAAAATAACGATCGTGACCCACCAGGGTAGTTCAGCCAGGATCGAGAGCACTACCAGCGCTGAGCCAATGAGCAGTTTGTCCGCAATGGGATCTGCGATTTTACCGAAGTCGGTCACAAGCCCACGACTTCGGGCAATATCGCCGTCCAACTTATCGGTGTAGATGGCCACCGCAAACGCCACAACAGCCGCCCAACGCCATCCGCCGTGCATGGGTGACCCGCCCGGCGCATCGGCAAGTAGGAACCACACAAAAAATGGCACCAGTGCAATGCGCAGCATGGTCAAAATATTCGGCAGGTTCCAGATCTTTGCGGGGGAAGTCTCGCTAGTGCTCACGTCTCAAGGCTACCTTTGCTTGTTGGGCTGGAACTGACCGATTAGCGGCCGGTGAGTGACCAAGCGTCTTCGCCGGACTCATCATCGTCGTCGGCGCCGTCGTAATATTGAACGCTTTGTGCGCGAGCTTCCAGATCCTGAGCCACAAGGTCCTCACCGTAGCCACCGGTTTGGTGGTTGGCGTTGGCGTTGTCTTGCAGCGCGGCGGTGGTTGCGTCAGGTGCCGCAGCAGCTGCCGGAGCATCATCTCCTCGCATCGCGGCCATCACAGCCGCCAGATCATCGGGCTTAACAAGCACGTCCCGGGCCTTGGAACCTTCAGAAGGACCAACCACTCCCCTAGACTCCAGCAGGTCCATCAGACGTCCGGCCTTGGCAAAACCAACACGGAGCTTGCGTTGCAGCATCGAGGTGGAACCAAACTGGGTGGTGACCACAAGCTCAGTGGCTTGGAGGAGCACGTCCAGATCGTCTCCGATGTCGTCGTCGATCTGTTTCTTTTGCGTCTCGACGGCAACGTCTTCACGGTAGCTAACCTTCAGCTGACCCTTAACGTGCTCAACCACCTGGTGGATTTCCGATTCCGTAACCCACGCGCCTTGAACACGCATAGCTTTGGACGCGCCCATAGGCAAGAACAGGGCATCACCTTGACCGATGAGTTTCTCAGCACCCGGCTGGTCCAAGACCACTCGGGAGTCTGTGACGGATGAGGTTGCGAAAGCCATACGGGAGGGAACGTTGGCTTTAATCAGACCCGTTACTACGTCCACCGACGGGCGCTGAGTAGCCAAAACTAGGTGAATACCTGCAGCACGCGCCAGCTGGGTGATACGAACAATCGAATCTTCAACGTCGCGCGGCGCAACCATCATCAAGTCCGCAAGCTCATCCACAATCACGAGCAAGTAAGGGTACGGGCGGATGACACGTTTGGAGTCCACCGGCGGGTGAACCTTCCCTGCGCGCACTGCCTTATTAAAGTCATCAATGTGTTTGAAGCCGTAGTTGGCGAGGTCGTCGTACCGGGCGTCCATTTCGCGCACAACCCACTGGAGTGCTTCGGCGGCCTTTTTGGGGTTGGTAATGATCGGCGTGATCAGGTGCGGAACACCTTCATAGGCTGTCAGTTCCACTCGCTTGGGGTCCACCATGACCATTCGGACTTCGTCCGGTGTGGCGCGCATCAGCAACGAGGTGATCATCGAATTCACAAAGGACGACTTACCTGCACCAGTAGCACCAGCCACCAGCAAGTGCGGCATCTTGGCAAGGTTGGCTACAACAAAACCACCCTCAACGTCTTTACCCACACCCATCACCATGGGGTGATCAGTTCGGCGCGCGTTGTGGCTTCGCAGCACGTCACCCAGGGACACCGTTTCACGGTCCGTGTTCGGAATCTCGATACCAATGGCTGATTTGCCGGGGATGGGGCTCAAGATACGAACATCACTTGAGGCAACGGCATAGGAGATGTTCTTGGACAGCGCCGTCACACGCTCCACCTTGGTGCCCGGGGCCAGCTCAATTTCGTAGCGAGTCACGGTTGGTCCACGGCTAAATCCGGTGACCTTGGCGTCTACGTTGAACTGCTCAAGAGTGTCCGTGAGAGCAGCCACAACAGCGTCGTTGGCTTCGGTGCGTTCCTTCGGGGCACTTCCCGGCACCAAAATTTCTGAGTCAGGCAGGGTGTACGTCACGTCCCCAGCCAAGGAAAGTTGCTCGGTGCGTTGCGGAATGGGAGTAGGTGGCACTGGTGCCACCGGTGTGGAGGGAACCACCGGTACTGCGCCAGGAACAATGGGAATTGCTGCAGTGGCGTCCGGGTCAACAGGTGCCGGTGCTGAACTGACCTTGCCCAACCCTTGGGCCGCTTTGATCTTCTCCACGGCGATCTCCGCCTGGGTAGGACGGCGAACACCGGGCGCAACCTGAGGCTCTTTCGCAGCTTCCGCTGCTTCAGCCTCCTCGATAACGGCACGCTCGAAGGCCTCATCACCCACGTAGCCATCCAAAGCTGGGTCAATGTCCTGGTCCCTGCCAAAGAGGCGCATCTTTTTGCGCGGAGCTTTGACCTTGGATCCGCGATTGCTGTGCTCTTCGAGGTAACTACGATCGTGTTCATCCGGGTTGGGCTCCTCCAAGTCCAAGCCCATCAGGTGCTCGTAGCCCTCACGGATACGGCGTGGAATGGCTCCAAAAGGAGTAGCCGTCACAATCAGCAACGAGGTAAATGCCAGCGCAATGAAGATCACATACGGCACAACGCTATGGATCGCGGCAAAGGGCGAGGCCGCCAAGAACCCGAGGATACCTCCGGCTTGGCGCAATCCTGCAAAGCCATCGGCAACAGATGGTTGGCCACCGATCATGTGGGCTATTCCGGTCCCCGAAACGGTCATGACCAAAAAACCGATGCCGATGCGGTTGTTCCCTCGGCCGTCCTGTGGCTTGCGGAACAACCGGAAAGCGCAGACTAGGAGTATCAAGGGCAACACAAGTGACATCCAGCCGAAGGTGCCCTCAACAATATTTCCAACTGCCTCGGCAAACCATCCGGTGAAGCCCCACCATGCAAAGGTGGCGATAAAAACAGCTAGCACGAGGTTGAAGAGGGCTGCACCATCGCGGCGTTCACTCGGTTCAATCCCGCTAACGTCATGCCCAATCCTGCGCACACCGGCACCAATGACGTGGCCAAGGCCCCGCCACGCGCCGGTTATGCCTCTGACCAGTGCATTTGATTGAGGTTCGACGACGGCCACTTGGCGCGTGCGAGCCGTGGGGGCACCGCTTTTAGCCCCGGCGCCGGAGCGGCTCCGAGCTGGGGTGGTGCTGGTTTTGCCGCGTGGATTTCCCTTTGGCGCGGAGGAAGTACGAGTCGCCATACTCGCCACGCTACCGGAAATGGCCCTGAAATCCGCGGATTTCAGGGCCATTGGGCGGCTGTGTTGCCACAGCTAAGCGGAGAGCTGAACTCCTCGCAGAGTAGTTTTATGCTTCGAGAACCACCGGGATGATCATCGGACGGCGGCGCAAACGGCGGTTTACCCAGGTGCCAATAACGCGGCGAACAACCTGCTGCAATTGGTGCGCAGTGTGATCGTTGTGCGCGAGTACTGCCTCCTGCAGAGCCTGGTTGATCTTGGGGATGATCTCGTCAAAGACCGAATCATCCTCTGCCACACCACGGGCGTGGATCTCCGGACCGGACAAGATTTGGCCGGTGGTCCGGTTGATGACCGTGATCACCGAAATGAAGCCTTCATCACCGAGGATGACACGATCTTTGAGGTCTGCATCAGTGATTTCGCCAACGCTGGATCCATCCACGTAGACAAACCCGACTTCAACCTGACCAACAATGTTGGCCTCGTGATCTCGAAGGTCTACAACGGTTCCGTTGTCGCCGAGGATCACGCTCTCGGCAGGAACACCAGACACTTCGGCGATCTTGCCGTTGGCAATCAGGTGGCGGGTTTCACCGTGGACCGGCATAGCGTTGAGCGGTTCAAGGATGTTGTAGCAGTAGAGGAGCTCTCCTGCGGCGGCGTGGCCGGAGACGTGAACCTTAGCGTTGCCCTTGTGAATAACGTCAGCACCAAGCTTGAGCAGGCTGTTGATAACACGGTAGACGGCGTTCTCGTTACCCGGGATCAGGCTTGAGGCCAGGATGACAGTGTCCCCCTCGCCAACGTTCACGCGGTGCTCACCGGATGCCATACGGGAGAGTGCGGCCATGGGCTCACCCTGTGAACCTGTAGACATCAGAACCACTTTGTGGTCTGGAAGGTTGTCCACGTTTTTGAGGTCCACCAAGATGCCCTTGGGTACGTTCAAGTAGCCCAGCTTGGCGGCGATCTGCATATTGCGGACCATGGAACGGCCCACAAAGGCTACCGAGCGGTTGTGCTTTGCAGCAGCGTCAAGGACTTGCTGCACACGGTGAATGTGTGAAGAGAACGATGCCACAATGATCCGCTTTTTGGCCTCGCCGAAGAGACGATCCAGGGTGGGGCCAATCTCGCGTTCGGCCGTGGTGAAACCAGGAACGTCAGCGTTGGTGGAGTCAGCCATAAACAGGTCAACGCCTTCTTCACCCAATCGGGCAAAGTGACGCAGATCGGTGATGCGGCCATCAAGAGGCAACTGGTCCATCTTGAAGTCGCCAGTGTGCAGCACTGTGCCACCCTCGGTGCGGATAAACACAGCGAGAGCATCCGGGATGGAGTGGTTAACCGCTACAAACTCACATTCAAAGGGACCGAACTGTTCAATCTGGCCTTCTTCAACGGTCAAGGTGTACGGCTTGATCCGGTGTTCTTGAAGCTTGGCCTCAATCAGGGCCAGGGTCAGCTGCGAGCCGATGAGCGGGATGTCTTTGCGAAGGCGCAAAAGGTACGGAACAGCGCCGATGTGGTCCTCGTGACCGTGAGTCAGAACAACACCCACTACGTCATCGAGGCGGTCTTCGATGTAGGAGAAGTCCGGCAGGATCAGGTCAACACCGGGCTGTGTCTCCTCGGGGAAGAGCACACCGCAGTCAACAATCAGGAGCTTGGAGTTGATCTCGAATACAGCCATGTTGCGGCCGATCTCGCCGAGACCACCCAGCGGCACAATTCGTAGAGTGCCGTTTTTGAGTTTGGGTGGGGTCGTCAGACTAGGCAGGGCAGTTTGAGTCATATTTGGCTACTTTCCAGGCAGTAGCTGGCCAGCTGCTGGACTATTCGCCCAACACCCAACCGGCACTTGCCAAGTCCTCGCGGATGATTGCTGTCTCAGTCTCGTCCGGCTCCACGAGGGGCAATCGAACAACCGAGTTGGGCAGGACTCCCTGCCACTTGAGAATCTGTTTGGCGGCTACAGCGCCCTGGACTCGCGTCATGGTGGCACGCACCACGGGTTCCAGTTCAAAATTTAGCGTACGGGCCGTGGCAAGGTCGTTCGCGTTGATCGCATCGATCAACTGACGGAACTTCGCGGTGGCTACGTGCGTGGTGACACCAATAAGGCCGACGGCGCCTAGGGCCATCCACTGCAGGGTCAGTCCGTCGTCGCCCGAGTAAAAGTCCAGATCCGTTTCTGCCATCACGCGGGTAGCAGCGGCAAAGTCAGCCTTGGCATCCTTGACGGCCACGATGTTCTGGTGCTTGGACAAGGCGATCATTGTTTCCGGAGCGATGGCAATGGAGGAACGGCCCGGGATGTCATAAACCATCACAGGAAGGTCAGTGGACGAGGCCACAGCCTCGAAGTGTGCTTTGACACCGGCTTGGCTGGGCTTGTTGTAGTAAGGGGTGACAATGAGCAGACCGTCCACACCGAGCTTTGCCGCTTCTTGGGACAAATGAACGGAGTGTGCAGTGTCATTGGTACCTGTACCGGCAATAATGGTGGCGCGAGAACCAACTGCTTCTTTAACAGCCCGGAACATACCCAGGTTTTCTTCATCCGTCAGAGTGGACGTCTCGCCCGTAGTTCCGGTAACCACTAAGGCGTCGCAGCCGTCGTCGACAAGCTTGGTGGCGAGCTCTTGGGCTTGTTTGTAATCAACGGTTCCGTCCTCAGAAAACGGGGTGACCATTGCGGTCGCCAAGGTTCCAAAGGTGTGGGTGCGGAGATTAGATTCGGCCATGTAAAAAACGTTACCTTGAATCTGCTCAGATGCGGCAATGGGGCACACGTGATCCACGTCAAAGCATGCCCGAATGTGTCATATTACTGATGTTCGGCCCGATCTTCTCTGAGCCTGCCGAGGGTAGTGCTAGTTACGGAAGAGTTTGATGGCGTCACGCATCGCCGAACGGGCACGCTTACGGTCCCCTGCGGCGTCGTACGCGCACGAGAGCCGGAACCAAGAGCGCCAGTTGTCTGGATCTGCTTCAGCTTCTGCCTGATATTTGGCAAATTCGGCGTCTGCCGCTGCTCGCACAATTCGTCCACCGGGGGTACGCGGCAAGTTATCCACCGGCAGCCCACCCTCTGTTTCAAGGATGCGAGCCATTTGCTCGGTGCGGGCACCGAAGATTAGTTCACGAGCCAACGCCCAAACGCCAACAATGGGTAACAGTAGGTACGCAAGACCAATGGCTTTGGCGATCCAGCTAGGATCCAACAAAAACAGCACAGCCCGTTGGAAGGTCACCACCAGATAGAACGCGAGCAAGAGCGTGATGGCTCCTACCCAAATTTTGGTGCGGTTCCGTTTAAAAGTTTCCAGAATAGTACTCACGCCTCAGAGGCCCAGATCCAAGTAGCCATCTAGGCCCACGGTTAGACCGGGGTGAGCTGCGACTTCACGAAGCCCCAGCAGGACGCCTGGCATAAATGAGGCACGGTCAAAGGAATCGTGACGAATGGTCAGTTGTTCTCCGGCTGAACCTAAAAGAACCTCTTGGTGGGCCACGAGTCCGCGCAAGCGAACACTGTGGACCCGAATACCATCCACTTCGGCCCCACGTGCGCCGTCAGGGTCACTGGTTGTGGCATCGGGGCTCTTGGCCACCCCCGCCTCGGCACGCGCTGCAGCCACCAACTGAGCGGTGCGCACGGCTGTGCCAGAAGGTGCGTCTACCTTGTTGGGGTGATGTAGTTCAATCACTTCAACTGATTCGAAGTATTGCGCGGCTTTGGCTGCAAATGCTGAAGCCAACACCGATCCAAGAGCAAAGTTCGGGGCGATGAGCACACCGGTCTCTGGGTGTTCTGCCAGTAATTCACGCAGGGCATCGCAGCGCTTGGCGTCCCATCCCGTGGTGCCAACCACCGCGTGGAGCCCGTGCTCCACAGCGAAGCGAACGTTAGCTTCAGTGCTTTCCGGGACGGTAAGGTCCACCACGTGGGTGGCGCCGCTGGCCAGAATAGACTCCAGCGAATCGTTGCGCCCCAAGCTTGCAACTAAGTTCAGATCCGGTGCTGCTTCGATGGCCTTAACGGCCTCAGCACCCATTCGTCCTGAGGCACCAAGCAGGGCCACGGAAATCGTTTTGCTCATGGTTCCAAGCCTACCGTCGAGCTCAACTACTCCCCTACGCCTACCCACTCTTGGGTGCCGTCCGCAAAAAATTGTTGCTTCCAAATGGGCACTTCGGCCTTGATCCGATCAACCAATTCGGAGCACCAACGGAAGGCCTCGCCACGGTGCGCCGCCGAGACAGCACACGCCAGAGCAGTGTCACCAATCTCCAGATCGCCCACCCGGTGGGCGGCCCAAATGCGGACTCCATCTCCGGCTTCTGCAACCACTTCGGCCAGAACCTTGGCAAGCACGGCTTCGGCGCTGGGATGGGCGCTGTACGCCAGACGTGTGACGGCTTTGCCGCCGTCGTGGTTGCGGACCACACCCGAAAAACCAACCACTGCACCAGCCGTGGAATGCGCGACGGCGGCACTAGCCTGATCAACGGAAATGGGCTCTGCTGACAAAACAGCGTGTGCAACGTTAGTGCTCATGACTGCCGTCCACCTGCTCACACAAATGCGCTAAAACGGGGTCCAACAGACTGAGCCCATCCATTACTGCGTGCGGGGAGCCAGGCAGATTCACTACAAAACAGTTCCCCGCCATTCCGGCATAGCCGCGGCTCAACATAGCCATCGGTGTGTTCTCACGCCCAGCAGCTCGTAGCGCCTCCATAATGCCCGGGATCTGGCGGTCAATGAGAGGCAACGTTTGCTCCGGGGTTTGATCATCCGGGCTCAAGCCCGTGCCGCCACTGGTGATAATCACCGAGGGTTTAGTTAGCAAAAGTCCGCGAAGAGCAGCACCCACCGCCCCGCCGTCGGGCACTACAACTGGTGCGTGGATCTCAAAACCGTGCTCAACTAGCCAGTCAACAATCACCGGCCCGGTGAGATCCTGGTACTGACCGCTCGCAGCTCGAGTGGAGGCGATCACAACGCCAGCGCGCCTGATGGTGCTGTTCATAGTTTCCAATCCCCGCTTTTGCCGCCGCTTTTTGCCTGGACCAAAATGTCGGTGATCACTGCATGTTTATCCACGGCCTTGATCATGTCGTAAACGCTCAGCGCTGCAACACTAGCGGCCGTCAACGCTTCCATCTCAACACCTGTCACACCCAAGGTCTTGACGGTGGCCAAAACAGTCACCGAGGTTTCGCCGGTTTCAAAGTCCACAGTGACTTTGCTCAATGGCAGAGGATGGCACAGCGGAACCAGCTCGGGAGTCTTTTTCGCTGCCATAATGCCGGCGATCCGAGCCACGGACAACGCATCCCCCTTGGGAAGCCCGCCGCTGGTGAGCAGGCTCAACACTTCGACGGTAGTGTTCACCACTGCCTGCGCGGTGGCCTGGCGCGTTGTGGCGGCTTTGGCGCTCACATCAACCATGTGCGCGCTGCCGTCGGCACGCAGATGCGTCAACGACGGCTGCGTTGCTGGAGTTCGGGAGGAATCTGCTGGCTTCACAACATCCATACTTCCACGTCGGCGCCGGTCTTAAGCTCCTGAACATCCACCGGGACATGAACCACAGCATTGGATGCAGCGGCTGCGCTCAGCAGGTGTGAACCCGGCCCGCCCATAACTTCCACTGTGCCATCCGCGTGCAAGACGGCCCGCCGCAATTGGTGTTTTGCCCGGGGCGAGCTGAGCGGTTCGCGAAGTTTGGCGCGGACCACAGGTCGCGGCGCTGGCGAGCCAAAGAGTGAGGTCAGGGCCGGGCGAAGAAACATCTCGAAGGAAAGCAAAGAACTCACCGGGTTGCCGGGGAAAGCCAGCAACGGAACCCCTCGGTACGTGCCTAGGCCCTGCGGCCCGCCTGGCTGCATGGCCACGCTGACAAAGTCTACGACGGCGGAATCCCCCGCCATCGCTTGGCGAACCACTTCAAACGCACCCTTGCTGATCCCACCGCTTGTGACGATCAGCTCCACACCATCCAAGGCCTCATCCAAGTGGGCTCGCAGGGCATCGGGGTTATCCGCACTAGCGCGCAACTGGATAACTTTCACTCCAGCAGCCTCCATGGACGCGGCCAAGAGGGTTGAATTGGCGTCAAAGATTTGACCTGCATTGAGTTCACCGCCGGGCTGGACAACTTCATCTCCCGTGGCCAAAAGCAGCGCTGTGGGCAGGGTTGTGACCTCAACCGTGGCAATACCTAAACCTGCGAGGAGCCCCAATTGGGCAGCGCCCAGAGCTGTTCCGGCGCGCAACGCCACATCCCCCGCCAAGATGTCACCACCGCGCTCGCGCACAAAAGCACCACGTGTAACAGGAGGCAGGCTTACCGTGAGGCCCTCATTAGTCCCGTTCAGGAAATCGAAGGTATTGGGGGCGGCCGCTTCCACGGGGATCACCGCATCAGCACCTGGTGGCATCATGGCACCAGTCATAATCGGTGCCGCGTAACCTGCCGGCAAATCTGACGCTGCCGTCCCTGCCGCAATGGTGGCAACTAGGGGCAAAGGGCCACCATCGGGGCCCAGATCCGCGGCCCGGATGGCGTACCCATCCATTTGTGAGTTATCAAAAGGTGGCAAGGACACTGGCGCGTGGACGTCGTTTGCCAGCGCACGTCCCAAAGCCTGAACCAGCGGTAACTGTTGAGTCCCCAGCTTGTTGGGAAGGGAACTCAAAAGCTCAAGCACGGCGGTGCTGTGCTCTAGGACTGTGCGCATGGACCGAGCCTCTCAAATATTCAGCACCATAATTTCGATTCCACTGTAGCCGGGGTGCCGGCAGCTCGAATGATCAAATTTGCTGGTGGTCTAACTTGTTGTGCTCTATTTTGCTGTGACGTTGACAGTATGGAGGCCAGTTGAACCGTCTGGTGCTACCGGCGTCTCAGCTTCAATCTGCCACTGCCCACTGACGTTTTTTGCCCTCGCTTGAACGTTATGTGCACCAACAGCCAAGGTTACGGTGGCTCTCCACTGAACCCAAGTGTTTTTGGAGATGCCGGTAGCAAGAACCGCATCGATCCATTCGCCGCCATCCACCCGGACTTGCACAGCAGATACGCCGTCTCCTTGAGCCCACGCCATCCCGCCTAGGACTAGTTCCCCGGCAGTAACAACAGCTCCCGGGCGTGGTGTGTCAATCCGCGAGGACATTTTGATGGGCCCGTGATCTGACCAACCACGTGTGGACCAATAGGCCACATCTTTGCCAAAGCTACTGACCTTGATCTCACTGATCCATTTGGTGGCTGAGACAAAGCCGTAAAGACCCGGCACAATAAGTCGGGCTGGAAACCCATGCTCCGCTGGCAATGGCTCCCCATTCATGCCCACCGCCAGGACAGCCGCGCGTCCATCCGTCATAGCTTCGAGCGGAGTACTGGCTGTAAAACCGTCAACACTCGTGGAAAAAATCATGTTTGCGCCCGGCTGCACTCCGGCCTGTGCCAACAAACTCTTAACGGGAACACCTAACCAGCGCGCATTGCCAATCAAGTCCCCACCCACCTCGTTGGAGACACACGCGATAGTGATGTACTGCTCGATCATCGGCATGGCCAAAATCTGGTCCAGGGTGAACTCCAATTGATGATCAACCATCCCGGTGATGCGCAATTTCCACCCATCAGGATTCACAAACGGCACTACCAAGGCAGTGTCTATCCGGTAGAAATTAGCGTTGTCAGTCACCAAAGGAGTTAACCCGGGGAGGTTAATATTTGCGCTCACCGCCGGTGCTTTCGCGGCTACTGCCGGCTTAGGGAGCCGGATGAGGTTTCTGGCAGATGTTGTTACAGCCCCAGCTGAACGGACAGTCCCCGCCGCAATAGCCGCCACAGCACCCGCTGCCGTTGCAAACGCGAGCGAACCAAGGAACTTCCGCCGTGCAGCAGTAGCTGCCGCGGGAGCTGGTGCTGCAGAAACGGCAGGAGCGGAGCCGTCACCCAGAGCCATTCCCGACCGTTGTGCCGCACGAGAAAAGTAGGTTAATAGCACTGCTGCAAGCACGGCGTCGAGCACTGGTAGCAGCAGGCTGGGCGCGCTACTTCCTGACCGTGAAGCAACACCCGCGATTCCAATGGCCCCAAAAACGGCCACAATGGCCACCCCCGCCCACCGGCGCGAGAACTCGGCCACCCCCGCGATAACTGCCATCCCCAGCAGCACAGCGCAAAGAACCATAATAAAAACAAGTTTGTCAGCGGTGCCAAAAAGCCCAACAGCCCAGTCTTTAACCCCAGGAGGAAAAGAATCGATCACTGCCCCACCTACGGCTGTGATCGGCGAGAGTGACGGCGAAAAAATCGCCGCCACGAGCTCTCCAACGGCAACACCCCCACCCACTGCTACCACTCCGGACACGGCGGCCCACCTTTTCAGCCGGGCGGTTGGGATCTTGTGCATAAAACAACACTATGCTCCGTCTAGCTGATGGGAGGATGTGAATCTGTGATGGCAGTTTCCGGTAGAACTCGTCACACCGGTCACCTTGGCAGCAAGTGGCGTAGCCTGAAGTGATGAACATACAGCGCACTGCGGGAGAGCTTTCCGCCGGTCTCATTGACCGCTTTGGCCGCAAGGCCACTGATATGCGCCTCTCGCTCACGGATAAATGCAATTTGCGCTGCACCTACTGCATGCCCGCGGAAGGCCTAGATTGGCTCAAACGCGAGGCCGTTCTCAGCGCGGATGAGATTGTGCGCCTTGTCCGGATCGGTGTGGAGATGCTGGGTGTGCGCGAATTGCGCCTCACCGGTGGGGAGCCGCTGGTGCGCGCTGACCTCGTGGAAATTATCACGCGTTTACGGAACGCTCACCCGGAGTTGCCGATCTCTCTGACTACCAATGCTGTGGGTTTGGACCGCAAAGCAGTAGCGCTCAAAGCCGCTGGCCTGAGCCGAATCAACGTCTCCTTAGATTCAATTCATGCCGAAACCTTTGCTGAACTCACCCGCAGGCCCGTTCTGGACCGGGTATTAGCGGGGATTGAGGCTGCCAGCGACGCAGGATTGGGCCCGATCAAAATCAATGCAGTGCTGATGCGCGGGATCAACGACGCTCAAGCCCCTGAGCTACTGCAGTGGTCACTGGAGCGTGGTTATGAACTTCGTTTTATTGAGCAGATGCCTCTGGATGCAGATCACGGCTGGACACGGACGGACATGATTACGGCCGCTGAAATCCGTGGCGGACTAGAACAAGACTTTGTTTTGAGCCCGGACCCAAGAGAGCGCGACGGCGCCCCCGCCGAACGGTATGAGGTACGGCATCGTCGAGGTGCTAGTGATACCACCGGTGGTGATCTTCTAGGGACCGTTGGGATTATTGCCTCGGTTACCGAACCGTTCTGCGCCGATTGTCGACGCACTCGGGTCACTGCCGAAGGGAAAATCATGAGCTGCCTGTTTTCCCGCGAGGAAACCGACCTGATGGCCCACTTGCGTTCTGGTGCCTCGGATGAGGACGTAGCTGCCGTGTGGCAAAACGCTATGTGGTCCAAACCCAAGGCTCACGGTATGGGTCACACGGGCCTTGGGGACACTGAATTTGTACAACCTGACCGCTCGATGAGCGCGATTGGTGGTTAGCACGTGCTGATTCGATACTTTGCCGCGGCCAGCGCTGCCGCCGGCACGGATGAAGAACGTCTGGAATTGCCTAGTGGCACCTCCTTGGAGGGCCTCTTGAAGGCGATCCTCGGCGTCGAACGTTCCGTTCAGGACCCAAACGCTCCGGCACTTTCTACGGTGCTTGCGCGCAGCAGTTTTTTGCTCAACGGCGTGGCAACGCGTCACCATCAGATAATGCTCGACGCCGATGACACGGTTGATGTTTTACCGCCCTTTGCGGGCGGCTAAGCGAAAGTAGGGCTACTCGGCTTAGAGGCCGAAGTCTTCAGTTTCCTCGAACGGTCCAACCACAGTGACAGTGCGCGGCGATTTAGCCAACCACTGCGCCAGCTCTTGCACCTGTTCAACGGTGACGGCCCGGATCTGGCTGAGGGTTTCTTCGATGTCTTGGAACTCACCGGAAACCAACTCGGCGCGCCCCAAACGGGACATACGTGATCCGGTATCTTCTAGGGCCAAAACAATACCGCCACTGAGCTGCCCCACAGCTTTGCGGAGTTCCTCGCCAGTAATGCCATGCTCGGCAAGCTTATCCAGCTCAACGCCCAGAAGCTCAATCACCTGGCGGACTTTTGCTGGGGAGCAACCCGCATACATTCCAAAGTAACCAGCGTCGGCGTAAGCGGACGCAAAGGAGTACGTCGAGTAAACCAAACCGCGCTTCTCGCGGATCTCTTGGAAAAGGCGTGAAGACATTCCGCCGCCCAGAACAGCGTTGAGCACACTCATCACGTAGCGGCGACTGTCAGTGGCCACAATTGAAGGGCAACCCATAATGATGTTGGCCTGCTCAACTTGGCGCTTGATAACGTGCATACCTTCGGTACCCGTCACAGTAGCGGGCTCAGTGGAGCGGCGGGCTACTGGCGCAGCCTGAGGATCAAGCTTCCAACCGGCTTGATGCAGTGCTTCCAAGACCTGTTGACACAGTTGATCATGGTCTAGGCCACCAGCAGCAGTAATAACTAGCTCTTCCGGCCGGTAGTAACGCTGGTAGTGCTCCCACACAGCCTCGCGGCCAACCGCTTTGATGGCCTCGGGCGTTCCGCCAATGGGGCGTCCTAGGGGGTGTGCACCGAGTACTGCTGCAACAAAATTTTCGTGAGCAACGTCGGTGGGATCGTCACTATCCATGGCGATCTCTTCAAGAATGACGTCGCGCTCTTGCTCAAGCTCTTCCGGATCCAAAACCGCGGAGGTGATCATGTCCGCAATAACATCAATGGCCATGGGCAGATCAGAATCCAAAACGCGAGCAAAGTAGCAGGTACTTTCCTTCGCGGTGGCTGCGTTTGATTCGCCACCAACCTCGTCAAAAGCCGAGGCAATTTCTAGCGCTGTGCGCTTTTTGGTGCCCTTGAACAGCAGGTGCTCAAGGAAATGGGTTGAGCCGTGTTGGCCCGCGGCTTCGTCCCGCGAGCCAACACCAACCCAAAATCCAATTGTCGCTGACCTCTGACCTGGCATGGCCTCAGTGAGGACACGCACTCCACCGGGGAGGACCGAGCGACGCACTTGTGCGCCACCGGCTTCTCCGTGGATCAGGCTGGAGTGGCCTTGAACGGCTGAGCCGTCAGTGCTTTCTCCGTGGTGGCCAGGGGTCAGCGGCAAATGAATGATTGTCATGTATTACGCGTCTTCGCCTTCTGCAGCGTCCTCGGAGTGAACGCGCTCGGTCTCAACCGCTGCGCCTTCTTCCTCAGCAACAACAGGAGAGAGCGAAAGCTTTCCGCGGTCATCGATCTTGGTGATTTCCACTTGGATCTTCTGACCAACGCCAACAACGTCATCCACGTTATCCACGCGCTTGCCACCGGCGAGCTTACGCAGTTCGGAGATGTGCAGCAGGCCGTCCTTGCCCGGGGTCAAGGAGATGAATGCACCGAAGGTGGTGGTCTTGACAACCGTACCGAGGTAACGCTCGCCAATTTCCGGAACCTGCGGGTTGGCGATCGCGTTGATAGCGGAGCGTGCAGCCTCTGCCGAAGGACCATTGGTGGCACCGATGTAAACGGTTCCGTCGTCCTCGATCGAGATGTCAGCGCCGGTATCTTCCTGGATCTGGTTGATCATCTTGCCCTTGGGGCCAATGACCTCGCCGATCTTGTCCACGGGGATCTTCACTGCGATAACACGAGGAGCGAACTCAGAGAGCTCGTCAGGGGTATCGATCGCTGCGTTGAGAACCTCGAGGATGTGCAAGCGGGCTTCACGAGCCTGCTTGAGTGCGGCGGCCAAAACCGAAGCGGGGATACCGTCCAGCTTGGTGTCCAACTGGATAGCCGTAACGAATTCAGAAGTACCGGCAACCTTGAAGTCCATGTCACCGAAGGCATCTTCGGCGCCGAGGATGTCAGTCAAAGCAGCGTAGCGAGTTTCGCCGTCGACCTGGTCAGAAACCAAGCCCATTGCGATACCGGCAACCGGTGCCTTGAGCGGAACGCCAGCGTTGAGCAAGGACAGCGTTGAGGCGCAGACCGAACCCATGGAGGTGGAACCGTTGGATCCGAGTGCCTCGGAGACCTGACGGATGGCGTACGGGAATTCTTCACGTGAAGGCAATACCGGCACAAGTGCACGCTCTGCCAAGGCACCGTGACCGATTTCGCGGCGCTTGGGGGAACCAACGCGGCCGGTTTCACCGGTGGAGTACGGCGGGAAGTTGTAGTTGTGCATGTAGCGCTTGGTCTTGACGGGAGACAGCGAGTCGATCTGCTGTTCCATCTTGAGCATGTTCAAGGTGGTGACGCCCATAATCTGGGTTTCGCCACGCTCGAAGATTGCCGAACCGTGTACGCGCGGCAGAACCTCAACCTCGGCGGTGAGCTGACGGATGTCCGTCAAGCCGCGGCCGTCAATACGGATCTGGTCCTTGAGGATGCGCTGGCGCACAACCTTCTTGGTGACCGAGCGGAATGCTGCGGAGAGTTCCTTCTCGCGACCTTCGAACTCAGCGGCTAGGCCAGAAATGACCTCGTCCTTGAGCGCGTCAGAGGCGTTGTCCCGCTCTTGCTTGTCAGCGATCTGGAAGACGCTGGCGAGCTTTTCGGCTGCAGCGGACTCAACAGCGGCGAAGACGTCATCTTCGTAGTCCAAGAAGACCGGGAATTCAACGGTGGGCTTGGCAGCGCGAGCAGCCAAGTCTGCCTGTGCTTCACACAGCGCCTTGATGAACGGCTTTGCAGCTTCGAGACCCTCAGAAACAACTTCTTCGGTAGGAGCAGTTGCGCCCTGTTCCTTGATGAGGTTCCAAGCATTGTCAGTAGCTTCGGCTTCAACCATCATGATGGCGATGTCATCACCGGCAACGCGGCCGGCAACAACCATGTTGAAGACCGAGTTCTCCAGCTGAGAGTGCTTGGGGAAAGCGACCCACTGTGAACCCTGCTCGTCAGCTACGAGTGCAACACGAACACCACCGATGGGACCCGAGAACGGCAAACCGGAGAGCTGGGTGGAGATCGAGGATGCGTTGATAGCTACTACGTCGTAGAGCTCGTCCGGGTTGATGGCCAACACGGTAACAACGATCTGTACTTCGTTGCGCAGGCCCTTGACGAATGCCGGGCGCAACGGGCGGTCCATCAAACGGCAAGCCAAAATGGCTTCCGTGGACGGGCGACCTTCGCGGCGGAAGAAGCTGCCCGGGATACGGCCAGCAGCGTACATACGCTCCTCGACGTCCACGGTCAGCGGGAAGAAGTCGAACCCTTCGCGCGGGGACTTGCCTGCGGTGGTTGCGGAAAGCAGCGCGGTGTCATCGTCGATGTACACCATTGCTGCACCGGCTGCTTGCTTGGCAAGACGGCCTGTTTCAAAGCGAATAACGCGCTTGCCGAAGCGGCCATTGTCAATGACGGCTTCTGAGAACTGGATTTCGGGACCCTCCAAGAGAGTCACCTCCGTTTCTGCTTAGCGGAGCCACCATAATCAGCCCAGGATCAGAACGTTCTGCCTGTACAACACCCGGTCTTCGATCGAGATCCACGGGCCTATGTGCTGCCCAGCGGGCCAGCACTTCCCGGAGATCACTACCGAGGACCGCGAATGCGCGATTTCTGGTTGAAACTCCTATTGATTTTTTGAATTACTAGCTCGGAAAGCTATCCGTGCTGCGAAAGAAGGCGGTCTTTCCCCATGGGGAAAGAACCGCCCTCAGTCTAACTAGCGACGCAGGCCGAGGCGCTCAATGAGCGTACGGTAGCGCGTGATGTCAGTGTCGTGCAGGTAGCGCAGCATGCGCTTACGACGACCTACCAAGCCCATAAGGCCACGGCGGGTGTGGTGATCGTGCTTGTGCATCTTCAGGTGTTCCGTCAGGTCAGAGATGCGCTTGGACAGCACAGCAATCTGAACCTCGGGTGAGCCGGTGTCGGCTTCGCCCGTTGCGTATTCCTTCATGATCTGCTGCTTGATGGCGGCGTCAAGTGCCACAATAACTCCTAGAGTTGTGCCGTGAGGCCCGGATCAGTAGATCACTGCCGGGTTGCATTGCCACCGCCAAAGCGGCTTATAGCAAATGCAGGATCAGGCAACCACGGACTGCAGCCGGATCCACATGCCAGTTTACAGGGTGGGGCCCGAAGTTGTCGAAGTCAGCAAGTGCAGTCGGTCACGGATTTCCACCATTCCACGCAAGACTTCGGCAAAGGAAGTGCTCAACGGTGATAGTCCAATGCGCAGCGCATCCGGAGCACGGAAATCCGGAATCACATCGACTTCCCACAATCCACCCAGCATGCCCCTAAATTCTTGGTGGCTAATGGTGATGTGGCCACCACGCTGGGCTGGGTCACCGGGTGTGCCCACGGTAACTCCCAAGGGGGCAAGTAACTGCTCAGAACAGCGCAGCGCAAATTCGGTCAGCTCTATGGCTTTGGCGCGCACGGCTGGCATACCCACCTGAGCGAGGATCTCTAGGGTTCCACGGACGGCAAGCATGCCAAATACCGGTGGTGTGCCGCTCAGGAAGCTTCGAATGCCGTCGGCGGCTTGGTAGCCAGGGGCCATCTCAAAGGCATCACGGCGTCCCATCCAACCCCAGATTGGCTGTTTCAGCGTTGCCAAATGCCTCTGGTTGACGTACGCGAAGGCTGGCGACCCTGGACCACCATTGAGGTATTTGTACGTGCACCCAGCAGCGAAGTCCACCCCGCATTCGTCCAGGGCAAGCTCTAGTACGCCCACGGAATGGCATAGGTCCCACACCACTAGTGCCCCGGCGTCGTGCACGGCGGCGGTGATCGCAGCCATGTCAGCAATATATCCGGAACGGTAACTAACGTGGCTAAGAAGGACGACGGCGGTGCTGGCGCCGACGACCGCTTGCACCTGTTCAAGGCTCACTCCGCTCAGCGGATCAGCTTGAATCCACCGCAATGTCATACCGAGTTCCTCGGCAATTCCTTCCATCACATAGCGATCCGTGGGGAAATTATCGGTGTCTACAACCAACTCGGTTCTCGAGGGCGCTCCTCCAGCTCCATGGTTTTGTGTAGCCGCTACAGCTGCCCTGACTAGCTTGTACAAAATCACCGTGGTGGAATCGGCAATGACGGTTTGTCCCGGCGCTGCACCGAGCGCCACCGAGCCAAGCTGATCTCCAATGACTTGAGGCAATTCGAGCCATTGTTCGTCCCAGCCACGAATAAGCCTGCCGCCCCAAGAATGGTGGATAAAGGCGTTAATGTCCTCGGCCGTTCGGCGCAAGGGCCGGCCCAAGGAATTGCCGTCGAGGTAGCTCAACGGCGTCTCACTGCCAATGAACTCCTTGCGAACCTCGGCTAGCGGGTCAGCGGAATCCAACTCCTGTGCGGCTTGGTTGAGGCTTTGAAGTTCCTGGCTCACGGCTAGCGTCCAATCTCTGTGCGGACCGCAAAAAGCTCGGGGAAAAAGGTTAGTTCGAGGGCCTTTTGCAAAAAGCTGACGCCGCTGGATCCACCCGTACCGGTTTTGAGCCCGATGGTTCGTTGCACGGTACGCAAGTGCCGGAAACGCCACAGCTGGAAGTTATCTTCCAAGTCCACGAGTTCTTCACAAGCCTCGTAGGCGGCCCAATAGGTATTGGCGTCTTCATAAATCTTTTTGAAAACAGGGACAAGCTCGGCCGTGAACACATGGGCTTGGGTGACGTCGCGCTCCAGCAGAGCGGTAGGGATGCTGTGACCCTGGCGGTGGAGGTGCCCCAAAAACTCGTCATAGATGCTTGGCGAGTTTAGAAGGTCTTCAAGCATGGCGTATGAGTCCGGATCAGAAGCAAAGACTTCTAGCATTGCCCGGTTCTTGTTGCCCAAAATGAACTCAACAGCCCGGTACTGGGCTGACTGGAATCCCGAGGACTTCCCCAAGAAACCACGGAACTCCGAATACTCGGTGGGAGTGAGCGTGGCCAAGACGGACCACTGTTCAGTCAGGGTCTTTTGGATGTGCTTAACCCGGGCAATGCCCTTGAGCGCGCCGGCCAAGTGGTCCTGGCGCAGTTGTTCTTTGGCACTGCGTAATTCATGCAGAACCAATTTGAGCCATAACTCCGTGGTCTGGTGCTGGATGATAAACAGCATTTCATCATGGTGCTCCGGAGTGCTGACTGGTTGCTGTGCTGAGAGCAGCGTACCTAGTTGCAGGTAGGAGCCGTAGCTCATGGTGGAGCTGAAATCCTTGACGATTCCTTGGTCCAAATCGCGAGTATTTTTCTCGACACTCATCAGTTCTCCAAAACTGTTCGTGCCTGCTGGACATCCAGGCGCATTTGTTCCACGAGCGCTTCAGGGCCGCGGTAGGCCACCATGCCGCGCAACCGGGTGACGAATTCGAGGACAACTGCTTGTCCGTAGAGGTTAAAGTCCTCCACCGCTTCTGCGGGACGATCAATCACGTGAGCTTCCACCTGCCGGCTCACGCCTTCAAAGGTGGGGTTTGAACCCACCGATATGGCCGCCGGCCATTTTTTGCCGGTCTCGTCGGTGAGCCAGCCCGCGTAGATTCCGTCACCCGGAATGTAGCCGCTCGCATCAGTAGCAAGGTTTGCCGTGGGAAAACCGAGTTCACGCCCGCGGGCTGCCCCGTGCACCACCACTCCGCGCATTCGGTGCGGTCGTCCTAAGACGGATGAGGCAGTAGCCACATCTCCCTCTGAAAGTGCTTCGCGGACCCACGTTGAGGAGCAGCGGCGCCCCTCCCCATGCATGTCGTGACTCTCTGGGGAACCGAATTCTGTGGTGACAACAACGTCGAACCCGAATTCAGCTCCGAGCTCTTGCATGGTGCTCAGATCACCGGAGTTATTTTTGCCAAAGCGTACGTCTCGCCCAATCACCACATGGGAGACGTGCAAAGTATCAACGAGCACAGAGCGAACAAAATCACTGGGCGTTAAGGCCGCCAGTTCAAGGGTGTAGTGCATCACCAGTACGCCGTCGAGTCCGTTGTCAGCAAGTACTTCGAGCCGGTCTTCCAAACCCATAATGAGCTCGGGTGCACTTTCCGGCCGGTGCACTTGCGAAGGATGCGGGTCAAAAGTTACCGCTACAGCCTTGGCGTGCGCATCCCGAGCAACCCCAACTAACTGGGCAAGGACTTGTTGATGGCCCTGATGGACGCCGTCAAAATTGCCTATGGTTACTACCGATGGCCCGTAGCCCTCGGGAACTTCCGCGAGATCGCTCCAGATCTGAACCATATATAGTGCCCTGCGCTCCTCGTGTGACAGCTCATCTATGTGCCAACGGTGTGACCCTTTGGCACAGACCGGTGCCGATCAGAGACCGACGGCGGACCTCACTAAGATTACCCGCTGTGGCTGGCAACCATGTGCGCAGCGCAGCGGAGGGACCGCGATTGACGGGTGCGGCAACCACACCTTTAAGCCGTTTGTCCGTGCCGAGTTACTTCCGCCACGACTTTGCCGGGGCTACGATGCAAGAGCAATGGCTGCCAGTACGGCAGCGTTCAGTTTTCGCCAATGCTGGCATCTGCTGGCCAAAGGAGTAGCTATGACTGCGCTTGAAGACATTCTGGGAAAGCTTCCCATCGATCAGATCGCCCAGATGCTTGGGACGGACTCCGCTAGTGCTCAGGCTGCCGTAGAGGCCGCCGTACCTACCTTGCTCGCTGGAATGCAAAACAATGCCCAGGATCCCTCTGCTGCAGCGAACCTGGAGTCAGCATTGACTCAGCACCAAAATGATCTTTCTGACGGTGAGATCGACGCTGCACAGGTGGACACCACAGACGGCGAAAAGATTGTGAGCCACGTTTTTGGGGGCCAGCAAGATCAGGTGGCTAGCCAACTAGCCGGCGCAGCCAACCTCGGCGGTGCGGGCGGAACATTGATCAGCAAGGTTCTTCCGATCCTGGCACCGATTGTGATGTCATGGCTGGCGTCTAAATACTTGGGCCAGAAACAGGGTCAAACCACGGATGCCGGAACAACTCAGGCTGGTGGAACTGACCTAGGTTCCATTCTGGGTGGCTTGTTGGGCGGAGGTCAGGGTGCCTCCACCGGTAGTGGCGCCGGCGGTGGTGTGCTTGGTAGCATCCTCGGATCCCTTGGCGGAATGTTCGGCGGTGGCAGTGGTAGTGCTGCCCCGGGCCAGGCCAGCCAAGGCGGATTTGGGGATATTTTGGGCAACATCCTTGGCGGTGGCCAAGCGCAAGATTCCTCACAACAAGCCCAGGACCAGAGCACGTCCGTTGACCCCAACTTCTCCGATCAAGACACTCAGACGCCGACTACCCCGGAGCAGTCGGAGGCACCCAATGGCGCAGACCTACAGCCGGGTGAGGTGATCAACGTTGATCTTCCCGAAGGCGATCCTGCGCCAACTAAGGATCAGCAGAACCAGCAGGGCGGTCTTGGCGGTTTGCTCGGCGGACTTTTCGGCAACAAATAGCCGCTGAAGTCACAGGCGCTGAGGTAACAGGCGCTGAATGACATAGCACTAGGAACCATAAAAGACGCCCTTGCTGAAACCCAGAAGTTCTGGTTTCAGCAAGGGCGTTTTTTGCCTCGACTTGTGCTCGTGACAAAAGATCTAAACAGCCAATAGCCGAGAATTTAGTGAGCTGCAGGCCTGCGGCGGTAGAGCCAGATGAGTCCAATAATCGGCAAGAGCAGCGGAACGTATCCGTAGCCCTGACCAAAGCCTGACCAAACAGTTTGGTGAGGGAAGGCCACAGAGTCGGCGATGCTCAAGAAACCCACAACAAGGACGCCGAGCAATTCGACGATCAGTGCCACCAGCGAAACTTTAAACCAGTTTGTACCGGCTTTGGCTAAGGAGATTGTGGCAACGATGTACACAATCGCCGCGAAGGCCGAAAGCGAGTAGGCCACGGGAGCTTCGCTGAACTTGGTAGCGATTTGGTAGCCGGCGCGCGCTGTGGCGGCGAGGGCAAAAATCCCATAGACGGCAATCAGTAGACGGCCAGGTCCGGTGTTTCTGGTGTTAGACACTGCCTGACCACTCTCTGCCTTGTTGGTCTCCGGCTCGGTGGTCTCCGGCTTGTTGGTCTCCGGCTTGTTGCTCTCTTGCTTGCTGGCGGCGCTGTTGTGGTGCTCCATAGCTTGTTCTTCCTGCATGCCTAGTACCAGATCTGATTCATACGCGCGGCCATCACCAGCGAGTTGATACCCACCGCCGCCAAAACAAAATTGCTCCACCGGGTGCGTTCAAGGACTGCCCAATAGACAGCCGCAACGGGAACCAGCAGTGCTGTGAGCATGTAACCCCAGAACTCCCACTGTTCCCCTGCGATGTGCTCCCCCGCAATGGAACGGACAATTGAGCCCACCAAATAAACGAACATGCTCAGTTCTACAGCCACAACAGACAATAGCGTGACGTCGTTGGGGGCCTTGCGCATAATGCCCGCCCCAAGACAAATCAGAGTGGAGCACAGTCCGACGGCGAGAATGGCATAAAAATAACCGTCCACTTAGTTTTTTTCCTCCGTTGCGGACGAACCACCGTTGCCGGGTTCAAAAACAAGTACCGGCTTGGCATATTTGCCGGAATCAGCCAACAAAGCAATGAGCGTCCCGTCCGGTGCAAAAGCAGCCACAGGCTCTTCCGCCGTAGACACCTTTGCATAGCTACTAAAATCAGCCGATGCTGCGATTCGGCGGCCAAAGGAGAGCTCCGTGACTTCCTCGGCAGTGAGAATTCGGTTAGGCATCAGTGCACGAGCAGCGTCAGACATATCAAGGAGCTTGAACTCCTCTGCTAGCTCTTCAAGAGTGCTTGCCTGCTCGATGCTGTACGGCCCAACATGGGTGCGGCGTAGTGCCGTCAGGTGTCCGCCGACGTTCAGCGCCTGCCCCAAGTCTCTGGCCAAAGCCCGGATATAGGTTCCCGAAGAACATTCAACTGTGACATCCAGGTCAACAACGTCTTCTCCATCAGGTCTGGTGAAGGAATGGAGCTCAAATCGGTGGATGGTCACCGGGCGGGCTGCCAGTTGCACTTCTTCGCCAGCACGCACGCGTGCGTATGAACGTTCGCCGTTGACTTTGATGGCACTCACGCTGCTGGGTACTTGTTGGATCTCGCCACTGAGTACGGCAATCTGCGCCCGGACCGCTTCTTCGGTGATATTCACCGTGGAGGCTGAGGAGGTGAACTCGCCCTCGGCGTCGTCCGTGATGGTGCTCTGCCCTAAACGAATGGTGGCGGTATATGTTTTGGTAGTGCCGACGATGTAGGTCAACAATCGAGTTGCTTTGTTGACTCCAATCACCAGGACTCCGGTGGCCATGGGGTCTAGCGTTCCGGCGTGGCCCACCTTGCGAGTGCCGGCCAGCCGCCGCATCCTCGCCACCACGTCATGGCTAGTAAAGCCCTGCGGTTTATCAACGATTACGAGTCCAGAAAGCACGCCTTCCAGTATAGGTGCACAGGCCCGGGAGCCTGCGCACCTATAAGCCTGGAAGGAATGTACCGACTAAGGCAGAACTAGGAGCGCGGTGATTCTGCGCTTTCTTGGTCCTCGTCGTCGTCCTCGTCGTCCTCGTCGTCCTCGTCGTCAAAGTCAGCGTCATCGATGGCGGACTTGTACGGGTCTGCGTCGCCTGCGTGCACGGCACCAGCGGCTAGTTGAGCCAGCTCGGCGTCGCGTTCCTTGGCAACCCGGAGTAGAGCTTCAAGGTTGGATGCGTTGACCGGGATCTCGTCAGCCACAAACTCAAGGGTTGGGGTGAGACGAACCGTAATGTTGCGTCCTACTTCGCGGCGCAAAATGCCGGTTGCTTTGGTCAATGCTGCTGAGGCGTCCTGTTGGGCTGTTTCGTCGCCGAAAGCCGTGTAGTAAACCGTTGCGTGCTGCAGGTCATTGGTCACACGTGCGTCCGTGATGGTGACGTTGAGAACTCGTTCGTCCTTAACCACCTTGCGAAGTGCCTCGGCAACTACAACCTTGATACGTTGCGCCAGCTTCGCGGCGCGGGCCGGATCGGCCATGATTCCTCCTGGGAAAACTAATTCAATGAGATACGCCACGGCGGGGCCGCAGGAAAAATCCCGCGGCCCCGCACGTGGTACTACCGTTCACCCTTGTGGCTCCAGAGCCTTTAGACGCGCGGCTTTTCGCGCATCTCGAAGGTCTCGATGATGTCGCCCTCGTTGATGTCGTTGAACGAACCAAGACCGATACCACACTCGAAGTCCGTGCGGACCTCAGTGGCGTCGTCCTTGAAGCGCTTGAGCGTCTCCACCGTGAGGTTGTCACCGATGATCTTGCCGTCACGGCTGATGCGGGCCTTCGTGTTACGGCGGATAACACCCGTACGCACGATGGAACCGGCAATGTTGCCGAACTTGGAAGAGCGGAATACCTCGCGCACCTCGGCAGTACCGAGCTGAACTTCCTCGTACTCAGGCTTGAGCATGCCCTTGAGTGCAAGCTCAATGTCATCGATGGCCGCGTAGATGACCGAATAGAAGCGCATGTCAACGCCTTCACGGTCAGCCAAGTCAGCAACACGCTCAGCAGGCTTGACGTTGAAGCCGATGATAACGGCGCTGTCCACTGTTGCCAGGTTGACGTCGTTCTGCGTGATGGCACCAACACCGCGGTGGATAACGCGCAACTGCACGCCTTCTCCAACGTCGATCTTGAGCAATGCGTCTTCCAAGGCTTCCACGGCACCGGAAACGTCACCCTTGAGGATGAGGTTAAGGGTGTCGATCTTGCCATCAGCAACAGCCTGATCGAAGTCTTCAAGGCTGATGCGCTTACGACGCTTGGCCAGTGCTGCGTTACGGTCAGCGGCTTCACGCTTTTCAGCGATCTGACGTGCCGTGCGCTCGTCACCGGTCACAAAGAAGGTGTCACCTGCACGCGGGACATTGGACAGACCCAAAACCTGCACCGGACGCGAAGGACCGGCTTCGGAGATGGCGCTACCGTCGTCGTCGAACATTGCACGAACGCGGCCGTGAGCCGTGCCCGCAACGATCGTGTCACCAACGCGCAAGGTACCGGACTGAACCAGAACGGTTGCAACAGCACCGCGGCCCTTGTCCAAGTTCGCCTCGATAGCAATACCGCGAGCGTCCTTGTCCGGGTTGGCGCGCATGTCCAAAGCGGCATCTGCGGTGAGCAGAACAGCTTCGAGCAGCTCGTCGATGTTCAGGTTCTGGCGAGCAGAGACCTCAACGAACATGGTGTCGCCACCGTACTCTTCAGGAACCAAACCGTATTCGGTCAGCTGACCACGGACCTTATCCGGGTTAGCGCCTTCCTTATCGATCTTGTTCACTGCCACAACGATCGGCACGTTAGCTGCCTGCGCGTGGTTGAGGGCTTCAACAGTCTGAGGCATAACGCCGTCGTCCGCTGCAACCACCAAAATGGCGATGTCAGTAACCTTTGCACCACGAGCACGCATAGCAGTAAACGCTTCGTGACCCGGAGTATCGATGAAGGTGATCTGACGGTCTACACCCTCGTGAGGAGTGGTGATCTGGTAGGCACCGATGTGCTGGGTGATACCACCGTGCTCGTCTGCAACAACGTCAGAGTTGCGGATGGCATCAAGCAAGCGAGTCTTACCGTGGTCAACGTGACCCATCACGGTAACTACTGGAGGACGAGCCTCAAGTTCTTCATCGCCTTCAGCCTCAAGCTCAGCATCGAAGTCGATGTCGAAGCCGGAGAGCAATTCGCGCTCTTCGTCCTCAGGGGAAACAACCTGAAGCTTGTAGCCGAGCTCTTCACCCAAGAGGGCAAAGGTCTCTTCGTCCAAGGACTGGGTGGCAGTTGCCATCTCGCCCAAGTGGAAAAGCACTGTCACCAATGCTGCGGGGTTTGCCTCGATCTTGTCAGCGAAGTCAGTGATCGAGGAACCGCGGCGCAAACGCACCACAGTGTTGCCATCGCCGCGGGGTACGGATACTCCACCCAGCGACGGAGCACTCATCTGCTCAAGTTCCTGACGCTTTGCGCGCTTGGACTTGCGCTGCTTACCGCGACCTGCGCCACCCTTACCGAAGGCGCCCTGGGTTCCGCCGCGACCGCGACCACCCTTACCGAAGCCACCGCCTGCCGGAGCGCCGCCACCGGCACCGGGAGCTCCACCCGGAGCTCCGCCTGGCCGGCCCGGTCCACCCGGGCGTGCACCCGGACGGCCTGCGCCAGCCGGAGCCGGACGCTCGGTACGGTTCGGCATCATGCCCGGAGTAGGACGGTTTCCGCCAGCTCCACCGGGACGGTTTCCACCGGCACCAGCAGGACGAGGTCCACCAGCGCCTGCGGCGGGACGAGCACCAGCCGGACGCGGTGCACCTGGACGAGGTCCACCGGCACCAGCAGCGGGACGGGGACCACCGGGGCGTTCGCCTTCGTTGCGTGAGCCACCCGGACGCGGCATACCCTGCGACTGAGCGAAGGGGTTGTTACCGGGACGAGGTGCACGCTCGGAATCGCGGCCGCCACGGGGCATGCCCTGTGAGGTTGCGAAGGGGTTGTTACCGGGACGGGGACCGCCCGGACGCGGAGCCCCACCCTGACGGGAGGACTCGGAATTGCGTGGGTTTTCGTTGCGGCTAGGAGCCTCTGCTGCCGGACGCGGCGCCGGACGTGCGCCGGGCTTGGCGCCCGATGCGGCCGGTGTGCTCGCAGCGGGGGCTGCGGGGCTAGGCGATACTGCTGGGGCGCTGCTGGAGGCTGCCGGGGCAGGCGCTGCAGGGCTGGAGGCAGCAGGTGCCGCAGGGGTTGCCGGCGCACTTGCAGCCGGCGTCGCCGGGCGTGCCGGTGAAGGCGCCGACTTGGGTGCTGCCTTTGCAGCGGCGGGTGCAGCTGCTGCACCCGGGTATGCGTCGCGAAGTTTCTTCACAACGGGTGCCTCGATTGTTGACGAGGCGGAACGAACGAATTCTCCCAACTCTTGCAGTTTAGCAACTGCGTCTTTGGAAGTTATGCCGAGCTCTTTGGCGAGCTCGTGTACGCGGACCTTGGCCACATTTCTCCTGTCTCGGTCCGCACCGAGCCAGGCACGAACCGTCTAATACTTACTGCGACCCTTCACCAAATTGTTGGCAAAAAGGGTCTTTGCAGAGCGCAACAAAGTTGTCATCGTTGCTTACTCATCGCTGGGAACTCATCGGGTTTCCATCAGATTTCAGACCCGCTTTCAGGTTGGACGGTTCTTACGGACTCGGCAGGTGCCGGGTCTGCAAGTAATTCTTGTGCCAAGAACTCTTGGACGGCCTTGACGTCTGAAACCCCATTAAGGGCCCGGGCGAAAGCTCGTTTTTTGTTTGCCAAAGCAAAACACTCTTGGCGGGGATGCAGCCATGCTCCCCTTCCGGACATACGACGGCGGACGTCCACAGTGATCGCGGAAGAATCCGAATCACTATTGACGGCTACAAGTCGAATGAGCCGATGCTGAGCCTCGCGACCACGGCAACCAATACAAGTCCGTTCAGGCGATGTCACTTCTTCAGGCACACTTGCCGCCTTGCGCGAACTCTTGGGCACTAATGGCCCTACATTGGATACCGGCCGGGGAACTCAGCCTCAACCAGTCTAGCGCTTGTTGCACTAGCGCCCGAATTGATGAATTAGGACGTGGGCGATAAAAACGGGCCCTAGCCGCTGGACTAGGACCCGTTTTTAGTAACTACTCTGGCTTGGCCACCGCGGCGTCAGAGACAATATCAATGCGCCAGCCGGTCAACTTGGCTGCCAGCCGGGCATTCTGCCCCTCTTTGCCGATCGCCAAGGAAAGTTGGTAGTCCGGGACTACTACTCGAGCAGAGCGAGCCGCCTCATCAATAATGGTGACGGAGTTCACATGTGAAGGTGAAAGCGAGTTGGCAATGAATGTTGCCGGGTCGTCGCTGAAGTCAACAATGTCGATCTTCTCGTCGTTGAGCTCAGTCATTACTGCGCGGACGCGTGAACCCATTTCGCCAATGCAAGCACCCTTGGCATTGATGCCGGGGGTCTTAGCTTTAACAGCCATTTTGGTTCGGTGTCCGGCTTCGCGTGCCAAGGCAACGATCTCTACAGACTTGTCAGCAATTTCCGGAACTTCCAATTCAAAAAGCTTGCGAACCAAGCCAGGGTGCGAGCGTGACAGGGTGATGGAAGGACCCTTTTGGCCACGGCGAACGTCAACAACGAACGCACGCAAGCGGTTACCGTGGATGTACTTTTCACCAGGAACCTGCTCGGGCGGTGGCAACAGGGCTTCAACAACACCGAGGTTAACCTGCACCATGTGCGGGTTGTGCCCCTGCTGGATCTGACCGGCAACGAGTTCACCTTCGCGGCCCTTGAATTCGCCAAGAACGTTGTCATCCTCTACATCGCGCAAGCGCTGCAGAATGATCTGACGAGCAGTGCTCGCAGCAATACGGCCGAAGCCAGCCGGAGTGTCCTCGAACTCACCGATTTTCTCGCCGTCGTCGTCGATTTCAGCGGCCCAAATGGTGACGTGACCGGTCTTGCGATCCAGCTCAGCGCGAGCTAGTTCGAAGGCACCGGAGGTCTTGTGATAGGCCACCAAAAGTGCTTGTTCGATGGTGGGGATGAGCATGTCCAGCGGAATTTCGCGTTCTCGCTCTAGGAGCCTCAACGCGCTCATGTCAATATCCATTAGGCCTCCTCAGAAGCAAGGTTGGGTTCTTCAATCAGCTCGTCCTCGTTGAGGTGGCTGAATTCGACTTCTACTTTTCCGCTACGAATGTTCGTAAACGGGATACTCGTGGCTTCGCCTTGTTTGGCTTTCATGCCTTTTTTGACTTCAATTTCCGGGATAACCGTGACGTTGCTGTCGGCGACCGAAACGATACGGCCCAACAACTTCTCGCCCTCTACTAGGTTGATCCGCACCATACGTCCCTTGGCTCGGCGCCAGTGGCGAACTTCGGTCAGCGGACGGCCCACACCCGGGGAAGAAACTTCCAAGTCATAGGGCTGGCCGTCATCGTGCGGGTCATTGTCTAGTGCCTCGGACAAAACTCGAGAGACCTCGGCGATAGCGTCCAAGCTCACGCCACCGGTCTCTTCTTCAGGCAAGTCCACCACTACGTGAACCGTGCGATTGGTTCCGCCGGTGTGGATGATGACGTCTTCAAGAAAAAGACGCTGGGCCAGCACGGAAGGCTCAAGCAATTCTCTGAGGCGGAGTGATTCGGCAGCGGTGGTGCCGTTTGCCCCGGATTCTGCGTCGCTCATTGGTCGGCCGCCTCCCATGTTGATTAGTTGTGTATATACACTATCGAGAATCTGGGCCACATGGTGCATGGAAAGTGTCAGCGGGTGTGTGACGTTCATGGCATCATCGATTCTTGTGAATACCACTGCAAGCAACAAGCGCCGCTTCGCTCTATGGAAGTGCCTTGTTCTTTTTGCGTCGGTTGCCATGGTTACGGTGAGTGTTGGCACCTTCCTCACCCGCCCGGCTCATCCTCTTGTTGAGCCACTTTCCACTCCAGAAACACAACGTTTGGCGGCTTTGAACGAGTCCCGCGAACTCAGCCTCGAGAGCCGCGCATGGGCGCAGGACAAGTCAACGGCGTTGGATGCCCTGACGCGCTCCTCGTGGCAAGAGATGGCAGATTTGCTCGAGGTCCAGGCCCGCGCATTGCTCCAACCCAATGGTCCCGAGTTTGATCAGGAACGATTTGACGCTGGATTAGAAAGCAACGGGTCCACACCAAGCCCCACCGCTTTTGCCGCCAAATACAAGACCCCCGGTGAACTTGTGGTGGCCATCCGCAATTCCGGAGCCAATTTGCTCAAGGAATCATTGGGCCAAGAACCAGGAATGGCGCGGACCTTCGCTTCTGCCGGTGTTTCGAGATCTTATGCCTCGCTAACGCTGGCGAAACTGGCCAAACTTTCAAACGTCAGTGACCCACGTTTTGCAGGCTTCACTAAAGTTCCGGCGTGCAGCGGAACCCCAGTGGCGGCACCTGCAGCTACGGGTGCCGCGGCTGCCATTGCTTCGGCGGTGCAAAGTGAACAACGCAGCATTTATCTATACCAAGTGGCACTCACCCGGTTAGCATCAGAAATGCAGAATTACGCCCAGAAAGGCTTGACCGCACACCAAGAGACGCTCCAGCAAGCACTCGCTCTGGCCACGGCGCAATGTGTTATCCCCTCCCCCACTCAGCCGGGCTACGCCTTGCCGTCCGGCTTCACTGCAGACCCAGTTCAGGGCTTGGCGGGAGTAGAGAAAGCCGCTTTGGAGCCTTACGTCGACGCTGTGGCGCTCTCCGAGGGCAGCACCCGGGAATGGGCGGAATCAATCTTGTATGCGAGCTATCAGCGCAGCAGTGCTTGGGCCGGCACACAAGAAGCACTCCCCGGGCTGAATGTAGATGTCAAATCTTTGCCAGCTCTCCCAAGCTTTGGGCCATAGCGATGGCTGCCTCTGGAAAAGCCGCACGATGGGCCTGAGTACCATCCCGATCCCCGATTCTTTCTCCCGCCGGATCTCCCGGATCAGCGGCGGACGGGACTGGCTTGCCCGGGTACCGGAACTGGTTGAGGCTCGCTTAACCGAGTGGGACCTTGAGCTTGATTTGGTTCCGGGTCAGCTGCCGTGGAACGGTCACGGGGCGTTGGTGGTTCCGGTAAAAGAGAAAAGGAACGACGACGACGGCACCGCAGTTTTGAAGATCGCCTTCCCGCATGCTGAGGCCACGGTAGAGGCAGCAGCTTTGCGCTTGTGGGGCGGCAACGGATCCGTGCGCTTGCTGCGCGAAGACCCAGCGTCCTGCACCTTGCTCCTTGAACGCCTTGGCGCCGAGTGGTCACTCCAAAAAGCACCGATGGACCTGGCGGCTCAGGTGTGGGGCGGCTTGGTACGCCAGCTATCGCTGGTGCCGGATCACCGGCCTGAGTGGAACGAATTTGAGCACATTGCCGCTTTAGCCGAGCGATTCAGTGACGAGCTCCCCGCCGATTGGGAGATGCTGGGCAGACCTTTTCCGCGCTGGCTACTCGAGGCGGCGTTGGAGGTTTGTCAGACCCGGGGTGCCGTGGGCAGGCGCTTCAGCAAAGACGTACTAGTCCATACAGATTTCCACTATTTGAACATTCTGGCCCGGGTTCAGGACTCCGGCAGCCCGGCCGTAGAGGACTATCTCGCAATAGATCCCCAAGCGATGATCGGTGAAGCAGAATTCGGCGTGGCGCCGCTTTTGTGGAATCGAATTGGTGACCTCAGCCCAGCTGGCCCCGAGGCTGCTCTAGTGGAACGCTGCGAAGTTTTTAGTCTGGTTGCCGGGCTTGATCCTGACGTTTCCAGGCAATGGGCAATAGTTCGCGAAGTGGAAAACGCCCTGAGCTACGCCTCGCAGCCAGCGCACCGTGGCGACTTTCAGCGATCCCTCTGGGTGGCCGGGACAATGGCTGGCCGGCAAGTCCCAGGCCTGCCCGCCGCGCTAACCCTGCCCGAGCCCGGCGAAGCCTAGTTTCCGGGGTGCTACTTGCAGGGGTGTTAGTTGCCGGGGGGCTAGTTCGTACAGGTGGCACCAGATGGGTCACTAGTGCCTAAAGTTTTCGTTCCAAACGTCATAGCCAAGCTTGATGATGAGCGCGGCAACCACCAGCAAAAAAACCACGCGTATAAAGCGGCTGCCCTTACTGACGGCGGTCCGTGCACCAAGGTATCCCCCGGTCATGTTTGCGGCACCAAGGACCAAACCTAAACCCCACAAGAGCGAGCCGTGCGGCAAAAAGAACAGCAGTGCTCCCGCGTTCGTGGCCATGTTGACGATTTTTGCCTTGGCGCTGGCTTCCATAAAGGCGTATCCCATCGCAGTCACCAAAGCGATCACCAAAAAGGAGCCGGTACCCGGTCCGATCAAACCGTCATAAAAACCGATCGCCGCCCCAATCAGGCACGCCGTGAGGTAGTGCCGTTGTCCAGTATGGCGGAGCGAGGTCAGCTCCCCCAGCTGCGGTTTTAGCGCAGTAAAAAGTGCGACGGCGATCAGAGCCACCACAATGATCGGTTTGAAAACGCTCGAGGGCAGGTTGGCAGCCAATGACGCGCCAGCGAAGCTGCCCACTAAGGCCACTAGCGCCATGGGGACAGCCGTCTTAAGGTCAGGTTTGACCCGCCGGTAATAGGTGATGGCGCTGGTGGTGGTACCGAAGATGGAGCCCATTTTGTTAGTGGCCAAAGCCTGAACGGGGCTAATCCCTGGCACCATCAACATCACAGGTAACTGGATGAGCCCGCCGCCGCCCACCACCGCGTCGACCCAACCAGCCGCAAACCCCGCCAGAATTATCAGGATCAGGGTGAGCGGCTGGAGGGTTTCGAGTCCAGAAAGCACTAGCTACGGACGGCGCGAATCACGTATTCCACTGCTTCGGCAACGGGTACGTTCTCAACTACGCCACTGCGACGATCCTTGATCTCAACAACGCCGTCTGCCAGTCCCTTGCCCACAGCAAGAATCGTGGGCACACCAACCAGCTCAGCATCGCCGAACTTAACCCCGGGAGACACCTTGGGGCGGTCGTCATAAATCACTTCAAGGCCAGCTGCGTTGAGCTCGGTAGCAATCTGCTCAGCTGTGTTGAAGATTTCTTCGCCTCGGCCAACAGCCACAACGTGGACATCGGCAGGTGCCACTGAACGCGGCCAGATCAGGCCACGATCGTCGTGGTTAGACTCGGCCAGTGCTGCCACCGCGCGGGTGACACCCACACCGTAAGAGCCCATGGTGACCACTTGCTGCTTTCCGTTTTGGTCTAAGACTTTGAGCTCAAGCGCCTCGGCGTATTTGCGGCCCAGCTGGAAAATGTGACCCATTTCGATGCCGCGCGCTGTTTCAAGCGGACCGGATCCGTCCGGAGCAGGGTCACCGTCGCGCACTTCAGTGGCTTCAATAACGCCGTCCCATGTGAAGTCACGGCCAGCTACGAGACCAAAGACGTGCTTACCGGCCGCGTTGGCACCGGTGATCCATGAGGTTCCAGAAACCACCCGTGGGTCTACCAAGTAGAGGAGTTTGCTGGCCGCTTCAGCACCGAGCAACGGTGCATCTAGGCTCAGGCCCGGGCCAATGTATCCCTTAACCAAAAGCTCCTGCTTTTTGAGGTCTTCCTCCGAAGCAGCTTCGATGCCTACTTCCCCGCCAACTTCGAGGAACTGAGAGATGTTGGCCTCAACCCGCTTGAGATCCACTGCGCGGTCACCCGGAACACCGATAACCACCAGCTGGCGAGTGCCCGTCGGTAGCGTGACGGCAAGGACTACGTTCTTCAAAGTGTCAGCGGCAGTCCAGGCGCCGCCGTCGGACTCTGAACGCGGTGCCAATTCATTGGCAGCGGCCACGAGTGTGTCAATCGTGGGTGTGTCAGGGGTTTCGCGAACCTGTGCTGCCGGTGCATTGGTGAAATCGATAGCGTCTGGAACCACAGTGGTGACTGCCTCAACGTTGGCTGCATAGCCTCCCGCGGAGCGCACAAAGGTGTCCTCGCCGATCTCGGTGGGGTGCAAGAACTCTTCGCTCTTGGAACCACCCATGGCGCCGGCCGTGGCGAACACAGGTAGCACCTCAAGTCCCAGACGCTCGAAGATCTTCAAGTAGGCGCCGCGGTGGGCGGCGTAGCTTGCGTCCAGTCCGGCGTCGTCGATGTCGAAGGAGTAGGAGTCCTTCATAATGAACTCGCGGCCGCGCAGTAGGCCAGCACGCGGACGCGCCTCATCGCGGTACTTGTTTTGAATCTGGTACAGGCTCAGCGGCAGGTCCTTGTAGGAGCTGTAGAGGTCCTTGACCAGGAGGGTAAAAACCTCTTCGTGGGTGGGCGCCAGCAAGTAGTCAGCGTCTTTGCGGTCCTTGAGACGGAACAGCCCCTCACCATATTCGGTCCAACGGTTGGTGACCTCGTAAGGTTCGCGAGGCAAAAGAGCCGGGAAATGTACTTCTTGGGCACCAATAGCGTTCATTTCCTCGCGAATGATGGCCTCGACTTTACGCAAAACGGCCAAGCCCAAGGGCAACCACGTGTAAATGCCCGGTGCAGCTCGGCGGATATAGCCAGCGCGAACCAAGAGCTTGTGGCTGGCCACCTCAGCATCCACAGGGTCTTCGCGAAGTGTTCGCAGGAACAAGGACGAAAGGCGAAGAATCACAGCAAGTATTCCGTTTCTTAGGGCAGGTCTGAAAAGTTGCCCGTTACACGGACACATTGACTTCGGTACTAATCTATCGGCTGGACTCCGGACGCGCCCAACCGGGAACAGCACAGCCCGGCGAACAGTCGCCTACGGCTGCTCTCCGGGCAGTGCTGGATATCAGGCCGGGCATCAGCGTCCGGCGAGAACTACTAGTACTTCGTTTTGCCTTCGAGCGCTACCAGAACACCGGCCACGGCGAAGAACTTGTCCTCGAAGTCTTTATCGAGTGCTTTAGCTAGATCTACGCTGACAGCCATTGTGTGTTCCTTTCTAGAGGGACCCACGCCTCATCGGTACGGTCAGCTTGAAAATACGTCAGCCACAACCTGGGCGGAAGAGTCCTTGACTGCCAATTTGCTGGGAATTACTCTTAATTCATCATCTGATGAATTATTTCTGGTGCCCTCGGCGAAGGAGCCTTCTATGGCACATGTAGCAATTCCCGCACCGAATTCGCAAGAACTCCCCCACACCTCCGGCGCGCCAGCAATCAACGTCACCGAACTAAAAGTCGCAAAAGGCCACCACCTCGGCTCCAGCCAACTGGACATCTTGCGCGGCCTATCCTTCAACGTCCCAGCCGGGCAGATCACAGGACTCTTGGGCCCCTCGGGCAGTGGCAAAACCACCCTGATGCGCACCATTGTTGGCGTCCAACGGCCCACCTCCGGCAGAGTCACCGTCCTGGGCCGGCCCGCCGGGGACGCCACCCTCCGGGACAGTGTGGGCTACGTGACCCAATCCGCCAGTGTGTATCCGGACATCTCCGTTGAAGCCAACGTTCGGTACTTCGGCACTATGCATGGCCAGAACAAGACGGACGCCTCAGAGGCGATTAACGCCGTCGGACTGGCGCCGTATAGCAAGCAGCTCACCGCTTCACTCTCCGGCGGGCAACTCAACCGCGTGTCTCTCGCATGCGCTCTAGTCTCTAAACCGCAGCTATTGGTTTTGGATGAACCTACCGTGGGGTTGGATCCGGTGCTGCGTGCGGAGTTATGGGAACGCTTTGCCGCCATGGCCGACGCCGGAACCACACTTCTGATTTCCAGTCACGTGATGGAGGAGGCAAGTCATTGTCAGCACCTTTTGCTCTTACGTGACGGACTGCTTCTTGCCCAACTCACCCCGGCCGAACTGGCCCAGAGAGGCCACAGCGAGGATCTGGAGCGTGCCTTTTTACGCATTATTCGCGAAGCAGAACCGAATGTGGAGTCCCAGCCGTGAACATTCGAATGACCCTGGCCACGGCGGGACGAGTACTCAACCAACTCCGGCATGACAGGCGCAGCATCGCACTAATTTTGGTGGTGCCAGCGCTCCTCTTGGCTACTGTGTACTTCCTGTACGAGAACGAAACCCTGCCACCGGGTCACCCCCGAACCTTTAATCGGGTGGGATTGATGATGCTGGCAATTTTCCCATTTGTGGTGATGTTCTTGGTCACCTCCATCACGATGCTGCGGGAGCGGACCACTGGCACCTTAGAACGCCTCCTCACCACACCTATCCACAAAACTGATCTCCTCTTCGGCTACGGGATCGCGTTCTCTTTGATGGCAGCACTCCAATCACTTGTTGCCTCCGCCGTGGCATATTGGGTCTTCGCGCTAGATGTTAAAGGCAGTCCGCTACTTGTGGTGCTGGTGGCTGTCCTCAATGCCATGCTCGGCGTTGCTTTGGGTCTGCTGTGTTCAGCGTTTGCTAGGACCGAGTTTCAGGCCATTCAATTTATGCCAGTTGTGGTCGTACCACAGATCCTTTTGTGCGGACTATTTGTGGCTCGCGACCAGATGAACTCCGTCCTTGAAGCCGTGGCCAACGTGCTTCCCTTGACCTTCTCAGTGGAGGCACTGCAGGAGATTGCGGCCAACACTGAGGCCACAGCACTGCTCTGGCGGGACACCTGGCTCCTTGCCGCGATCGCCGTCGGCGTTTTACTGTTTGCCTCACTGACGTTGCGCCGGAGCAGCAAATGACAGCAGAATCTACAGCGCGCAGAGGACGACGGCGGGGCGTTGGCGATACGCGCGAAAAGATCACAGCGTCCGCGGCGCGCTTGTTCGCGGAGCACGGCTTCGAGGGAACCAGCCTTCGGGCTGTGGCGCGGGACGCCGGTGTAGATGCGGCGATGGTTCACCACTATTTCGAGAGCAAAGAACAGCTCTTTGCCCACAGCATCAAACTTCCCATAGACCCCGAGCAAGTGTTCTCGGTAATAGTGGAGGTGCCGTTTGAGTTGCGGGGCGAGGCTGCCGTCAGGGCGGTGTTGCGGCTGTGGGACGGGCCAGCCCAGCACTCACTGGTGGCTTTTTTACGGGGAACTCTAGGCTCCCGCGCTAGGACGGCCCTGATGCGGCAATTTGTGGTGCAATCAGTCCTGAGCCGGTTGATAAAGGACGCACCGGGCAGTGACGCTGAGCGCGCGCTCCGGTCCAATCTTGCAGCCGGTCAGATTGTCGGTTTGATGGTAGCCCGCTACGTGGTGGGACTCGAGCCGTTGGCTTCAGCGCCGGCCGATCAGGTGATCGCTATGGTGGGGCCATCGGTTCAGCGGTACCTGACTGGAGAGTTGCCTGGTCTGCTCAGTTCGCAGTGAACAGCACTGTGGCGAATGTTCCTTGCTGTGCGAACCCCACGCGCTGATAGGTTTTTAGTGCCCGGGTGTTGTAGTCATTCACATACAGACTCACTACGGGTGCCAGCTCCCGCGCGAGATGCACCACACCGGCCATAAATGCCGCGCTAAGGCCCTGCCCGCGATACGTGGGGTTGAGCCACACGCCCTGAATTTGGGCAACACTGGCGGCTAATGCGCCGATCTCCGCTTTGAAAACTACGGTTCCCTCCGGGCTGATGAACGACATTGAATGGCCTTGGTTAATCAAGTACGCCACGCGTCTGGAATAGAAGTCGCCGCCAGTGAGTGGCGAGTAGCCAACTTCCTCCTCGAACATGGCCACGCTCGCTGGCAAAAGAACCGAAAAGTCGTCACGGTGGCTCATACGCACACGAGGGTCAGGAGTAACTTCCGTCTCTGCAGAAATCGTCATAAGCGGCTGACAATCGCGGATCTCCTTCACCAAATGTCCGCGCGCTTGCAGCTCACCGCCAATGGCTAAGGTTGCGCCCGCTGGCCCAAATACTGAGGCATAACGCCGCCCCGTTGCAGCCAGTTCATCAGCCAACTGCGCAGCGAATGCGGGATCAAAATTCAGCGGAACTATGTTGGCGCCCGCCCAACAGGCACCGGTGAGTTTTCCGGCGTCGAACGTTCCATAGATCCTGGCCCCGGAAAGGGGCCAGGGCGTCACAGCGTCATCAAGCTGGGTGAGGATAAAAACATTTGCCACCGGATCTTCCAGCGCAAGGGCGCGCAGCTCATCACGGTCCTCACGCCCCAAGAGCCGTAAGCGGGAAGGGTTCCATCCGGACCGGAACAGCTCCCCGCGTGCCGGATCCCTAGGAAACGGAAACCACGGGGCTGCCCGTGGCGGTGTTTTCGCCATCAGAATCCCCCATTTCCTCGGCAATGCGCATGGCTTCCTCGATCAAGGTTTCAACAATCTGATCCTCAGGAACAGTTTTGATCACCTCGCCACGAACAAAAATCTGGCCCTTACCGTTACCGGAGGCAACACCAAGGTCAGCTTCTCGAGCCTCGCCTGGGCCGTTCACAACGCAACCCATTACGGCAACACGCAAAGGTACTTCCATACCTTCCAAGCCAGCCGTAACCTGCTCAGCCAAGGTGTAAACATCAACCTGAGCACGCCCACAAGAGGGGCAGGAGACAATCTCCAGCTTGCGAGGACGCAAGTTCAAAGACTGCAGAATCTGGTTGCCCACCTTGATTTCTTCAACCGGAGGAGCTGAGAGGGACACACGGATGGTGTCCCCAATGCCCTTAGCCAACAGCGCTCCGAACGCCGTGGCGGACTTGATGGTGCCTTGGAAAGCGGGGCCAGCCTCGGTGACGCCCAAGTGCAAGGGCCAATCACCCTTCTCGGCGAGCATCTCGTATGCGGCAACCATCACCACAGGGTCGTTGTGCTTGACCGAAATTTTGAAGTCGTGGAACCCGTGCTCTTCAAAGAGAGAAGCTTCCCAAACAGCGGATTCAACCAAGGCCTCAGGCGTGGCCTTGCCGTACTTCTTCATAATGGACGGCTCCAAGGAACCGGCATTGACACCGATGCGGATGGAGGTTCCGTGGTCCTTGGCTGCCTGCGCAATTTCCTTGACTTGGTCATCAAATTTACGAATGTTTCCAGGGTTCACACGAACCGCTGCGCATCCAGCTTCGATGGCCGCAAACACGTATTTGGGCTGGAAGTGAATGTCAGCAATAACGGGGATCTGCGACTTCTTGGCGATGATCGGAAGGGCCTCTGCATCATCGGCTGATGGGCAGGCAACGCGCACAATGTCGCAACCGCTGGCCGTCAGCTCAGCGATCTGCTGGAGCGTCGCATTGATGTCAGTGGTGGGCGTGGTGGTCATTGACTGCACGCTAATGGGTGAATCCGAACCAACACCTACCGATCCAACCTTGATCTGGCGGGTTTTGCGGCGAGGCGCAAGTACGGGCGGTGGTGCTGCGGGCATTCCCAGGCTGACCGAGGTCACTGTGGCTCCTTGGGTTGAAGAAAACGTGGGAACCGGCCGTTGTTAAGCTTGGCGCGGCCAGTAGTTATTGCTGTGGAGTTCCTTAGGATGCGCTCGCGGCGAGCTGCCCAATAATCGGGTTCCACTCGCGCGATGAGGTGCGGGCTACAGCTCCAGCTTGCTGAAAGGGATCTTGACGAACCAGCTCTTCTAATTGCGGTTGATCCTCCACGGAGAACAGCAAAAGCGCACCAGTACCGTCTGTGTACGGCCCGGAAGCCAACAACAAACCTTGGTCCGCTTGGGCGCTGAGCCAGTTGCGATGTGCGGGCCGGTGTTCATCCCGCAGTGCTGCGGTGGCGGAATCGTACTGGTAGTCCACGGCGAAAACAGTCATGCACTTAGCCTATATCCACCATGGGCCACTACCCTCAAAACTTCGGCGTGGGCTGCACCACCAATTGCGCCATGGGGCGTGCAAGCTAACCAGTATCACCTATCCCAACTAGCTCAGGAAGAGCACCTTGATCAGTGCCGTTGTCCCAGCAGCCCACAGCATGGAAGACAGTGTTCCGATGATAAATCGCTCGGATGCGGCGGGGGTTTCTTTGAGTTCAGCGAACCGACCTAGGCCTTTGATCGCCACAATGTAAGCGATGGCCACAGGCTGACCACCAAGGATTGCGAGGCTAACTGCCAACCGCTCCAAGACGCCGATAATCGCCCCGCCACGCAGAATCTGCTCGGAGTCCACAGCTGGTGCCGATTCTGCGGCGACCGTAGCGCCGTCGTCGTTTTGTACTCCTGGTTGGACCTCCTCTGCCGTTAGTTCCTGCGCGGCAGTATGCGTGTCAATGGTGCGGGCGAGCTTGAAGATCAGGGCCGTCACCGGCCACCCCACAAACCCCGCCACGATCAGAGCCACGGCAACCCATAATGCGGTCATTTATGCTGCCCCTCCCGGCTCGCTGAGAATTGATCAGCCGTTGTTAGAAGCGCCGCTGCTGCTGGGCGAGCAGCTAGTTCTTCAGTAAGTGCTGCACGGCGCAGTGCCGTACTCACCGCTTGTTCGCTCATCTCTAAGGCCTCCGCTACAGCTTTTTGTTCCCCGTGGTGTCCCAGTGTGCCACGACGTACCTCAGCGAGGGCGTCAACAACGTTCCACTGCGAAGCCGTGCGGCGCTCGATGAGCTGGCCCAGCAAACGCAGGACTGCTTCGGCATGGGCAGCTTGCTGGGGCGCAGCATTGGAGACTACCGCGAGGGGAATATTTTTTGCCGCTGCTTTGGCTCGATCTACTGCGTGCCGGGCAGCTAAAAAGGCACTCCCCTGACCGGCTCTGGAGGACTCAGGCAGAGGCTCTTTAACCGCACCAATCCCGATGCCTACGTACCAGTGACCAGTACGCAATAGTTCAAGGGAAACCTCGACGACGGCACTTGCGTTTTGGAACACCGCTTGGATCTCGTCGCCAGCGGTGCGTTCAAAGGGCAAGAGCGCCGGAACGTTTTTGAGCTGCACTAGGACTTCAGGCACACGGTCGATGTCCTTTCCGCTCCCCCGCTGGTCCACCGTCATCACGAACATGGATCAATCATAGAAGACTGATTTCTAAATAATCCATCTTTTTAGGATGATTATCTAGAAATCATCCATATTTGACTGATTATTGCCGTCGCGGTCAGCTGTCGCTTCTGAGCCGTCTAAAAGATGTTTACCGGCTTAACGATGTCGGCATAGATCAGCAGGGCACTCATTGCCATCAAGGCGATAGCCACCACATAGGTCAGTGGCAACAACTTGGCAATATCGAATGGCCCCGGATCCCGTTTGCCGAACCACCGCGCGATCTGCCGGCGAGCACCTTCATAAAGCGCTCCCGCAACGTGACCGCCGTCGAGCGGCAAAAGCGGCACGAGGTTGAAGACGGCGAGCGCAAAGTTCAGCCCCGCGAGGATACCGATCAGCGCTGCCAGACGCGTAGACACGGGGATGGTTTCCATCGCAGAGATCTCACCGGCAACTCGGCCCACCCCCACCACACTGATGGGGCCGTTAGGGTCGCGCGGTTCCGAGCTGAACGCGGCCTTTGCCACGCCTACTACTCGGGCTGGGAGATTAAATACGACGCCGGCGACTTGGCTAATCTGTTGGCCGGCCGCTGGTAGTACTGCTTCGGGCCCTTGGGGCACCATCGCTTGTGTGGGGCCAATACCGAGGAAGCCAACTTCGGCAGTTTTGGTGGTGCCGTCAGCGTTCTTTTGTGCTTGGCCATCGGAGCCTACAACGGGGCGCGCCGAGAGAACTGGGGTGACCGTGGTGTTGACTTCCTGACCATTTCGCAGGACCGAGATCTGCACACTGCGCCCGGCAGAG
The DNA here is from genome assembly GCF_050490315.1 of Pseudarthrobacter sp. J1738. Classification (NCBI taxonomy): domain Bacteria; kingdom Bacillati; phylum Actinomycetota; class Actinomycetes; order Micrococcales; family Micrococcaceae; genus Pseudarthrobacter; species Pseudarthrobacter sp. J1738. The sequence continues at coordinate 78,089 of NZ_JBNPEO010000004.1, read as the reverse complement.
GCTCGAATCCATGACGTCAGTTCATCCCAGCCAGTGACAGCTTTGCCGTCAAAGGTTTTGATGGTGTCTCCGGGGAGAAGTCCGGCCGCGGCGGCAGGTGTAGGAACACAGGCCGACGAATTGGGGTCTACGGTCTCACCAGATTTCACCTGGCATTTGGACACGTCAGAGATGGTGGTGGTCGCCTGTGCCGTGCCAAATCCCATCAATAGCACTGCCGTGAGCACCAATCCGATCAGCAGGTTCATGGCTGGCCCGCCGAGCATGATGATGATTTTTTTCCATACCGGAAGTTTGTAAAAGACGCGGTTGTGGTCCTCTGGGCGCACTTCCTCATGCGCTACCGAGCGCGCCTCTGACGCTAGCGTCTGGAACATACCGGTACTTGAAGGCCGCACGCTTCCATCGCTCACGTTGGGCGGGTACATACCCACCATGGATACAAAGCCACCGAGCGGGACCGCCTTGAATCCGTATTCAGTCTCGCCCTTGCGCTTAGACCAGAGAGTTGGCCCAAAGCCGATCATGTATTTGGTGACCCGGACGTTAAAGAGTTTGGCGGGCAACAAGTGCCCCACTTCATGCAAGGCGATAGATAGGGCTATGCCTATGGCGACGATGAGTACACCAACGATAAAAAGAACTACGGCTGTCACTTAGCACCTGCATTGTGGGAGTCACTTGGATCAGAGGAGCTGTCCAAAATCTGATTGGCCCGGGCGCGGGCCCAACCTTCAGCTTCCAGCACCGACTCGACACTGAGCTGGGAGGAGCCTGAGTGTTCGCTCAACACGGCTTCAATGGTGTCCACAATGTCAGTAAAACGAATCTTGCCGGCGTGGAACGCGTAGACGGCTTCCTCGTTGGCAGCGTTGTACACAGCAGGGAAGGTGCTCCCCTGCTTTGCTGCGTCCTTAGCAAGGTCAACGGCGGGAAATGCAACAACATCGAGTGGTTCGAAGTGCCAACTGACTGCTTGGCTCCAATCACAGGCGGAAGCGGCTTTTGGCACACGATCTGGCCAGCCCAGGCCCAAAGCAATGGGGAGCCGCATGTCCGGCGGTGATGCTTGAGCAATGGTGGAACCGTCTACAAACTGAACCATGGAATGCACCACAGATTGTGGGTGGACCACCACATCAATGCGGTCCAGCGGAATGTCGAAGAGCAAGTGCGCTTCAATCACTTCCAGTCCTTTGTTGACCAGGCTTGCGGAGTTAGTGGTGACCATGGGGCCCATGTCCCACGTGGGGTGCGCAAGAGCTTGGGTAGGGCTAACGTTGTGCAACTGTTCACGGCTGAACCCTCTGAAGGGCCCACCGGATGCTGTCAAAATAAGTTTGTCCACTTCAGCGAACTGCCCGGACCGCAGACACTGTGCAATGGCCGAGTGCTCCGAATCAACTGGCACCAATTGACCTGGAGCCGCCGCGTCCTTGACTAGTGAGCCACCTACAATCAGTGATTCTTTATTGGCCAGCGCCAAGGTGGCCCCTGAGCGGAGCGCCGCGAGAGTGGGAACCAAACCGATGGATCCTGTGATGCCGTTAAGCACTACATCTGACGGGATCTGTGCGATCTGCGTGGAAGCGTCAGCCCCGGCGAACAACTGTGGCTTATATCCGGTGATCCCTGCTTTGGCAGCCGTTGCGCTAATCAGCGCAGCGAGTTCACTCGCGTCCTGGGCGGATGTACCTACCGCTTGGGCGCGTGTATGCACTGCCTGAGAGGCCAGAAGCTCCAGGTTTCCCTGCCCAGCACTGAGCGCCACAACTTCAAACAAGTGTGGTGCACCATCCACCACGCCTATTGCTTGAGTACCAATGGAACCGGTGGAACCGAGAATCACAATCTTGCGCCGCATCATTAATCCAGTATCTCGCAATGCACGTCAAACACCGGACCGTATGCCCGCAATCTCGGCTGCTACAGTTCCCCTGCGCGCAAGAGCGTGGCCTGAGCGTGTTTGAGGATGGGCTCGTCAATCATTTTGCCTTGGTACTGGAACACACCGCTCCCTGCTTCTGCGGCTGCGGCTAGAAGTGCTCTAGCCTCAGCAATAGAGTCCGCCGATGGTGCATAGGCGTTGCGGATGGTGCCAGCTTGACTTGGGTGGATACACGCCTTGGCGAAGAACCCTGAGGCAACTGCATCCTCGGATTCAGCGGCCAATCCGGCCAGATCAGCGATGTTCACATACACAGCATCAATAGCTGATTTGCCGTAGGCGCCAGCGGCCAAAAGTACCTGTGAGCGCGCATGCTGTGCCACATGGCGGTAGCTGCCGTCCGCTTTTCGGCTTGAGGTCCCGCCGAGTGACGCCACAAGGTCTTCGGCTCCCCACATTAAAGCAACCACGTGGGGAAGTGCCGCGATAGCCGGAGCATTGATGATTCCGGAGGCCGTCTCGCACAACGCAATCACTCTAAAATCCTTCAGCTCAGCGATCTGAGCTGGGTCTTCTGCCTTGGCCACCATGATGGTCCGGTAAGGAGTGCCCGCGAGGACGCTAAGGTCTTTGGCGAATTCCTCAGTGCCACAAGGGTTGACGCGCACTATGGTTCGCTCGGCTTCTAAGGGGGCGCCACTGCGAACATGAGCAAGCAGCTCGGCACGCGCAGCCTCTTTATCCCCTGCTGCCACTGCATCTTCAAGGTCCAAGATGACAGCGTCTGCCCGTTCGGCTGCTTTGTTGTAGCGGTCAGCCCGGTCTGCGGGGCAGAACAAGAGACTTGGTCCCATAGTGAACGTCACGATGTAAGGCTTCCTTTTTGCTGAGCCGCGTGGGCTTCTTGGGTCCACATCAGGCACGAACGGGTAGCTTTGGCCACAACTTTCCCGTCTTGATTGGTACCGGTGTGTTCCATCGTCACAACGCCTTGGCCCGGTCTAGACGAGGAAAGCCGCTTAGAAGTGATCACCGTCTGGGTGTACAAGGTGTCGCCGTGGAAAAGCGGATGTGGGAACTTCACGTCGGTGAGCCCCAGCTGGGCGATGATGGTCCCTTGCGTCAGTTGGGGAACGGACTGTCCCACGAGTGTTGCGAGGGTAAACATCGAATTCACCAAGCGCTGTCCGAAAGGTTGCCCAGCGCTCCATGCAGCATCCAAGTGGAGAGCTTGCGTGTTCATGGTCATGGTGGTGAACAGAACGTTGTCCGTCTCGGTAATAGTCCTGCCAGGGCGGTGCGCGTAGATCACGCCCTCTTGGAGCTCCTCGAAGTAGAGTCCACGCTGTTCGATCATGTCCATGCTGGGGGCTTGATCGTGTTCCTGTTCACTCATACGTTGTCCAAGTCATGCATTTCCACACGCAGTTCAGCGCCGGTAGCGGCGATCACTTCCTCGGCGGAAACTCCCGGAGCCGTCTCGCGCAAGACCAACCCGTCCTCAGTGACATCAATAACCGCAAGGTCCGTGATAATTCTGTCCACACACCCCTTGCCGGTCAGCGGCAGAGTGCAGCGTTTGAGGATCTTAGGGTTCCCCGCCTTATCCACGTGCTCCATCATGACGATAAGCCGCTTAGCTCCAAAAACTAGATCCATGGCACCCCCCATACCCTTGACCATCTTGCCGGGGATCATCCAGTTGGCAAGATCGCCATTCTCAGCAACCTCCATTGCCCCGAGCACTGCAACGTCCACGTGACCGCCGCGCACCATTCCAAAGGAGAGCGAAGAGTCAAAGAACGCAGCACCCTTGTTGACAGTGACGGTTTCTTTGCCGGCGTTGATTAGGTCAGGATCCACAGCGTCATCGGTGGGGTAAGGGCCGGTGCCCAGGATTCCGTTTTCCGAGTGAAGAACTACTTCCACCCCTTCAGGAATGTAGTTTGGGATCAGAGTGGGCATACCAATACCAAGGTTGACGTATTGGCCGTTGTGCAATTCTTTGGCCACTCGCGCCGCAAGCTGGTTTCTGTCCAAGGCCATGCCTAGTTACCTTCCTTTGCTGCCGAAACGGTGCGCTTTTCAATGCGCTTTTCACTGTTTTCCGATCCCGCAGGAACGTGGACTACCCGTTGAACAAAAATGCCCGGAATGTGAACGTGTTCGGGGTCCAGCTCGCCCGGTTCCACAAGTTCTTCAACTTCAGCGATGGTGATCTTTCCAGCCATGGCGCACAGAGGATTAAAGTTCATGGCCGTCGCGTGGAACACCAAGTTTCCGTGCCGGTCGCCCTTCCAGGCGTGGACCAGCGCGAAGTCTGGAGTCAAAGACTCTTCCAGTACGTAATCTGCACCGCCGAAGTTTCGCACTTCTTTCGGCGCGGAGGCGATCACAACGTCTCCGTCCGTATCGTACTTCTGTGGCAGTCCGCCGTCGGACACTTGGGTGCCCACACCAGCGGTTGTGTAGAACGCTGGGATCCCGGCACCGCCGGCACGAAGCTTCTCCGCCAAAGTTCCCTGCGGTGTGAGCACTACCTCAAGCTCACCGGCCAGGTATTGGCGCGCAAATTCCTTGTTTTCGCCCACATAGGAGCTGATAGTTCTACGGATCCGGCCGTCGCGCAGCAGAATGCCCAGCCCCCAGTCGTCGACGCCGCAATTATTGCTGACCGTTTCAAGCGAGCCGGTTCCCTGATCATGCAGGGCAGCGATCAGGGCCACGGGGATTCCACACAAACCAAAACCGCCGACGGCGAGTGAGGCGCCTTCATGGACATCCGCCACCGCCGTAGCGGCGTTCGCTACAACCTTGTTAATCATCATTGATCCTTTCAGTGCCGGCGAGCAGCATATTCCACCGCCAATTCCGCTTGCGCGCAGACGGAAACAAAACCTAAAACCTTAGAGGCCTAGATCCCGGGCAATGAGCATCAACTGCACTTCTGTGGTTCCCTCGCCGACTTCAAGAATTTTGGAGTCGCGGTAGTGGCGGGCCACAGTGAATTCGTTGATGAAACCATACCCGCCGAAGACTTGTGTGGCATCACGGGCGTTGTCCATTGCGGCTTCACCCGCCACCATTTTGGCGATGGCTGCCTGAGTCTTAAAGGGTTTGCCAGCCAGCATCCGGGCGGCGGCGTCATAGTAGGCCAAACGTGCTGTGTGGGCGCGTGCTTCCATCCGGGCAATCTTGAACTGGATGCCTTGGTACTTACCAATGTTGTTACCAAAGGCTTGGCGTTCCAGCGCGTACTTCACTGACTGGTCTACGCAGCCTTGAGCAGCGCCTACGGCGAGCGCAGCGATCGCGATGCGACCCTCATCCAAAATGGATAGGAAGTTGGCGTAGCCTCGCCCTTCAACTCCGAGCAAGTTTTCCTCGGGAACACGAACGTCAGCCAAGGTCAGCGGGTGGGTGTCCGAGGCATTCCAGCCCACCTTGTTGTAGGCCTTTTCCGCCTTAAAGCCGGGAGTGTTGGTGGGTACCAGAATGGTGGAAATTTCTTTTTTGATGCTGCCATCGGGCCGTTCGCTTTGCCCGGTGACTGCGGTGACTGTAACTAGTTTGGTGATGTCGGTACCGGAGTTAGTGATGAACTCTTTATTGCCGTTAACCACCCACTGGCCGTTTTCGCGTTTAGCCGTGGTTTTGGTTCCTCCAGCATCCGAGCCCGCTTCAGGTTCGGTCAGGCCAAAGCCTGCGAGCGCTTTGCCCGAGGCCAAGAGCGGCAACCACTCTTTCTTTTGGGCGTCATTGCCAAAGCGGTAGATGGGCATGGCTCCCAAGGAGACACCAGCTTCAAGGGTGATGGCCACCGATTGGTCCACTCGGCCTAGTTGTTCCAGCGCTAGGGCTAGTGCGAAGTAGTCCCCGCCCATTCCGCCATGCTCTTCGGGGAACGGCAACCCAAACAGGCCCATTTCTGCCATGCCTGCAACCACTTCATAGGGGAAGCTGTGTTCTTCATCGTGTTTTTGTGAAACAGGGGCAACTACTTCGTTGGCGAAATCCCGTACGGAGTCGCTGAGGTCTTGATAGTCCTCGCTGAGTCCAAAGCTATTCACGTTTTACTCCTTGGTGGTGACGTCGTTGTCGGTGATGGGATGAATGGTTGCCAATACTTGATCAGCCTTAACGATTTCTCCGGTCTTGACGGACAGATGGACTATCCCGTCCACGGCGGCAAGAAGTTGGTGCTCCATCTTCATTGCTTCTACGCTGACCAGCGGCTGCCCGGCTTGCACTTCCTGCCCGCTGACGACGGCGACGCTAACCACAGTGCCCGGCATCGGTGAGTGGACTTCTGGATCTGCAGTGCCCGATTCACGTTCGATGCTTGCCAATCGTTGATGCAGGTAGGCCTCACGGCCGAGGATATCGAGGTGGCCTTGCCAGCCTTCGGAGCCGAGGTAGATTCGCTGGTTCTGCTGTGAATATGTGGCCGCGTCCGTAGCAAATGCCCACTCGTGAGTAGCCGAACTGATAGTCAAACGGACGCGCTGACCAACGATTTCAGGGATGCTGCACTCTTGAGCCTGCTCGTCATCCACGCTCACGCTGAGGGTTTGTGAATCCTTTGAGGTCACTGAAACTTCAGCCAGCTGCCCGTCTGGGAGCAATACGTGCAGCCTCCATGGTGCGCGGGCCCCCATGCGCCAACCGTCCAGCCGGTTCCATGGGGTGCCAGTGGTCACTGACGGGCTACCCGTCGACATCCGGCCTGTAGAACCCTGGTTTTTCCTAGTGCTGTGAACCCAGCTCATCAGTGCGGCGACTATTACCTCCGCCTCCCCCACATGACGGAAAGCGAAGTCTGGCATCTTGCGCTCGATCAGCCCGGTGTCGAGCTTGCCAGCCCGCACATCGGGATCGTTGATCAGTAATCGCAAGTACTCAACATTTGTATCTATGCCCAAGGCTAGGTAGTGAGAGAGCCCTGCGTCCAAGGCATCAAGTGAGGCTTGCCGGTCTGGTGCCCAGCTGATGACTTTTGCCACCATGGGGTCATAGTCGGCGGAGATTTCCAAACCGTTGAGTAGGGCCGAGTCCATACGAAGCAGTGTTCCTGGTGGTGCGCTGGCGTCCTCGTTCAGGAGCTGAACCGTGCCCGTTGAGGGCATAAAGTTCCGTTCAGGCACTTCAGCGTAAACACGAGCTTCCACCGAGTGTCCGTTGAGCTGAATGTCCTCTTGTTTGATGGTCAAGTGCTCGCCGGCAGCAATTTTCACTTGCCACTGAACCAGATCCAGCCCGGTGATCATCTCTGTTACAGGGTGCTCTACTTGCAGGCGTGTGTTCATTTCCATAAAAAAGAACTCGTCCGGGGCAGCATCTGATACCAAGAACTCCACGGTTCCAGCCCCCGAATAGTTCACGCTCCGAGCTGCGTTACAGGCCGCCTCACCCAGCTTGGCGCGGATCTCTTCACCGCGAGGAAGGCTTTCAAGCATGGGCGAAGGCGCTTCTTCAATCACCTTTTGGTGGCGACGTTGTAGGGAACATTCACGCTCCCCGAGATGAATCACGTTGCCGTAGTTATCCGCCAAAATTTGCACTTCGATGTGCCGCGGGGTCAAGACAAGGCGCTCTAAAAACAAAGTGTCGTCACCAAATGCTGAAGCAGCTACACGTCGCGCCGTCAGGAGGGTACTTGCAAGGTCCTCTGCACGTTGCACCGCGTGCATTCCCTTTCCACCACCTCCGGCGGAAGGTTTGATCAACAACGGGAATCCGACGCTAGAAGCCGCTTCGATCAACTGCGCATCGCTGAGTCCCGGTGCGGCGATGCCGGGAACCACTGGCACACCGTATCCACTGACATGGTTTTTAGAGCGGATCTTGTCACCCATAACGTTGAGCGACTCCACACCGGGGCCAATGAACATAATGCCCGCAGCCTCCAGAGCACTGGCAAACTCAACGTTTTCACTCAAGAAACCGTAGCCAGGATGTACGGCTTGCGCTCCCGTACTGCGGCACGCAGCGATGATCGCATCGGTGTTGAGGTAACTTGCGGAGGCCGCTGCGGGGCCAATCCGTACGGCCGTATCAGCTTCGCGCACGTGGCGTGCACCGGCGTCGGCGTCGCTGTAGACAGCAACTGAGGTGATACCCATAGTGCGCAGGGTACGAATAACCCGACAGGCGATTTCGCCACGGTTCGCCACCAACACAGTGTTGAACAGAGCCGCAGTGTTTTGGGATTTCAAAGGTGATTCCTGCATCGACGGCTCACATCCGGAAGAGGCCGAAGGAGGTCTCCGGCAGTGGTGTACGGGAAACAACATCAAGGGCGAGTCCCACAACGGTGCGGGTCTCCGCAGGGTCAATGACGCCGTCGTCCCAGAGGCGGGCGGTTGAATAGTACGGGCTGCCTTGGTCCTCATACTGTTCGCGGATGGGCGCCCGGAATGCTTCCTCTTCCTCGCTAGACCATTCTTGGCCGCGGGATTCCATCTGCTCGCGTTTGACGGTGGCCAACACTCCCGATGCTTGGTTGCCGCCCATCACCGAGATGCGAGCGGCGGGCCACATCCACAAGAATCGGGGCGAGTAAGCGCGCCCGCACATGGAATAGTTTCCTGCCCCGAAGGAACCGCCAATCACAACTGTCAATTTGGGTACGCGAGCGGTGGCCACGGCGGTGACCATTTTGGCCCCGTTTTTGGCAATGCCGCCGTGTTCGTAGTCTTTGCCGACCATAAAACCGGCTAGGTTTTGCAGAAACAGCAGGGGGATGCCTCGCTGATCGCAGAGTTCAATAAAGTGGGCGCCCTTGAGTGAGGATTCGCTGAACAGGACACCGTTGTTAGCCACGATGCCTACCGGGTGACCGTGAATTTTGGCAAAGCCAGTCACCAAAGTGGTTCCGTAGTTCTTTTTGAATTCGTGGAACTGGCTTTCATCTACCAAGCGCGCAATGACCTCATGGACGTCATAGGGGGCGTTCACATCAACCGGGACGGCACCGTAAATCTCCTCCGGGTCGACCGTTGGTTCAGTGCTCTCAGTGACTTCCCACGCCGGTGCAGGCTGTTGCGGCAGTGTGGACACGATGTCCCGGACAATCTGGAGTGCATGTTCATCGTTCTCTGCCAGATGGTCAGTGACACCGGAAATTCGTGAGTGCACATCACCGCCGCCAAGCTCCTCGGCCGTAACGATCTCGCCGATAGCTGCTTTAACGAGCGGAGGGCCACCCAAAAAAATGGTGCCCTGGTTGCGGACAATCACCGTCTCATCGCTCATCGCTGGCACGTAGGCGCCACCGGCCGTGCACGAGCCCATTACCGAGGCTATTTGTGGAATCTTGGCGGCAGACATTTTGGCCTGGTTGAAAAAGATGCGGCCAAAGTGTTCTTTGTCCGGGAAAACCTCGTCCTGTTTAGGAAGAAACGCTCCGCCGGAATCTACTAAATAAATGCAGGGAAGCTTGTTCTCGAGAGCAATTTCCTGGGCTCTCAGATGCTTTTTGACGGTTAGCGGATAGTAGGTTCCGCCCTTGACTGTGGCGTCATTGGAAATGATCATCACGTGGCGTGAATGAACCAAACCGATCCCGGCGATCACACCAGCGCCCGGGCTGTCGTCGTTATACATGCGGTTTGCTGCCAAAGGTGCGATCTCCAGGAACGGGCTGCCGTCGTCGAGCAGGCGATTGATACGCTCGCGAGGCAAAAGTTTGCCACGGGCAATGTGCCGCTCACGTGATGCTTCTGGGCCCCCTAGTGCGGTGGTTTCCAGCTTGTGACGGAGTTCGGTTACGAGCGCTTTTTGGGCTTGCTCATTAACGAGGAACGGCGCGGATTCGCGATCCAGCGTGGTGGCGAGGGTCTCCATTGACCTGCTTCCTAGGTGCTTTGATGCGGCACAATCCGCTGTCATTTTGGTTAGTACCGGATAACTGAGTTTTACGTTAGTCTCTAATAACCGTGATGTCCACCACACTGACAAAGGATCACGTGAACACTCAAAACCAGCCAGAATTAACCTCGTCAAGTGACGGTGAGGACTCGGCAATCGCACGGCAAACCCAGCGGAGCTTGGCCAAAGAAGAGCGACGCCGAGCCCTCCTTGCTGCCGCCGCAAACCTCTTTGCGTCCAAGGGGTACAGCAGGGTTTCGCTCGAGGATTTGGGCGCCGCCGTAGGTATCAGCGGCCCAGCGGTTTACCGACACTTCCCCGGCAAACAATCCGTACTGGACGAGGTGTTGTTGACGGTAAGCCGCGGCCTATTGTCTGGCGGTTCATTGGTGGCAGCCCGCTCCGTGGATCCCCGAGCGACCTTGACAGAGCTGGTCCACTTTCACGTGGATTTTGCACTGAGCAACGTTGACGTGATCCGGGTTCAAGACCGGGACCTGGACAACGTCAGCCCACAATGCCGCTCCGAAGTCCGTTCCCTGCAGCGGCAATATGTAGAGCTGTGGGTGGAGCAATTAGGCGCGATCCACTCGAGTGACTCGGTGGCCGAGCTACGCCTACGCGCCCATGCCACTTTTGGACTCATCAACTCCACGCCGCATTCGCTCAGAGGGCAAGGAACCAGCGTCGCCCGCAAAACAGCCGCTGGAATTTTGGAAGAGCTGGCCCTTGCCGCACTGACCGCCGGCGCCTAGCCCATCGTTAGTGCGAGCGCTGGATCCTTGAGCAAAGCGCCGACGTCAGCCAAGAACCGCGAACCTTGCTCCCCGTCAACAAGCCGGTGATCAAAAGACAGGCTCAGTGTCATCACCTCGCGCAGTGCTACTTCGCCCTGGTACTCCCACGGGAGCTTACGCACCGAACCCATGGCAAGGATTGCCGCTTCACCGGGATTCAGAATCGGCGTGCCAGCGTCAATCCCAAACACACCAATATTGGTAATGGAGATGGTTCCGCCACTCAAGTTCAGCGGGGAAGTTTTGCCCGCCCGCGCGGTTTGGGTTAGTTCGCCAAGCTCTTCAGCCAGAGCCAAAAACGTCAGGTCTTGGGCGTCCTTAATGTTCGGCACTGTCAGTCCACGGGGTGTAGCAGCGGCTATGCCTAGGTTGACGTAGTTGAACTGCACAATTTCTTGAGCCGCTTCGTCCCACTGAGAGTTGAGGCTGGGGTTTGCTTTGAGCGCCACGAGCAGGGCCCTAGCAACGATCGTGAGCGGCGTGATGCGGACCTGCGCGTATTGTTTGCTGGCCTTGAGCCGTGCCAAGAGTTCCATCGTGGCAGTGACATCAATGGTCAGGAACTCGGTGGCGTGCGGCGCAGTAAAAGCGCTAGAAACCATGGCTGCAGCCGTGTGCTTGCGGACCCCTTTGATGGGCGTGCGCGTCTCCCGCTCCCCCGCAGAATCGGCGCTTCCCTCAGATCGGGCACTGCACTGTTGGACATCGGTGCGGGTGATCAAACCACTAGGTCCAGTGCCAGTGAGCTGAGTGAGGTCCAAGCCCAGATCTTTGGCCAGTTTTCGCACCGGCGGTGTAGAGCGCGGCCGTTCGGGTGATGCCGTTACTGCTACATGCGTGGTTACTGCCGTAGTAACTGTTGCTGGAACACCTGCCCGGGCACGGCGGCTCGGCCGGCCCCCGCGATCGACCACGGCACCGTAACCCACCAAGTTTGGTTCCCGCTTGGGCTCCCCTTCCAGAGCGCCTTCACTGATTGCAGCGCCGCCGGTTCCATTACTGGGGTCCGGGGCGGCGCCGTCGTCGGGAACGTCAAAGGAAACGATCGGTTTACCAACTTCAACCACTGTTCCGGCTGGTTCATGCAGTTCAAGCACCACTCCGGCGAAAGGCGACGGTAATTCCACCACGGCCTTAGCTGTTTCTACCTCGGCGATGATTTGGTTCAACTCCACAGTGTCCCCCGGGGCAACGTGCCACGAGAGTATCTCTGACTCGGTGAGGCCTTCGCCCAGATCTGGGAGCCTAAATTCGCGCCTCATTGTTGTTCTCACGCTTCCAATCCGCTCAAAGAGTTGTGCCGGCCCAGGGCCCGGTCCACGCCGTCTAGGATCCTGTCTAAATCCGGCAAGTGATGCAGTTCCAACTTCGAATAGGGGTACGGGATATCAAAGCCCGTCACGCGTATTGGGGCCGCCTCAAGGAAGTAGAAGCAACGTTCAGTGATGCTGGCAGCGATCTCCGCGCCGAGTCCACCTGATTGCGCAGCTTCGTGAGCGATCACCAAGCGACCGGTCTTGCGTACCGACGCTTCCAAGGTGGCGAAGTCGATTGGCGCTAGGGAGCGCAAATCAATCACTTCTACAGAAATACCTTCGTCAGACGCGGCAACCGCTGCGTCCCGCGCGGTCTTGACCAGTGGTCCATAGGCCACCAACGTGACATCCGCACCAGCATGTACGACGGCGGCACTCCCCATGGGTAGCACCGCTTCAGTGGTGGATTCCTCCACCTCGCCCTTGTCGTGATACCTGCGCTTTGGTTCGAAATAAAGCACCGGGTCGTCACAGGCAATGGCCTGTTGGATCATCGTGTACGCATCTTGCGGGTTGGATACTGAGATCACGCGAAGACCTGAAGTGTGGGTGAAGTACGCTTCCGGCGATTCGGAGTGGTGTTCAGGTGAACCAATCCCACCACCAAAAGGCACCCGGATGGTCAAGGGCATCTTGACGGCACCTTGAGTCCTGTAATGGAGCTTGGCCACTTGGCTAACAATTTGATCAAAGGCCGGGTAGATAAAGCCATCAAACTGAATCTCACACACGGGCCGGTAACCGCGGTAGGCCAACCCCACGGAGGTGCCGATGATGGCAGATTCCGCCAAAGGTGTGTCAATGACTCGGTGGGCACCAAAGTCCTTTTGCAAACCATCCGTAATGCGGAACACCCCACCCAAAGCGCCAATATCCTCCCCCATCAGGACAACTTTGGGGTCAGCATCCATGGCACGGCGCAGGCCGGAGTTTATGGCACGGGAAAACGTCATCGAGGTCATCACAAGGCTCCTGCTGAGTTGTCGGAACCCATCATCTGCAAGTACCGCTGGTAATGGTCCTGTTGGCGCTCCAAGAAGGAGTGAGGCTCGGCGTAGACGTGTTCGAAGATCTGCTCAGCTCGAGGCTCTTCCATGGAGACGATGCCGGCCCGGAGGGCAGCAGCTACAGAGTCTTCCTTGTTTTTCACGTGGGCTTTCACTTCATCACTCAGGACGCCGAGCGAATCGAGGTGGCGTTCAAGGCGCAGAATCGGATCCTTGGCACGCCAGTCTTCGAGTTCGTTGGCGTCCCGGTACCTGGTGGGGTCATCAGCGGTGGTGTGTGGTCCCATACGGTAGGTGACGGCTTCAATAAAAGTGGGGCCGCCACCGGTCCTGGCTCGCTCCAAGGCGCTTCGTGATGCCGCCAAAACAGCGAGGACATCGTTGCCGTCTACCCGGATGGCCGGAATACCAAAGCCTGCCGCACGGTCTGCGATCTGCACGTGGCTTTGGAGAGTTACCGGCTCTGAGATGGCCCAGTGATTATTTTGGCAAAAGAAAACCACGGGTGCCTGAAAACTCGCTGCGAACACCATGGCTTCATTGACGTCGCCCTCACTCGTAGCACCGTCGCCGAAGTAGGTCACCACTGCCGTACTGGCGCCGTCGAACTGGACTCCCATGGCGTAACCAACGCCATGGAGTGTCTGGGCGCCGATGATGATTTGTGGGGTGGCCATGTTGATAGTGAAGGGATCCCAACCGGCCGAGGCGTTGCCTCGCCACACTCGCAGGATGTCCGTGAAGTCCACACCGCGGCAATAGGCCACACCGTTCTCGCGGTAGCTGGAAAAGACAAAGTCATCGTGTCGAAGCGCCCGGCCTGAGCCGATCTGAGATGCTTCTTGACCTAAGAGCGGCGGCCACAACGCGAGTTCGCCTTGGCGTTGAAGCGCTGTTGCTTCATTATCGATCCGACGGATAACCACCATGTCTTCGTAGAGACCTACGAGCGTAGCTTCATCAACGTCGCTCAGCCACGGATCCCACTCGGCGCTTGGGGTGCGTGTGCCCTCGGCTGAAATGAGCTGAACGAATGTTTGTGAGTCGTTGCTTAACACTTTTGCCAGCGACCTTCCCGGCGTGAAGGAACAGTATCCGACAAGAGGATTGCCCCTGCCGCGAGCCGTTCAGTCTTAACCCCGTGGGCGCCATTGCCCACGGTTAATGTGACCCTACTCACAAGTTGCAATGAGTACAACCACCCGCGAACAGCTTGAGCAAAATGCTCAGACCCGAGGGAAGCAACAGTGCTATTCTGCGCATTATGTACTCTCTAGATGGGACCGATGCAAAGTTGCTCGCAGCCCTCGCCGAAGATCCGCGCCGAACCGTAGTTGCTTTGGCCCAAGTGACCGGCATTTCCCGCAATACCGTCCAGGCTCGAATGAGCCAGCTCGAGAAAAACAAGGTGTTTTTGAACTTTGAGCGCCGGATCAATCCAGCCGCTTTGGGTTACACACTCTCAGCTTTTATGTCAGTTCACGTCCAGCAACGAAAGCTGCCCTCACTGGCAGAGAGTTTAGGCAGCATCCCAGAAATCCTCGAGGCTTACCCGCTGAGCGGATCTGCGGATCTTTTCCTTCGAGTAGTTGCTAAAGATGCAGAAGATCTGTTCCGCGTCAACGGTAAAGTCCTCGCTTGCGAGGGTGTTGAGCGCACTGACACCGCAATCGCCATGGGAGAACTGATTCCCTTTAGGATGCTCCCACTCTTGGAGCGTGAAGAGACTGGCAACTGAACACAGCAAAAGGCCCACCACTTGCCTCCCACGTTTGTGAGCAAGTGGCGGGCCTTCGGGAGCCTAAGCACCGAAACTAGTGATCGGTTGCTTTCTCTGCCCCAGCTCCACTGAGAGAACGAACCTCCATCTCGGCCTGCTTTTTGGCGTCTTCGCGGCGTTTGTCCAAAATCGTTCCCAACCAGCCCAAAAAGAAAGCCAAGGGAATCGAAATGATGCCGGGATTACTGAGCGGGAAAATCGCAAAGTGTGCTCCCGGGATCATCGACGTTTTACTGCCAGAAACCACAGGGCTTAACGCGATCAGAATGATGGCCGATCCCAGTCCCCCATACATACTCCACAGCGCACCTTGAGTGGTGAACTTCTTCCAGAACAAGGAATACACAATGGTGGGCAAGTTCGCCGAAGCTGCCACGGCAAAAGCCAACGCCACAAGGAACGCAACATTTTGTCCGTTAGCAAAAATGCCACCGAGGATGGCTAGAAGGCCAATCACTACTACGGTGCGGCGCGCCACCTTAACTTCCGTGCCGGCGTCGACATTTCCCTTAGCAAATACGCTCGCGTAGATGTCATGGGCAAAGGAGGCCGCCGCCGTAATGGTCAACCCCGCAACGACTGCAAGAATCGTTGCGAAAGCTACCGCGGAAATAAAGCCCAGCAAGAGGGGGCCACCAAGGAAGAAGGCAAGCAATGGCGCTGCCGAATTCACTCCACCCGGCGCAGCCTTGATGGTGTCTGCACCCACCAGGGCGCCGGCGCCATAGCCCAACACCAAGGTGAAGATGTAGAAGATGCCGATGAGCCAAATGGCCCAGACCACCGATTTGCGTGCTTCTTTAGCAGTTGGCACCGTGTAGAAACGCATCAAAACGTGCGGCAAGGCAGCGGTTCCCAGAACCAAGGCCAACCCAAGCGAGATGAAGTCCAGCTTGGTGGTTCCTGTTTTACCGTACTGAAGGCCCGGGTTGAGGACGGCTGGGTTCTTGGCCGTATCTACCGCTGCACCCAGGAGGTTTGAAAGGTTGAAGCCGTAAATCGAAAGCACCCAGACGGTCATAACAGCGGCGCCGGCAATCAGCAAAATAGCCTTGATGATCTGGACCCACGTGGTCCCCTTCATTCCACCGATGAGTACGTACACAATCATCAAAATGCCAACGATCGTGATGACCAACGCCTGGCCTCCCCAATCACTGATGCCTAGCAGCAATGAGATCAAGCTTCCCGCGCCTGCCATTTGGGCCAGCAAATAGAAGAAGCACACAGCGAGCGTTGAGATGGCCGCGGCAATCCGCACTGGGCGTTGTTTAAGTCTGAAAGACAAAACATCCGCCATGGTGAATTTGCCGGTATTGCGCAAAAGTTCTGCCACGAGAAGCAGCGCCACAAGCCATGCAACCAGGAAACCTATCGAGTACAGGAAACCGTCATAGCCGTTGATGGCAATGGCTCCAGTGATACCCAGAAATGAGGCAGCCGAAAGGTAATCGCCGGCGATAGCTGTACCGTTTTGCGAGCCGGTGAATGACCTACCGGCGGCATAGTAGTCAGCGGCTGTTTTGTTGTTTTTGCTCGCCCGCAGCACAATCACCAAGGTGATCGCTACAAACAGGGCAAAAATTCCAATATTCAAGGCTGTGGTGTCTTTAAGGTCAGAGACATTAACCATGGGCATCACTTGGCATCATCCTCCGCGGAAGGCGCCGTGTTCAGCGCATTGATGGACTTCTTGCTGTCCTCGATTTCGTTGCGCAATTCCGTTGCCAGCGGGTCCAATTTCTTATTGGAATAGCTCACGTACCAGGCGGTAATACCGAACGTGGTGAGGAATTGCAAAAATCCCAAAATGAGGCCGATGTTGATATTGCCCCAGACTTTGGTGGACATAAAGTCCACTGCATAGTCAGCCAAGAGCACATATGCGAAATACCACAACAAGAAAAAGACAGCCATGGGAAACACAAAGCTCCGATGACGTTTGCGAAGTTCTTGGAAGCGTGGTGAGGCCTGCAATGCTTCGAAGTCCGGCCCCTCCTGCGCTTCGCTCTGACGGGCGTCGTTGCCCATAGTTCCTCCTAGTAGGACTGTTTCAAACAGCCAACAATTCTCAGCCACCACCCACGTCGAGCATTGTGACTTAGTTCACTATTGACGACTCCTCCCCCGCAATGCCACCGTCACAAGTTATGGCGCGACGAACGGTCACCACCGTGCGCTAAACGGCAGGCCCACAGCTCTTCCACTGAAGAACTACCCGCAGTCAGCTTGTTGGTGCTGACTATGCTTGGCCCATGCCCGAATCGCTTTTGCCCGCCGCCGTTGCCGTGGCACTTGTAATGCTTGCCGTAGCTGCCGTGGTGGCAGTGGGCGTGCAGATTTTGCGATCCTTCCGTGAACTTGGGACTGATGCTGAACGAGCCACGTATCGCACACTCCATATCGCTTCCATGGCCGGGCAGCATTTGCGTACTGGGCTCCAACCGGCAGGTGCAGCCAAGGCGGCGCGCCATTTGAGGACCTTGCTCGCTTGCGACGCCTTCGCGATCCTCGACACCCAAGGGGTGATCGCTTGGGACGGGCCGGGGCATGCCTATGCTCCAGAGCTGGTGCGGCTAGCTTCCCCTTCGATGGCCAGCGGCACCGCTGCCGTTCACCGGGGTGGATTTGCGCCGCTGCCAGGATCGAACGGTTCACAGCCTGACAAGCCTGAGGCAGTGTTGAGAGCGGTGATTGTTGCACCGATTTACGCTGGCAGCAGGGTGGTTGGTGCCGTCGCGGCGATGGCACCGGCAGCCAGTGCCGGTTTGGTTCGCGCTACTTCCGAGGTAGCCGGTTGGGTGGCTACCCAAGTAGAGCTCGCTGAGCTGGATCAGTCGCGGACATTACTGATGGAGGCTGAAGTAAAAGCACTGCGAGCCCAGATCAGCCCACACTTTATCTACAACTCGCTCAATGCCATCGCGTCATTTATCAACACCGACCCAGAACGGGCGCGGGACCTAGTGGTGGAATTTGCTGACTTCACTCGGTACTCCTTCCGCCGCCACGGAGAGTTCACAACCTTGGCCGAAGAATTGCGCAGCATTGACAGCTACCTGCTTTTGGAGCGGGCTAGGTTTGGCGAACGTCTACAAATCTCCTTGCAAATTGCGCCCGAGGTTCTGAGCACCATTGTCCCGTTTTTGTCATTACAACCACTGGTGGAAAACGCTGTGCGGCACGGGCTTGAGTCAAAAGCCGGGGTAGGTACTATTCGAATCTCTGCCCGTGACTTGGGCACTTCTGCTGAGGTAACAGTGGAGGACGACGGCGTGGGTATGGACCCCGGGAAGTTGCGGCGCGTCCTGGCTGGGCTCAGTGATTCAGACAGCGTGGGCCTGCGCAACGTTGATGTCCGCTTGCGGCAGGTCTATGGGGACGCCCACGGTTTGGAGATTGATACTGCCCCTGGCGAAGGCACACTAATTACCATGCGGGTGCCAAAGTCACAGCCCCTGCATGAGACCTAGGCATTAGCCTAGTAACCATGCTCACAGTTCTAGTCGTTGATGACGAGCTCCCCGCGGTTGAGGAGCTGGCATTTCTGCTGGGCAAAGACGAACGTATCGGAGCCATTCGACGAGCATCTACAGGAGCCGAAGCTCTTGAACAGCTCAAGCAAGGTGACATCCAAGCGGTGTTTTTGGACATCCACATGCCTGCTGTGACCGGCCTGGACGTAGCCAAAGTTTTAGCCACTAGTCTCAACCCTCCGGCTTTAGTATTTGTTACAGCCGATGAGGTTTGTGCGCTTGAAGCGTTCGAGCTCGCCGCGATCGATTACCTTCTTAAGCCCGTCCGTCGCGAGCGCTTGGCACGTTCGGTGACTCGTATTCACGAACTTCTCAAGGACGGGCCGTCCAAACCAGAGATCATCACGGTGGACCAGGGCGGAGTTTCCAAAATGATTCGGCGCGAGGACGTCAGTTATGTCCAAGCCCAGGGAGACTACGCGCGACTGCACACTCCAGATTCAAGTTATCTGATCAGGATCCCGCTCAGCGAGCTTGAACAACAATGGGCTGATGGCGGGTTTGTTCGGATCCACCGCTCTTACCTCGTGGCGCTGGATCACGTCTCCCGCATCACGTGGGGCAACCCACACCCCACTGTGACAGTTGCTGGCGCGGAGTTGCCGATTAGTCGCCGCTTAGCGCCGAGTCTCCGCGGCCGTTTAGATCAAACCCGTCCCAGGCCCGCCTGATGGATCAGCTGTGAGCCGCGTTCGGGTCACCGGCACTCCCCTAGCGGCGCATACTCAAGGCCACGCCACCAGCCAGCAGCTCGGCAGGGACGTCACGGAACTGTATGTTGCCTCGCTCATCAGGTCTCAACTGCGTCTGGCTCTGGTGGTTGCAGCCGGATTTATCCTGATCTTGATGTGCTTTGGCGCTATTTTGTTGTGGGTTCCGGGCATCGGCGAACTACGGATTTTTGGCATCCCGTTTCCTTGGATACTGCTCGGCGCCGGCGCCTACCCGGTGATCAGTCTTAGTGCGTTTCTTTTTGTGCGCGCATCTACACGCAACGAGGAACGCTACCGCGAACTCGTTGGCGGAAAATGAGTATCCAAGTGACGCAAGGAACGCTCCCGTGAACCCCGCTATTGGCTTCGGCGCGCTCATCGCAGTGTCCCTCAGCACCGCCTTGATCGGCTTTTACGGCTTGCGTATTTCCCGGACAACCAGCGACTTCTATGTTGCCTCACGGACCGTGCGTCCTTGGTGGAATGCGTCAGCCATTGGTGGTGAATATCTTTCCGCGGCCAGCTTTTTGGGTGTTGCCGGGCTAGTGCTACTCAGTGGAACCGATGCCCTTTGGTACCCAGTGGGTTACACGGCCGGGTACTTGATGCTTTTGCTTTTTGTTGCAGCCCCCTTGCGCCGCTCGGGTGCCTACACGGTTCCGGATTTCACCGAAGCCCGGCTAGCCTCCCGCACTGTCCGCCGGGTCACGAGTGCTCTTGTGGTGGTGGTGGGCTGGCTCTACATTGTCCCGCAGCTACATGGAGCAGCACTGACAATTAGCATCACCACTGGGCTGCCGTCGTGGATTGGAGCGGTTGCGGTAGTCGCCGTTGTGATTGTCACTGTCACCGCTGGTGGGATGCGTTCCATAACCTTTGTTCAAGCCTTCCAGTACTGGCTCAAACTCACGGCGCTGGCGGTGCCAGTAATTTTTATGCTTCTAGCTGTGGGCGGCGGCGCTGCGGCAGTGAAGATGAACGACGTCGTTAATCCCACCGGAGCCGCCCCTACGGGGCTGTACCAGACAGTGTCTTTGTTGATTGCCTTGTTGTTTGGAACTCTGGGGCTGCCGCACGTTTTGGTCCGCTTCTACACGAACCCGGACGGTAAATCAGCACGAAAAACCACCATGATCGTTTTGGCATTGTTGTCAGTCTTTTATTTGCTCCCCACCACCGTTGGGTACCTCGCTCGGCTGGTTCCCGGTTCACTCCCGGCGGCCGGTCAGGCCGATGCCATCGCCCTGACTTTGCCCTCCATGCTGATCCCGGGGCCTTTAGGGGAAATGCTTAGCGCTCTCGTGGTGGCTGGCGCCTTCGCGGCCTTCTTGTCCACCACTTCGGGGCTGGTGATCTCCTTGGCCGGTGTGATCAGTCAAGACGTCCTCGGCGGTAGTGTGAAGGGATTCCGGGTTGCCGCCGTGTGCTCGGCTTTGGTCCCGCTGGCGATAGCCGCACCAACACAAAGCCCTGCACTGGCCGGAAGCGTTGGGCTAGTTTTCGCATTTACCGCATCCACGATTTGCCCAGTCCTCTTGCTCGGCATCTGGTGGCGCCGCCTGAGCGACATTGGCGCCGTAGTCGGCATGATTGCTGGTGCCGTGTTGTGCGGTGGATCAATCGTTGCTTCAACACTGCTGGGTTCAGGTGCCACACCAGGCTGGATAGCGCAGCCGGCGGCGTGGACTGTGCCTGCGGCCTTCGCTGTGATGATCACGATTTCCCTGTTGAGTCCCCAACGAGTCCCCACCGAAACGGCTCGGATGATGGCACGGCTGCATGTCCCTGAGCGAGCAGACGTCAGCGATCGCGCCTTGGGGAGTCAACGCCCCCTCACTGACTAGTCGATAGCCGCCATGAGTTCAACGGCGCGGTCCAAAAAGGCATCCACTTGGGCTTCTTCATAAGACTCAGTACCTTGGGCCGAGCGGAAAACTGCGCGCCGGACGTTATCGACGCTCAACGGTTTGTCTTTTTCTAGGTACCCAATAAGGTCCTCGCACAGGGCATCGACGTCGGCTTTGCGGTAGCCACGAACGTTGTTTTTGCTAGGTGAACGGAACCGCTCACTGGCCGGACGGTGAAGCCGTCCACGAAGCGTGGCGGACATTTTGCCGATGCGCTGCAGCCAAGCCTCTTCGCCCTCGGCAGCAACCAATTCATCCCGTTCTTTGCGGGCCAGAGCATCTTCCAACACGTCCAGAGCGTCATCAACTTGGACGGCGTTGTATCCACCCTTAATTGGATCAAACGCCACAGCGCGAACGTCACCACTGTTCACAGGTTTGGTTGCCAGCTCAGGTGCTTCAAAAAAGTTCCGCGCATTGGCCATAAAGGCGTCAACCTGTTTGGTGTTGTAGCCGTAGTCCTTACGGTCCACGAGTTCAAACGTGGCGGGAATTTTTCCCTTGGGCTTCGCGGTCACTGTGCTTCCTTCACTCCGTGCTTTGGGGTCCTGCCCGGACCGTCGCTAACTCTTAGGCTCCTGCAAGGACCCTAAACAGGATGAATGAGACCGGTGCGGCAAAGAGGATGGAGTCCAAACGGTCCATCACACCGCCGTGCCCGGGCAAAATACTACTCATGTCCTTGATCCCCAGTTCACGTTTAACCATGGACTCGGCTAGATCACCGGCGGTGGCCGCTGCCACCATACCGATTGCGAGGACAACACCAATCCACCAGGGCTGGTGCAAAAACAACACACACATCAAGATGGCCACAACCATGGCACCTGCAGCCGAGCCCGCAAAACCTTCCCAGGACTTCTTGGGGCTAATTTTTGGAGCCATTGGGTGTTTGCCCAAGGAGGCGCCTACCAAGTAACCAAAGGTGTCGTTGGAAACCACCAGCAGGAGCATGGTCAGCAGTTGGAAGACCCCTTGCGGAATATGCCAGTCTGGCCACAGGCCTAGTGGCGCAGCTCCAATTCCGGTGTGCAGCGGCAGTATGGCAAAGCTGATAAAGAACGGAACCCACACCAAGGTGAATACGCCCGCAAATATACTGCGTGCCGAACCTGCGGGCTCATCAAGGGTCCGCCAGACGAGTACCGCCACACACGAGGCCAACAAGGTGAACAACATGGCCTCGAGGCCACCAAAATAGGCGGAAAGCGGCATGGCCGAGGTGCCAACTATCACCGGCACCAGAGGAACAGCAGTACCGTGCGCAGTCAGGGCACGCGTTACTTCCCAGACACCAAAGAGGGCAAAGGCCGTCACCAAAATAACGAAGCCCAGAGGTAGCACTAAGAGTCCGCCGATAACGGCGAAAAGCAACCCTAGCCCCACACCGATGGCGGCCGGTAAGTTCCGGCCGGCCTTCGGCGTAGGATTCCTGCGGGGTCTCTTCAAACGGACCGCAGCCGGTTGTGGCTGAACCATTAGACTTCGAGTAGCTCGGCTTCCTTGCGCTTAATAAGCTCGTCGATTGCATCAACGTGAGCCTTGGTCAAGGCATCCAGTTCCTTCTCAGCACGGTTGCCCTCGTCTTCGCCAGCGTCCCCGTCTTTCACGAGCTTGTCCAAGGTTTCCTTGGCCTTACGGCGCACGGAACGAACGGAGACCTTTGCGTCCTCGCCCTTACCCTTGACGATCTTGACGTACTCCTTGCGGCGTTCCTGGGTGAGGTCCGGAATCGTGACACGGATGACGTTGCCGTCGTTAGACGGGTTGGCGCCAACCTCGGAGTCGCTCAGCGCACGCTCGATGTCCCGCAGCGCCGTCTTGTCGAACGGGGTGATCAAAATGGTGCGCGCATCCGGCACGGCAAACGATGCGAGCTGCTGGAGCGGAGTCGGCGAGCCGTAGTAGTCAACCAAAACTCGGTTGTAGAGGGCCGGGTTGGCGCGTCCGGTACGGACGGCAGCAAAATCGTCTTTAGCGACCTCGATGGCTTTATCCATCTTTTCGCCAGCTTCAAGCAAAGTCTCTTCTATCACGGCATCTCCTGTGCAATACGTTGCTTCCGCACTCTCGCAGTGCGGCTTTGGTGTTCAGTCCGCCAGGGCGGGATGGTCCTGCAACTATCCTAGCCGGAGCTAGGGGTGAACCTTGGTGCCCAGCTTGCCACCCAAGATGGCTCGAGTGACGTTTCCTTCGCCTTCCATACCAAAGACCACCATGTTCAATTTGTTGTCCTTGCACATGGTCATGGCCGTCTGGTCCATCACGCGAATGTCCTGACGAAGTGCGTCGTCGTAGCTGAGCTCCTCGAGCTTCTGCGCGGTGGGATCCTTTTTAGGATCGGCGGTGTAAACGCCGTCAACGCCGCTCTTGGCCATCAAAACCTCATCGGCGTGGACTTCAAGTGCGCGCTGTGCAGCGACGGTGTCCGTGGAGAAATACGGCAAACCTGCCCCAGCACCAAAGATCACTACACGGCCTTTTTCCATGTGGCGAATGGCCCGGCGCGGGATGTAAGCCTCAGCGACCTGACCCATGGTGATGGCACTCTGAACTCGAGTTTCAACACCGGCTTGCTCCAAGAAGTCCTGGAGAGCTAGGCAGTTCATAACAGTCCCGAGCATACCCATGTAGTCAGCACGAGAACGGTCCATACCACTCTGCGAAAGTTCGGCACCGCGGAAGAAGTTACCGCCACCAACCACAATCGCCACTTCAACAGTTTTCACTGCGTCAGCGATCTGGCGGGCGATTCCACGAACCGTGTCCGGGTCAACACCTAGTTTGCCGCCGCCGAATACTTCGCCGGAAAGCTTAAGCAAAACACGACGGCGCGCAGGCGCGGCATCCGTGGAGCTCGGCTGCGAAACTGAAGTTTCGGCGTCGTCAGTTGTTGTGACGTTTGCGGTGTTCTGAACGGATTCCATGGTGCCTTCCCATTGATGAACTCTTGGCTAGGGTATCGCGGACTTGCTATTGCGCGCGCATCAGCGCATGCAAAAGGGGCGGCCACCGAAGTGACCACCCCTTTCGAAGACTTACTAGGCGCCTACGCGGAAGCGGGCAACAGCCTTAGCTGTAACACCTGCCTCTTCAAGGACCTTTGCAACAGTCTTTTTGGCGTCCTTGGCAAATGCCTGGTCAACCAAAACTTCGCCCTTGTAGAAGCCCGTGACGCGGCCTTCAACAATCTTGGACATTGCAGCTTCCGGCTTGCCTTCGGCCTTTGCGGTCTCTTCGGCAATACGGCGCTCGGACTCTACCAATTCGGCAGGAACGTCCTCGCGGGTCAAGTAGTTCGGAGCCATTGCTGCAACGTGAACAGCAACATCGTGGGCCACGGCCGCAGCAGCTTCGCCTTCGCCTTCAACTGCGAACAAAACGCCAACCTGGGCCGGAAGGTCCTTGGAAGTCTTGTGCAGGTAAGCGTCAACGATTGCGCCTTCAACGCGTGCAAGACGGCGAACAACAACCTTCTCGCCCAAGATTGCGCCCTCTTCGATAACCAGTTCGGACAACGGCTTGCCGTCAACCTCGGTGGCCAAAAGGGTTTCCAGGTCAGCAGCGCCAGACTCGATGGCGGTGGTGAGAACGGTGTTTGCAACGGCGATGAACTTGTCAGACTTCGCAACGAAGTCGGTCTCGCAGTTAACTTCAACCATCACACCAACGTTGCCCACTACCTTTGCGGCAACGAGGCCTTCAGCGGTGGAGCGGCCTTCGCGCTTGGTAGCGCCCTTCAGACCCTTGATGCGGATGAGTTCGATTGCCTTTTCAGCATCGCCATTTGCCTCGTCAAGAGCCTTCTTGACGTCCATCATTCCGGCACCCGTGCGCTCGCGCAGGGCCTTGATGTCAGCAGCAGTGTAGTTCGCCATGGGAACTCCTGTGTCTAGAGATTTGGTGGTTTACGCCACTAACAGGGCGGCAGCCCGGGAACCGAGCAGCCACCCTGTTAGTCGACCCACACCGAAGTGCGGGAAAATCGAGATTTACTTGTCAGCTTCAGCAGCGTCAGCGGCAGGAGCCTCGGCAGCAGCGTCAGCAGCGGGGGCTTCTTCAGCCTTTGCTTCTTCAGCCTTACCTTCGAGGAGCTCGCGCTCCCACTCAGCGAGGGGCTCTTCTGCAGTCTCGGTGTTACCGGTTGCGCGGTTGTTGCGAGCAATCAAACCCTCGGCAACAGCATCGGCAACAACGCGGGTCAACAAGTTCACGGAGCGGATGGCGTCGTCGTTACCCGGGATCGGGAAATCAACTTCGTCGGGATCGCAGTTGGTGTCCAAGATGGCAACAACGGGGATGTTCAGCTTCTTGGCTTCGTCAACAGCGAGGTGTTCCTTCTTGGTGTCTACAACCCAGAGCAAGGACGGAGCCTTGGTCAAGTTGCGGATACCGCCGAGGTTGGTCTCAAGCTTGGTGAGTTCACGCTTGAGGAGCAAGAGCTCCTTCTTGGTGTGACCCGAAGAAGCAACGTCGTCGAAGTTGATCTCTTCGAGTTCCTTCATACGCTGGATGCGCTTGGAAACGGTCTGGAAGTTGGTCAGCATACCGCCGAGCCAACGCTGGTTCACGTACGGCTGGCCAACGCGAGTTGCCTGCTCAGCAATTGCTTCCTGAGCCTGCTTCTTGGTACCAACGAACAATACGGTTCCGCCGTGGGCAACAGTGGCCTTAACGAACTCGTAAGCGCGGTCGATGTAGGACAGCGACTGCTGCAAGTCGATGATGTAGATGCCGTTGCGCTCCGTGAAGATGAATCGCTTCATCTTCGGGTTCCAACGACGGGTCTGGTGTCCAAAGTGGACGCCGCTGTCAAGCAGCTGGCGCATAGTTACGACGGGCATGCCGACGCTCCTTCCGGCAGGTCATGAATCATGAGAGGCCTTCGAGGACCTCTTACCCTGCCATAGTTGACGGTTATTCAACGCTTCCCACGGCGGGAAACGTTCCTGGTATCCATCGTTGCGCTCATCCAAGTTTCCTCAGACCGCAAGCTCAACGATTCCCTGCCGCTAGGATTAGCCGGAGGAAAAGCACGGATACGCGTAGTCAGCCTGACTGCCTCTGGGCACACAAAACCCCAGAGAAAATTCCGGGGAGTTTTTGGATGCTTCAAGGCATGGCAAACTGCACTCACAATTGTACTACAGGGGCACGAGGTCTCCTGACGCTAAAATTATTGGCTTTCTAGCCTTCTCAGTGCGGAACCATTGCTCAACAAGTGGCCAATTTGGCGAAGTTATCCACATAGCCTTTCCCGCTTCCCCACAACGGACATCAAAAGCCCACAGTGGAGAGATGAAGCAGTTAGTCACCACTGTTCTGAGTCTTGTTCTCTTGGCGTCACCTGCCGCCAGTGCAGCCCCAAGTTCGGAACATATAAATGTTGAGAATCAGAGAACGACGGCGATTGCGCTTAGTCCTAGTCGTGATAGTCCTACGGCTGGTGGCCCTATTGCTGCCCGGGGGCATTGGGAGTTCCCTTTGCGGCCAGCGCCGGCGAAGCCGCAGAGCAAAGTCCTACGCGCCTTCGATCCACCCCCCAAACCGTGGATGGCCGGACATCGCGGTGTTGATCTGCGGGCAGAGCAAGATTCCGTTTACGCCCCTGAGGCTGGCGTTGTGACTTTCCGTGGGACGGTGGTGGACCGCCCGGTCATCACCATTGATCACGGGGGCGGCTTGCGCAGTAGCTTTGAACCGGTGGAGAGCAGCCTTGCCGTGGGTTCAGCAGTTTCAAAAGGGCAGCTGATCGGCACGGTAAATACAGGGCATTGCGCTCTGACTCTGTGCGTTCATTGGGGTGTACGCCAAGACGACGTTTATCAGGACCCCATGTCTTTTATTGTGGATCAGCGCCCCTCAGTGTTGCTGCCCTTGGGCTAGGCCCGGGCCACAACACCAAGAGGCGCTGAAGAGTTAAGACGCTCTCGCTAAACCTTTAGGCGAATCTCTTAAACAATGGCGGATACGCCGGTGATGGCGCGCCCTGTTACGAGGGTGTTGATCTCGTAGGTTCCCTCGTAGGAGTAGACGGCCTCTGCGTCGGCGAAGATCTTGGCCATCTCGTAGTCGGTGACTATGCCGTTGCCACCCAAGAGGCTGCGGCCCATGGCAACGCTTTCGCGCATACGTGCCGTGGTGAAGGCCTTAGCCAGAGCGGACTGCTCGTCTTTGGCTTGGCCCGCATCTTCGAGTTGAGCTAGGCGAACCATCATTCCGGTGGAGCTGACGGTGTTGCCCAGAATCTTGACCAGCTGATCCTGAACCAGCTGGAAGGATGCGAGTGGGCGGCCAAATTGCTCACGTTCAACGGCGTAGCGACGTGCGACGTCGAACGCCGCCATTTGAAGGCCAACGGCCTGCCAAGCGACAGCCAGACGAGTGACTTTGAGGACCTTGTTGGTGTCGCGGAAGCTGTTGCCGCCAGCCAGCTTAAAGCTATCCGGGACCACAACGTTATCAAGGACGATATCGGCGTTCTGGACAGTGCGCAGGGAGATCTTGTTTTCGATCTTGGTGGCTTTGTAGCCGGGAAGTTTGGTATCAACGAGGAACGCCTTGACCTGGTTGTCAGCGACATCGCGAGCGTAGATAACAACCCAATCGGAGAACGTGGCGTTGCCAATCCAGCGCTTGGCACCGTTGAGGATCCAGTTGTCGCCATCGCGTGTAGCGGTGGTACGTGTTCCACCTGCGACGTCCGATCCACCGAGAGGTTCTGTGAGACCAAAGGCGCCGATCTTCTTCAACGCGTAGATATCAGGCAGCCACTCCTCTTGCTGTTCCTTGGACGCGAGGGCTTCGATGGAACCAGTGAACAGGCCGTCGTGAACGCCCATAAAGGTGGCAAGGGATGCGTCTGCACGGGTGAACTCTGCGTGCACCATACCGGCGAAGACGTTTGAGTATCCCTGACGACGAACCGGGCTCATCAGATCCATCTCAGCGATTTTAGGGATGATCTCGTGAGGGAATTCTCCGCGGTTCCAGCAGTCCACAGCGATGGGCTTGATTTCCTTGTTCAGGAATTCGCGCACTTCGGCCAAGCGGTTCCGTTCCTTGTCCGTGAGCAACTGCTCAAATCCGTAGAAGTCGCCGTCAGCATACGGGAGGTTGTTGATGTCGATCTCTGCTTTGGCCATGGGAGCTCCTCCATTGGGGCTGTCAAAAGGTTGCGCTAAAAACACGCGATGTTACTGATCAGTAACCTACTCCAATTTCCCTCTTCCTTCAATGAGGATCGACGCCGCTACTCTCAGCACCCCGTCTAATGTTCCACTCCCATGTTTCGGCAAGTGCACCATCAAGCGGGCAGGCAAAAGTAAAGTATGCGGCCAGCGTTAAACTTAGGAACCCCCTCGAATCCAGAGATTCGAGGGGGTTCCTATGTTGTAGGGCCACTCGGACTTGAACCGAGGACCTTAGGATTATGAGTCCCGCGCTCTAACCAGCTGAGCTATGGCCCCAAGTGGCCGCCAGAGGCGGCAAAACACTCCCGATAGTCTAGCCCGAACCACACTGTGCTTGTGAAACCAGCAGCGCTCACGAGCAAAGGCTCAGGCTGTGACTTCAGACTTGTTTGTCTCTGAAGGTTGCTCCGCGGTACAGATCCTCGAAGGTTTGCAGCGTGCCTTCGATGCTGTGCGGCTCCACCATCTTGCGGCTGGCAGCACCCATGGCTTTGATGTCTTCATCTGACTGCTCGAAGACCTTAGTGATCTTCGAGGCCAAGTCATCCGAGTCGCCGGGGGTGAAAAGGTAACCGTTAACGCCGTCGTTCGCCAAGTGCGGCAACGCCATGGCGTTGGCCAGCACCACCGGGGTTGAGGCCGACATCGCCTCCAAGGTCACCAAGGACTGCAGTTCTGCCGTACCCGGCATGCAGAACAGGTCGGCCTTGATGTATGCCTCGCGGAGATCTTCGTCGCTGGCCAAGCCCAGGAACCGAACGCGGTCTTGAAGGCCCAGCTCGGCTACGAGGGCCTCGAGTGCCGGACGTTGCTCTCCGCCGCCAACAATTTCAAGGTGCACGTTCAGCGCTGGCGGGGTTTTAGCCACGGCCTTAATTAATACGTCAATGTGCTTCTCCTCGGCCAACCGGCCTGCAAAGAGCACCGTGGGGAACTCATGCGGCTCAATCACTTCGCCCGGAGCCAGCTCGTAGGCGGCCGAGTCAATACCGTTGGACAACGGCAACACTTCACGCAAAAACGCGTGCTGGTGCATGGCCTTTGCAGCCAACGGTGTGGGGGTGGTGACCACGTCGGCCTTGCCCATCACCTTGCCCATGTCCTTCCACGAAACCTTGCCCACAATGTCCTTGAACCACTGCGGGAACGGCAAGAAGGGGTTCAGGTTCTCCGGCATAAAGTGGTTCGTTGCCACCACCCGGATACCGCGCTTCACTGCCTCGTAAAGGACGTGTTCGCCCACCATGTAGTGGCTCTGTACGTGCACCACATCTGGCTGGACGCGGTCGAACAGCAAGGAGATTTCCTTCTTGATTTCCCAAGGGAGGCAGATGCGGAAGTACTCGTGAGTGAAAACACCGTGGGAGTGGAGCCGATGGACGGTGCCTTCCTCACGGAACTCGGTAAAGCTCTTGCCTGCTTTGTAGCTACAAGCCAGAACATGAACGTTATGCCCGCGGGCGGTCATTCCTTTTGCCAAGCGGTAGCCGAACTGGGCGGCGCCGTTCAGATGCGGAGGATAAGTTTCCGCGGCAATCAGAATCGTAAGTGGCTTCTGGTTGTCGGGCAGCGTCACGTGGATAACTCCTGTAGTTGGTGCCTTAAGCCGCCTTCGCAGCAGCCTTCTTGGCATCTTTCTTGCGCTTGGTCACCTCTGGGTGGTGACGGGAAAGGGCGATCACTCCCACGATAGCAAGGGAAGCGGCCCCAGCCATGGCAATCGCCAGCACGGCGTGGACATCGGGACGAAGCTCTCCCAAGATGGTGATGCCAAGTGCAATACCAACAATGGGGTCAATCACGGTCAAGCCAGCGATCACCAGATCCGGTGGTCCACCCGAGTAGGCGCTCTGAACAAACCACGAGCCCAGCGCTCCGGCCGCGGCAATGGCAACCAAGGAATAGATCGGAACGTTGAGCAAAAACTGGCCATTGGGATCAAGCAAGTGCTTGCCAATGATGCGGGTCAACACTGCCACAAAACCGAAGAGAACACCTGCCCCAAGGATGTACACAAAGGCGCTCATCCGGTGTTTGAACATCAGGGCCAGGGAACCGAACACACCCACTGCTAGGGCCAGTAACAACACAATGGTCAGTTCTTCGCTCGGTGCCACATGATGATTTTCTTCAGTGGCATTCACAGCAAGCAGCACAAAAAACGCCGACCCCGCGACGCAAGAAGAAATCGCCACCACGGTTGCTCGGTTGAGCTTAATTCCTTGGTCCTTTGCGTTGACCACCGTGGTGATCACCAGCGCAATAGCGCCAATCGGCTGGATAACCGTCAATGGTGCCGAAACGAGGGCAATTGCATTCATCGCAGTTCCCAGACCCAACAACAGCAGCCCAAAAAGCCATCGCGGGTTCCGGAGGAGACGAAGGAACCCGGCCGATCCCAGAGAGAGCCCGCCGGTATCCGCCTTGACGGCGCTGCCCTGGCGTTGAGCGCCGATCGCCAGACAGAATGCGCCTAAGATCGCCAAAAGGACCGCGACCCACATCATTGGGCGGCACCGCCGTCGTTAGTGGTTTGACTACCAGTGCTTTGGCCTCCGTGGCCTCCAGCAGTACGAGCCGCACGAACCGGCCGTCCCTTGGCAACAATTGCGCGAAAGTAATTAACCGCAGCAATCCAGTGCCCCAGCAACCCCAAGGCGAGAAGAATCCACGCCACCACAAAGTAAACCGTGGACCCGGGAATCGGGAGCTTCGAAAGCACCAGCAGCGGCGTTCCCAACAGCAATAAAGCGGTCCGCACTTTGCCAATCACGCTGACTGGCAGGTCCGGATGGTTCCGGAAATACAGGAATGAGGCTGACGCCAAAATAACGTCCGGGACCAACAAAGCAGCCAAATACCACCACTGCACAACACCGGCCAGCACCAAGGTCACGGCCACAGAAATCAGGGCTAAGCGATCAGCCGCCGGGTCTAGGATTCGTCCCAGTTTGGAGGTCTGGTCAAAGCGCCGGGCTACGTACCCGTCGATCCAATCAGTGCTCCCCATAATGGCCAGTACCCAAACCGCCAGCCCATATTCTTTTTGCCCAAGAACCAGCCAGACAAATAACGGAACACCTAAAAAGCGCAGAACCGTCAGGAGGTTGGGGACAGTGAGCACACGGTTATGGTCTACTTGCTCCACGCCAGGACGTGTACCAGCACCAATAAACCGCATGCTCCCCCTCTCCAAGAGTTCCACCGTGGTGTTCGTGTTTAGTTCCCGTTGATAACACTCAGCACTTCCGCACTGTGGATAGCGTTTGGGATTAGCGTTGATTTAGCTTTCGCAGCAAAACAACGACGGCGGCACTTGCCGCGATTGCCACAGCTATGGGCTTCCAACGCGCGCGCAGTTTTTCCTGTTCCGATTCTGGAACGGCGTCTACTAGACGTGAAAACTGCTCCCGGGCGGAAGCGCGGGCACCATTAACACGCTCTTTAGCGTTGGCTACAAAATGACGCACCTGGGCCTTGGGGTCCATCTGACGATTCAAGTCATCACGCAGCGCAGTGAGGTGTTTACGGCGCAGGTCCAGGCGATTCATCAGTTCACGCTGGGAAGCGTGCGGTTGGTCTGCTTCGCCAGGGTGGGCAGCTTCTTTTGCAGCAGCTTTCTCTTCTTTAGCTTTGGCCTTAGCTTCTTCGCTGGCCTTCTTAGCCGCTTTAGCCTGCTCAGACTCCGGGTCCAAGATCGCTGCATCAAACTGCGAGCCTTCTTTGGCAATCCCTAGGTCATGCTTGAGTCCACGGATGGCATCTTGTGGGACAAGAGGAAGGATGCGCTTGAATTTACTGACACCAACAAGTGCCCCAATGCCGGCAATCACAATGAATGCCGCCGCAACGATGAGTGCAGCCAACCACGGGGGCATGATGGTAGCGAGGCCAAGAATTGCGGCCACTACCAAAGCGATCACTAACAGGCACGCAAAAACCAGAGCCACGCCGATGAATACCCCGGCCGATCCCAGCTTTTTGCCTTTACCCTTGAGTTCAGTCTTAGCCAGTTCAATCTCGTCACCCAGTTGGCGTGGAGCCAACTGAACTACAGACCGGACAACCTGCGGGATCGCCGATATACGGATTCCCTGCGCGGAGTTGCTGCTGTGACGGGCACTCATTTGTATCGCCTCGCTTTGGCTTCGCTCTTCATTTCAAAGCAACCAAGGGATTTGGCTGCCCGGCGCAGAATCAGTCACCCTTTTGGGCACAACCGATCCCACCACTGAACAAAATTACCATTGAGTAGCCTTTGGCTTCTTGTCAACGGAAATTGAAGACTGTCCGGCGGCCTGAATAAATACCAATGCTCGCAACTAGGATTGATCTGTGACTTCCACGGTGAACCCCCCTACGCAACCCGGCGACGCGCTCAGCCGAAGACAAAAACTCCTCTATATCCTCCTACTAGGTGCCTTGACTGCTTTAGGGCCCTTCACCATTGATCTATATCTGCCTGCATTCCCGGCGCTCGAGAGCGATCTGGGCGTTACGGCCGCGCAAGTACAACTAACGCTGACTGGTACTACTGTGGGCTTCGCTTTAGGACAGCTAATTGTTGGCCCCTTCAGCGACAAAGTGGGGCGCCGAGGACCGCTGATCATGGCGACAGGGTTGCACATTTTGGCGTCCCTTGGAGCTGCGCTCTCCACCGA
The DNA here is from genome assembly GCF_050490315.1 of Pseudarthrobacter sp. J1738. Taxonomy (NCBI): domain Bacteria; kingdom Bacillati; phylum Actinomycetota; class Actinomycetes; order Micrococcales; family Micrococcaceae; genus Pseudarthrobacter; species Pseudarthrobacter sp. J1738. Next base: position 45,422 of record NZ_JBNPEO010000004.1, on the reverse strand, counting down.
TATCACCATGCTTGGCATTTTCCGAGTACTGATGGGCATCGGCGCTGCCGGTGGCGGCGTGGTGGCCATGGCCATGGTCCGAGACTTGTTCTCCGGCTACGCCATGGTGCGGATGTTTTCCCGCATGGCGCTCGTGAACGGTTTGGCGCCCATTCTGGCCCCGGTGATCGGCTCGCAACTTCTTTTGGTAATGAGCTGGCCAGGGATCTTCTACGTCCTGGCCGGGTACGCCGCCGTCGTGATGGTTGCCGCGATTTTCCTAGTGGTTGAAACACTGCCAGCCGAGAAGCGCGGCTTGCACGGCGAGTCAGCGATGCAACGCTACGCGGCACTGTTTAAAGACAGGATATTTGTGGGGCTGCTGATCGTGGGTGGAATGAACTTCGCTGGCCTGTTCACCTATCTATCCGCTTCACCATTTTTGTTCCAAGGTGTCTTCGAATTTAGCCCGCAACAGTATGGTCTGCTATTTGGCATCAACTCAATTGGAATCGTGATTGGTGTGCAGACCAGTTCGCGGCTGATCAAGCGAGTACCACCCCAGTGGATTATGGCCTTCTCCACCGCCGGCATGCTGTTGATGAGCCTACTGATCGCGTTCCTCGCCTTGCTCGGTGCCGGACTGTGGGGAGTGATGATCCCCCTGTGGTTCTACATCCTGTGCACAGGATTCACCTTTCCCTGTATTCAAGTTCTGGCCTTGGCCAACCACGGTGCGCGAGCCGGAACAGCAGCCTCATTGCTGGGCGCCAGCACCTTTCTGATGGCTGGAGTCATCTCCCCCGTTGTGGGACTCCTGGGCACCAATTCGGCTGCCCCGATGGGATTTGTTCAAGCTGCGTGTCTGGGCGTGGCCATCGCAGCCTTCTGGCTGGTGGTCCGGCCTCGGACCGTACCTTCCATCCACTAGAGCTTCCATCCACTAGCGATCCGAGAGCCTTATGGAAAACAAAAACAGACCCAGCAAAAAACCTCACCGCAACGGCCGCGGACTCTTTGTGGGCGCTGTTGCCGGCGCGATCGCCGGATACTTCATTGGCAGGTACGTCGGAGCGGGTGCGTTGGGAATCATCTTCGGCGCTCTCATCGGAGCCGCTGCCTTGTACCGCGTCAATCCCGGCCCGTGGAAGCGCTGAGCTCCTCAATGAGGTACTGAGGCTCTTCAACGGTCCTCTATAACCCTCTCAGGCTTCAGGGGTTCACGAGGCAAAACAAAAGCCCGCAGCAGTGTGAACTGCTGCGGGCTTTTGTTTGGCATCTACGGCCAGCGCTCCTCCTGCTGGACTTGAACCAGCAACCCTTCGATTAACAGTCGAATGCTCTGCCAATTGAGCTAAGGAGGAATGAAGCGACTACGACATTAGCAAAGGTTTCACCCGGATGCGAAATCGGCCGCGTTGGGGCCACCTTCGCGCTTCCTAAAGGTGCTCTAGGGCACAAAAAATCCCCGTTCCGGAGTCCGAAACGGGGATCAATGGCTCCTCCTGCTGGACTTGAACCAGCAACCCTTCGATTAACAGTCGAATGCTCTGCCAATTGAGCTAAGGAGGAATGAAGCGTGTACAAGCTTAGCAAGTTTCGGCCCCAGATACTAAATCGACCATGCCAATCGCCCAGTGCCAATCGCTCAAGGCTAGTTATCAGCCCGCAACGCTCGGCGACGCATCTCCAGTTCCATCAACTCACGGTTGAGCTGCTGGAACTTAGCGGGATCGCTTGTAGAGTCCAATCGCTGCAACTCCCCCATTTTCTCTGCTTTGACCCGTGTGATCTGCAGTTCAAATAATCTTGCCAAAATGTCTTGGCAATACTTGGTCAGTGCTTGCTCACTACTGGCCGGGATGAGGGCCACAGCCAGCTCCGAAACCAAGGCACGCAACGGTTCAGGCACCTCTTGGCGCACGGCTTCCACCCACGCCACAGGATCTACAGCTCGGCCGATTCCCACCGCACGGATGGCTTCGTGCACAGCCAAGTATGCCGGGGCAGAGAATCGTGCCTGAGAAAACATCTCCCACGAGCTCTCATCCAGCACAGCCGGTTGTTGCAACGCCACTTCAAGAGCCTGCCGTTCCATAGCGGCGACTGGATCCCGAGGGTCTGGACGCGCCACACCCAGACCGCCAGAGACTATATCCGCCCCGTCAGAACCACTTGACGCAGAACCACTTGACAGAGAACCGCTTGACCGAGACACGCTCTGGCCAGAAGCGGCGCCACGTTTGGCTGCACCGCCCACGGCACGGCTGACGTCCTCCACGGGCATTCCCAGCCAACCTGCGAGCTCCCGCACATAGCCGGGCCGGATGGCAGCGTCACGAATCTGCGCAAGCACTGGTGCAGCTTCCCGCAAGGCGGCTACGCGCCCTTCAACCGTGTTGAGGTCATGACGCTTCAGTGAGACTCGAATGGCAAACTCAAACAGAGGCCGGCGGCTCGCAATCAGCTCACGGACAGCAGAATCCCCACGTTGTTGGCGCAGATCGCAAGGATCAGCCCCTGTTGGTTCAACGGCAACATAAGTTTGAGCCACAAAACGTTGGTCTTCTTCGAAGGCCCGTAAGGCTGCTTTTTGACCGGCGGCGTCCCCGTCAAAGGTGAAGATCACTTCACCGCCAGTGCCGTCGTCGGACAATAAGCGCCGGGCCACCTTGATGTGGTCAGCGCCAAAGGCGGTACCGCACGTGGCCACCGCAGTCTGCACACCGGCCAAATGACAGGCCATTACATCCGTATAACCTTCCACCACCACAAGTTGGCGTTCCTTGGAAATGGAGCGTTTTGCGAGGTCGATCCCGTACAAAACCTGGGATTTTTTGTAGAGCGAGGTCTCCGGGGTGTTGAGGTACTTGGGGCCTTGGTCAGTTTCGTAAAGTTTGCGGGCACCGAATCCGATGGTGTCCCCTGCGATGTCCCGGATTGGCCACATAAGCCGTCCCCGGAAGCGGTCATAAAGACGTTCCTGGCTGCTGTTCCCGCCCGTGGAGAACATCCCCGTAAGCTTCAATTCAGCGTCCGTAAATCCCCGGCCGCGGAGGTGTTTGAGCAGCCCGTCCCAGCCCTGTGGCGCATACCCCACCCCAAACTGATCCGCGGCCTCACGCGAGAAACCACGGCCCTGGAGGAATTTGCGCCCCTCTGCACCTTCTACGGTCAGCAATTGATCCCGGAAGAATTCTGCAGCGATTTTGTGCGCGTCGAGCAGTCGCTGGCGCTTGCCCACGTCTTCCCGGCGCGGGCCACTTCCGCCGTCCTCGTAGTGGAGTTCAAAGCCAATCCTGGCCGCAAGCTTTTCTACCGTCTCGCTGAACGAGGTGTGGTCCATCTTCTGAACAAAAGAGATAACGTCGCCGCTCTCCCCACAACCAAAACAGTGATACGTACCCACTTGCGGGCGGATATGGAACGACGGCGAGCGCTCATCATGGAAGGGACACAAGCCTTTGTAGGACCCAATTCCGGCGCCCTTGAGGGTGACGTAACCGTCAACAACCTCTTTGATATCGGTGCGTTGACGGACCTCATCAATGTCTTCTCGTTTGATTAGGCCAGCCACAGTCTCATCCTCATCTCGGAGCTCTTTGAGCCCCGTACTGTATTCGCAAAACGGCAGTGTTGTACAACGATCACCACAGTGACGGCAGGCTCCCCACCAAGCGCTCATACATGGCCAATGCGGAACCATCGGTCAGTGACGCTACTTGGTCTATGACTACTCGCAAGCGGGCCGCATCATCGGCGGCGGCTCTCCAGTCAGCGGCGAACATCGGTTCAAGGTGACGGTCGCCGGTGGCGTTGAGTGCCGTGACAAGCGCGTGAAGCACTTCGCGCTGGCGTTCGTAGATCGGTTGCCGGTGGTCAGTAGTCATCACAAAGGTGGTGGCCAGCCCCTTCATCACTGCGATTTCAGTGACTGTTTCTTCCGGAACAATCAGCTGTGCGGAGTATCGGGTCAGGTTCTCCGGGCCGTAAACCGCTCGGGTTGCTGCAAGCGCGCTCTGGCAGAACCGGCCAATGAGCTGGCTGGTCATGTCCTTGAGCGCCGCCATGGACTTTCGGCTGCCGTCGGCTTCACGGACCCACGGTTTACCAGCTTCCAGACGCGCTAACGCTGCATCAACTGCGGCAGGTTCTGCATGGGGTAGGTACCACTGGCGGGTGTAGCCCACCACACGAGCACGGTGATCCGGGTTATTCATCCACCCGAGTTGGAAATGTCCGGCCACAATGGCGTCTTCCACGTCATGGACTGAGTATGAGATGTCATCGGCCAAATCCATCACTTGTGCTTCAACACATGATTGGCCAGCAGGGGCACCTTGGCGCAACCATTCGAAGATGGGCAAGTCATCAACATAGGCGCCGAACTTACCGGTCCGCCGTCCGTCGATCATCGGTGCGTCGGCAACGGCCCACGGATACTTGCATGAGGCATCCAGACTCGCGCGGGTCAGGTTCAATCCAGCAGGGCTGCCGTCCACGGCCAGAACTTTGGGTTCGAGCCGGGTCAATAGGCGCAGCGTCTGCGCGTTTCCTTCAAATCCACCAATTGCGTGCGCAGCATCATTAAGCGCTGACTCACCGTTGTGGCCAAAGGGCGGGTGGCCCAGATCGTGAGCGAGGCACGCTGTGTCCACCACGTCAGGGTCACAGCCCAATGCGCGGCCCAATTCGCGGCCTACCTGAGCCACTTCCAAACTGTGAGTGAGCCGGGTGCGGACAAAGTCATCAGTGTCCGGGGCCACCACCTGAGTTTTGGCGCCGAGACGTCGCAGGGCTGATGAATGCAGCACCCGGGCGCGGTCCCGTTCAAAGTCAGAGCGGTAGTTGTTTTTGCCCGGTTCAGCTACCCAACGTTCCGAATCAGCTGGCGTGTAGCCTGGCACCACAACGGGTCCATGGCCTGCGGTTCGGGGAGATTCGTTAGTGCCAGTCACCCTTCCAGTGTAGTCAGCGTGATGAACTCGCCCGGCCACAGTGCCCAACCATCCACTAGCCGTGGCTAAGAACAAAAATTAGCCGCCTGAAACGTCCAACTCTGCAGCGGCAATCTCGTGGGTTTGTGCCTCGTCCATACTCCGGTTGTCCAACCAGCCATAGGGCAGAGACGTCTTTTTAGGGCTTCCCGCCCGACCACGTGGGCCTTCGGCATCCACACCTGGGTAGGGGGAATCTAAGTCCAGCTGATCAAGGAGTTCCCGCAATACTTCCAGAGTGGGTACTGTAGCCAGTTTGGCGCGCAGTTCACCGCCCACCACATATCCCTTGAAGTACCAGGCCATGTGTTTGCGAATGTCGCGCAGCGCCTTGCCCTCGTCCTCGAAGGTGTCAATCAGCAGCTCAGCGTGGCGGTACACACTTGCTGCGACCTCGCGCAGTCCCGGACGGTGACGGGTTTCGCTACCCTCAAATGCGGCCATCAAATCGCCAAAGAGCCACGGGCGGCCTTGGCAGCCGCGGCCAATCACCACACCGTCAACACCGGTTTCGCGCACCATTCGCTCAGCATCTTCGGCTGACCAGATGTCACCATTTCCTAGAACCGGAACGTCTGGGAGCGCTTCGCGCAAGCGTGCAATGGCTGACCAGTCTGCTTTGCCCGAGTAGTACTGCGAAGCTGTACGGCCGTGAAGCGCAACTGCTGCCACACCGGCGTCGCGAGCGATCCGACCGGCTTCCAAGTACGTGAGGTGATCGTCGTCGATGCCCTTGCGCATTTTGATGGTTAGCGGGACGTTGCCGGCGGAGGCTTCACGCACGGCTGTCTGAACAATGGAGGTGAACAGATCTATCTTCCACGGCAGGGCGGCGCCGCCACCACGGCGAGTGACCTTGGGAACGGGGCAACCAAAATTCAAATCAATATGATCCGCACGGTCCTCTTCAACGAGCATCCGCACTGCTTGACCTACGGTGACCGGGTCCACACCGTACAGCTGTACGGAACGGACGTCTTCGTCGTCGTCGTGCGAAATGATCCGTAAGGATTCCGGGGTGCGTTCAACCAGCGCCCGTGAGGTCACCATCTCTGCAACGTAAAGACCACCGCCGTATTCGCGGCACAGCCTGCGAAAAGCGGTGTTAGTGATACCGGCCATCGGCGCGAGGACCACGGGTGTGTCAACGGTGATGGGTCCAAGCTTGAGTGGGGGTAGTTCAAGCTTGCGGGAGGGAGGGGTTGCTGCAATAGTCACCTGACAATTCTCTCAAATCAGGGCAAATCGTACGACGGCGTGTTCCCGGCGGCCGCTGACCGGCGCCCAGGGCTGCGCCGTTTGGAGCCGCGAAGACCAGTGGCTTTGACCACCAGAACCGCAATCGCGGTGGTGACAGGGATGGCCAAAACGAGCCCGATTGATCCCACAAGGGTTCGGATCACTTCTTCGGATAGTTCTGCGCTAGTGAGTGTTTCAACGAGCGGACGGTCGTAGAGCATCACAATCATCAAAACAGGCAGAGCCGCCCCTGCGTAGGCAAATGCGATGGTGTACACCGTGGAGGCGATGTGGTCGCGGCCGATCCGCATCGCCGCAGAGAACAGCTGGCGTGCCGAGGTGTGTGGGGCCAGTTCGTGCAACTCCCACACCGCAGAAGACTGAGTGATGGTGACATCGTTAAGCACCCCCAAGCCCGAGATGATGAGCCCACATAAGATAATCCCCGAAATGGAAATGTTGGGCGAGATATTCACTAGGGTTGCGGCATCGTGGTTGCCCACACCCACCAGGTTTGCTGCATCAGTAGCCCACGCGGCAAGCAAAGCGGTGATCACCAAACCAAACATGGTTCCTAGCAGCGCCGTGGACGTTCTGGCGGAGAACCCATGGGCAAAGTAGAGGACCCCGATCATAATCACCGTGGAACCAACGAGGGCCAGCAAAAGCGGAGGTTTGCCCTCAACAAGACCTGGCAAAATGAAGGCTGTGAGAACCACATAGGCGCCAGCTAAACCGATAAGCGCCCGTAGTCCCCGCCAGCGCGCCACAAGAATCACTACTGCCGCATATACAACCGCCAAAATGGTGATCGGCACGGTGCGCACAAACTCCACAAACACGTACAGCGGAGCACTGGACTGGGCCGATGCGCCTTCGCCACCACTCTGAGTGTCTCCCTGAACAGCTCCCTGAACACCGCTGAGGTTCAGGTAACGAATGGAGTCTCCGGCCTGGACGGCGTGGGACTTAGCTACGTCCGGGTTGATAGCTACTTTGACGTTGGAGCCGCCATGATCAGGGCGAGTGATGGCCCACAGGCACGAACTACCAGCGGCCTGTTCCCCAGAGCCCGCTGTTGGGGAACTGGCATTTGAAGGGTTACAGCCCGATTCTTGCGCTTCAACAATGGTCCCGGTATCAAAGCTCACACCAGGCGCGGCGGCATAAGGCGAACTGAGCGATAAATCTTGGCGACTATTACTGGGCCATAACATCACCATCGCCAGCACCGTGAGAAGACCCAAGGGCACCAAGATGGAACTCAAGATCCATCGGGCGCGCCGTCGGGTGGTGGCCACCTCTGGAGAGAGCACAGCCGAAGCTTTGCCCTCTCCAGAAGCGGAAAGGTGCCCATGACTGTGACCCATAACTATCCAATTCCCCGAGCTGCGCGTGCGGCCTAGGAATCGCTCACTACGAGCGTTTCGGCACCAGCGAGGCGTGCACCACCGCTTTCCAAAAGAGGTTCGACGGCGGCAGTCAGGGCTGTCATCGAATCGTCCAGTTCCAGAACCACGGGGTGCTGGTACGCAATCAGGGAGAGCAGGTCACGCACAGCTTCAGCTGCGTCGCTGGCTTCGAGCCCCGGCTCATGGCCCAAAAAGACGTCAGTCGGGTAGTCGGCACCCGAGCGGGCGTCAGCACCGTCGTCGGCCCCGGCAACGGGGGCTGCATAGCTGATCACAAAGGCACGAATTCGGCCCTTGCGGCTCGGCGCAACACCGGTGCCAAAGGCCGATTCTGGCTTGGCCCGCAACACCACTGCTCCGTGAGCGCCAGTGAGATCGTCCAGGAACAATTTTTGGACCTGGCCAATGCTGAGCGTGCCCGGGTTATCCCAATGGTGGACGGCCGTGTAGTAACGGCCCACCACGTCACTGAGTTCAACCGAGCCTGTGGCCAGATCCATCACCACGTCGCTACCAGCATCCTCGCCACCGGGCGAAGTGCCTTCAGGGGTGTTGTCAAAGACCGGCAACTTCAGGCTGCCCGGCGCCACCACCACAAGGCGGCTTCGCTGGATAGGGCTCAGGCCCGCAGAAGCTGCGAACGCGGCACCGGGTGTTCCCGGTTCCACTTTTGAACGCAGCTTGCTCACACCACTTGGCGATCGCTCCGCCTCGCGGCGCAGCATCACCAAAAGTGTTGAAGCAATTCCGTTTCCGCGGTGGTCCTTGGCTACCTCGATGTAGGTCCACAGCCGCTCGGGGTGAAGCGAACTTTGATACACCACACCGGCGGCAACTGGGATGCCTACGCCGTCAATAACGTCCTCGGCCACAATACAAACCCGCCACTGATCAGCCTCAGTGCTGGTGTTGGACGGCGCCAAGGCAGAACGGAACTGGCGAGCTTGTTCGGTTTCTGGCCCGCCCCACAGTTCCAGCAGGGCAAGATCGTCGTTCTCGCGCCAAGGGCGGTATTCAATAGCCATGAACTACGCGCCGATCAGCCGAGCCGCAAGGTAGCCCTCCACCTTGTCCAAGGCAACACGCTCTTGGCTCATGGTGTCACGCTCACGGATGGTCACTGCCTGGTCTTCGAGGGTTTCAAAGTCCACGGTGATGCAGAACGGGGTGCCCACCTCGTCCTGGCGGCGGTAGCGGCGGCCAATGGCACCGGCGTCGTCAAAGTCGATGTTCCAGGTCTTGCGCAGCTGAGCGGCGAGGTCCTTAGCCTTGGGAGACAAGTCTTCATTGCGGCTCAACGGCAACACTGCAGCCTTGATCGGAGCCAAACGCGGATCCAGCTTCAGCACGGTGCGTTTGTCTACACCGCCCTTGGAGTTAGGTGCCTCGTCCTCGGTGTAAGCATCCAGCAAAAACGCCATAAAGGAACGGGTCAAGCCAGCGGCAGGCTCAATCACATACGGCGTGTAACGCTCGTTGGTTGCCTGGTTGAAGTAGCTCAGATCCGTACCGGAAGCCTTGGCGTGTGTGGAGAGGTCAAAGTCGGTGCGGTTTGCAACACCCTCGAGCTCCCCCCACTCGGAACCCTGGAATCCGAAGCGGTATTCGATGTCAGTGGTGCCCTTGGAGTAGTGGCTGAGCTTTTCCTTGGGGTGTTCAAAAAAGCGCAGGTTTTCCGGCTTGATACCCAAGGAGGTGTACCAGGACATACGCTCTTTCATCCAGTACTGGTGCCACTCTTCATCGGTGCCAGGCTCAACAAAGAATTCCATTTCCATCTGTTCGAATTCGCGCGTGCGGAAGATGAAGTTTCCGGGCGTGATTTCGTTGCGGAAGGACTTGCCGATCTGGCCAATACCGAACGGCGGCTTTTTGCGCGAAGTGGTCAACACGTTGGCAAAGTTCACAAAAATGCCCTGCGCCGTTTCGGGGCGCAGGTACATCAGGCCCTCTTCGTTGGCAACGGGGCCCAGGTAGGTTTTGAGCAAACCGGAGAATTCTTGCGGCTCGGTCCATTCACCGCGGGTTCCACAGTTAGCGCACGCAATGTCCTTGAGACCGTTTTCTGCAGGACGGCCCTTCTTTTCCTCGTACTCTTCTTCGAGGTGGTCTGCCCGGTAACGCTTGTGGCAAGACAAGCACTCAACCAGAGGATCAGAGAACACCTCTACGTGGCCTGAAGCTTCCCAGACCTGGCGGGGCAAAATTACCGAGGAGTCCAAGCCCACAACGTCTTCGCGTCCGCGGACCATGGACTGCCACCACTGGCGTTTGATGTTCTCTTTGAGTTCAGCGCCCAAGGGGCCGTAGTCCCATGCGGAGCGTGATCCACCGTAAATTTCACCGGCCTGAAAGACGAATCCGCGCCGTTTAGCGAGGGAAATGACCTGGTCCAGAGTGGATTTTGCTGCCATGGGAACTCCAATGTGAACGGGGCCGCTGGGTGCGGTCCGCTGGGTGTAATTGCTTGTCAGCGTCCCAAAAGGACGCACTCATCTAGCCTACCGGCAGCACGCAACTCGGTGATCCCACCGCAATGCTCTGCACTGGCTCCACGGTGAGGTCTCCGGCCTCATTCATCACGAACAGTTCAATGTTGTGGCTACGTTCATTGGCCACATACAGCACACTCGCTCCGGGGCCTGCGAGCGCCATGTGCCTAGGCCAGTCGCCCGCCGTGGAAACCTCCGCCGTTAGGAACGGCATCACAGGCCTTTCGGGAACCTCGACGACGGCAATACTGTTGCGTCCGCGAACGGCCACAAGCGCCCGGCTTACATGCGGGAGGCTCAGGATCTCAGAAGGGTATAGACCATCCGTCATGGCGAGCGTTTGGTTCTCTACGTCAAACAGCTGGCTGGCCCCACGCCAGTGCCAACTGAGGCCGTTGTGGTCAAGGACGTGAATCATGGCGTCCAGTTCTCCCACTACCAGCAGCGTATTTCCAAGCAGACGCATGTGCCGTGGGCCCGTCCCAGGTGGCAAAGTGATGGACCCGGAATGGATCAGCCGCGAATTGTGAAGGGTGTACTCGTCAATAGAATCCCGGCCCAGGTCAGCCACGAGCACACTCCCCCACGGTGTTTGCTGGCTCGAATGAGCATGCGGGCCCTCTTGCCTATCCCGCACCGGGCCACCGCCGTGTTGCACCACGGTATCCAGCGGGCCGGTGAGAGCCTCTGTGATATTCAACAGGGCAACCGTCCCGGAGGAATAATTGCTGACGATCAAGCCCTGCGCCGGCAACTCGCCCTCTACACCGGCGTTCCAGGTACACGGCGCCAGATGACAGGGAGAACTGCCGCCGCTCGAGACTCTGGTGATGACCTCGAGAGTGATCGGATCTAACTCAACTACAGCCCCCTCTTCGAGCTCTTCCACGGCGAACAAACGCTCTTGCTGCCACACCAGGTAGGAAGGGTTCCGGACACCGGTGGAAGCCGCGCGCTGTTCAATTAGGTGGCCGGCGGCGTCCACGGCCCATGATGTAACACCCGCTCCTTGAGCATTTTCGGTGTAGCTGCCAACGAAAAGTGTTTTTGCCATCACAACCTCTTGGAGAGAGCACCCCGGGGCCACGGCAAGGTAGCCACCACCATGGCAATGAGAGTCAATATGGTGCCAGCAACCGTGGCTAGGGTGATCACGGTTCCGGGGCTGGGGAAAGTGAGGTCAAGGAACAGGGATCCAATGAGCTGTCCAGCGATCATTCCTAGTCCGGTGAGCAGCACTCCGATACTACGTACCAGTGTGGCGCTGAGCGCGATAAAGATGCAGCCCATGGGGCCACCAAGGTAGTACCACCATTCAGAGGGCAGTCCTGCGCCTACACCGCTCACTGCTACCTTGACGCCCCAGATAATCCACAAGACCACTGTCCCGGCAATAAAGTTCACCAGAGTTGCGGCCAGCGGAGTGCCGTAGTGCAATGTCGCCGTACCGTTCATGGCCTGTTGGAAGCTCATCAAAAATCCGGCGGACAAGGCAAAAAGCATTGGTAGAACCAGCGCACCCACGCCGTGGTTGGAACCTAACCTAGGCGAGACGGCAAATATCACCGATGCGATCATCAGCAGGGTGCCCAGTACACGCATCACGGTGATGGATCTGCGCCCGGCTGGCCCAATGCCCAACCGGTCAACGATCAATCCGCTCAGCGATTGTCCGGTCACCACTGCAACAGTAAACAGCGCAATTCCAATCAGCCCCACGGTAAAGGACTGCGAGACTACAAAAAAGCCACCGATAGCACCAGCCATCGCGTATAGGGGTGGGAAGGAGCGGGCTTTCAGCGCTGGAATGATGCGCTTTGCACCAGCTTTCGCGGAAGGTTCCACTAGGGAAACCACGATCATAACGATCAGCCCTGTAGTAAAGGACACCACCGCTGCGGCCAAGCCATCGTGAAGCCGCTGGCCCAAGGCACCATTAATGCGTCCCTGCACGGGCACCGCAAGGCCAGCCACAATGGCAAGCGGCAGGCCTAAAGTAACCGGTATCTGGGTTCGTGAAGTCATCGTGACCAGCCTACGTCAGGCATGATTGATCCTATGAGTTCCGCTGAGATTGAATCCGTAGAAATCCGTGACGACATGATTCGTCTGGGGCAATTACTCAAGCTTGCCAATCTCGCAGAGGATGGTGTCGAAGCCGCTGAGGTGATCAAGAACGGCTTGGTAAAGGTCAACGGCGAGATCGAAGACCGTCGTGGCCGTCAATTACACGATGGCGACACTGTGACGGTCAACGGCGCCACGGTGCGAATCGTCGCTCGATCTTAGGTGCCGCTTTGACCGCGTTTGTGGCGGTCTATCTTGTGGTCAAAACCTCGTGCGTCAAAAATTCGCCAACGTGACCAATTTCTTGTTGGTTGATACCGTGCCACATTCCTGAATAAAGCACCTTGGTCAGCTTCACATGCTTCCGAACCCAAGCCATGGTGCTCTCGATCCGCTCAGCACCGATCACTGGATCTTGCTGGTCCCGACCCCAGAACAACGGCACAGTACCGTTGAGTTCGTCATCCTTAAAGTAGGGGTCCCCGCTCGCTTCAACCGTGAATCCAGACAGTCCGACGACGGCGGCAAAGTCAGCGGGCCGGTGACGTAAGAGTGAGGTTGCCATGGCCATTCCCATGGAGAAACCAAGCAGCGTCACTGAGCTGAATTGTCCCTTGACCTGATCCAGCCACTCGAAGACGTAGTCCGTTCCGGCCTTCACTGCATCGAGGGAATAGTCGATGGATGCGGTGAGCGGGAACCAACTGTAACCGCCGCCGACGCTGAGCGGCGCGCGGAGGGACGCCACCACAAATTCTTCCGGCAGCATGTCTGCCAAACCCGCTAGGTCCGCCTCATTGGCACCGTAGCCATGGAGCATCAGGAGCAGCGGGCGGCCAGAGCGCTCTTCTTCGGGGACAGACCAGACGACGGTGGCTTCGGGAAAGTTGTGGCTCTCAGTCATACATAACATCCTACATGGCAACACTTGAAGCTTCAATGAAACTAGTTCTAGACCTAACTTTCACCGCCCAGAATGAAAGCTACGGTAGCGTAGCCATGCGTCCAAGGGGCAGGATTGAGCATGTGACTGACGCCAACACCCAACAACCGCCCACCACTAAACCCGAAGTACGTCACCCATGGAGCCGCTACGTAGCCCTGGGTGATTCCTTTACCGAAGGCATTGGCGACCCTGAGCCTGGAGTTCCCGGTGGTTTCCGTGGGTGGGCCGACCGTGTGGCGGAAGAGTTAAGCCGAGATCAGGAAGACTTTGCGTACGCCAACTTGGCTATTCGCGGCCGGCTCCTTCAGCAAATTGTTGACCAACAGCTTGCGCCCGCATTAGCCCTTAAACCGGACCTAGTTTCCATCTCCGCAGGCGGGAACGATCTACTGCGCCCTGGCGGAGACCCGGACGTACTGGCCGAAAAGCTCGACTCAGCAGTTCAGATCCTTACCATGAACGGCGCAACGGTCATTTTGTTTAACGGCCCCGACACCGGCTCCACAGTACTTGGCCGGCTCCGCGGCAAAGTTGCCATCTACAACGAGAACTTGCGGACCGTGGCTCATCGTCACGACGCCGTTGTTGCTGACATGTGGTCTTTGCGCCAACTTGCGGACCCTCAAATGTGGGCAGAAGACCGGCTGCATTTCTCCCCCTTAGGGCACCACACCATTGCTGCCATGGTGCTTGATTCGCTCAACATAGAACACAGCCTCGAGCCACTTTCCCCCAAGCCACTTCCAGCTCAGAGCTGGCGAACCGCTCGCACCAACGACTTGGTGTGGGCACGCCAACACTTCATGCCGTGGGTTGTCCGCAGGCTCCGGCACCAGTCTTCAGGTGACGGGATCTCAGCCAAGCGGCCGGTATTTGCACCGGTGTTTGGCAGCGGCGCTCCGCTGGGCTGTGGAGAACCAGCCGTCGAGACAGACTAGGACCTTCCACAGTGCCCTCCGAGCTTGGCGTAGCCTTGAAGCTCAACCAAATTTATGGCCACACGATGCTGTCAAGCCACTGATATTGTCAGGTCACTAAGGGGAGCCACGTGAGTTGGATTTTTTGGGTCATCATTCTTTCGTGGGTGGTGCCTTTAGTGATGCGCACCATCCGCAAGAGTCAGGGCGCTCAGCGGCCGCAGAATTTGCCGCCGAGCTTCCCCAACACCAATCGGCCTCCACACCCCACTAGCCCCAATGGGCAAGGCACGCAGCAAAGCTACAACCAGGGGTATATGAGCCCACTGCCAGACCAGGATTCGTACGGCCAACAGTCTTATGGCCAGCCGGTAAACAACCAGCCGCCCGTGGCGAGCACACCGAATGAGGCTGGGACCGCATCAGCCGGTGGATTCCGGGCACGCCGCTTAGCTGAACTGGATGCCCAATTCAGTGACGGCAAAATTGCCATGGAGGATTACATGGCTCAGCGCGCGGAGATTATGCGAGGTTAAGGCGCGTTTGGGCTCTTAGGCCAAGAACTTCCGCAACGGTTCAGATAGTTGGGCAATGTGCGTCAAGAATCCGTCGTGCCCAATTTCAGCTTTGATGGTGTGTACCTCCACTTTGTGTGGCAAGGCTTCGGCCAGCTCTGCTGACTGACGCGGAAAATACAAACGATCAGAGTCCACTGCTGCAACAAAAAAGGCACTCGAAACCTCGCCCAGGGCTGCCTTGAGGGTACCCCTCCCCCGCGTGACGTCGTGACTCATCAACGCTTCGGTCAGAACAATATAGCTATTGGCATCAAAGCGCTGCACCAGCTTGTTGCCTTGGTGGTCAAGGTAGCTTTCCACCTGGTAGCGTCCTCGATCAGCTACGCAAGCGGCGCGCAAGGGCTCCTCATTCACTTGCGGCTTGCGGCCAAAACGGAACTCGAGTTCGGATTCCGAACGGTAGGTGATGTGCGCAATTCGGCGGGCCAAAGCGAGCCCAGCTTCAGGCGCGGGTCCCGCATAGTAATTGCCGTCGTCGAACGCTGGATCCTGACGAATTGCCAAGGTTTGCGCCTGCGCAAAGGCGATCTGCTCCGCGGTGCTTGCAGCGCCGCAGGCAATAACCACACAACGCTCCACGCGCTCCGGGAAACTTGTTGCCCACTCCAGCGCCCGTGCCCCGCCCATAGACCCACCAGCGACTGTATGCCAGCGGCGAATCCCGAGGGCATCGGCTAACCGCGCTTCAACCACTGCTGCGTCTCGCAGCGTGACAAAGGGGAACCGAGAACCCCAAGGAGCACCATCATCGGCCACCGATGACGGCCCAGTGGTTCCGTAACAACCACCCAGGACGTTGATGGCCACCACAAAATACTTGTTAGTGTCCACCGGCGCCCCTGGACCAACCAGGTCATCCCACCAACCTGATTCGTTGCTCTCACCACGGGCAACATGAGTGCTCCCGGTCAGTGCGTGCTCGATCAGAACAGCATTGGAGGCGTCAGCGTTGAGCGCGCCCCATGTTTCGTAAGCCAGTGTGACCTCAGGAAGGTAACCTCCAGCTTCGAGTTCAATCGCACCAACACTGTGCCGAGCCACAAAGCCGTCGCGGGGAGGCAAGGGAGCCGTACGTTCGGGAGCCGGAGCAATAAGAGTCATTGAAGGCAACCTCCGTTCTTGGCTAGTTGCCTTTGGCAGCGCGGAAGCCGGCGTCGAGGTCGGCAAGAATGTCATCGATGTGCTCGATTCCCACGGAGAGTCGGACCAGACCGGGTGTTACACCGGCAACCGCTTGCTGTTCCGGTGTGAGCTGGCTGTGAGTGGTGGAGGCGGGATGAATCACCAAGGAGCGGACGTCGCCGATGTTGGCAACATGCGAGTGCAGTTCTAAAGCGTCCACAAATCGCTTTCCAGCCTCAACACCACCGGGCAATTCGAACGAGACCACTGCACCTGTTCCACGAGGGCCGTATTTGCGACCGCGGGCAAACCACGGGCTGGACTCGAGACCGGCGTAAGCCACAGAGACTACATCGTCGCGAGCCTCAAGCCATTGGGCCGTTTTGACCGCGTTCTCCACGTGGCGTTCCACGCGCAAGCTCAGCGTTTCAAGTCCCTGAGCAATGAGGAATGCGTTGAATGGTGACACTGCTGCGCCGAGGTCCCGCAAGAGTTGAACTCGAGCTTTAAGGATGAAGGATAGGTTGGCCCCGAGGGCGCCATCCTTGCCAAGATCCCGTGCATAAACCAGCCCGTTGTAGCTGGGGTCTGGGGTGTTGAAATTAGGGAAACGGTCCGGATAAGCAGCGAAATCAAACTTTCCCGAATCCACAATCACACCAGCAATTGCGCTGCCGTGGCCACCCAAATATTTGGTTGCCGAATGAACGACGACGTCTGCTCCCCATTCGATGGGACGAATCAGGTAGGGGGTGGCCAGAGTGTTGTCCACAATCAGCGGAACGCCGATCTCATGTGCCAAAGCGGAGATACCTTCAAGGTCCAGTACATCTTGGCGCGGGTTAGAAACTACCTCACCGAAGAATAATTTGGTGTTCGGTTTGACAGCCGCACGCCACTGGTCAAGATTGTCCGGGTCCTTCACAAAGGTGGCCTCCACACCGAACTTTTTGAGTGTGTGCGCCAGCAAATTGTACGTTCCGCCGTAGAGGCTGGGGCTCGCCACAATGTGATCGCCAGCCTCGGCAACGTTGAGGATTGCCAAAGTTGCAGCAGCCTGGCCCGAGCTCAGAAGGAGCGCCCCAATGCCGCCTTCCAAGCTAGCGATTCGCTGCTCAACCGCATCCTGCGTGGGGTTACCAATGCGGGTGTAGATGGGGGCTAGCTCGCTCAACGAGAAACGATTGGCTGCACTCTCGGCACTAGGAAAAACAAAAGAAGTTGTCTGATAAATCGGCAGTGCCCGGGCGCCGGTAGCGACATCTGGTTCCTGACCAACATGGATCTGACGGGTTTCAAAGGACCATGAATTCGACATGTTCGTTCCTCAGGTTAAGGACCGAGACCTCTAGCCGAGACTGAGGCGAACGGACCGCGCTTGCTCCGCGACCCGTTGCCGCGAAACCTGGTCTTCACCCGGGGCACCCCACCGCTAGAAGAGGGTTGCCGGCCAGCAAACCGGGGTTTAGCGCTGGCACTCATGACCTTTTTATAGAGTAGGCCCCGCGAGCTGCAGTCTCCAGTGCGTGTGACAAATATGACGAAGATGACTGCGACCACACAGAATGTAGGGACATCCCATAACGCTTAGGTGAGCCTTAGCTGAGACCTCCATCACAAAGTGCCAAGATGAATGGCATGCGCATGGATCACGTCTCTTACGCTTGTGAAACCGACGGCCTCACGGCCACTACCGAACGAATCTCCGCCGCCTTAGGTGTAGATGCAGTCCGTGGCGGAGTGCATCCCCGCTTCGGTACTCGTAACATGATCATTCCCCTCTCTGGGCACACCTATCTTGAAGTGGTGGAGGTCCTAGACCACCCCGCTTCGGACAAAGCCCCGTTTGGACAAGCTGTGCGCGCCCGTTCCGCTGCCGGCGGTGGCTGGATGGGATGGTGTGTGGAAGTCGAGGACCTCTCCCCCTTTGAACAGCGACTTGGCAGAGCAGCAGTCCCGGGCAACCGCAAATTCCCTGACGGCCGCGAATTGATGTGGCACCAGATTGGCATCCTCGGTCTGATTGCAGACCCGCAGGTCCCCTACATGCTCAAGTGGGAGGGTGACCCGCAACTGCACCCTTCCAACGTCTACAACAGCGAAATCGCGATGTCCAAACTGACTATCGCGGGCTCAGCTGAGCGCGTTACCGAATGGTTGGGTGAGCCAGTAGAACAGCCTCTAGAAGATGTAGCCGTTGAGTGGGTAGCACCGCACGGCACACCTGGCATTATGTCCGTCACCTTCAACACTCCCAACGGAGCTGTCACCATCTAGGCTTCACACTTCTGCAAGCATAAAATCGATCGGCCTGAGTTAGCGTTCCGCGTTAGCCTAGGCCGATTGCTTTGCCAAAGAGGCTGAAACCTACAAAGGCAGCAATATCCAGGAGCGCGTGCGCCACCAAGAGCGGAACCAATCTGCGCTGACGCGAGTACAACCACGCGAAGAGCAAACCCATCACCACGTTGCCAATAAACGGTCCGAACCCTTGATACAGGTGGTAGCTACCGCGCAACAGCGAGCTAACAATGATGGCTGCCGGAACCCGCCAGCCCAATTTCTCCCAGCGGGCCAACAAATAGCCCACTACAATAACTTCTTCGAGAATTGAGTGGCGCACCGCGGAGAGGATCAAAACCGGCACCGTCCACCAGTGAGCGTCCAAGGCGGAGGGGATAATCGCCGTCGTAATTCCAGCTGCTCGGCCAGCGGCGTACAGTGCCAGAGTTCCGGCACCCAACACCGCGGCCAAGACCAGACCAGTCAATACGTCTTTGACCAGCGAGCCCAGAGAACCTCGCTTTAGCCCAAGCCGAGCTAAGGCACCCGGCCCCTCCCCTGCTAAAAAGTAGATCACCAACAACACCGGCACCAGCGAGAAACCAATGTCCAAAAGTTGGTATAGAGCGTCAAAGAACTCGCGGTTATTCCTCGAGGCATTGAGTGTAGACGTCGACTGACTCAGCGGGCCTTGGCTCATCTTGTCAGCCAACTGCACTACCGAATAGACCGCTGATTGCCCCAACGAAAGCCCAAGCACAATCAGGATTTCAAGCCGCAGTCTTTTGCGCGCAGGGGTAAGCATTTCACTATCTTGCCGTGAATAACCCATGGTGATGCTCCAACTTTCCTGTGAACCAACTCTGAGTTGCCCGTCCACGTGGATATGCTTGGGGACTATGAGCGCTCCACAGCAAATCATTATGGTCCGTCACGGTCAATCGGCGGCCAATGTGGACACCACCATCTATAACAGGGTGCCGGATTACCGCATCCCACTGACCGAGCTAGGCGTACAACAAGCCAAAGAAGCCGGCGAGAAAATCCGGCGTCAATTAGATGGGCAGCCAGTCTGTGTTTACGTCTCGCCCTACTTGCGTGCCTACCAAACACTGGAAGCCCTCAACCTCGGTTCTTTGGCGGAGCGAGTGATTGAAGAGCCCAGGCTGCGCGAACAAGACTGGGCTAATTTCCAGATCGCCGGGGATATTGCAGACCAAAAAGAACTTCGCAACGCCTACGGACACTTCTTCTACCGCTTCCGCGAAGGAGAATCCGGCTCCGACGTGTACGACCGCATTTCCTCGTTTATGGAAACCCTGTACCGGCACTGGTCCAAAGAGAACTACGCCCCCAACGCACTGTTTGTCACACACGGATTAACCATGCGCTTGTTTTGTATGCGCTGGTTTCACTGGTCGGTTGAATACTTTGAATCGCTGAACAACCCAGAGAATGCCGAAATTCGGACGCTTCACCGCGCTGACGGAAAGTACAAGCTAGACCGTCCCTTTACCCAGTGGGTCAACCGCGAAGAAACCGCAACGGTGCTCAACGCTCCACCCATGCTGTTTTGAGCTATCCGACGCTGTCCGCAACGATGACGCGAATCCCTTGTGCTTCAAAGGCTGCACGTGAATCGGCGCTGATGCCAGAATCAGTGATGAGGTTCCGCAGCTGGTAACCGCCCATCGTGGCAAAAGCACGCTGGCCAATCTTTGAAGAATCGGCCAAAACGTATGAACTTCCAGCGCGTCGGGCCATCTCGGTATTGACCATCGCTTCGCCTTCATCGTTGATGGTGGGGCCAAGCTCGGGATCGATCCCGTTGACGCCAATAAACGCGATGTCCAAAGCGACCTTTTGCATAATGGTGTCCGTATATGGGCCCACCAGCTCATAGGAGCGGGGGTTCAAAATTCCACCAGTGACCATAATCTTGATATTTGGCCTCACTGCCAGCTGCGCGGCAATGTTAATGGCGTTAGTGACCACGGTCAGTGTGGGCCGGTTGGCAGGCGCGTTGAGATCGTCCCGCGTGGCAATGACTTGAGCCAATGCTGTGCTGGTGGTGCCACCACTGAGGCCAATCACGGAGCCTGGTTCGATCAGAGCAGAAGCAGCCATAGCAATCTGGTGTTTCAGCACGGCATGATCGTCGCGGTTGTACCTGCCAGGCAGGTCATAGGACACTGACCCGGTGGTGGCACCACCACGCGTGCGCTGCAGCAACCGCTGCTTGGCCAGGCTGTCAAGATCACGACGCGCGGTGGCAGGTGAAACAGCCAACTGCGTGACAATGTCTTCCACCTCGATCTGCCCGCTCTCCGCGAGTAGATCCAAGATGGCTGTCAGCCGTTCAGTGCGGTTCATCGTGTCCTTTCAAGGGGCCGCCATAGTAGCGGTGACCCGACTTTACCCGGCGTGGCCGGCGAAGAGTGCAAGCAAGCGTGCAACTTCAGGCACCAATGCCCTGCGGCCGGCGCTCAAGTACTTTCGTGAATCCACCACTGTGGGGTTGGCATCCAAATATTCACGGACTGCCCTGGTGAAAAACCCGTTGAAGTGTGTGGACACATTGATCTTAGTCATTCCAGCGGCAATGGCCGCAACGATGTTTGCATCTGAGACACCTGATGATCCATGCAGCACCAAGGGCACGTCAAGGGCTGCCTTTAAGGCAGCAATGCGCTCCAGGTTCAGCGCAGCACTCCGCTCGGTCATGGCGTGGGAGGAACCTACAGCCACGGCAAGAGCATCAACGCCGGTGGCAGCAACAAAGCTGACTGCTTCATCCGGGTCAGTTAAAACGCCCGGGGCGTGGGCACCGTCTTTTCCGCCCACTTTGCCAAGTTCAGCTTCCACGTACACACCCGCCGCATGGGCGTACTTAACTACACGCTGCGTGGCTGCAACATTTTCTGAATATTCCAGGTGGGCGCCGTCGTACATGATGGAGCCGAATCCCAAGTCCACTGCCTGCAGCGCCAGCTGCTCATCCTCGGCATGGTCTAGGTGAACTGCTACCGGCGCGGTGGATTGGCGAGCGATTGCTAGGGTGGCAGCAGCAAGCGGTTCTATACCACCGTGGTATTTGGCGCAGTTCTCCGAAATTTGCAAAATCACTGGAAGTCCGGCCTGCTCGGCGCCAGAAACAAGTCCCTCAATAGTTTCGAGGTGGATCACGTTGAATGCGCCCTGACCGACTCCCGCGGCGGCAGCCTGGTCCATCAGTTCGCGAGTGTTTACTAAAGTCATTGCGATTCCTTTTCGGTCAGGATCAAAAGTTTTTCAAGCTCTCTGAAGCGTGCTGAGATCTCACCAGCGCCGGGCATCAGCACTGCCGCAGCAGACCAGCTGGTGGCGCGGCGAAGAATTTCGGCCGGATCACGTACTCCTTGGGCGAGCGCGACGGCGGTCGCTGAGACTGCGGCATCGCCCGCCCCCGTGGGATTACCACTGAGCGGCTCTGGCAAACGTGCCGTCCAGTACTTTCCAGGGTGTTCAGCGCTGAAGGCCATCATTCCTTCTGCCCCTGCACTGACTAACACCATCCGTGCGCCTAGTTTGATGAGTTCCCACGCGGCCGAGGGAAGGTCCTCGAGACCCATCGCTTCGATGAGTTCGTGGTGATTTGGTTTCAGTAGGTCCGCACCAGCCCGGGCTGCGGCGAGAATACCTGGCCCTGAGGTATCTACAATCACCGGTACTCCGGCATTGTGCCCCAAGGCAACAAGTGCCGGGTAGAAGTCAGCTGGCGCCCCGGAGGGAAGACTTCCCGAGCCTACAAGGACTCCAGCCGGGTGAATTTCGTCGCTAAGGGAATCTACGACGGCGGCGGCTAGCTTTTGCCATTCGTCCACAGTCAGGGGATTACCGGCCTCATTAAAAATGCTGGTCTCGCCATCATTCGCATCGACCAAGGCGATACTTCGACGTGTGGATGCTGCCACCGGAATGAGCTGATGTGGGACCGTACTGGCGCTGAGCTCTTCTGAAAACTCTGCACCAGCGATTCCGCCAACTGGGGCAATCGCAAGAACTGGGAAGCCAAGTTGATGGGCCACGCGGGCCACGTTCAGGCCTTTACCGCCTGCATGCACCAGCGGCCCCGGAACGCGGTGACTGGCCCCCCGAACAATGGCTGCAACTTGATAAGTGGTATCCACGGCGGGGTTGGGCGTTACCGTCACAACGCGTGGTTCACGCTTGGCAGCTGCGCTTGAATCACCGGCACCGCCCTTGATGCTCACGCTTGCACTCATGGGGAAACCTCTTCTTCCGCGAGCGTTTCCTGTTCCAGTTTTCCCTCTGCGCGGCGGGCAAGGAGTTCGCGGGCGCGCAGAGCAGAACCTAGGATCCCAGCGTCCTGGCCTAATACTGCGGGCAGAATCTGCGGGCGGCGGTGGAAGCTAAGAAGTTCGTCTACTCGCACGCGCAGCGGCTCCAACAGGGCATCTCCAGCTTCTGCGAGCCCGCCACCAATAACTACTGCTTCTGTGCCCATAATCGAGACACATTGCGAAATGCTGAACGCCAAAGCATCTACTGCCTGACTCCATACCCGAATCGCGAGCGGGTCCCCGTCCATGGCTAGGGAGCTGACTTCGCGAGCCCCTGAGACGGCGCGGCCAGAATAGCCTTCGTAACGGCGGGCAATTCCGCCAGCGCTACCTACTGATTCCAAGATCACCGTTCCGGCACCGTCAGGGTTCGGCACCAAAGCATGGCCGAGTTCACCTGCGAAGCCGCCAGCGCTCACGGGCTCGCCGGCAGCAAAAACTGCGGCTGCAATACCGGTTCCAACCACCAAAATGACCACGTCACGGTGGTCCTTGGCGCCACCGAACTCAAGTTCCGCGTAACCTGCAGTTCCCACGTCATGGCCAAAAGCGACCGGGACACCCAAGCGGGCTTCAGCTTCTTGACCAAAAGGGAAATCCCGCCAGCCCAAATTAGCCGAGTAAATTCCTATGCCCGCTTCGGCGTCCACTAAGCCAGGGACAATCAGCCCCATGGCTTCGATATGGTGCTCCGGGAAAGCATCACAGTACACGCCGGCAAGCCCGGCGATACTGTCCAATATTGCCTCTGCCGGACGCTGCGGATCACGGGGCGTGGGGGGGGGGGGGGGGGGGGGGGGGGGGAGAGGGGGGGGGGGGGGGGGAAAAGAACACCTGGTGCTTCCCCCA
>NZ_JBNPEO010000004.1:0-22188 GCF_050490315.1 Pseudarthrobacter sp. J1738 | reverse complement strand
GGCGGCGTTTCTCGGCCTGTTCTCTGCGGGGGTGGGGGGGTGGGGGGGCGTGGGGCTCCCCCCCCCCCCCAGCACCGTGCCGTCTGCGGCAACTAGACCAGACTTCATGTCGGTACCGCCGACGTCGAACGCCAACACCGCCGCACGTGCTATCCCTAGCGCCATCTACTTTCCGAGCCTTCCGAGAAGAGGTTGTGGTTCAGTACAGCAATACCCTTAGGCGTCCGCCAAGATCACTGAACGAGTCAAGTTGCGCGGAACGTCCGGGTTCAGACCGCGGGCACGGGCACGCTCAAGGGTCACGCGGTGAACGCGAGCCAGCTCGGCGAGCGGGTGCTTGTCGGTGTGCAGGTACAAGGCACCAGTCTTTTCCATGTCCTTGTCCAGACCCTCGGGCTGCTCACCGAAGAGCCAGGTCACGCGGTTCGGAGCGGCGATGGAGATGGGGCCGTGGCGGTACTCCATGGCGGGGTAGGACTCGGTCCAGCCCTGTACAGCCTCTCGCATCTTCAAACCAGCTTCATGAGCCAAGCCGATGGTCCAGCCTCGGCCCAAAAACGTAAACTGTTCGGCGTCGATCAGCTCCTGTTCAACCGGAGCAGACACTGCTTCTTTGGCATCCTCGATCGCCGAAGACAGGTCCTCGCCGAGGCTGCTCAACAAGTACGCCAATGCTGTGGTGGCGAAGCGGGTCTGCACCACCGACTTTTCATCCGCGTATGGCAAGCCGATAATCTCGTCTGCAAGGTCGATGATCGGGGACTGGACGTCGCCAATGATCGCGACGGTGCGCACTTTGCCCTTGAGTTCGCGGAGCAAGTCCAAAACTTCAGTAGTAGTGCCTGAGCGTGTAATGGCAACTACTACGTCATAGTTGCGGGCTTCGCTGTTGTTGTTCAGGAACGCTTCAGAAGCGGCGAAGGGATCTGTCAGGCCCTTGCCCGCGCTTTCGCGAGCGGCTGCATAGCTCTGCGCCATAAACCATGAGGTGCCACAACCGATGACTGCTACGCGCTCGCCATCCTGTGGAAGGACGTTTTCGATTTTGGCCTGCGCGATAGCTTTGGCCCAGGTTTCCGGCTGCGAGGTCAGTTCCTCGTCCATGAATGCGCCGAGAGTGCTCTCCGACATCTTTACTGGCTCCTTGATTGGTGGGTTGGTACTGCAGTGATTGCTCCGCGCGCTACTTATGAGCAATCTTGCTCGTTGACGCCAAATATCAATCAACTTAAAGCTAGCTCACCGCAGCGGCTTTCTCCACCTTTGGCGTTTATTTCCTGCAAATCTAGCCGCAATTGGGGGTTATTAAGGCAAAAATCTCTCCGGAGACAGCAATTTCTTCCTCAACCACCCTTGTGATCGGCTTCACAATGAACAATGTTGATAGGTATCGCACATTAATGAGCGATTCTTCTCATTTTCGATCACAAAGGAGCAGCAATGCCCCGCATTCGGCCCCTTGGGAGAGCACTCTCCCTCAGCCTTGCCGCTGCGTTATCAACGTCAGCGCTGGGAATCGCGGCCCTCCCCGCCGTCGCGGCGCCCTCTACCGAAACAGCTCAAGCGGGCTCGGTAGTCCTCAAGAGCAACAAGTTGACAGTGCTGGTTTCAAAGTCGTTCCCGCAGGTCATCAGCTACACCGACCGCGCCACGGGCAAGTCACTTGCCGGTACGCCTTCTGCCCTGAAGACCATCACCATCAATGGCACAGAGCAGCCCGTAACTGTCACGTCTTCGGTAGTTGACGACACTACGATTACCTACGTTCTGACCGTGCCAGCCTTGGGCGGAATCACTCTGGAAGCCAAACTCTCGGTGGACAAGAACGTGGTCAACTTCAACATCACCAAGATCAATGACACAGCTGCAAACCAAGTCAAAACGGTTCAGCTGCCCAAACTGAACTTGGTGACGGTGTCCTCGGCCCAGGCCGGCGCGCAGCTTTCCACCGCCAACCTCTCGGTGGACCGGTCCGTCAGCGGCGATGCTTTTATCCCGATCACGGCAGCTACAGCCGTGGACACTTCGGCTAAAGGGTCCGCCTATGCACTTGCCAACACCGCCGAGCTGGGCGCAGCCTTTGAAACGAACGCCCTCTACGACACTTCCTCAGGACCTGGCTACAAGGATTCTGGCCGATTCTGGCACCAGACCGTAGCCACCGCCGACGGTGGTAAGGAATCTGGCATTGCCAGCGGACAGTGGCTGTACCGCGCCGATGGTTCCAGCCAGACAGAAGAACTTCCCTGGACGCGAGTCGCGATCACCGCCGACGCCAACGCTGACAAGACGGTTGACTGGCAAGACGCGGCGATCGCCATGCGCGACATTGAAGTCAAGGCAAATAAGGGTGAGCAGACGCCGAACAACGTCATCACCCACATCCCCTTCAACTTCGCGTCCCAAGCCACGCACCCGTTCCTGCGCACTCTTGATGACGTCAAACGCATTTCCTTAGCCACCGATGGTCTAGGACAAGTTGCGATGCTCAAGGGCTTTACGTCCGAAGGTCACGACTCCGCGAACACGGACTATGGAGACAACTTCAACACCCGTGCCGGCGGGCTCGATGATCTCAACGCCATGGTTAAAGAGGGCAAAAAGTGGAACGCCTCCTTTGGTGTGCACATCAACGCCACCGAGATTTACCCCGAGGCCAAGTCCTTCAGCGAAGACCTGTTGCGCGCGGACAAAGCATTGGGCTGGAATTGGCTCGATCAGTCCTACCTGATTAACCAGCGTCAAGACATTGTTAGCGGCAAGCTGGCCACACGCATCAAGCAATTGCGTGAAGCCACCGATGAAAACCTCGACTTCGCGTACGTTGACGTCTACTACGAGTGGGGCTGGCTGGCACAGCGCCTGCAGAGCGAACTGGTCAAAAATGGTTTCCGTGTTGGTTCTGAATGGGCCGATCACTTGGGCCAGAACAACACCTGGTCGCACTGGGCCAATGACGAAAACTACGGTGGAAGCAGCAATAAGGGCGTAAATTCCCAGATTCTGCGCTTCATCAACAACACTCAATCCGATGTGTGGAACCCGGATCCCAAGCTGGGTGTCTCTCACATTGTTGAGTTCGAAGGATGGACCGGCCAGAACGACTACAACGCCTTCAGCAAAAACGTGTGGGAATCCAACCTTCCGGCCAAGTTCCTCCAGCACCATGCCATTACTAAGTGGACGGCGGACAAGATTGACCTCGCCGACGGTGTTTCAGTGACCGGTACCAATGCTGCGGACCGCAACATCACCGTCGGTGGCACTTCAGTCCTCAAGGGAACTTCCTACTTGTTGCCGTGGTCTTCCAAGGACAACGATACTAACGACAAGCTCTACGGTTACAGCGCCACCAGCGGCGCCCAGAACTGGAAGCTCACTAGCGAGTTCGCAAATGCTACGTCAGTGGCACTGTTCAAACTCACCGACAACGGCCGAGTGAAGATTACTGACCTTCCCGTGGTCAACGGGGCCATCAGCTACACGGCTGCTGCGGGCCAGGCTTACGTGCTCAGCCCCAAGGGCAACAGCAGCGCACTGCCCCAGAAGGCCAACTTCGGTTCCGGTACCCCGTTCACCGACCCGGGTTTTAATGGAGACGGTCTTACTGCTTGGAACCCCAGCGGTTCGGTAACGCAGGTTCGGGATAGCTTGGGCCGCCGCTACGCACAATTGGGCGCAGGCGTTTCAAGCATCTCGCAGCAGGTGCAGAATCTTGACGCAGGCACGTACTCGGTGAGCGCTTGGCTCGAAATTGAGCCGGGCAAGAGCCGTCCCACCACTTTGTCCGTGGACATCAACGGCAAGGCGCAGAGCTACACGATAGATACGTCCACGGCTACGAACTATGTTGCAGCGGATGAGAAGCACGATACGAACTTCCAGCGGGTTCGGGTACTGATCGACGTTCCCGAAGATGATTCCAAGGCAACCGTGAAGTTGAGCGCCGCAGCGGGGACAGCCAAGGTCCGCGTTGACGATTTCCGCGCCGTAAAGACTTCCCGGGTGGCTACCACCGGTGTCCTCAGCGAAGACTTTGAAAACGTTGATCAGGGCTGGGGTCCGTTCGTCAAGGGCAACTCCGGTGGTTCCACCGACCCGCGTACCCACATCACCGAGCGCAACGAACCCTTTACCCAAAAGGGTTGGGACAACAACACCATCGACGAGACTCTCGCCGGAAACTGGTCCTTGATTGCGCACGATGAGAATCTTGCCCCCAACGGTGGTCCGGGCATTGTCTACCGCACGGCGGACAGCACTCTGAAGTTCCAAGCAGGCCACAAGTACAAGGTGTCTTTCGATTACCAGAACACCAAGGATGGCCAGTACGTCTGGGTTTCTGGCTACGACACCACAAAGGGTTCGAGCGTGACCGGTTCTCAGGCTTTGCCGAAGAAAACGGACACCACTCGCTTCGAGCAGCAGTTCACAGCGGGCTCTTGTGGCTCCTACTTTGTGGGCTTGCAGCGCACAGCGTCGGATAACGGTGCAGACTTCACGCTGGACAACCTTTTGGTAGAAGACCTTGGCGCTTCTACTGAGGTCCCGGCCTGTGCAACCATTTCTGGCTCCTTGGGTGCCGATGTTGTCCAGCAGGGCAAAGCGACCGATTTCACCACGGTATTGCGCTCTACCGAACCCACAGCGATCAGCAACGTGAAGGTTGCCTTGACTTTGCCTGAGGGCTGGACTGCCACGGCAAGCGACGCCGCCACGGCAGCCACCTTGCCTGCTGGCGGAACTCTCACGACCCACTGGAAGCTCACCGCTCCCGGTTCGGCCGACGGTAACTTCACCATCGGTTTGACTGGCACCTACAACACGCCTGACGGTGCCCGCACTGTCACCGGCAGTACTTCCATCAAAACTCTCCCGAAGGCACCGCAGACCACCGTGTTTGCAAGTGACCACGAGTGGGTTTCATCAACAAATGGTTGGGGTCCGGTAGAAAAGGACCAATCTAACGGCGAGGATTCACTCAACGATGGAGCACCCATCACGCTCAATGGTGTTGTTTACCAGAAGGGCTTGGGAACTCACGCCCCTTCGACGGTTCGTTACTTCTTGGGCGGCTACTGCACCAAGTTCACTGCTGCTGTGGGTATTGACGACGAGCAGGCCAGCCGTGGTTCGGTAACGTTCAGCGTGGTGGCCGACGGCAAAACACTCACCACTACCCCGGTGTTGGGTGCAACCTCGGCAACGCTCCCGCTGGACGTGAACGTCAGCGGTGCACAGTACGTGGACCTGGTAGTTGGCACCACCCCGGATGGCAACGGTAATGACCACGCTGACTGGGCGGACGCCAAGTTCACCTGCTCTGACACTGTGACCGAAGCGCCTGCTGTGCAGCTTTCGGGAACTGTCTACGCATCGGATCTGGCGTGGCTCAGTTCCACCAATGGGTGGGGACCGGCAGAACGTGACATGGCCAATGGTGAAGACATCGCTGGCGACGGCCCCGCTCTGACGCTGGACGGCGTCGTATACCCCAAGGGTCTTGGCGTCCACGCTAACTCCAACGTCAAGATCAGCACCGAGGCAAAGTGCCAGTCCTTCCAAGCGAAGGTTGGTGTTGATGACATCAAACTGAACAAGGGACTCCACGGATCCGTGGTGTTTATTGTGAAAGCAGACGGCGTGGAACTGTTCCGCAGCCCGGTGCTCAGCGCAGACTCGGCAGCCCTGCCGGTCAATGTTGATATCACCGGAAAGCAGAACGTTGAGCTCATCGCCGACAGCAATGGAGACGACGCCGGTGATGACTGGGGCGATTGCGCGGATGCAAAATTCGTCTGCAACCCCTAAGCAGCGTACGTTCTCCTACCGTGACAGCCGGCTAACACCGGTAGGTCATTTCTAACAAAACAGATCACGACGGCGGCGGCTCCCCTTCGGGGGTGCCGCCGCCGTTCGTTGTGCGGCGTTTTGCGAAACTTATACAGCCCGCTTTCCGGCACGCCATACGGCGTGGGTCATGGGCATTCCCGGCCGGTAGGCAAGGTGAGTTGCGCTTGGAGCGCGCAGCATGTGCAAATCGGCACGGTGCCCGACGGCGATTGAGCCCACCGCGCGCTGCCCGTCAGTATCGGTACCGGTCTCCCGTCGCAGGGCCAAGGCCCCACCATAAGTGGCGGCACGCACAGCTTCGTGGACGCTCAGCCCCATCTGGAGCACGGCGGTAGTGACGCAATAGTTCATGGAGCTCGTGTAGCTAGTGCCGGGATTGCAATTGGAGGCGAGGGCAATCTGCACGCCAGCATCCAGCAAGACCCGGCCAGGCGCGAGCGGCTGGCGAGTGGAGAGATCACACGCGGGCAGACACGTGGCCACAGTTCCGCGCTCCCCTGCTCCCGTGGTGGGGTCGAATCCATTCCAGCTGCTGGCCAAGAGCTCCACATCAGCGTCCGAAAGGTAGTTCACGTGGTCTACGCTGGCTGCCGTGAACTCCACGGCAAGCTTTACTCCGGGCCCCTCGCCGAGCTGGTTGCCATGAACTCGAAGCCCCAAGCCGGCCGCACGGCAGGCCTGGAGGACACGGCGTGATTGTTCCTCGTTGAACGCGCCGCGTTCGCAAAACACATCGGCCCAACGAACATACGGCAACACTGCCTGAAGCATCGGGCCGCAGACCAGCTCCGTATATTCCTCGGCGTCCTGGCCTTGAGGCACAAGGTGAGCCCCAAGGAAGGTCACCTCATCCACGGCCGTGGACGCGATGCGCGCACTACGTGCTTCATGTTCGATGTCCAGGCCGTAGCCGGTTTTCGTTTCAAGGTAGGTGGTTCCGCCGGAGACGGCTTCGGCCACCCTGCCCAAGGCTAGGCGTGTGAGGTCATAGTCGCCGGTGGCCCGGGTCGCGTTCATGGTGACGCCAATGCCGCCAGCACTGTAGCTCTCCCCCGCCATACGGGCCTCGAACTCAGCAGTGCGATCCCCCGCAAAGATCAGATGCGAATGCGAATCCACCCACCCCGGCAGCACAGCACGGCCCTCGGCGTTCACCACCGTGTCCGCCGCAGGTACCTGATCCGCCGGACCGATCCACGCGATGCGTTCGCCCTCAATCACCACTGCTGCATTTTTGAGGACTCGGTGTTCCAGGTCCTGGGTCGTTAGCTCGCCGATATTGGTAATCAGTGTGCTCTGCGGGGTGGGTGTGCTCATTCGTCTATTCTTGCCGCAAACGCCAAACGACACCCCCCAAATCAGAGGGCGCCGTCTGGCATTTCGGACAAGCCGGCTACGAAGCCGGATTCCTAGCGTCTAAGCAGCCCGGGCTAAGCCGCAGCGGCGCGCGAGGCGAGGAACGCGCTGACGCACTTTTCGACGTCGTCCGCTGTGTGAGATGCCGAAAGCTGAACCCGGATGCGCGCGGCGCCCCGCGGCACCACCGGGAAGCTAAACGCCGTGACGTACACACCGTGCTGGAGCATTTGGTCGGCAATCCTCCCGGCCAGCGCCGCATCACCGAACATCACCGGGACAATTGCGTGCTCCCCGTCAAGGAGCTCAAAGCCCTCTTCAGTCATACGACGGCGGAACAGGGCTGCGTTCTCGAAGAGCTTGGTGCGCAACTCACCCGAGTTCTGCACCAGATCCAGAGCCTTGATGGTGGCCGCAACGATGGCCGGTGCCAAGGAGTTGGAGAAGAGGTACGGGCGGGCCTTTTGACGCAGCATGGCCACGATCTCCGAACGGCCGGAGACGTAACCACCAGATGCGCCGCCGAGCGC
Organism: Pseudarthrobacter sp. J1738; assembly: GCF_050490315.1. Lineage (NCBI taxonomy): Bacteria > Bacillati > Actinomycetota > Actinomycetes > Micrococcales > Micrococcaceae > Pseudarthrobacter > Pseudarthrobacter sp. J1738. Next base: position 14,449 of record NZ_JBNPEO010000004.1, on the reverse strand, counting down.
CTTCCCGAAGGTGCCCGTGTAGATGTCCACACGGTCGCTCACGCCTGCATGCTCGGGCGTTCCGGCACCCGTGGCACCCATAAAACCAACGGCGTGCGAGTCGTCCACCATCACGAGGGCATTGTATTTCTCGGCCAAATCACAAATTGCTTCCAGCGGGGCCAGGAACCCATCCATCGAGAAGACGCCGTCCGTGACGATGATCTTCCTGCGGGCAGGGGCCTCACCGCTTGAGGCTTCTTGCAACTTAGCTTCAAGATCGGCCATGTCCTGGTTGGCGTAACGGAAACGTTTGGCCTTGGACAGGCGGATGCCGTCGATGATCGAGGCGTGGTTGAGGGCATCGGAGATGATGGCATCTTCCGAGCCAAAGAGTGATTCGAAAACCCCGCCGTTGGCATCAAAGCAGCTCGAGAACAAGATGGTGTCCTCGGTGCCCAAGAATGCGGAGACCCGCTGTTCCAATTCGAGGTGCAGGTCTTGGGTACCGCAGATGAAACGCACCGAGGCCATACCGAATCCGCGCGAATCCATGGCCTCCTTGGCCGCCTCGATGATCTGCGGGTGATCCGCTAGGCCGAGGTAGTTGTTGGCGCAGAAGTTCAGGACCTCGGCGCCGGGCTGGCCGATGGGCCCAGCGGTGATGTGGCTCGATTGTGCCGAGTTGATGCTGCGTTCGTTTTTGAACAGGCCCGCGTCGCGGATTTCCTGCAACTCGGTGGCGAGTTGGCCTTTCATTGAGCTGTACATGGTTCTCCTTAGATCCGGGTCCAGTCGAGTACTACCTTGCCAGCGATTCCGGCACGGGCGGTTTCGAAGCCTTTTTCCCATTCCGAGGCGGGCAATACGTTGGTAACTACTGCCGAAATATTGCGGTGAAGCTCTGTGTTGGATGAGAGCATGGCGCTCATGGCGTACCAGGTCTCAAACATTTCGCGGCCGTAGATTCCCTTGAGGGTAAGCATGTGGGTAACCACCTTGCCCCAGTCGATGTTGATTGACTGGCTGGGCAGCCCCAACATGGCAATCCGGCCGCCATGATTCATGTTCTCAATCATTTCCGGCAGGGCCGTGGGGTGACCAGACATTTCCAGTCCGATGTCAAAGCCTTCTCGCATACCAAGCTGCCGCTGGGCGTCCTTGACCCGTGTGGTGGAGACGTCGATCGCGAGGTCCACTCCCATGCTCCGGGCCAAGTCCAAACGTGTGGGTGAGACGTCCGTGATGGCGATCTTGCGTGCACCAGCATGGCGGGCCACGGCAATCGCCATAAGACCGATGGGGCCTGCGCCAGTGATCAGCACATCTTCACCAACCAGCGGGAAGCTCAAGGCAGTGTGCACGGCGTTTCCGAAGGGATCAAAGATGGCACCGAGTTCCGGGGTAACTGACTCATCATGGTGAACCCAAACGTTCGTTTCCGGGATCACCACGTATTCGGCAAACGCGCCGTCGCGCTGGACACCAACGGAGACGGTGTTGATGCACATCTGCTTGCGCCCGGCACGGCAGTTGCGGCAGATTCCACACACCACGTGGCCCTCGCCTGAAACCCTGTCCCCCACCTTGACATCCAGGACGTCCTCGCCGACTTCCACCACTTCGCCGTAGAACTCGTGGCCAGCGATCAGGGGTGCGTTGATGTTGGCGGCTGCCCAGGCGTCCCAGGATTGGATGTGGAGATCGGTGCCGCAGATTCCGGTGGTGTGGACGCGGATTTTGACCTCGTTGGCGCCAGCCTCGGGTTCGGGGCGTTCGGTGAGCTCGAAGCCTGCCTGTGGGCCCGGTTTGTACAGTGCCTTCATGGGGGTCCATCTCCTGAATATGTGGTCTGTTTCACTTCATTAGAGCCCGTGAAAACGCTTAGCACAACTAGGATTTACTCAATCAACGATTAAGTCTTTGCTTATGTTTATGCTGGGGTATGGAAGTTCATCAATTACAGATCCTGCGCGAGCTCGGCGAGCTCGGTAGCGTTAAGGCCGTAGCCGAGACGCTGCTGGTCACCCCCTCCGCTGTCTCGCAGCAACTGGCACTCTTACAAAAGAGCGTTCAGGTGCCACTGACCCGCAAAGATGGCCGCAATCTTGTACTCACTGACGCCGGGGCGGTGCTGGCTAAGGCGGGTGCCGGCGTCGTTGCCGCTATGGCCGACGCGCGGGCCGCGATCGGCGCCTATCACGACGACGAAAACGCCGAGGTGAGCGTGTGCGGCTTCCACAGCGCTGGGCAAGCACTCTTTGCCCCTCTTGCGGCGGCAGTAGATAGTTCCCCGGAGCCGAAGCCACGGGTGCTTTTTGCTGACGAAGACGTAGCGCAACAGGACTTTCCGGGGCTGACCGCACGTTATGACGTTGTACTGGCTCACCGAATGGATCACAGCCCGCCGTGGCCTACGGAGCAGGTGGCCGTGATCCCCTTGGCCAATGAACCGCTTGATGTGGCTTTGCCAGACGGCCACCGGCTGGCCGCGAAAGCGCACCTCACACCGGCTGATGTTGCTACCGAGCGGTGGGTGACCAGCAGGCCGGGCTATTCACCGGCCGATGTGTTGGCAGCGATTTCCGCCGTCACGAGCACCCCGAGCAACATTGCGCACCGCATCAACGACTATTCGACTGCCGCCTCCCTCGTGGCCGCCGGAGGAGTGCTGGCGTTGCTTCCGCGCTACACGGCGGGGCGTGCCCTAGCGCAGGGATCGCCACTGCAAGGGACGCTGGTCCTGCGCACGCTTAAAGGACTGAACACCAGACGCCGAATTGACATCCTGGCGAGGCCGGAAAACCTCAAGCGCCGCTCGGTGATGGCAGTGTGCGAACGCCTTCAAGCGCTGATGGTTGAGCTCGAATCGAAGGCCATTACCGGCACGGTTGCTCCAAACATCCGATGATTCACGGTTAGGATGACTGAATGGCTGTCACAGATGAGGCAATTGGCAAGATCAAGGACATGTTGATCCGCGGCGATTTGCGCCCCGGTGACAGGCTCCCTCCGGAAAAAGAACTCAGTGAACGCTTGGGCCTGTCCCGCAGTTCCTTGCGTGAAGCAGTCAAGGCCCTGGAACTCATTCGCGTCCTCGATGTCCGTCGGGGCGACGGCACCTACGTCACGAGCCTGAGCGCCAGCCTGCTCAACGAGGCAGTGGCTTTTGTGGTGGATCTGCACCAAGACCGCTCCATTCTGGAGCTCTTCGAGGTACGCCGCATCTTAGAGCCGGCCAGCGCATTCCTGGCCACGAGCCATATGACACCCGAGCTCATCGACTCGCTGCGCGCCACCATGGACGGCATTGACGAAAATACCGATGTTGAGCAGCTCGTTAGCCACGACCTCGCATTCCACGGCATCATCACCAAGGCTGCAGGTAACGACTACCTGAGCGGAATGCTCGAGGCGCTCTCTTCCGGAACTGTCCGTGCGCGCATTTGGCGCGGCCTCACGCAGGACAAAGCAGTTGCGCACACCTTGGCTGAACACAAAGCCATCGCCGACGCGCTAGAACGCGGCGATGCCGAACTGGTCCGCGCACTGGTAACTGTCCATATCAGCGGCGTTGAGACGTGGCTGCGCCAATCGCTCTAGTACTCGCTCCCTCCAGCGCCGCCAGCACGCCAGCACGCCAGCACGCCAGCACGCCAGCCCGCCAGCCCGCCATAAAACCGGTACACCATAAAAACAGGGCCCGACGGCGGTAGCTGACTACCGCCGTCGGGCCCTGTTTTAGTTTGTCCCGAGCAATTTATTCGTACAAGTTCGGCTTGATCTGCTCCGAATCGATGTTCTTGGAGTCGTACCAGTAGAAGCCGGTGTCGATGACCTTCTCTACCTTCTCGCCCTTGATCGCAGCGACGGCAGCCTTGACCGTCTCGTAACCGATACCCACCGGGTTCTGCGTGACGGCGCCGGCCATCAAACCACTGCGGATAGCATCCATCTGAGCCTTGCCGGAGTCGAAACCAACAATGACGAGCTTGCCCTTGAGGTTGAGCTCTTCAACGGCCTTCACCACACCGATAGCGGAGCCTTCATTGGTGCCGTACATACCCTTAAGATTCGGGTGTGCCGTGATGATGGCCTTAGCAGCGTCGGCGGAGAGCAACTGGTCACCGCCGGCGTACTGGATGGCCACAATCTTGATGTTCGGGTGGTTCGCCTCGATGTACTCCTTGAAACCATCACGGCGGTCAGTACCGGACTTGGACGTCTGGTCGTGGCCAACGATCGCGATTTCGCCGGAGCCTCCGATCAACTCGGCGAGGTGCTTTGCTGCCTCGGCTGCAGCGGCCTTGTTGTCGGTAGAGGCGGTGGCCAGCGGAATGTCCGAATCAACACCGGAGTCGAAGGCGATGACCGGGATGTTCTTTGACTTGGCTTGTTCCAACAGCGGGGTGGCAGCCTGGGAATCCAGCGCCGCGAAGCCGATGGCCGCAGGAGACTTGCCCAAGGCGGTGGTCAGCATTTGAATCTGCTGATCAACATCCTTTTCCGTGTTGGGGCCCTCGAAGCTGACCTCAACATTGAATTCTTTGGCTGCCTTATCAGCGCCTTGCTTGACGGCCTGCCAGAACTGGTGTTGGAAACCTTTGGACACGATAGCGATGTACGGCTTGGCGCCGTTGCTGGCACTGGCTGATCCGGAACCTGCCGGGGCTTCGCAGGCTGCGATAGCCACGGCACCGAGGGCCAGGCCGCCAAGAGTCAGGAAGGACCGACGGTTGTACAGGGATTTGTTCATGAGTGAAAACTCCTTTGTTCTCTGATGCGTTGGTAGTGAGTTTGTTGTTTATGCTTGGGCGTTAGCTGGCAGCGCGGTCCTTGCGGCGAAGCATGTCAAGGTAGACGGCCACCAAAATCACGGCGCCAATGGCGACGTTCTGCCATTCCTGCGGTACCGAAATAATCCGCAGTCCGTTGGTCAGGACGGACATAATGAGGGCACCAATGACGGTGCCAACGATGGAACCCTTACCCCTGGCAAGAGACGTTCCACCAATGACGACGGCGGCAATCGCCTGCAGTTCATAGCCCATCCCTTGCCCGGGCTGGGCGGAATTCAAACGGGCTGCGATGATCACACCGGCCAAGCCAGTAAATGCACCAGCTGCCGTGTAAATCCAGAGCTTCCACTGGTGAACGTTGATTCCCGAAAGCGCTGTGGCTTCCTCATTGGATCCAATGGAGAACGTATAGCGGCCCAGGAGCGTTTTGCTCAGAATTAGCCCGGCGATCACCGCGACAGCGAAGAAGATAAACACGGCGTTGGGGAGGACCAGTCCTGCAATCGGTTTACCGAGGGCGAGGTTGGAGAAGCCCGGTGTGCTGGTGAAGTAAATCGGCTTGGTCCCCGAAACCACCAAGGCTAGGCCCTGAGCAACCATCATGGTGGCCAGAGTGGCGATGAAAGGAGGAATCTTGAGGAAGGAAATAAGGGCACCGTTGACGGCTCCGATCACGGCACCCATCAGGACTCCGGCGAGTACGCCTAGCCACAAGGGCATTCCCATATAGGTGAGGACCACGCCTGTCATCACCGAACACAGGCTCATTCCTGTACCAACTGACAGGTCAATGCCGCCTGTGATGATCACGAATGTTGCGCCTAGAGCCAATAAGCCGATCACCACAGTGGAGAGCAGGATGTCGGAAAGATTGCTTGGCAGGAGGAAGCGCGAATTCATGATGCCAAAGAACACCAAAAGAACGATCAGCGATCCGAAGGCTAATAGTTGCTGCAAAGAGGATCGAACTCGGGATAACAGCGCCGTCGCTGTGCTACCTGACGTTGATTGGTGGGCTGCTTCAGCGCCCGAGGTTGGGGTCTTGTCCAAGAGGCTCATGCGCTCTTTGCTCCGTTCGTGGCTGTGGCGGACAATTCGTCGTGGTGAAGAGGAACATCGCGTTGGGTCGCTAGCTCCATGATTTTTTCTTGGGTGGCTTCGTCATTAGCGAGGAACCCTGTGATTCGACCCTCGCTCATCACCGCAATACGGTGTGACATCCGAAGGACTTCGGGAAGCTCGGAGGAGATCATAATGATCGCTTTTCCGGCCGCGGCAAGCTCTTCCAGGAGCTTGTAAATCTCTTCCTTTGCACCAACGTCGATGCCTCGCGTTGGTTCATCGAAAATGAGTAAGTCGCAATCTTTAACGAGCCATTTAGCAATAACAACTTTTTGCTGATTTCCGCCCGAAAGATTACGCGCTAGCTGATTCACGGAAGGCGATTTGATGCGCAATTTCTGCCGAAGTTCTTCGGCCGTTTTCCGCAAAGCAGCATCGTTGATCCAACCGAGCGAAGAATTCACGCCCAATGAAGACAACATAATGTTTTCTTTGACGTCGCGTTCGAGCATCAGACCGAGGTGTTTGCGGTCCTCGGACAAGTAGCCGATACCCAATTTGGCTGCCACGGCCGGATTGGCGATGACTGCGTCCTTGCCATGGACCCGAAGCTTGCTGAAACTTGCCCGGTCCGCTCCAACGAGTGCTCGCGCCACCTCCGTGCGGCCGGCACCCATCAGGCCCGCGAATCCCAGAATTTCGCCGCGACGCAGTTCAAAAGAGACGTCCTTGAGCAGTGGCTTCGTGTTGAGTCCGGAAACCTCCAGGACAATATCACTCGAGCCCAGGTCAGGGACCGCCGGCCGTTGTTCCCCAGAGATACGGCGGCCCACCATCATGGAAATTACTTCTTTTATGGAAACGGCCGCCGTATCCACGGTGTCAACGTATTCGCCGTCACGAATAACGGTGATGCGTTGTGAAATCTGCTTCAGTTCATCCATACGGTGCGAAATATAAATAACACCCGTATTTTCATTCACAAATCCTCGGATCAAGCGATGAAGCGTCTCTACTTGAAATGTCACAAGAAATCAGGGCCCCCGCTAGAGCTGGAGCAGGAAGTACAGGCACTGCGATGAACATCAAGGCATTGAGCGCACAAAAAAGCACCCGCACAGTTACCTGAACGGGTGCTTTTTGAGCTAAGCGTTGGCTATGTAACTAGCCTTCGACGCCGAGCCGTTCCAGAATCAGTTCCTTCACACGCCCGGCATCGGCCTGGCCACGGGTCGCCTTCATAACGCCACCAACAATGGCACCCACGGCCTGTACCTTGCCGCCACGAATCTTGTCCGCAACATCCGGTTGTGCCGCCAAAGCCGCATCGATAGCTTCCAGAAGCGGGCCGTCGTCGGACACTACAGCAAGTCCACGCGCAGCGATGATCTCTTCAGGAGTCCCCTCCCCTGCCAGAACGCCATCCAGCACAGTTGAGGCCATCTTGTTGTTGATCTTGCCAGCCTCAACCAGCTTGCTCAGTTCAACGATGGTGGCAGGCGAAACACCTAGCGCACCTGGGTCAACGTCCTTGGCCTTGGCGCGGCCAACCACTTCACCCATCCACCACTTGCGAGCAACACTCGCAGTGGCGCCAGCGGAAATGGTTTCCTCAATCTCATCCATCACACCGGCGTTAACAACGTCGCGGAATTCCAGATCTGAGTAACCCCAGTCAGCTTTCAAACGCTTACGGCGCTCAGCTGGCGGCTCCGGCAAAGTAGCCCTAAGCTCTTCAACCCATTCGCGCGAAGCCACCACGGGCACCAGATCCGGCTCCGGGAAGTAACGGTAGTCATCAGCGTCAGACTTGGGCCGGCCCGATGTAGTCGAGCGGGTGTCCTCATGCCAGTGACGGGTTTCCTGAACGATGGTTCCGCCACCGTCCAAAACTGCTGCGTGGCGCTGGATTTCAAAGCGCACAGCATGCTCCACAGCGCGCAGCGAGTTTACGTTCTTGGTCTCTGAACGGGTACCAAACTTTTCCTGGCCGTAAGGCCGCAGCGAAACGTTAGCGTCGCATCGGACGTTACCGCGCTCCATCTTGGCATCAGAAACACCAAGGTTTTTAACTATTTCGCGGATTGCAGCAACATAGGCCTTGGCCAGCTCCGGAGCACGACGTCCAGCGCCCTCAATCGGCTTAGTCACGATTTCCACCAAGGGAACGCCGGAACGGTTGTAGTCCACCAGGGAGAAGTCAGCGCCCTGAATACGGCCCGAGGCTCCACCCATGTGAGTGAGCTTTCCGGCGTCCTCTTCCATGTGAGCGCGCTCGATCTCCACCCGGAAGACCTCACCGTCCTCAAGCTCAATGTCCAAGTACCCGTCATAAGCAATCGGGTCCTCGTACTGGGAGGTCTGGAAGTTTTTGGGTGTATCAGGGTAGAAGTATTGCTTCCGGGCAAAGGTGCAGGATTCCGCGATCTTGCAGTTCAGCGCCAACCCGATCTTGATGGAGGACTCCACAGCAGCCTTGTTGACTACCGGCAAAACGCCCGGCAGACCCAAATCAACCTCGTTGACGTTGCTGTTGGGTTCGTCGCCAAAAACATTTGGGGCCGAGGAGAACATCTTGGTTTTGGTGTTCAACTCCACGTGAACTTCAAAGCCCAATACGGGATCGAACTTCTCCATGGCCTCGTCGAAGCTGAGAATTTCTTCGGTAGACATTACTTTGCTCCTCCCAGCACGGGCGCACGGTTCAGGAGCGGTCCGCCCCATTGTTCTTCAAGCATGGATTCAAGCACGCCACCCACACGGTACAAGCGGGCGTCTTCGCGGGCCGGGGCCAAAAGTTGAATACCAACCGGCAAACCGTCTTCATCAGCCAAACCACCCGGCAAGGAAATGCCCGGGATACCAGCCATGTTTGCCGGGATGGTTGCCACGTCGTTGAGGTACATGGCGAGCGGATCGTTCAGCTTCTCCCCCAGCTTGAATGCTGTGGTGGGCGCTGTGGGTGAAATCAAAACATCAACCTGAGCGAAAGCTGCTTCGAAATCGCGCTGAATGAGCGTACGAACCTTTTGGGCCGAGCCATAGTAAGCGTCGTAGTAACCAGCCGAGAGCGCATAGGTGCCCAAGATGATGCGGCGCTTGACCTCTGCACCAAAACCGGCGGCACGAGTCGCTGCCATCACTCGCTCAATGGTGAGCGGACCTTCGGTGGGGAGTTCGCGCAAACCAAAGCGAACGCCGTCGAACTTGGCCAGGTTTGAGGAAGCCTCCGAAGGCATAATCAAGTAGTAGGCACCGAGCGCGTACTTCAAGTTGGGGCAAGACACCTCAACAATTTCAGCACCAGCAGCTTTAAGCAGCTCGAGAGACTCGTTGAAACGGTTCTCCACGCCAGCTTGGTAACCTTCGCCGTGAAGTTCCTTGATGATGCCGATCTTCATTCCAGCCACGTTGCCCACACGGGCAGCAGCGGCCAAGCCTGTTGAAGGATCCTTGAGCGAGGTGGAATCGAAAGGATCGTAGCCACCGATCACTTCTTGCAGGAGGGCAGAGTCAAGGACCGTACGTGAAACCGGGCCAATCTGGTCCAAGGACGAGGCCATGGCAATGGCGCCATACCGTGAGACTGCACCGTACGTTGGTTTAACGCCGACGGTTCCGGTTACAGCGCCGGGCTGACGGATTGATCCACCCGTGTCAGTGCCCAAAGCCAAGGGCGCTTCAAAAGCCGCGACGGCGGCAGCCGAGCCACCACCAGAACCACCCGGAATTCGGTCCAGATCCCACGGGTTGCGGGTAGGCCCGTAGGCGGAGTGCTCCGTGGATGAGCCCATGGCGAATTCGTCAAGGTTGGTTTTTCCCAGGATGGGCATACGGGCAGCACGTAGCCGCTTGACCACAGTGGCGTCGTAAGGGCTGTGCCAGCCTTCAAGAATCTTAGAACCGGCAGTGGTGGGCTGGCCGATCGTCACGATGAGGTCCTTGACGGCGATGGGCACACCAGCGAGTTCGTGAAGATCCTCGCCAGCGGCACGGCGCGCATCAACGTCAGCTGCTACGGCGAGCGCCTCGTCAGTGTTGACGTGCAGGAATGCATTGACACCGCGTTCGCCACCATCAACAGCGGCAATCCGGTCCAAATGCGCTTGAGTAACTTCAACTGCCGAAGCTTCTTTTGCAGCCAGCTTCGCTGCAAGTACAGCGGCGGAAGATTTAATCAGTTCAGACATTAGTCTTCCTCCAAAATCGCAGGAACCTTAAAACGGCCCTCGGCGGCGTCCGGAGCACCGGACAGCACCTCTTCAATGCTCAACACGTGACCTAGAACGTCCTCGCGGAACACGTTGGTCAGTGGAATGGGGTGCGAGGTCGCCGGAACGTCTGCACCAGCGGCCTCGCTGACGCTCTTAACGGAGTCAACAATGACGGCGAGCTCGCCGGCCATCTGCTCCAGTTCGGCATCTGTCATCTCAATGTGAGCGAGTTTCGCAAGATGCGCAACGTCCTCACGGTTGATCGCAGTCATGAATCTCCCCTGCAAAGTTCAATTGGTTTCCCGAACTAGTCTACGTTGGTTCTCAATGCCACCTGAGCAGCGCCGAGATGGCACTTCGCGCGGATGTTTCGGGGAAACATCCGCGCGAAGTGCCATCTCGATGAGTTGTTTGCCGATCCGGGTTACAGCCGCATGGTGGCTCCCCTAGACCAACCTGGCGAGGACCACAGTAAGTACGCCCTGACTAGACGCTTTGGGTGTAAACAAGCAGTTTGATGTCCGTGTCCGGGACAAACCAGTCTCGCTCCGGGGCGCGCTCAAAACCTGTTCGCTGGTACAAAACGTGAGCGCTTTCCCAATTCAGGCCGGTGGTTAGTGCCACCGTTTTGATCTCTGGGAGGGTCCTCGCATACTCCAAAATAGCCTCAACCATGGCACGGCCAGCTCCACTACGCTGTACGGCCGGATCCACCACCAGCATTCGAAATTCAAGTTCAGCGGCGCGGGCAATGTCAGCGTACGGTTCGCCTTCAAGAGCTAAGGTCACTGAGCCAACAATCTGCCCTTCACGCTCGGCAATCCAGATGGTGGCCGCGGCTGCCCGCTCGTCCACACGCTGGATCTGCTGCATGTACGGGTGGTCGGCGGAGTCAAAGTGGCCGGCCGCTAAGTATGCGTCGCGGGTGATGCGAGCTACGGCGTCGTAATCTTCAGGGCGGACGGGACGAACAACAGTCTGGGAAGGCACCCATCAACTTTAGTCCTGTGTTGTGCCCCGGGCCGCCAGAACGGCGTTTCAGTGATCGAACTATCACCCACCGCAGCAGAAATAGGGCCTGCGAGCCACCTGATTAGAGCGGAAAACGGCCCGAAAGTTCGATGGTGCCGGCGCAGGTCCAGGCGGCCAAACGGTCCTCATCGGCGGGACCGCCATCCAAGGGGCTCTTCAAGCGCGGGCGGCGGACCCAGCAGCCAGCTTCCTCGGCAATCAACGCCCCGGCAGCGAAGTCATGCTCATTGAGACCACGTTCACCGTAGGCATCGTGTGTTCCGTCCGCCACAAGACATAAATCTAAGGCTGCCGAACCTAAACGACGCAGGTCAGCGAAACCATCCATCAACGGGGCCAAAGCGTCTGCCTGTTCCTGCCGAATAGACGGGTCATAGCTAAATCCGGAGGCCAAGATCAAGCCTTTACGCCCCGGTGCGGGACCAGTCAGGGTTGTTGTGGTGCCAGCTTCTTCCAGCCACGCGCCGCGGCCGCGAACCGCACCGTAGATCCGTCCCAGCGCCGGTGCGTGTACGACGCCGGCCAGCCAAGTTCCGTGCGAATCGGCCACCGCCACCGAGGTGCCGTAGTAAACGATGTTGCGGATGAAATTGGTGGTTCCGTCCAACGGATCAATTGACCATCGGAACCCGCTGGTGGTTTGTGGGTGCGTTGTTCCGTGTTCTTCCCCGGTAATAACGTCTTGCGCACGGGCGCCGGTAATCACTTGCCGGACTGCGTCTTCTGCTGCCACGTCAAAGGCAGTTACCCAGTCGCCGTCAGCACTCTTATTGCTTGCCCCGGAGTCCTCACTGGAGAGCACACCTGTGCCGCGCTTGGCCAAAACCCCAGCCCCTGCTGCAGCAGCTTCGCGCGCAACTGCCAGTAGCTCGTCCAGGAAGTCTTCGCTGTATTCGGTGACCTGGGTGCTCATTCGGTGTCTCCAACCGTTAGGGATTGCGTTGTTTGTTCGGTGAACGCTGCCGGTCCTTCGGCGAGCAAAAGCCGGAAGCCATCCTCATCCAGCACGGGAAGTCCAAGCTGCTCCGCTTTGTCCAGCTTGCTGCCAGCTGCCTCCCCTGCCACCACAAAGCTGGTATTTTTGGACACCGATCCGGACGCTTTGCCGCCGCGGATAATGATCGCTTCCTTGGCCTCATCACGGCTGAAGTTGGGGAGGGTTCCAGTCACCACAACGGTGAGGCCTTCCAACGTTCGTGGCGTCGCTGCGTCTTGAATGTCCTCCATACTGACCCCAGCGGCCGCCCACTGTTGAACAATATTGCGATGCCAGTCAACGGCGAACCACTCAATCAACGCATCGGCAATGATGGGGCCAACACCGTCAACGTTGGCCAGTTGTTGTTGCGCATCTTCCGTGGCCACTGCAGCCTGAATGGCCTCCATGGATCCGTAGTGTGTGGCGAGCGCCCGTGATGCGGTGGGGCCAACGTGACGGATGGAGAGCGCCACCAAGACCCGCCACAACGGCTGACTCTTAGCCTTTTCCAACTCCGTAAAGAGTTTGAGCGTGGTGGCGGTTGCTTTGGACGGAACCTTAGCTGTGCCCTTGGTCCAAAAGTACGGAACCAACTCAAACTGCCCCGCCCCCATGCCCTTGGCACGCTTCTCACGCCACACCTTGACCTCAGCCAAAGCCTCACGCAAAGCATCGTCAGAGTTACCCTCGGCGAGGTCGAAGATCTGCGACTCGTTCGTGATCACCCCGGCACCGGAAGGCTGCACCAGTCCCCCATTCTCTGCCGGGTCCGCACCTGGCCCCACGGTTAAGGCAAGTGCAGCCTCGTAACCCAAGGCTTCGACGTCGAACGCCCCACGCCCGCCAAGGTGAGCTACACGTTCGGTGAGCTGCGCCGGGCACGAGCGTGAGTTGGGGCAGCGAATGTCAACGTCTGTTTCCTTCGCCGGAGCCAACTCAGTGCCACATGAGGGGCACTCGGTAGGCATCACAAAAGCGCGCTCGGTGCCGTCGCGAAGGGCAACAACTGGGCCTACGATCTCGGGGATCACGTCCCCGGCCTTACGCAGGATCACCGTGTCACCGATAAGCACACCCTTGGCGATTACCACGTCTTGGTTGTGAAGCGTGGCCATTTCCACGGTTGAGCCAGCCACCTTGACTGGTTTCATCACGCCATAGGGAGTGACGCGTCCTGTGCGCCCCACGTTGACGCGAATGTCCAGGAGCTCCGTGTTGACCTCTTCAGGAGGGTATTTGTACGCAACTGCCCAGCGCGGCACACGCGAGGTGTAGCCCAAGGCTCGTTGGGTGGCGAAGTCGTCCACTTTGACCACAATGCCATCGATCTCATGAATGATGCTGTGGCGGTGTTCGCCGTAGTAGGCGATGAATTCAAGCACCTCATCCAGGGTGCTGACAACCTTGAAATAGGGGCTCGTTGGCAGGCCCCACTCTTTGAGGAGCTTGTAGCTTTCGGATTGGCTCTTCGCCTCGAGGCCAGTGCGTGCACCGATACCGTGCACATACATACTCAAGGGGCGTTTGGCGGTCTCGGCAGGGTCTTTTTGCCGTAGAGATCCAGCGGCTGCGTTACGCGGATTGGCTAAAGGTGCCTTCCCCGCTGCGATGAGCTCCTCGTTGAACCGGGCAAATTCCTTAGACGGGATGTAGACCTCACCACGGATCTCCACTTCCTCAGGAATGTTGTTGCCGGAGAGTTCCCGAGGGATTTCCTTGATGGTGAGAACGTTATGGGTAATGTCTTCGCCTGTGGTGCCGTCGCCGCGAGTGGCGGCACGAATGAGTTTCCCTTTGCGGTACAAAAGGCTCACGGCCAGACCGTCGATCTTCAACTCGGTGAGCCACGCGCTCTCGGGGAAGCCGGAACCAAGGCGCGTTACGCCGTCGTCAGCTTTCTGTAACCAGGCCCGAAGTTCTTCCAGTGAGAACACGTCCTCGAGGCTGTACATACGCGTCAAGTGCTCCACCGCAGCGAAGGCGGAAGAAGCTGCACCGCCCACCTCTTGGGTAGGCGAATCGTTTGCGACCAACTCAGGATGCTCGGCTTCGATCAGTTCGAGACGGCGAAACAGCTCATCAAATTCAGCGTCGGAAATCGTGGGCGCATCATCTTGGTAGTAGGCCACCCGATGCTGACGGATGGTGTCCGCCAGTGCCTCGTACTCTTCACGGAGCTTCTCTTGGGGCACCACTGTCCCGGCAGGCTCGTGGGGTTTTGTGGCATCCGGGGCGGCTGAGGACTTCGGGGTTTCCTGATGAGCGGTCACCCTCATATCTTGCCACCTTCGCCAACTTGGGTCCTGCATAAATACAGCAGGTATCAACGGGACGATTAAATGCTGGTGCCTTAAACACGGTAGGGCCCAGAACATCGTGTTGAC
>NZ_JBNPEO010000003.1:0-441706 GCF_050490315.1 Pseudarthrobacter sp. J1738 | reverse complement strand
TAGGGCCCGGATCGTCGTGTTGACGGTCCGGGCCCTACGCCCACTGTGGAACTTAGTGGGAAGCTTGCTCCTGCTCGGAAGCGTTCTTGGTTGCCTTCTGGCCAGCTTCACGCAGAGCCTCGGCTACCTTAGCCAAAGACGGTACGTGGTGTGAGGACCATTCGTTACGGAAACGGTCAGCGTCCGGGCCCTTCCAGTCGGTGGAACCAAGGATCTTAGTCAACGTGGTCTTCTGCTCAGTGATCGCCGTCGAGCCAGCCTGCAGCTTCGTACCGAGAGTCTTGAGCTGAGCAATATCTGCACCCCAAATAGCCATAACATTTACTCCTTCATCATCTGCGGAACCGAACTTTTTCTGCCGGTATCCCCCACATACGGTTCCCGGCGATTTCCGGAAGAACCATTACCTAAAACCTACCCACAGCCCCACACACTGTCGATGGGAACCACTACCCATACACAACAACCCATCACCCAACTGACCCGAAATTGTGGTCCCACCCAGCTCTGGGAACAGCCAAAATTGCAAGTCAGTTGGATGAGTTAGCCGCGGTTTTCTGGTGGCAGCGCCACTTGGATCTTGCGTACCTTTCCGCGGCCAACAATGTAGCCTCGGCCCGGAATGAAGTCGGAGCTGACCTTCCCTAGGGACGTGTTGACCAGGCTGTCGCCTTCGATGTCGCCAGGGTTCAGCAGCAAACCACGTCGGCCGGACTTGAAGGGTTGAGCCAAGGACCATGCCTGCGACCAGGTTGAGGTCTCCGATTCACCCACCACCCATTGCTCGGATTTGAGCGAGGTGGAAATCAACCGCTCAAGGCCCGGCTCGGCCACAGAATCGGTGAACTCGGTGAGGCCCTCGATGAAGATCGCCAGCTTGCCCGGGTTTTCCGAGGAGTAATCGATGAGCTCCTCAATAGCCTCATCGAGCTGATCTGGCCCCACATAGACCTTGTTCCACACCTTGAGCCCGGCCACGGACGAGCGGCGAGATCCAATGTAAATGAGCTCGGTTGCCGGGTTGGACCGGTGCAGCGCATACGCCATGGTCACGAGGGCCACGGTACGTCCAGCAGCCGGTGGACCGGCCACTAGCAGCGGCCCCTTGGCCAAAATCTCGGCGGGCAGCAGCGTCTCGTTGTCCACACCAATAACTGGCTGGTCCAGCGCGCCTATGGGCAAAATGTCCAAGTCCACAGACTCAGGCAAGCGCTCAATACTCGGGGCATGATCTACGCCTTGACGCAGCATTGCCTCGCTAAGCTTGTGTACTTCGCGTGCCTGAAGCGCCAAGTTGGAGTTACCTCCCAGCACCGCAAGCTGCACTTCCATCCCGGCCAAAATTCCTCGCCCGGGCGGCGAAGCCGAGGACAGCACATCTTTGGCCACATCCATGGTCAGGTAGTCGTCCTCGGAGGACAGCCGCAACACCAGTCGGCGTTGGATAGATGCCAAGAGCGACGCCGGCACAGAGTTGGGCCGGTCACCGGAAACAATGAGGTGAATACCTAAGGGACGGCCATCCGTGGCGATCTGCAAGAACATGTCCCACAGCGTGGACAACCGGCTGTATTCATAGGTTTCGCGGAATGCTGACATACCGTCAACCAAGAGGAAGATGCGCTTTTCCTCGGGTCGCTGAGCCAGTTTGCGGTATTCAACAATGGTGGACGCGCGGACTTCAGAGAAACGATCGGAACGGTCGTCAACAATGTCCCGCAGCATTCGCAAGAGACGCCCCACTCGCTCTTCATCGTCACCATTCAAGATCTCACCAACGTGTGGGAGCTCTTCGAGCATTTTTAGACCCGAAGATCCATAGTCGATGCCATAGACCTGTGCCGGGCCACCACGCGGGGTAATCGCCGCGGCAATGGCGATCCCCCGCAAAGCGGCAGACTTTCCAGAGCCTCCAGTACCATAGATGGCCATATTGCCGTCCCGGTCAGGTTCATAAAATACAGTGGGCTGATCCTGATGGGCGGGGTCATCCGCAACACCTAAAAGAAGACGTTCATCAGTACGTGGGTTTGGCAACTTGGAGAAGTCGTAGGTGGTGGCAAGTTCATTAAGCCACGGCTTACGTGGCGGCTCAATGGCCAAAAAATCTGCCGCCTTAACGATGTTCTCAGTCATCCGAGCGATGTCGTTGGGGCCAGCAGGTTCTTCCTTGACTGGCGTTTCCGGTAGTTCCGCTTCCCACGTGGGTCCAGAACCAAAGGCCATCTCAACGATGTCAATGCGGGGCCGTTGTGGCTTCTCTGTAGTCCAGCCACCGGCGTAACCAGTCTGGAATCCTTGCACCCTGCCTGGCCCTGTCTTGGCCGCACCACGGCCTGGGATGGAGGGATCGAAGTATGCAGCGATCGGGGTTCCCAGAATGTCAGTGGCGTCGTCTTCGTCAGCCATACGCAAGGCCACTCGAAGGTTGGTGTTGGCGCGCAAGCTGTCCTTGATCACACCGTTGGGCCGCTGAGTAGCCAAGATCAGGTGTAGTCCCAATGAACGGCCACGTGCAGCAACGTCCACCACGCCATCCACAAATTCAGGGACTTCCGTGGCCAGGGCAGCGAACTCATCAACAATGATGATGAGGTACGGAGGAGCATCTGGGTCAGCTTCTCGCTGCATGGCCAGAAGATCTTTAGCCTTTTTACGGTTGAGCAAGTGCTCGCGGTAGTGCAATTCAGCGCGCAATGAAGTCAGTGCACGGCGAACTAGGTGCGGGGACAAATCGGTGACAAGGCCCACTGTGTGTGGCAAGTGAAGGCAGTCGGCGAAGGCAGCACCACCCTTGTAATCTACAAAGAGGAAGCTCACTCGGTCTGGGCTGTAAGCGGCAGCCATACCCATCACCCAAGACTGCAAGAACTCGGACTTACCCGCACCGGTGGTTCCACCTACCAAGGCGTGCGGGCCCTCATTTTTGAGGTCCAAGTACATCGGTTCCACACCTTTGGAACCAACCAATGCACGCAGGCTTCCGTTGTCCTTACGGTTGGGCCGGGCCGTGGCATGAACCGAGTTGTTTTCCGTCCAGCGTTCGGCAACCGCTTCAGGGTTGTCGAGGAAGTCCTTACCAATCAAGGTCGCGTAGGACACTGCCCGTGGTAGGTCCGAATCATCGGCCACAGGCTTTCCAACGTCTACTACTGGGGAGAGCATCCTGGCCAGTTGTCCAGCCAATTCCGTGTCCAAGGTTTCACAGCTCACCGGGTAGGTGTGCCGGCCCAGACGGACTTGCCCGGTGGTGGTGCCGTTATCGCCGTCGACCACCATAAAGTCACGGCAAGCGGCGGGAAGTTGTTGGACGTTGGAGGCGATCCAGAGGACGTGAACGCCTGAGTCCGCGCCCCGTTCTACAACGCGGGTGAGGCGACCACGGTCTACTGGGGCATCATCCTCAACGATCAGTAGCACGGTGGGCAAAACGGCAGGCGGTTGATCGCCGTTCTCGTTCGCTAGCTCCCCACGCATCAGCGGGCGAGGTTCTTTAGCACCGGCTTCGCGCTGGTCCAACAGGTCTTCAATCCGGGCGATCAAACTTGAGCCGGCGGCCGAACCGGCGGCCAAGTGATCACCGCTGAGAGGGCTGTGGCCCGAACCAACGTGAGGCAACCATTGGAGCCAGTTCCACCGTTCCCTGGATTGTGCGGAGGTCAAAGCCGTCACCACCACTTCGGCCGGCGAGTGTAGACCGACTGCTTGGAGCACAATGCCGCGGGCAACGCCGTCCACCAGTCCGCGAGCACCAGCAATGCCAATTGCACCGGCCGTGCGCAGCTGCGAAACCACCGGCACACCTTCGATCATGGAGAACTGTTTGATGCAGTCCTGCACTTCTTTCATGTAAATCGGTTCGGTCTCATTACCTTGAGCCTCGTCAAAAACCACACGCGAGGGAACAGTTCCCAATCCAAAGCGGAAACCAAGGAAACCGCGGTGTTCAGGACGGTGTGTCCACAAGAGCGGTCCAAGTTTGTAGATCGAGTCCACAGTGTCCGACACGGCTGGCGCCTCTTGCAAACGCACGGAACGCTCAATGTGTTGCTGCTCGGTGAGGTCTTCCCGGAATGCCGTCATGGCTTCCCGGAACGTTTTGAGCTGGTGCTTGTGCTCGCGTTTGGTTTGCATCTTGTGGTCAACGTAGTGGCCCACAATAAACAGCGGCATCATGGCCATAAACACCACGGTGAGCAGGTTTTGTGTCACGGAGAACAGCACGGCGCCCATAATGAGCGGCACCACCAACATGATAAAAGGAAAGGGTTGGTTCTCTTGGCGCTTGGGGCCCTGAGGCGGGACTCGTTTGCGGACCGGGAATCGAGGGACCACGCGCGGGGAACGGTTAAAATCCACGAGCGGTGAGTTCGGTGCCGCGGCGGGGTTGCTGCCGAGCGTGACCACGGAAATAGTCGAATCTCCAATGGTCACAGTGTCTGAGGAGTTGAGGGTGGCTCGTGTGACGGGCAAGCCGTCCATCAACAATCCGTTGGCGGAGTTGGTGTCCACAATTTCGACTGTGTCGCCCACGGTAATGCGCGCGTGCCGTTTGGAACTGAGTGGGTCAGTGAGTAGGACGTCTACGTCCCGGTCGCGGCCGATGTAACTGGTACCGCTGGGCAAGGAAAACTCCTTGCCGGCGTCTGGCCCGGTCAAAACTCGCAAGGTGGCGGCTGCGGGGCCGCGGTTGCGGCCGGGGAGGGCGAACTTGTCACTGACTTGGGTGAGTGACACCACCGAACCTGGCCGCAGCCCGGATTCAAGTAGGTTGACCTTCGGATCCAATACGAGTCCGCGCATTCCCCCGGCCACGAAGGCCTCGTCAATGGTGAGGGATAAGTTCGACGGCGCCGGGGTACCTCTGCGGCTTGGGTCAGCCGCCCATAGTTCTCTGGCGATGTCCGCGACAGTAGCCAGACCGTCAACCGTGACGGCCAGGTCCTTGGTTTCCTCGGCTCCGCGCCGAAGTGTCAACCGGATTTTCATTCGGCGTCGATTCCCCTCATTTTATCGATCAAGTAAAGGTCATCGCTGGTCACCAAGTGCGATGTCACTGAATGTTCCACGAGCCGTGCACGACGGTTGGTGGCCAGTTTTCCGCCACCACCACGCAGCCCCACCACACCAACCCGGTCAAGTTTGTCGCAGACATTGTCCAGTTTTCGGTTGAACCGTGTCAGGGCCCAGCCGAGGCGTTTGGCCGCCTCGGCCGAGGACGGAATGGCGCTAAACCCTGTGCCTTCACGGCGCAGCATTGGCTCGGCGAGGGCAACAATGAGTGCCTTTTGAGAATCGGTAAACACCACGGGACCAATGGTGGTGTCCCCCGCACTGTCGTCGTCTCGAGCTTCCTGCCGGAAGGACGGTGTTTTGACGTGAACCGCGAATTCATAGGTGGTGGGTCCAGCGGTGAAGATGACGTTGGTGTGGCTGAAAACGAGAGGAATGCGCGCACCCGGCGAGAGCCAGGCCTGCATTCCACCGGAGCCATCGGCTACGGTGGCGGAAATCATGCTGCCAACGTTGCTGAGCCACCAAATGCCGTCGTAGCGGGCGATCTGCAGAAAACGCCGGTGCAGGTATGGGTTGTCGTCAACCTCTAGATCGCCTTCACGGCCAATCTCAAAAACGTCCTCGTCAGATGGTTCGTACCACTCGCCGCAAAAATCTATTGCTAGATCCCCCATTTTTACTGCCTCCTCAAAAGCCGGTGCTGCGATTCGTCAATTGTTGTAGCGGCGGATTGTGCTGGCCCTACTGTGGGTAGCATTTTTTTGAGTCATCCCCCTCTGGCGAACCTTGGCCATCGGTGCGGACAATGATCACCTGGATGCAGGTTGGCGCGCCGGGATTGGCTTTAACGGTGATGGATGGCGTTTTGACGTTCGCGTATTCGCCAGCGCCGGTTGCCGTGAGTGTGCGCCATTTGAAGACGTCACCGTTTTTTGGGGCCGGGTTCTTCCAAGTGAACAGCACTTTTCCGCCGGCTGCTGGCGCACCCTTAAGCCCAGCAACGTCAGGAACTGTGGCATTGTCCAGCGGGTCCGCCGGTGGTTTGGACACGGTTTCATTTGGCTGAGCCTTTGGTGCTGGAGCCGTGGAACCGAGCACTATCCCTACCACCACAGCGATGACCAACACGGCTGCGCTAATGATCGCTAACCAACGGTTGCGCTTGCGGGTTCGTAAGAGCTGAGCTTCGTCAATTTCGGTGACTTCAGCTGGCTGAGTTGTGGGCGCTGGCCGGGCCATGGTGGCCTCGACCTCGGGTCCCAGGTCTTCGCGGCTGCCCGGTGGAGTCTGGTTGAAGGCCGAGCTACGGAAACTTGTTGCCGGTGCAGTCGCGTCGGGAGACGCCGCTTGCCCCGGCTGTCCTTGGAGCTCGTAGCTCGATTGCGATGGTGGAGTCTGAGCGCCCACGCTCCCCCGGAGCATGGTGCGCTGGGACCAGTCATCGCTTTCTTTGCCCGGCGCAGTGTTGGACTCGGTGGGCGCTTGCGGTCCTTGAATGCGGGCAGGAAAGGTCCGTGAACTGTTCCCAGCATCCGGATCGATCGAAGCGATAGAACGGACCCGAGTTTCCTCAAAGCCGTCGTCCGGGTGCTGCTCCTCTTGGGAAGCTTCTTCCAAAACCTCAAAAGGGGTCACGGAGAGATTCAGCTCGGCCTGAATGCGCTGCAACGCCAATGCAAAAGCGTGAGCCGAGCTGTACCGCGACGCCGGGTTTTTGGCCATGGCAGTGGCAAGCGCAAGCTCGAGGGACTCGGGAACGTCAGCTCGGCCCAAGCGTGGCACCGGCGCGGTGCTAATCCGGGAAATCAACTGCCCCTGGGAGTTATCGGCGCCAGGCAAAACGAACGGAGAACGCCCAGCCAAAAGTGTGTAAAGGGTGGCACCCAAAGCCCACACATCCACCTGAACGCCATCAACCGGGCCATCCACAAACTGTTCTGGAGGCGACCATGGAATGGACATGCCGGCGTCGTCATCCTGATCAGCACCGAGAGTTCCGGAAATTCCAAAGTCCGTCAGCGCTGGCCGGTTGTAATCGGTGACCAGAATGTTGGCTGGTTTGATGTCGCGGTGCGCAATGCCAGCACGGTGAGCAGTTTCCACCGCAGAGGACACCTGAATTCCGACTGCCAAAACCTCATCCACGCTAAAGCGCTGACGCCGGTAGCGGACATCCAGACTTGGCCGCGAGCAGTACTCCATCGCCAAATAGGAATGACCCTCATCAGTGACTTCAGCTTCGTAAATGGTCACGATGTAAGGGTGCGAGGACAATTGCGCCATCAGGTTCGCCTCAAACTCAAAACGGCGCCGAGCACCCTCAGTTTTGAGGTCTGAGAGCAGAACCTTGACGGCTACTTTTCTACGCGGGCGGTCCTGTTGGTAGAGGTACACATCGGAGAACCCGCCGGATCCCAGCACTGAAATGAACTGGTATCCGGCAATTGCTGGGGGTGGTGCTGCCGGACGTTTTAAACTCACAGAATTTCCTCGAAACGCAGTGAAACATTGTCGCCTAGTTCAGCAATATCGCCGTCAAGCACAATGGCCATTTCGCCTTGGCCCAACCTGCGCGGTGGCTGCCCTTCACGGATCAATACGGTGCCGTTGGTGGCTTTGAGGTCACACAGCATCACGTGCCAGCCTTCTAGGCGAACCTCTGCGTGTGAACGGGAGATATCACCGCTGGGGCTGGCCACCTGAATCAGCCGTGGCATGGTACCGCTCTGAACCCGGGAGACGGACGGTTGGCGGCCAATCACCAAGGACTGGTCCAATTCAATGAGTTCACCAGTGGACACCCGCACCTTGCCCAGGGACGGGCGGCTCACCTGTACAGCGTCAGCAGCCAAAGTTGCAGAGCAGATGGCGCAACGTGAGTTCGTGGGCGGGTTCGCATGCCCGTTGGTGCACACTCGTGCCAGAACCAAGGGGCCATTCGATGTTGCGGCTTGGCTAGGTGCTGGGTGGCTCGGCTGGGGCTCGGGAGCGTCTTTTTGGAGATCGCTTTTCATAATCGTCTGACCGTCATGGTCAGGGTCAGCAGAATCTTCCGGTGCAGGGCCGCCAAATGCCGGAAAGGATTCGTGAGACGGTGCAGGGTATGCCGGTAATTGAGGAGCCAGATTTTGAGGCGCCAGATTTTGAGGAGCCTGGGCCGGGTTCTGCGCGCTGGAGCGGAGCCATGGAACGGAATCTATCAACCCCGAGCTTGGCGCCGAAGCCACCGGAGGGGCCGCAGGCGGTGCAGGTACTGGGTGCGCTGACGCAGGCGGCACCTGAACCGCGGCTTCCTGCGGCGCTGCTTCCTGCGGCGCTGCTTCCTGGGCCGGTGCTTCCTGGTCCGGTGCTTGCCGGTCAGGCGAACCCGTCGGCTTTAGATTCTCTTCGGCCTGACCCTCAACACTTTCGGTGGCGATGGCTTCCTCGGCCTCGGGATCAAGCCGAACGGCGGCTTCTTCAACACTTCGAACCACAGTTTTTTCCCACAAGTGATCATAGGAACTGGTGAGTTCATAGCTCGGAGTGCTTGGGATCTGGGTTTCCCCCGTAGTTTCAGACTCCCCTGCGACATCGTCAATGCCCTGGTCCTGATCGTGAACCCCGACGGCTACTTCGGGTTCACCTTCCTCCCGTCCAGCCTCGTTAGGCCCGGCTTCCTCGAGCTCAGCGTCGTCCTCATCGAGACCTGTAGGGACAACTGTGAGGCCAAGCTTTGCAGACTCATCAGTTTCGGCAGTTTGGGAAGATGCCGTTGTGGCAGCATCATCAACGCGTACCGTGACGCTCAGCCCGGCAAGCCGAACTACACCTTCTATCAGTGGCAAGGTCAGTGGCAGGTAGCCAAGCTGAGACGCCGAACCGGGCACCTGAGAATCCGCTTGAGGCTTGAGCTCAAAGGAAATCGGCTGAGCTAGCCACCGTTCGCTCCACGTAGTAACTTCCCGCCCGGAGAGCTCAACACTGCCGGATTCGAGCCTGACACTGAGGTCAATCTCCCCGCGCAGAAAAACCCTCAAGGAGTCACGGAAATCAACTATCGCGAAGGACGGGATGCTGGTGAGTTCGCGGCCAAAACTACTCGTGACGCCATTAAGAATCTGATGAACCTCGGGGGCCGTGCCCAGCAGCTCCCAAATCTGGCCAATGATGTTCGGCTCAGTGTTCGGACCAAGCAGCACTACGTGGCCCTCGCGCACCATCGCAAACCACTGACCCGTGGTGTAGCTACTGCTGACCATTATTCTCATCCTTCGGCTCAGCTGCTGCTTCCGTCGTCGAGCTTTCGGTCATAGTTGGATCGTTTTCCAATGGACCGGTCTCGAACTCGCGGTCGCCGCCCATTAAGGCGTGTAGATCCACCACCTCGTTGCGCGGAAGTGTATCTTCGTCGTCATCATTGGGGCGGTGACGCGGGGCGGTGGTGCTGACGTTTGACTCGTTGAGCACATCCTTGGCGTCAACTACCACCACCGTCACGTTATCGCGTCCACCATTGCGCAGCGCCGCTTGAATCAGGGCATCCACAGCGTCTTGGGGGTGGCCAATAGTGCTCAGAATGCGGAACATGTGATCATCCGAAACCTCGCCATTAAGCCCGTCTGAACAGACCATAATCCGATCGCCCTCATCGATGGGCAGCAGCCAGAAATCAGCTTCAGTTTCGTCGCCTGTCCCCACCGCGCGGGTCACCACGTGCCGACGAGGGTGCACCGACGCTTGTTGCGCCGTAATGTCGCCGGCATCAACGAGTTCCTGAACCTCAGAGTGGTCAACACTGATTTGGGCGAATTCGCCTTGGCTCAACCGGTACGTCCGAGAATCACCGATGTTCATCACAAGCCAGTAAGGGATGCCCATTTGTTCTACTACCACCACACCGGTGAGGGTAGTTCCGGCTCGGGCCCCCGTGGCTTCGCGAATTTCGGCGTCGGCCTGCAGGATTACTTCCTGGAGCTCTGCGGCGGTGGCGTTTCGGTGGCCCGCCGTCAACATGTCGGAGCTAGCAAGAGCGCGCACACACATACCGCTAGCCACCTCGCCGGCCTCATGGCCACCCATTCCGTCGGCTACAGCGAAGAGTGGATCTGCGGCAACAAACGAATCCTCGTTGAGTTCCCGACGCAACCCTCGGTCCGTGCCATAACCACAGGTCAGACGGAGTTGTGGATGGCGCTGTTCCGTGGTGGGCGAGGGTGTTGCCGCGTCTGGCTGTGAAGTCATGATTGTCCTAGCTGAAAACTGCGGTCCCCGAACGTCACGGTCGAACCTGCAACAACAAAAAATGGTTGACCAGCCGTGAGCTCGATGTTGGAGCCGTCAGCCTGCTGGACGCCACTACCGTTGGTTGAGTTTCGGTCCGTCACCCATAGCCCGTTGGCTTCGACCCGCAAGTGCAGATGAGTTTTTGAAATAGAGCGCCCCGGATCCGGTACCGCCACAAGCTGGTCCACTGTCTCGCCGTCGTAGCTTGCCGGGTTTCGACCCATCAGGGCCGAACCGTTGAGGCTCAGCTCCCTACCGTCGTCGAGCCGAATATAAACGACGCCGCCTGCCACGGGTGCTGGCGCGCTCTTCATCCGGGTTCGGTCAAGGTCATCGTCCGGGTGGGCTGGTGCAATTGGGGCGAAGCCTGGCTGAGGTGAAGCCTGCTGCTGGAAACCTTGAGGAGCGAAATCCTGTTGGGCTGCTGGTTGTTGAGCAGTCTGCGGCGGGGCAGGCGGCATAAACGCCGGTGGTTGCCATTGGTTGGGGTTGTGGACACTTTGTTGTTGCGCGTCAATGACCCGTGCTGCGCTCTGGACTCCTGAATCTTGGGCGCCAGAGATCTGTACGCCGGAGTTATGCGCGCCCTGATTCTGGGCCATTGGTACCGGTGAGTTAACCTCGCGCACGGCAGGCAGGTCCAAGGGAGCAAAGCTGTAATGGCCTGCGATCCCACCACTGTTTACCGGGTTACGGCCGGCTTTAACATCAAAAACCAAGGATTTCGCGGCCTTGTCATGCCAGCCTTGGCGTTTTCCGTTGCTATCCCACGCGTTCGAGACTGCTGTCAGGATTCCCCACGCCGCTGCAATAACTGCAGTACCGATTACCACCCACAACACGATGGAGAACCATTGAAAAACTATGCTCAAGACCACTGCAATAACACCAAGAATCGCACCGGCACCCATAATGACGCCGCGCACAAACACCGGCCCGCCGCCCGGGGCATAGCCCTCAAATTCAGTGGTGCGCAAGCCCAAAATGGAATTGCCCACGGTCTTGCCAGTACCAGATTCCCAGATGCATTGGAACACGATGTATGCCAGCGTCAGGCCGATCCCGATGGACCCAAGTAGCACCAATAAGGAGGTGTCGTAGGTGATAAACCCACCAGCTGAGGTACTGGTGATCGAGTTGATACCAATGCCAAAGGCCAAGCCAAGCACTATTACGGGGCCAGCCCAATCCAAGGCTTTAGCACCAAGCCGCTTGGAGGCTGCGGCATTTGCCAGGTCCTGTTCAGCCATCGCGCCGGAAGCTCCCCCTTGTCCATGGTCATTGACTCCAGCAGCAGCCGAAGACATTACCGGGATACTACCGGGATTCTGTGTGCTCTGTGCAGAACCCCGGCCCATCAAGCCGCGCTGATCCGAGTCTACGTTCCGTTGAATCCTGGCGGATCGGTTAGCCAGAGCAGCACCGCAGGATAAACAAAATGACGCACCTGGCCGCAGCTCCTGCTGGCAGCTTTGGCATCGTTCCGTCATTGCGCTCATCGTCGGTCACGATCCCTTCTGAGTTCGCTTCGCACAATCGTTTCTTCGCTGACATCTTGTCCGGATAGATTTCCGGCGCTCTCGCCACCGGTAGAAGCGGGCGAGGCGTTGGAGTTGGCATGGCCGCTGGCACTTGTGTTCTCGCTGGCGTTCGTATTGCCGCTGCCGCTAGGAGCAGTCCTGGCGCGAGCCGAACCTGCGGCACCAGATCCGGCGTCACCTACAACAGCCGAACCTTTGGAACGCCCTGAGCGCGAGCCCATTGCTGCCCGAGCGTCGGCCAGCAGCGAGCGCGGCGAGAACTTGGCCCGCTGACGCTGCCAGAAACCCAACTCGCCAGTCATTTCTTTGATCGACTGATCCACATGTGACCAGTACCCGCTAACCTCCTGCTCATCCGGTTGCCCTGCCCCGAAAATTGCGGCATCTGCACGGTTGGCGAGCATCGTGGTGGTTCCTTGGCTCTTGGGGAATGACTCCCCCACCACCATGGCGGCTTCACGCCGAGTTGCGCGTGGATTCAATGTGGCACCAAGGTCAGTTGCGAGGCTGAGGATTTCGCTCCAGCCTCCACCCACACGCTGGGCAGGATCACCGGTGGCAAAGCGACGCTTACGCCGGCGCGATTTGAGCAGCGCGATCAGGATCAGTGGGATAGCCAGGATGGCGATCGGGATTGCTGCGATACCAATCGCTGACAACAAAGCTCCCCAGAACAACCATGGATCGTTCTTCTTCTGATCTGCGTCGAGCGCATCGGGTGAAGAGTCTGCTGGAAGTTCGGCCGGCTCCTGTGGCGGAGGTGGCGGTTGCAGCACTTGTGGCTTGGGCTTTGACTTGTTTTCGGGGTCCGGCGGGATCGGCACGTTGTCCTTGGGCGGTGTGGGATCAAAAGCCACCCATCCCACCTTGTCAAAGGCAACTTCAACCCATGAGTGGACGTCTTTCCCCTTGAGGGAGACCGTGTGTGCACCGTTTTCAGGTGTTTTGGGGTCCGGGTAGAAACCCATCACCACACGGGCCGGGATACCTAGCTGGCGGGCCATCAGGGCCATGGCCACTGCGTATTGTTCGTCATCACCCAGCATTTGTTTTCCGCTGAGCAAGCTCTTGATGCGGGCCGCGCCGTGGCCGGACAGGCTGGGTAGTTGCCCTTCAGAAACCAGCCCGTTGCTGAACGCTCCCTTGGTCCGGAAGTGGGCTTCGAGCTGGCGGACACGTTCAATTGCTGTTGGTGCATCTGCCGCGATGTCGTTGGCTAGCTGACCGACCACAGGAGGCACTTCAGCTATTTCAGGCATGGTGATGGACGCGAAACCGTATTGCGTCATCTGACCGTGTTCGAGCGCAACCGGCTGGGAGACCTGGACTTTATATTCGTCGCCTTTGGACAAGCCAGTTTTACTCAGCGTTGTGTCAGTCCCGGAGTTAAAGAACAAGCTCTCGCCGGCCCCGGATGCATCGCTGGGGAATTCGATTCCAGTGGTTTTGGTGCCACCGGGAACAAAGTACCCCTGGTAGTCCTGAACTTTTACATCCAGACTGTAGTCGGTTGTGGGGAGCGCCGAAGAGTCACCGGCCAGGGTGTTGATTGAACGCGAGTCCCCCACCTTGGCGAAGTTGCCCGAGCCGTTGGGGTCCATGTTGTAAACACTGCCGTTGAAAGCGTCCAAAGCTGCGAGGCGCAAACGGCCATCCTTGGGCAGGCCTGTGACTTCAAAAAGGGTGTCGTCTTTGTGGTCTTTAACGTAATTCCGGAATGAGGCGAGTGGGGTGATGTAGTCGCGCGGGTCAAAGGGTGGCACCACAGTGTCGCGCAGTACTTCGCGGTTGTCCGCTGCTGTAAGCACCGGTGCTGTCACAGTGGTGATCAGTACCGCCCCGGCGAGCACTGCTGCGCCCATCCCCATGCGGCGAAGCTTGCCGCGGCGCTGGGCTCCGGCGTCGGCCTCTGGCCGGTTGGCTGACACCGCACGGGTGTCATTACTTCGCAGTGTGTCCCGGCGGAACGTCGCCCACGTAATGCCCACCAAGGCAAGTCCCAGCCCACGTTCAACGTTCAGGAAACTGGCGCTGGTGCTAAACGCAATGCCTGTAACAAATAGCACCAATACCGGCAGCAAGAGCCAGAACGGGCTCCGTAACCGCCACGTCAATAGCCCCGCGGCCAGCGAACAAAGCATCGCCGAGAGGAACGGAACAACCAACATGCCACCAGCTGTCCCTACTGGAACACCAACGGTGAGCATGTCCTTCCATGAGAAGACCACACCGAGTAACAGGGTCCGCAAGGACTCAAACGAGGGTACGACGCCGGCAATCGCCGCATCCGGCACAGCCAGTGCGGTGCCAAAGAGCAAGTACGCACCCAAGGTGATGGCTGCCGTAATCAGCGCGCCGAGCCGGAAGTGGACACTAGCCAAGGCGATGCCTAGGCCGAGAACCACCCCGCCAAAACCGGCTACAAGGTAGCGAGGGTCGCCACCGAAGCTCAAGCTAAATCCGAGCAGGCCAATTCCCAGCAGGGCCACGAGTGCTGCAATGTCCACGCCGAGATGCCACGCCGGACGGCCGTCTTTAAAGGGTGATGGTGTCACAGCCAGGCTCATGCTGCTGCCTTTCTGAGAACAATGGCCAAGTCATCCAGGCTGCCCAATGTCACCACGGTTAGATCCGCAATGTTGGCTCGAGCGGGGGCCGCCCCGCTTTGAATACGGACGGCCAAAGCACGCACTCCCGGCGCCACCGATGCTGCGCAGGATCGCAATTGGGAAGGTGTGACGTGGCTGCCAACCACAAAAAACGTCACCGAGGCGTTGGGGACTGAATCGGCCATTGTTCGGGCCAAGTCAACGGCTGTCTTGCGTGAGGGGGCACCCATGATCTTGGTGGCATCATCAAGAAGGTTTCGGCCGGTCTCACAGCGCAGTGGTCCCTTTTGGGTCAAAACGTCCAACTCGCGTTGTTCAACGATGGCCTGGCGACCAATAGATGCCGCTGCGGAGATGGCGAGTTCAAATTCGGCCTCTGACTCGTATTCGTCAGTGTTGATAGACAAGGCAATGGCGAGGTGCGCGCGGCGAGTTTCCTCGAACTGGCGAACCATCAGTTTGTTGGTTCGTGCAGTTGTTTTCCAGTGAATATGGCGTCTGTCATCCCCGGGCACGTACTCGCGCAGCGCGTGGAAAGACACGTCCGCGCTAGAAAGATCCGTGGTGGGCATTCCTTCAAGGTCGCGAATGAAGCCAGCTGCTGAACTTCCCAGAGCCACCGTTTTGGGGTGAACAAAAAGGTCCTGAGGTTCGGTCCACAAGACTTGACGGCGCAAGAGGTTAAACGGGTCAGCTCGTACCGAACGCACGGGCCCCACCACAATCACAGCACGGCGTGCTGTGGGGATAGTAAAGAGGTCTTCGTGGATCTGGCCGGGGCGCATCCGCGGCAGATGGAAGATCGCGGTGGCGCGTCCCACTGGCAGTTCAAGCGCTGCCGGCAGGAGCGGACGTTGGGAGGTGTTGGAGACTTGAATGCTTCCAACTGCGTTGTCGCCAACGGCTACGCGAGTGCGAGCCAGATCCAACAACACTCCGTAGGAGGAACGGCCCACAATAAAAGCGATCGCAATGAGCAAAAGAACGACGGCGAGAACGGCTGCGGTTTTGGCTTCCTGCCAGCCAAAAATGCTGCCAAAAACGCCCAAGAGAACAGCTGCTCCTAAGACTAGCCAGCCCAGCGGGCTAATCACGCCGAACACCGGTGCTAGGTACCTCTTTGAGAAGTCAGTGGTAGCTTTGACAGCTGGTTCCATAGCCTCCCCGGCGGCGCCGCCAGCGACCTTCCACAGCGACTTTGGGTGAAGCTTTGTCCTGCGTCTGTCGCGGTGGAAGGGCTTTTTAATCCATTCCCCCGCCACGGCGAGCACATTATTCTTGCTGGGCATTTCAGAGACCTTTTCTAGGGCGCGAAGAATGGCGCCGCCGAACCGTGCGAGTTGTCTAGACGTTGCTGCGCTGTTGCGGTGCTGCAACGTCGTTTAGCACTCGGTTCAGGACTGCTTCTGGCGTGGCTCCGGAGAATTCTGCCTCCGGGTCCATCACAAAACGGTGGGTCCACACCACACCTGCAAGTTCCTTGATGTCATCCGGCAGAACAAAGTTTCGGCCTTGGGCAGCGGCCCACACTTTAGCTGCACGAACCATTGCCAAGGCGCCACGTACAGAAACGCCCAAGCGGGTTTCCGGTGCGCTGCGGGTTTCTTCGCACAAGCGTGAAATGTACTCAAGAACTGCGTTGTCCACGTGGTTGGTCGCGGCCAGATCAGCCATGTCCGCGATGGCGGCGGTGGTGATAACCGGCGAGAGTTCTTTGGAACGGTCCTTCACGGTGGCGCCGCCCAAGAGCTGAACGGTAGAAGCGTGGTCCGGGTAGCCGATGGAGGTTTTGATCAAAAAGCGGTCCAGTTGGGCTTCCGGAAGACGGTAGGTACCGGCCTGCTCAATGGGGTTCTGGGTAGCGAGCACAGTGAAAGGCCGCCCAGCCTCATAGGTGACACCATCCACCGTCACGCGAGACTCTTCCATCACTTCAAGCAGCGCCGACTGTGTCTTCGGCGATGCACGGTTAATCTCATCGGCCAGAACAATGTTGTTGAAGATCGGGCCCTTGTGGAACTCAAACTTCTGGGTCTTCTGATCGTAGATAGTGACACCAGTGACATCCGAGGGCAAGAGGTCCGGGGTGAACTGGATACGGTTATGCGAGCCCTGCACCGTGGCGGCCATGGCTCGAGCCAGCATGGTTTTACCTGTGCCAGGTGCGTCTTCAAAAAGCACGTGCCCTTCGGCAAGCATGGCCATAAAGGTGAGACGAACTACATGGGATTTGCCCAGCACGGCCTGACCAACGTTGCCAACCAGCTTGTCAAAAGTTCCGGCAAACCAGGTGGCCTGCTCAGTGGTCATTGTCATTTGGAATGCCCTTCATTGTTGGTGCGAGAGATCATATTCAATTCAGGTCAAAAACGTCAGGTCAACAGCGCACGTTGCCGCTTACCACGTGCACAGTGTCGGCACGTGCCCAACGACCGCCAAGACCCTTGCCGCTGTCAGCTGGTCCAGTGATGTGGTACCAAGGCCTTCCGTTAAACGATTGGCATCGGTCCACTGGTGCAGAGCCGTCACTGGTGCTGAACCACGGGTAGGGTGCTCCTGGTCCACCTGGGCTGGCGACACCATAGCAACGTTTTGGCGGTCCAGCGCTCCAGCCAGATGCAGTTCCATCCTTGGGCTCTGTACAGGTGTTGTAGGTGTCACCGTTGACAGCAATCTTGTTGCTCGGTGGCGGTGGTGGCGGCGTCGGATCGGAACCGGACGTCGACGTCGCGCTACCCGCTGGCCCGGTAACAACAGTTACGGCCCGAACCCTCAGCGTGTGCGACTTGGACCAACCGCCGCCAGAGTACGACTTGCTGTTGGCCGTACCCACGTTTGTCCAGTCTCCCGCGTCGAAGCTGACTTCATAGTGGTTGAGCGGACGGCCGTTCGTCGCCGGGTTGTTCCATGAGAAGTCAACTTGGTCAACGCCTTCCCGGGACGTAGAACCAGAGACGTTGGGTGCGTTCGGTGGTGCGTAAGGGTTGCCCGTACCGATGTTTTTCCCGTCTCCAGAGAGGCTGCTCCGGGAAGAAACCGCAATGATGTTCACTGCGACATCTGTACCGTTAGGCTGCCCGCCGATCGTACCGCCACCTACCGGAATAGGCCCTGAACCGTAGTTAGTGTTCCAGCGGTATGAAATCTCACCGGCCGTAGAGCCGTTGCGCTGCGCCGCAGTAAGCGGCGTGAAGGTGATTGCAAGTTGCCCGCTGGATCCTGTTGCTTTAACCGTGCCGCCGCTAACTTGGCCAGGCTTTCCTGCAGCACGCACCTGGTTGGAGGCACCACTGACTTCACTGGTGCCCGCCTTGTTGGTGGCGGACACGGTGAAGCTGTAGTCACTTTCCGAGTTAGAAACCCGCACGTTTTGGCTTGTTGCAGCGGTTTTGACGGTGTTAACAACTTTCCCGCCTTGGAGCGTATTCAGCGTGTAGCTAGATACTGCGTCACCGTTGTTGTTGGGCGCCTTCCAGCTCACGGTCAATTGGCTCTCGTTGCCCACCGGTCCGGCAGATTGCGCAGTCGGCGGTTCCGGGCGCATTGGAGGTCCGGCTGGAGTTTCGGCTGCAGAATATGAGCTCCATTCCGAAGGTTCCGGTGCCAGGTTTGATGCGCGGACCCGGAACTTGTAAGCAACCCCGTTTTTTAGCCCCTTCCATACAAAGCTGGTGCCAGTGAGTTTCGGCTGTGTTGAGATGCCGTTTGGCGCTGCCGGAGAGATTTCCAGCTCGTAACTCGATACAGGAGAGCCCTTAGAAACAGGGGCCGTCCATGCAACGGAAATCTGTTTGTCACCGTATTTTGCCGTGGGTGCCGCGGGCTGCTCAGGACGACGGTCTGGGCGAACTTCCGCAGAGGGTGCGGAAGGTTCAGAATCGCCCAAATCGTTGGTAGCGATCACCGTGAAGTGGTACTTGACGTTATTGGTGAGCCCTTTGAGGGTGCAGGAGTTAGCCGGGCAGGATTGTGAGTATCCGCCCTCACCCTTGACCGTGTAGTTTTTCACCGGTGATCCCCGGTCAGCAGATGCCTTCCAAGTCAACAATGCCGTCTGGTCACCGATATTGCTGGCCAGTGGCGTGCCCGGTGCGGTGGGCTTGTCCTTGACGGTAAGGCGAATCCGCGCCGTGGCTTGCCGCGACGGATCACGCTTTTCGTCCTGAATCGTGTAGGAAACAATCATGGTCCCGGTAAAACTTTGAGCCGGGGTCACCACCACACCATCGCCCTCAGCAACAGCCCCACCGCTACCGGTCTCGACTTTCGCGGAGATGATCTTCAAGCTCGGGTCCGGCAAGAAACTCTTGTCGTTGGCAAGGACCATCACTTTTACGGGTTTACCGGCGGCGGCGTTGGCTTCAACGTCGTCGTTAGCTACCGGAAGCGGCTTGGCGGAAACCTTCGCCGTCATTGCGTAACTAGCCGTAGCGGTTCCGCCCCGCCCATCGCTGACCTTCACCTGAACGGTGCCGGAAGTCCCATTTTCAACGTCGCCGTCAAGGCTCGCTTTTAGAGTTCGGCCATCCAAGCTGACCTTGAAGCCCTTTGCGTCGTTCGGCAGTAATTCGTACTTGAGTTTGTCGCCGTCGTCTTTGTCCGGGTCGGTGGCCAGTTTGGACAAGTCCACACTCGCTTCGCCGTCTTCAGGGACGTCAAGTGCACTCCCCAGCAAGCGGGGAGGATGGTTTACCTCCGGCGCCCCGATGACCTTGGTCATGATGGTGAGAGTTGACTTCAGCCCATTAGGATCATCCGGGCCGAAGCCATCGGTGACTTCGAAACTAATGGAACCTGGGCCGGCGTAGTCTTTCGCGGCCGTGTACTTGATGGCAGTGCCGTTACCCGCGATCGGATCGCCTCCAGCAGCTCCAATCAGCTTGACGCGATCGGCCTGAGTGATGCGCGGGCTCTTGCCGTCACGGACTTTGACCCACTCTTTGAGGTTAACAGTGACCGAATCGCCAGCTTTGAGCTCAATAACATCATTTTTGGCAAGAACCGGAAGCTGCTGGCCAACGCCTGGGACCCAAATAATGGCTGTGGCCTTTTGGCCATCAACGTCTTCTACCGTGTACGGGATCAACTGGGGTCCTTGTTCCAAAGTGACCACCATGTTGCCGTTCGAGCCGACTTTGGCGTTTTTGTTCTCGCTACCCAGTTTGAGGTTCTCCCCCACGCCGTCAGGGTCTTCGTCATTTTTCAGCACAGGAACGTCCACGGCTGTTTTGCCCAAAGTCTGTGCCTGGGTCACTCGGTCGTCACGGGCGATCGGTGCTTTAAGCGGGACGTTGTTTTTGACGTTGAGTCGAATAGCCGCGTCAGAGGTGGCGCCACGTGAATCGGCCACCGTGTATCTCAGTGAGACAGCTCCCTCTTTCGACGGTGCCGTAACAATGACGCGGCCGCTGACGTCACTAACTTTTGCTTGAAGCGCAGGATGAGCGTCCACACCATTCTTCGGGACACCGATCGGGTCCCCATCGGGGTCAGCATCGTTAGCTAAAGCATCAACGGCAATCTGGCGTCCCGGGCGGACGTCAACAGTATCGTCCGCTGCAGATGGTTTTTGGTTGTTGTCCGGTTGCGGTGCAATACCTACCGTGACAGTGCCTGTGTTGGTGGCTCCTTGACGATCCACCACTTTGTATTGGAAAACGTCAGTTCCGGCACCGTTGCCTGCAGCCACGAAGTCTATAAAGTTGCTTCCGAGTGTGGCTGTGCCCATGCTCGGAGCCGATTCAATGCCACTGAGCTGCACCGAGTCGCCGTCAGGATCGATGCCATCCAGGGGTACCGGAATCTTGATCTTTCCGCCTGCCATCACACGAGCCGTAAGGCTCTGCGGTTGAGGGCGCGTGTTTTCACGCCCTTCTAGCGGAAGGATGTGAATGGTCACTGGAGCAGCGCTCTTTTGCCCCTGGGTATCAACCGCGTTGTAAATGACGCGGACTGTTTTCGGTGTTGAGCCTGCAATGAACCTGACCGTGTCTTCAGAGACAAAAGCCTTGCCGTCTTCTTCGGGGACCGTCTGGGTGAGCGTTGGAGCCACCGTCAGCTTGTCACCCTGAGGGTGGGTGTCGTTGTTGAGGACAGGAATGGTAACCACGTCATTGACTCTGACGTTAACTTCGTCCGGACGAGGTTCAGGCGCTTCGAGCACACTCGGTGCGGGAACCGGAACAACTGAGACTGTTCCGTCCGCGGATTCATGTCCATTTGAAATCTTGTAACTAAAAGTGAAGGGCTGCGTGTCTCCTCGAATATCGGTGACACGCAAAACATCATGGTTGATCACGCTCACCGAAGCTCCGGCGGCTGGATCTACCGTAATGGATTGCACCACCAAAACACTGCCGGCAGGGTCATCATCATTCGCCAGCGGATCTACCAGCACGCTCCCGCCCGCCGGCAAGAGCGCAACATCATGAACGGCTACGGGTTTACCCGGGTCTTTACCTGATTCCACATCAATGCGGATCAGGCCCGCGTTGCTCTGCGGACCATTGCTGGCGATATACGTCAAATAGATCGGACCGGCATTACGCGCCTTAAAAGTGAATGTTCCACCGTCAGTGATGGGCCCAATTTCGGCTTGCGAGTTGGCTTCAACACTGGCCAAGCGCAAGGTTCCACCATTCGGATCAGTGTCATTCTTGAGCGGCGAGACCACTAACTCTTGCCCAGCCACGGCCGTCAAGTGGTCAGCATTGACCAGTGGGACTAGAGCGCCAGGAGGACGCACGTCCACCACCACACGAGCCGTTGTGGTTTCCCGCCCATCCCAAATCTGGACTGTTACGTTCTTTTTGCCTGCTGTAGCACCCGAGTCTTGGTAACTCAGCAAACCGTCCCTGCGGACTTTTACTTGATCTTGGGGGTTGTCCATCTTCGCGTCGAGCAGGACAAGGTCGTCGCCGTCGGGGTCTGTCCAGTCAGTCAAGATGTTTTGGCTGACTTGCTTACCTTGCTCCACCACAAGGGTGGTGGGACCGTCGCGCTTGAACTTTGGTGGTTTGTTTTCATTCGGGCCCACAATCGTCAGCGAAACGCGTCCCGTTGCTGATCCGTTCCGCCCGTCGGCGGCTGTGTAATCAAAAGTTTCGGTGCCGGGGCGAGCGTCGCTGGGGACGGCAATTTGAAACCCTGTTCCGCCATAAATGCTCTCCACCTTTCCTACCTTGGGGCCGTCACCAGCAACCGAGGCGGTGAGAATATCGCCGTCTGGATCAGTGTCATTATCCAAAATGGGCATCAATACCGTTTTGCCGGGGCGCACACCATAAGAGTCTGGCTTCGTCTGGGGCGGGCGGTTCGGTTTGGTGCGGTCGGGAAGGACATTTTTGGCGGTAGTATCCGCAGAGTCGTTGTCCTCTTCGTTGGACTGGTCCTTGGGCGGCAGAACTTCATCCCAGTTGTTGACCAAAAGCATGTTCTGGTTCACGAGCCATACGTTGCCTGAGTTCACGTCATTGAGGACTACAAGGCTGCGGTTAACTCGGAACTCATACTTGGGCGAGGCGCTGGCCTTTGGTACATCCACGGTGCGGTCATCGGCGTCGTTAGGGCAGTCTCGGACGTATTTGTTGGCGCCGGCCCAAGCGGAGTGGGTGCAACCGTCAACATGGACCGGTGCCGTGGGGATTCCCTGCCCGCCGAATTCGATCGTTTTGGAATCTCCCCCGCCCAAAGGAACTTCAATCAGGGCCTTGGGTGTGGCAACGGAAGCGTATTCGCCTGCAATGCTGCTCTGCTGCAGACGAGCGTCTTTGGCATCCGGAATCTGGACCTTTTTGCCGCCTGGAAGAATGAGGTTCCCACTGTTCGGGTCCAAAACCACAGGTTTGTCCCCCACTACGGCCAGCTGAATATCACCGGCACCCTTGAGCGCTTCTACCGAGGAAGTCTCTGTTTTGCTCGCCCGCCCGTCTGCGTCAACGGTGACGGCGGTGATCTCGCCCTTTCGTGGGTCAGCGGTGTAGATACGGTCGTCGCCACCCACGGCTGTCACAAGTCCTTCGGATCCAGTGAAGGCTGGTTCAGAAGACTCTTCGTCAAATCCATTGATTGAAGCGGGGCTAGCAGCCCAGACCTTCCCTTTGGCTTGGTCTGTAACAGCGAGTACTTGTTGGCCGAAGCTCACGGTGGATGAGCCGGGAAGTTTCCTGTCTCCGCCAAGGCGCACGTTGGCGGCACTAATTTGGTTGATCGTGGCGCCTGCAGCATCGTCAACAAAAACGTTTGAAGCGTTTTGAACTACATCGAACTCGGTGCTCGCCGGAGTAACCGCGCCGTCGAGAGCTTTCGAGGGGTAGTTCAGACGAGCCACGGCGTTTTTGCTTTTGCTCGTCACCCACACGCCACCATCGTTTAGATCGACTTCGGTGGTTTTAAATCCGGGGTAGATGATGGCACCGGCCACCAGTACCGCAGCAATGCCGGTGAAAGCGGTACCGGTGATGATTCGGTTCCGCCTAGTTTTAGCACCTTGTTTGCCGAACGCTTGTGTCACAGCAATTTCCCCTGTTTCGCGGCCACCTGCGCAACCTTATGTCATTGTCTAGCCGTTGATTCCTGTAACGTAGGGCCTTAGTCGAGGGCTTTCCTTGTGGAATTGGCTACACACGCCTCACTGACTATGCCACGAAGTTTGGGTCTCCATCAAGAAAATCCATTCAATGGTGGAAGCTTAAACTAAGCGTAAATCCGCTGTTTTTAGCCTATTTGAGGGCTCTCGAATGCGCCATGGGCCGAGCACCCCATACGGCGCTGATGGTGATCCTGCCGTTAGGCTTGAACGCGTTCCTCGGCTTACGGGTTCCTTCCTTTTGGAACGACGAAATTGCCGCAGCCTTGGTCAAAGCCGACGCCGGTACAACAGCGAGCGCCGAGGATGGCTGTAAAGGGCCCCGAGGTTTGTGAAGTTATGAGGAACGTACCGTCCCTCATTCCGCGTTGAACCAGATTCCACCCGACACCACTCAGCCCACAACGCCATACTTGGCCGTCGCTACCTTAGAACTATGTCGCGAGTAGGGGGGCGTGCAATAAAGCTCAAACGTCATAAATTCAAGCAAAGGGACTAATCCAGCACCAGCCCGTGCCCGGTGCCGCGCGAGAGCACCACGGGTTGGATTTCACCGAAGCCACGAACGTTCTGTGGTTCTTGAGGATCCAGCACAAATCGGTCATCTTGGCTCAGCGAGGCTGCCGTCATACTGTCCACCAGCACGGTGCCGCCGGGTTCTGCGAGCGCCGTCAGACGCGCAGCGAGGTTGACCGTAGGCCCGTAAACGTCACCGAGCCTAGACAAAATCCGCCCCCATACTAGGGAAACACGAGCCTGTGGCAGGATTTCGTCGGCACTGAAAGCTTCTGCGAGCGCTAAAGAAATTTCCGCTCCTGCCGATGGTGTCTCGGCGATGTACAGGACTTCATCACCAATGGTTTTGACCAAGCGTCCGCCGCCAATGGAGATGATCTCTGCGCACTTGTTTTCGAACCGTTGCACCAATTGCGCGAGAGTTCGTTCATTCATCCGCCGAGAGAGACTGGTGTACGAAACAAGGTCGGCGAAACCTACGGCTCGGGCAAGAGGCAACGGTGCGTCGTCTTCGTCTCCGTCCCGGCCCTCCTCACTCGACTCCAAACCGGACTGCGCACGAACCGCCAAGCGTTGCACCGCAGCGTTGAGCTGGCGCCGCCATGAGTAGACAAGCATTTCTTCCAGCGGATCGATCATGGCGGGGAGCTCAGCGACCAAACGCTTTCGGGCTGCGGCGTCGCTAATTCCTTGATTGACCACCATGTCTTCAACCAGGGCCTCTATTTGCCACACCACCATTCGGTCCGTCATTTGGCCAATGGCACGAGTCACCGAAATGGCGGCTTCCTCTTCCATCAGACCGTCACGGACCATTGCGACAACGCGAGTGAGAGCCTCTTGGTCGTTAACGGTGAAAGCTACATCCTCGTCCCCGAGGTTGGGAAAGCCCATGGCTCGCCACAATTTCCGTGCGGACATCAGCGAGACTCCGGCGCCGGAGGCTACGTCGCGTCGCTTAAGCACACGGTCTCCACCTAGGAGCCGTGCTTCTAAAGCTTTGGCCGCGCGGCGCTCTTCGCTCATTTCAGGTTTGCGCTCAGCTGCGACTTCATCTTGGTTTCCGGTGAGGGCGAATTCGGGTGCGTCCCGGGGCTCCGGCATCTTAGCCAGCACCTCTTCAACGTCCATCACTCTCACCTTCTCTCAGTTCCCAAGGCAAACTAGGGTCACTAAAATCTCTTAGTTCATCGTCTTGGCCAGGATTTCCACGGTACAACTCCGTTTTTGGAAGTTCCCTCATGGCCTCGAGCAGAAGATTTCTAAACTTTATTACTTCCGGTACGTCAACGAAGGCAGAAGAGCCAAAGTGCCCGGAATCCAAGGTTATATTCCCCGAATGCAATATCCGTTGCAGCAGCGTCTGTTGCACCGAAATATCACGTACGGTGCTCAACGAATACTGCCGATCTTTGCGCCCCAGCATGGAGCGCTTTTCCACTATGCGCAGACTCGTCAGGATGTAGCGAGTGGAATTCCACCGCAACACTCGTGGGAGCGAGTAGAACAAGATCACCCATACTGCCGCTGCACCGCACGCCAGCATCAACCATGGGTCCCAGAGAGGATCAGCCCACGCAAATGCTTGATGCAGGCGGCCACGGCTTAACCAAGCACTAGCAAACGCTGCAGTTGCGGGCACCACCACAAACACCAGGACTGGCCAAAACAGTGCCCTTGGTTGAGGTCTGGTGGAGACAATAACTTGCTCGTTCGGTAATAGCTCTTTACGCATAGCCGCCGTCGGCAGGGCGCAAGTGGATAACGTCCCCTGCGGTAATTAAGTGCTCTTGCCGCGCGGTATCCATAACTACCAGCGCACCGTACTCATCCAAGCCCTGCGCTAGGCCGGTGATCACTTTGTCTCCAGGTAGCTGGGCACGCACTCGTTGTCCCAAGGTCAGCATGGCGTCCACCAAGAGTTCGCGCAGCGAGCGGCCACCTTGAAGCGCGGCGTTCGGGTCGCCGTCGACCGCGCAAAAACTGCGGTAAAGCGCAGAGAAATGGGTCAAATAGGAGGCCAGAACGGCGGTGCGGTCAGCAGTGCTTGCACCCTCAGCAGCCAAAGATGTTGCTGTGGGTACTGGCATCTCATCAACCGTCATACTCACGTTGATCCCGGTGCCTAGCACCACCGCGGGCGGCGCGCCATCGGTGAGCGGCACCAATTGCGCCAAAATGCCGGAAACTTTTTTCCCGTTGATCAGTACGTCGTTGGGCCATTTAATGCCTGCGGCGAGCCCCGCCGTTTGGGTGATGGTATGACTAAGTGCCAAAGCGGCCAGTAGCGAGAACCACGAGTAACTTTGGGTTGGCAAGGGCCGCCCGCTGGCGTTTTGCGGGCGCAACACCACTGAGACCGAAACGGAGGACAAACGTGGAGACTCCCAGGCCCTGTCCAGCCTCCCTCGGGCTGCCGATTGGTGCTCCGCCGTCAAAACAGAAAAGTCCGGATAGCTGTCCGGATCCGCTGAAACAGCCGCTACAAGGTCCGTGTTGGTTGAACCCGTTTCCTCCACAATCCTCAGCTTCGCGATGGAGTGGGCTCGAAGGAATTCCTCACCAAAAACGCTCGGGTCAAGCGGTGCTTTACCCCCAAAGCGCGTAACAGGTTCCATAAAGCCATCCTATCTACTCCCCCGCGGGGCCCTGGGCGGGCGAAATACTGCGGGCGAAATTGTAGGGTTTCTACAGCGGAAAGGGCGCCGAGCCTTATTAGACTAGCCCTGAAGCTGCTGTTTTTGTACGGAAGCTACTGAAGTCAAGAGGCAACTATGCCGGAGCCGGAGAAGATTCATGAGCCACGACCTGAGCACAACTGCGGGAAAGATTGCCGACTTCCGCGAACGTCAGGCACGGGCGGAGCAACCCTCCGGTCCGGAAGCGATCGAAAAGCAGCACGCACGCGGTAAAAACACAGCTCGTGAACGCATCGACATGTTGCTCGACGAAGGCTCCTTTGTGGAGTTTGATGCACTGGCCGTGCACCGCTCCACTGCCTTTGGTATGGAGAAAAAGAAACCGCTCGGTGACGGACTGGTCTCCGGTTACGGCACTGTTGATGGCCGGCCGGTAGCTATTTACAGCCAGGACTTCAGCGTCTACGGCGGTTCCTTGAGCCAAGTAAACGGCGAGAAGATCGTTAAGGTTCAAGAGTTTGCGCTGCGCAACGGCTGCCCAGTAGTAGGCATTCTTGACGGTGGCGGCGCCCGCATTCAAGAGGGTGTTGCTTCCTTGGCGATGTTTGCGGATATCTTCCGCAACAACGTGCACGCCTCCGGTGTGGTGCCGCAGATCTCGATCATTATGGGCCCGTCCGCTGGTGGCGCGGCCTACTCCCCTGCTCTGACCGACTACGTGGTGATGGTGGACAAGACCTCCCATATGTTCATCACCGGCCCTGACGTGATCAAGACTGTGACCGGCGAAGACGTCGATATGGAAACTCTCGGTGGTGCACGTCAGCACAACGCCACCACTGGTACTTCTACCTACCTCGCCTCAGATGAGTCAGACGCCATCGACTTTGTTCGAGAGCTGCTGGACTTCTTGCCGTCCAACAACTTGGCCGAGGCCCCCGTCCTGGAACACGATCAGGAGCTGGAGCTCAACGACGCTGACTTGGCTCTGGATGAATTGATCCCGGACTCGGCTAACCAGCCCTATGACATGCGCAAGGTCATCGAACAGCTCGTCGATGACGCACACTTTTTGGAGATGCAGTCCCTCTATGCGCCCAACGTCCTCATCGGTTATGGCCGAATTGAAGGCCACACGGTAGGCATCGTAGCCAATCAGCCCATCCAGTTCGCCGGGACACTTGACATTGCCGCGTCGGAAAAAGCAGCCCGTTTTGTGCGCCACTGCGATGCCTTCAACGTACCGATCGTGACGCTCGTGGATGTGCCTGGCTTCTTGCCTGGTAAGGACCAAGAGTTCCAAGGCATCATCCGCCGCGGCGCCAAACTCCTGTACGCCTACGCTGAAGCCACTGTCCCCAAGCTCACCGTTATTACCCGCAAAGCTTACGGCGGAGCTTACATCGTGATGGGTTCCAAGAAGCTCGGTGCAGACTTAAACTTGGCTTGGCCCACAGCCCAGATTGGTGTGATGGGCGCACAGGGCGCCGTCAACATCTTGTACCGGCGCGACCTTGCCGCAGTGGCCGAGGCTGGTGGCGACGTTGAAGAACGCCGCGCTGAAGTGATCCGGCAATACGAAGAAGAACTGCTGAACCCCTACCAGGCTGCGGAATTGGGCTATGTTGACGCGGTGATTGCCCCCTCGCAGACGCGTGCGCAGATCATTCGTGGACTGCGGGCACTTCGCGACAAGCGCGCCAGCTTGCCGGCCAAAAAGCACGGAAACATGCCGCTGTGAGTAGGAACAAGGAAGCTAAAGACGGGCCCGACGGCGGGACCCCAGCTCCCCTTTTGCAGGTCACCAAGGGCGAACCGAACGCTGAAGAGCTGGCGGCTCTTACCGCCGTCGTTCTGGCCATTGGTGCCGATGAAACTAACGGCGACGCTGGCAGCAGCCAGGGCCAGGCCCGTTCGAGGAGCTGGATTCGACGGGCGGCGCTACGTTTGGATCCCCGACCAGGACCAGGTTCTTGGCGGCGCAGCCGGGGCTAAATTCCCCGCGCTTCGGAGGTGAAACTTCCGTGGGCGCCCTCGCATCACGGCCCGCGGATTTGTCCCAGCCGATGGCTAAGTTCCGTGCTGACGTCCTCGCGTGGATCAATCAGGACGATGATGCTGCCGGGGAACGCGTTCACCTAGCCGTTGCTGCTCAACTGGTCCGCACCGTGGTGTTTCTAGAGGGTTTGAGTGATCTTGCTGCCGTTGAAGTAATGGCGGCTGGTTCTGGATTGGACGTAGACCACGCGGGTGTTTGTTTTTTGGACATTGGTGGTGCCACAAACATTGGGGCGTTTATGCCTTACTTTGCCCCGGATGCGTTGAACCTCCGGTTGGCAGGTTTGGTGGACCACGGCGAATACGGTTTTTTTGCTCGCGCTTTGGAACGCGAGGAACTCGGTGCTGGCCACACCATCAAGGAGCTCTCGCGGCTTGGCTTTTTTGTGTGTGACGCGGATCTTGAAGATGA
This sequence comes from Pseudarthrobacter sp. J1738, assembly GCF_050490315.1. Lineage (NCBI taxonomy): Bacteria > Bacillati > Actinomycetota > Actinomycetes > Micrococcales > Micrococcaceae > Pseudarthrobacter > Pseudarthrobacter sp. J1738. The sequence continues at coordinate 413,063 of NZ_JBNPEO010000003.1, read as the reverse complement.
ACTGATCCGGTCCCTTGGTGTCAACGCGGTAGAAAATGTGTTGGCCCAGTATCAGGACCTTGAACGTTTCCGAATGTTTCAAGCTCAACCAGCACAGCGCGGACGGCCCGCCACCGCGCAATTGCGCCGCTTTATGGGTACCACCAGCGGACGCAAGATTGACTACGGCGCCCACCTAGCCCAAGCACTTGAACCCCATAACTATCCGGCTCCACTCAAAGGGCTTCTTGAATTTCTTAGCTCCCCTACCTCGGCCGCAATAGCCCGGGAGACTTACTGATGCTCAGGGAATGAGACTGAGCGCTCACTTAGAGCCGATAGGTCCTGGTTCCGGAAGCTTCGGGGACGAATAGACATCTTGCACCGGGTTCAATGGAGTGCGTGCGTTCAATGGAGTGCGTACGTTCGCTTGAGTGCGCTGCAAGATAGGCTGCTGGCACCTCTGCGGTGAGCCGAGCTCCGCTGGTGACTTCAACGCCACTAACGGCAATCAGCGAGCCCTGGGGTTCGAGGTCTTCTATCAGCACCGAGTACCCTGCCGCATGGTTGCTGGTGCTGTTTTTTTCGGCACCGCTAGCTTGCGGATACACGGCCACTGAGGATGCCGGAAAAACCGTAGCCCAAGCTGCTCCATCGAGTTCAGATCTGATGAAGTTTAGCCCGGCCAATCGCGCTGTAAAGGGGTCAGCGGGAGTCTCAAAAAGTCGTTGGGTTAGTCCTTGTTCAACAATGTGACCCGCCCTCAGGATCACTGTGTAATCAGCGAGCATCAGTGCATCGAGCACCTCGTGGGTGACCACAATGGCGGTTTTGGCTGCCAGCACGGATCGCAATAATCGGCGAATCTGGGGTGTGGCTGCAACATCCAGTGCTGCCATGGGTTCATCGAGCAGCATCAGTTCAGGTTCGGCTGCCAGGGCCCGCGCAATGGCTACCCGTTGGGCCTGACCGCCGGACAACTCGTGAGGCCGCCGGGCCGCCAACGCTTCCACCCCGGCTGCGGTGAGCCATTGCCCAGCTTGCTTCCGCGCTTGCTCACGCCGCACCCCGCTGCTTCGGGGCGCGAATGCCACGTTGTCCAGCACACTGAGGTGCGGAAAGAGCCGAACATCCTGGGTCAGAAGAGCAGTGCGACGCCGATGCACCGGCACCGCTGTTCCAACGCCAACGAGGGGAGTTCCGTTAAGGCTCGCCTGGCCGCGGCTTGGCCGTAGGAGACCGGCGATAAGCGCCAAGAGGGTCGATTTGCCGGAGCCGTTTGCCCCAAGCACAGCCACCGTTTGACCCGGTTTAACTCGCAGTGCTACTTCGAACCCTCGTTCATCAAGCGCTGCATCAAATTCCAAGCCCTCCCCGGTCCGGGGAGCTTGAGCAGCTTGGGAAATCAACGTGCACCAACGTTCGCAAACGCTGATTTCCGTGGCACCCGGTGCACCAGCGCCACCACTATGACGGCGATGACCACTAGCAAGACCGACAGTGCCACTGCAGCGTCGGGATCAGTCTCACGTTGAAGGTAGATCTCCAAGGGCAGTGTGCGGGTAGTGCCTTCGAGACTTCCCGCGAACGTGAGTGTGGCACCAAACTCCCCCAGGCTCCTTGCGAACGAGAGCACGGCTCCAGCGAGCAATCCCGGAAACACCAAGGGCAACGTGATGCGCCAAAAAACGCTGCGCGGGCTAGCTCCCAAAGTGGCAGCTGTGGCTTCAAAGCCGCTCCCGGCAGTTGTGAGGGCTCCTTCAACGCTTAGCACCAGGTAGGGCAGTGCAACAAAGGTCTGGGCAATCACCACCGCTGTGGTGGAAAAGGCAATTTGAACGCCCAACACCTCGAGACTATGTCCTAAAAGACCTCGCCGCCCAAAGGTGTACAAAAGGGCCAATCCACCAACCACCGGCGGCAAAACGAGCGGCAAAAGAACAAGCGCCCGCAACACAGATTTGCCACGAAAATTGGTGCGCGCGAGCAACGCTGCCAGTGGGACACCTAGCACCAGGCATAACAATGTACTGGCCAAAGCCGTCCGGATACTCAACCACAGTGCGGTGACGGAGCTGGGCGATGACACCAAGGAAACGAAGTTTCCCCAGTCCACACGAGCTGCCATTGCCGCTGGCGGCAAGATCAACAGAACCACTGCTAGGCCGCCCAGCAGAAATACCCAGAGCGGCGGTTCAGCCAACCACTGTTGAGTGCCGCGCTGGCCGCTCAGTTTGCTGCCTGGGTCGCGGCTGTTCTCAGAACTACGCCGATTGCTTAGCTGGCTACCTTGCCGTTTGCCGTGCACATCATCCCGCCCGGCCTGAGAGATTCTGCTCCCCCGGTTGTTGCCGCTTGCCTCGACACTTTTTGGTGGTGTCCTCATGGTGCACCGAAACCTGAAGTCTTGAGGATTCGCTGACCTGACGCACCGCTGACGTAGTTAATAAATTCCTGGCTTGCTTCAGGATTTTTACCGCCCTGAACAGCCGCTATTGGATAGGTGTTGATTGCTTGCCCAGCCTCGCTGAAGTCGATGGCCGTTACTTTCCCGCGAGCTGCCAAAGCGTCAGTGACGTACACCAACCCAGCATCGGCGTCGCCCGCTAGGACCTTGCCCAACACATCGCTGACATTAGATTCTTCGCTGACCGGCTTGATCTTTACAGCAGCGGCCTTTTCCACACGTTTGGCCGCGGAACCACATGGAACTTGCGGAGCGCAGAGAACCACCTGAGTTCCAGGTTTTGCCAAGTTCGCGAGTGAATCGACGTGTGCAGGATTGTCCAGCGGAACCACTATCTGCAGCTTGTTGGTGGCGAAAGGAACGGCCGAAGATACCAATGACTGATCAGCGAGTTTGGTCATATTTGTTTGGTCTGCCGAGGCAAAAACATCCGCCGGCGCGCCCTGAGCAATTTGGGTCACAAGACTCGACGAACCGGCAAAGTTTAGGGAGACGTGGACCCCTGGGTGGGCTTGTTCAAACGCGGCAGCAATCTGCGTAAAAGACTCTTTCAGAGACGCCGCAGCAAAAACCTTCAACTCACCAGAAGTAGCGTTTTGGGTAGCCGGTTCGCCGCACGAGGACAGGATCGCTACCGAAACGATGGACGCTGTAAGTACGGCAGCTGAACCCACTCGCGTGTGCGTCTTGGACCCAGCGGAGTTCGATTGAATCGCGCTTGAGTCAAAAGCCCTTAATTTAGCGCCCTTGTTGCGCACGGGGAGCTTCCAGAATGACGTTGGTTGCTTTGATCACAGCCACAGCGACCGATCCTGGCTTGAGGCCCAACTCGCGCACTGCCTCGGTGCTGATCAGCGAAACGACTTGGTGCGGTCCGCACTGAATTTGCACTTGAGACATCACCTTGTCCGAGATCACTTCTGTCACAAGTCCCACAAACCTGTTCCGTGCCGATTGGCTCATCGCCGAGGGGTCATCTGGCAAGACCGCATTGGCCTTCGCCAGTTCAGCCAGCGACACAGCGTCAACCTCAGCTGGCCCGCGATGAGCTTCGTTCCCGGCACTGCCAGGTTTGCCTGGATCTCCGGGCTCGGCTGCATCACGGGACTTGTCTGGAACATGGGATCTAAGCGACCCGTTCTCCACCCAACGGCGAATAGTGTCGTCACTGACTCCAAGGAACACCGCTGCGTCCTTGATTTTGATTCCGGCCATAGCGTTCAGACTACCGCCAGCGCACCGCCCTTGGAACGCATCTGCGGATATATATCTAAAAAGAACCCGCAAACACGGGTCGAACTGAAAGTCCTTTCGGTGAGACAGCGCTCCGGCTAGGCTCTTGCGAGTGACTACAGATTCCGCCTCGCACACTCGCCCAGCAACAGCCATCGACGACGCAGCCGAGGCGTACACCGCCCAGCTGATCGAGCTCACCCCCACTCTCGCCACCATGCTTGGCCTACCCGGTCACGAGCAGGAATACCCGGATTACTCACCGGCAGGTGGCGAACAACTGGCACAACTGGCTCAGGACACCCTGGCCACGCTGGATACCCTCACCCCCGTTGACGATGTAGACCACGTTACGGTCGCGGCAATGCGGGAGCGCATGGGCTTGGAGGTAGACCTCCACCGGTCTGGCTGGGCTGATGCCAACCTGAACAATATTGCGAGCCCTGCCCAAGACATCCGTGCCATCATCGACTTGATGCCACAAAAATCGGCTACAGACTTTGGTCACATTGCCGGACGACTGGCAAACATCCCAGCCGCCCTGGCCGGCTACAAAGAGTCACTGCTCGCGGCCCGCGAGCGCGGCCAAGTAGCCGCCGCACGTCAGGTGCGTACCGTCGTCGAACAGTCCACTGCATACGCTGGCAACGAGGGATTTTTTGCCACCTTGGCCAGCGGCGCCCGTGCGAATGGTGACGAACTTGAGCAGACCCTGCAGGCAAAGCTCGACGCCGGTGCTACCGCCGCCCGCGCTGCATACCAAGACTTAGCCCGGTTCCTGGAAGCCGAACTCCTCCCGCACGCACCCGAAAAGGATCCTGTAGGGCGCGAACGCTACTCCCTGGGCTCCCGCACCTTCCTTGGCGCGGAGGTGGACTTGGACGAGACCTATGCGTGGGGTGTTCACGAGCTTGCTCGGATTATTGCTGCCCAAGAAGAAGTGGCAAACACCATCAAGCCCGGCGCCAGCATCGCAGAGGCCAAGGAGATCCTGAACAACGATCCGCAACGTCAGCTCCACGGCACAGAAGCACTGCAAGAGTGGATGCAGAAACTCTCCGACAAAGCCGTTTCGGAGTTGGTAGACGTCCACTTTGACATCCCGGAGCCCATGAAGCGGCTTGAATGCCGGATTGCACCGACTCAAGACGGCGGAATTTACTACACCGGCCCCTCCGACGATTTTGAACGTCCGGGCCGGATGTGGTGGTCAGTCCCGCCAGGCGAGGACCAATTCACCACGTGGTCAGAAACCACCACCGTTTTCCACGAGGGTGTCCCCGGCCACCACCTGCAGGTTGCCACTGCAACTTTCCTTCGCAGCAGCCTAAATGCATGGCGCAGAAACATTTGCTGGGTCTCCGGTCACGGTGAAGGTTGGGCACTCTATGCCGAAAAGCTCATGGATGAGCTGGGTTATTTGTCCGATCCTGGCGATCGGATGGGAATGCTCGATGCTCAGCGTATGCGGGCGGCCCGTGTGGTTTTCGATATTGGTGTGCACTTGGAACTAGAAGTTCCCAGCGAGTGGGGCGAAGGAACCTGGACAGCAGACAAGGGCTTGGAGTTCTTGCGCAGCAACCTAGATATCAGCCCTGGTCAATTGAACTTTGAGTTCACCCGCTACCTCGGCTGGCCCGGCCAGGCCCCGTCCTACAAGGTGGGCCAACGGTTGTGGGAAGAAATTCGTGCAGAACTTGCCGAACGTGAAGGGGCAGACTTTGATCTGAAGTCCTTTCACTCACGCGCACTTGGCCTCGGCTCGCTAGGGCTGGACGTACTCAAGACAGCTCTCCTCGGATAGGCTCTGAAATATGTTGATAGTTACGTCAAACGAAATCCCCGGACACCGTATTGATGCAGTCTTTGGCGAAGTTATGGGACTGACCGTGCGTTCACGCGACATCGGTTCCCAAATGCTCGCCGGCTTCCGTTCCTTGGGTGGCGGTGAACTTCCTGAAATGACTCGCGCGCTCTACGAGAGCCGCCAAGAAGTGATGGCCAGAATGGTTGCCGAGGCACAACAGCGCGGCGCCAACGCCATTGTGGCAATGCGTTTTGATACCTCTGAAATGGGTACTAACTGGACTGAAGTGTGCGCTTACGGCACCGCAGTTTTTGCCATTCCGTTGCGCGAGGGCGAGCCCGGAGCCACCGGCCAGTCGGCCTACTTGAGTAGCCAAGGTGCCCAGCAATCTGGGCAGTCGAGCTCGGTCCAGCAGTCCCAGGCGCCTCAACATACCGAAGAACAGCAGCAGCTTCACCAGCAACAGCCAGGTCAGCTCTAGTGGCAGCAGGCACCTCGCCCGCCACTCCGGTACGCCTGATTCTCGCTTCAAAGTCTCCGGCCCGCGCGAAGCTTTTGACCGAAGCCGGGATCTACCACGAGATTTTGGTCTCCGAGGTGGATGAGGACGCGGCAGTTGCCGCGCACGGACCGGCTGATTCGGCGCAGACCGCCCTGTTGCTAGCGCGAGTGAAAGCACTTGCCGTGGCAGCACGGCCCGAGGCTCAAGGCGCCCTAGTGCTGGGCTGCGACTCCGTCTTTGAATTTGAAGGCGAAGCCCACGGCAAGCCGTACACTGCCGAAGTGGCCATCGAACGAATCTCCCGGATGAGTGGGAAAAGCGGTGTTTTGCACACAGGCCATTGGTTAGTGGACTGCCGCGATTCAGTGCAAGAGCCTGCACAGGGCAAATCAGTACCGGAGGATACAGTCCCCGCCGGGGCCGGCGCGCTCAGTTCTGCCACGGTGAATTTTGTCACCATGCTCGATTCGGAGATCCAAGCGTATGTAGCCACCGGAGAACCTTTGCATTGCGCAGGGTCGTTTACTATCGACGGCCTGGGTGGAGCTTTTATCGCTGGAGTAGAAGGTGATCCTCACGCCGTCGTAGGTTTATCCGTTTCAACGCTGCGTGAGCTCCTCACAACTACTGGCGTTTCCCTCCCGGAATTGTGGCGGTACACGGCCTAGTTGTAGCTTCCCTACAAAGAATTGGTTATGTGCACGCGGAAGTCGCTCACAATATGGGCGTAACCACCAAAGCCGTAATAGGCTCCTTGCAGTATTGAAATATAAGGAGAGCCCGCCCATGAGCCAGCTGAGCAAGGTGCTGATCGCCAACCGTGGCGAAATCGCAGTCCGCGTGATTCGCGCCGCCCGGGACGAAGGCCTTGCCTCCGTCGCTGTGTACGCAGATCCGGACCGTGACGCCCTGCACGTCCGCCTTGCTGACGAGGCATACGCCCTCGGTGGCAACACCGCCGCAGAGTCCTATTTAATGATGGACAAGCTACTCGACGTGGCCCGCCAATCGGGAGCAGACGCTGTCCACCCGGGCTACGGTTTTTTGGCTGAAAACGCCGAATTCGCGGCCAAGGTCATCGCCGCTGGACTGACCTGGATTGGTCCCTCCCCCGAAGCGATCTCGGCCCTTGGCGACAAAGTTCAGGCCCGCCACATTGCGGAGAAGGTTGGCGCACCCTTGGTGCCTGGCACGTCAGACCCGGTGGAGAGCGCAGATGAAGTGGTTGCTTTCGCCAAGGAGTTCGGTCTCCCGGTAGCTATCAAGGCAGCCTTTGGTGGTGGTGGCCGCGGTATTAAGGTGGCACGCAACCTCGAAGAAATTCCTGAGCTCTACGAATCCGCAGTCCGTGAAGCCACTGCCGCATTCGGTCGCGGCGAATGCTTTATTGAGCGTTTCCTCGACGCTCCGCGCCACGTAGAAACGCAATGCCTTGCAGACGCGCACGGCAACGTTGTAGTGGTCTCTACTCGTGACTGCTCGCTCCAGCGCCGCAACCAAAAACTGGTTGAAGAAGCACCCGCTCCGTACTTGAGCGAAGACCAAGAGCGCCGCTTGTACGAATCATCCAAGGCAATCCTCAAAGAGGCCAAATACTTGGGCGCCGGAACCTGCGAATTCCTCGTTGGCCAAGACGGAACCATCTCCTTCCTCGAGGTCAACACTCGTCTGCAAGTCGAGCACTGCGTCTCCGAAGAAGTGACCGGTCTAGACCTAGTCCGCGAACAATTCCGCTTGGCTCGTGGCGAGGAATTGGGCTACGGAGACCCCGAGGTTCGTGGCCACTCCTTCGAATTCCGCATCAACGGTGAAGACCCGGGCCGGAACTTTATGCCAGCCCCTGGCACCGTGGAAACCATCACTTTCCCTACTGGCCCGGGCATCCGTGTGGACTCCGGTGTTGAAGCTGGCGAAGTGATCAGTGGGAACTTCGACTCAATGCTCGCAAAGCTGATCGTTTCAGGATCCACCCGCCAGCAAGCCCTTGAACGCTCGCGCCGCGCCTTGGCCGAACTTAAAATCACCGGTATGCCTACCGTGGTCCCGTTCCACGCGGCAGTGGTTGAAGATCCCGCGTTCGCCCCCAGCGAGGGCCCGTTTACCGTGCACACTCGCTGGATAGAAACAGGCTTCAACAACACCATTCCGGCTTGGACACCTAGCGGAACCGGCACCACCGATTCCGAAGGCACCGAACGCCAGACGGTGGTTGTTGAAGTTGGCGGCAAGCGACTAGAAGTGAGCCTGCCAGCGAGCCTTGGTTCGATTTCCAAGGCGCCAGCCAAATCGGCGAAGGCCAAAAAGCGCAGCAGCCGTTCCGGTGGTGCTTCGGCGGCCACGAGTGGCGACGCGCTGACCTCCCCCATGCAGGGCACCATCGTTAAGGTGGCCGTGGCAGATGGTGACGTGGTTGCTGAAGGCGATCTCGTGGTTGTACTTGAAGCAATGAAAATGGAACAACCGCTCACTGCTCATAAGGCCGGAACCATTAGTGGCTTGAGTGCCAAGCCAGGCGAAACAGTGACCGCTGGCGCCGTCCTAGCAAGCATCACTGACTAACCGTTCTAAAGACGGCAAACACAAAACCTCTGAAGTTGCGGCTCAGCCCCGTTGCAGGTGCTGGCGGTTTAACTCGGCGAGTTCCTCATCAGAGAGCTCATCCATACGTCGAGCGTCGGCACGATCGGAGCGCTGGACGCGGATCATCATCAATATGATGAGCGGAAGGTCCGGCACCGATCGCATCACGGTTCAATAGTCAAAAGCCCGGCCCACCGCTTGGGTGTGCCGGGCTTTTGACTGACTATTAACCGACTGCTTTTTGCAGCTTTAGGCCACGTTGTTCTCGAAGTCGACGTTGCTCGTCTCACGAGTGAGCAAGAGTGCCACAATCGTCAATACTGCAGCGATCGCCAAGTAGATACCAACCCACATGGTGCTGCCGCCGCCAACCTGCCACAGGGCGATGGCCACAAACGAAGCCGGGGCTGCACCGATAACACTCGACAAGTTGTACGCGATGGCCGAGCCCGTGTACCGCACGTTGGCTGGGAACAGCTCGGGCAGGATCGCCGCCATCGGACCGAAGGTCAGGCCCATGAGGGTGAATCCAACGATCAAACCGACCATGGCAGCACCCGTGCCCGGACCGAACATCAGGGTCCAGGCCAGACCGAAGACTAGGATTCCGCCGGAAACCCAAAGCAAGAACTTGCGGCGGCCGAACTTCTCAGCCAGCGGTCCGGAGACCACGGTGAAGATGCCAAAGAAGACAACGCCCAGAATCAACATCCACTGGAACTGAGTACGGGCGATGCCCAGACCAGGAACAAACGACGCAGCGTCAAAGGCCTTGTGCGCCTTAGCAGCCGCCGCGGCTGCAGCCTCAGCGGTAGCAGGTGCGGTGCCGTAGGTCAGCGTAAACGACGTCATGAGGTAGAAGAGCACGTAGGTGGCCAGCATGATGAAGGTTCCGGCCAGAACAGGACGCCAGTGGTACTTGAAAGTCACAGCCAAAGGCAGCTTGGCGACCTTCTCTTCTTTAACCACGTTCTGGAAGGAGATGGACTCTACAAGCTTCAGACGGATGTAGAGACCCACGGCCACCAGCACGGCCGAGATGATAAACGGCACACGCCAGCCCCAGGCTTGGAACTGCTCTGGGGTCAGGCCCAACTGCAGACCCACAAAGATCAGGTTGGAAATAATAAAGCCGATCGGTGCGCCCAGCTGCGGGAAGGTGCCCCAAATGGCACGCTTTCCTTCCGGAGCGTTCTCAGTGGCCAACAATGCAGCACCGGACCACTCACCGCCGAGGGCCAAGCCCTGACAGAAGCGCAAGATCACGAGCATCAGCGGAGCCAGGACCACAAATCCGCCGGTAGCTGCCGGGAGGAATCCGATGAGGAAGGTAGCAATACCCATGGTTAGCAGCGAGGCAACCAAAGTACCCTTGCGGCCGAACTTGTCGCCGAAGTGGCCAAACAAAATGGAGCCGAGAGGGCGTGCAAAGAAAGCCACACCAAAGATCGCGAAGGAGCTCAGGATTGCGTTGATGTTTGTGGCGTTGGGGAAAAACAGGGTGGGAAATACGAGTACCGACGCCGTGGCGTAGGCATAGAAGTCGTAAAACTCAATGGTGGTGCCGATCAAGCTGGCGAAAATTACGCGACCCTTGGTATTCGCTTTAGGTGCTTTCGCTACCGGCGTCGGTGATGGCGTGGGAGTCATGATGGGCTTTCGTTCCAGCCCGCCAGCTTCAACGATGAGGCTGCCGGGGCGTTGAATTGATGGTTCAACTTTAGTTCCCACCGTCCACCAAGTGGACAATCTGTCCATTATCTGGACACTTGTTTGTTTTTTGTCTCTGTCTCTTCACACCCCGCCCAGAAGTGCGTTAGTGGCCGAACAGGTTTCAAAGCTCTAACAGCACTAAATTACCCGGGATAGGGAAAAGTCACACGCCGTTTACACGCGGCGGCATCCCCGGAAACGCGGACTTCCTAGCGTTGGAGTACACCCAGCAAGGAGGACCCGTGACGGTACAACAGGGCGATCAAGCCCAACAACAGCACACAACGGCCCATGCCGATCTCACCACCACACTGCAAAACCGGCCAGGCCGGTGGATCACCAACTGGGACGCTGAGAACACCACACAGTGGGAAACCGAAGGCCGCGCCGTAGCGAGGCGCAACCTCAACTGGTCCATCTTTGCCGAGTTCTTGGGCTTTGTGGTGTGGCAATTGTGGTCCATTGTGGTGGTTCAGCTGCCGGCCGCCGGCTTCAAGCTGGATTCCAACCAAATGTTCTGGCTCATCTCCACCCCAAGCCTCGTGGGCGCCACATTGCGCATCCCCTACACCTTTATGGTCCCCAAATTTGGTGGCCGCAACTGGACAGTTGTCTCAGCCCTTTTGCTTTTGATCCCCTCGATCGGGCTGGCATTATGCGTTTCCAACCCACAAACACCCTTTGGCGTTTTGGTATTGGTAGCCGCGTTGGCTGGTTTTGGTGGCGGCAACTTTGCCAGCTCCATGGCTAACATCACCTTCTTTTTCCCGGCTCGGGAAAAAGGTTGGGCGCTCGGACTGAATGCCGCAGGCGGAAACCTCGGTGCCGCCGTCGCGCAGTTGATTGTTCCGGTAGCCATCACCGTCCTCGCCGCTGGCACTGTGAACCTGCCGATGGCTGGACTCATCTGGGTTCCGCTGATTCTGGTGGCCGCCTTCGGTGCCTACAAGTGCATGAATAACCTGACCAGTGCCAAAGGTGATGTAGCCGGCACGCTCGCGGCCCTCCGTGAACCGCACCTGTGGGTCATGTCTTTCCTCTACATCGGAACTTTCGGCTCGTTTATTGGTTTTTCAGGCGTGTTCCCCAAGCTCATCAAGGACTACTTCCCCGAATTTTCCTCCATCCATGTTGGCGCAGTCGGCTTGTCCTTGGCGTTCCTTGGCCCACTGGTTGGCTCACTCGCTCGTCCCTACGGCGGCCGTATGGCAGACCGCCGTGGCGGCGCACGGATGACAGTGACGGCCCTCGCGGCCATGGCAGCGATCACCCTGGCCATGGTGTGGACTCTGCCTTTGAAGAACTTCTCCCTATTCCTTGTGCTGTTCTTAATGTTGTTCACGGCCAGTGGCTTCGGAAACGGCGCCACGTACCGCATGATCCCAGTCATCTTCGCGACGAGCAGCAAGGCGGCCCGCCGTGGTGCCGCACCAGAACAGACCGCCCGTCTTGCTTCCTCATCTCTGGGGCTCATCTCCGCCATCGGTGCCTACGGAGGCTTTGTGATTCCCCAGGTGCTCAACGCTTCAAACACCGTGAGCGGCTCCTACACTCCGGCTTTTTACGGTTTTGTCGGCGCCTACGTGGTCATGTTGATCGTTTGCTGGGTTTGCTACTTGAATCCCGCCCGGCGCGTTCACATGGGTCACGTCTAATGCCAGCTGCTACCAACACCCATTGCCCATACTGTGCCCTGCAATGCGCAATGACACTAACAGCCACCGCTGTAGATCCCACCGGCACTTCGGCAAAGAGCACTGCTGGCACTGGCTCAGTGCTGGAAGTATCCGGGCGTGAGTTCCCCACCAATGGCGGCGGCCTGTGCCGTAAGGGGTGGACCTCCAGCCAGCTGTTGCAGCACCCGGACCGGCTGACCACTCCCCTGCAGAAAGGGCCCGACGGCGTCCACCGGCCCATCAGCTGGGACGTGGCACTTGAACTGCTAGCCTCCCAGCTCAAGCGCAGCAAGGAGATGCACGGTGCAGATTCGGTGGGGGTTTTTGGTGGTGGCGGTCTGACCAATGAAAAGGCCTACATGTTAGGAAAGTTCGCCCGGGTAGCTTTGGGGACCTCACGGATCGACTACAACGGCCGGTTTTGTATGTCCTCTGCTGCTGCCGCAAGTAACCGCGCCTTCGGTATGGACCGTGGGCTACCTTTCCCGGTAGCGGATTTGGGCCGAGCCCAGGCAATTCTGCTGCTCGGTTCAAACGTTGCCGAAACCATGCCACCCTTTATGCGCCACTTACAGTCGGCGCGCGACGCCGGAGGGCTAGTGGTGGTGGATCCGCGAACTTCCGCTACGGCTAAGTTCACCCACGACGGTGCAGGGATTCACCTCCAACCGCTTCCCGGCACGGACTTAGTGCTGCTCTTGGGGCTAGCTCACGTAGCAATTCACGAGGGGTTGGCGGACCTGGACTATCTTCACAACCGCACCCACGGTTTTGAACAAGTTCAGGCCAGCGTTTCCGAGTTTTGGCCCGAACGCGTTGCCTCAATCACTGGCGTCCCTGCCACCCAGTTGCGCGAAACAGCTCGACTCCTTGCAACGGCAGCACGGGGCCGTGGCTGCTACATCCTCAGCGGCCGGGGCGTTGAACAGCATACTGACGGAACGGACACCGCCACAGCTGCCATCAATTTGGCCCTGCTATTGGGACTGCCCGGCACTGCCACCAGTGGCTACGGCACTCTCACCGGTCAAGGAAACGGCCAAGGTGGACGCGAACACGGTCAAAAGTCAGACCAGTTACCCGGCTACCGGAAGATCACCGATCCCGCGGCGCGCGCCCACATGGCCAGTGTGTGGGGTATCAACGAAGCTTCAATCCCCGGCCCAGGGCTTCCCGCCGTCGCTCTTCTCGAGTCTTTGGGAAAAACTGATGGCGTCCGGACGTTTTTGGTCCACGCAGCGAACGTGGTGGTCTCAGCGCCGAACAATCTAGCGGTGCTGGAGGGGCTCCGCAGCTTGGACTTCCTAGCTGTCTGTGACTTTTTTATGTCCGAGACGGCTGCCGAAGCGGACCTTGTTTTGCCAGTACTTCAATGGGCTGAAGAAGAAGGCACCATCACTAACCTTGAGGGCCGCGTCCTGCGCCGTCGTCGGGCAATTACCGCTCCGGAAGGTGCCCGCAGCGAGCTGTGGATCTTCGCTCAACTGGCCGATATGCTCGGCGCCCCCTCAACATTTAGTGAGGAACCTCGCGTCGTCTTTGAAGAACTTCGGGCGGCATCAGCTGGCGGCATCGCTGACTACTCTGGCATCACCTACGAGGCCCTGGACGCTGGCGAGGCTGCCTACTGGCCCTACGGCGAGGCCGGAACTGAGAGCAGCGGCGGGACACCACGGCTGTTCCTAAACAATTTTGCTCACAGTGACGGGCACGCGGTTTTGGTGCCGGTCAAGCCTCGGCGGACCGGCAACAACGCCCCGCGTGAACGGCGGCTTGCCCCGCGGCGCCAGGGCACCGCGGCGAGTGAAAGTAAACTATTCCTTGCTACCGGCAGGCTCTTGGAGCACTATCAGTCCGGGGCGCAAACCCGCAGAGTGAGTGAATTACTGGCCACCAAGCCGGAGACTATATTGCAGATTCACCCCGAAACGGCTGCCGCCCGGTCCATTGCCGACGGCACTTGGGTCAGTGTCTCCAACGGTCGCGGCGAAGTTCAGTGCCGTGCGCAACTAAGTGCCGACGTTCGTCCTGACACAGTCTTTTTACCGTTCCACTTCCCCGCTTTGGGTAGCGCTAACCGTCTCACCAGTTCCGCTACAGACCCGATCTCCGGGATGCCCGAATTTAAAACCTCGGTGGTAACCGTTGAGGCCCTACAGGACTCCAACCGTGCCACAACAAGTCCGCCGTCTGCCGAAAGTGTAGGTGTTTTCTGATGACCGCTGATTCAACTCCGTGGGGCCAGCCGGGGCCGGAACCATCCAGCACGGGCCCGAGGGCGCGTGCCGCACTGCGGATTGTGGTGGTGGGTTTTGGGCCGGTGGCCGCCCGTTTGGTTGATGAACTACTCCCAGCGGTGTCCACCGGTTCAATTCACCTGACGGTCATCGGTGAAGAGGAAGAAGCCGCCTACAACCGGGTTCTGGTAGCCGATCTTGGCGTTGGCCGCACTACGGCAGAGGCTCTACAGCTCACGGACCCCAAAGAACTGCTCACCTCCGGTGTGAACCTCATCCGCAATCAGCGGGTCACCCGGGTGGACCGCGCCCGCCGTCGGGTCCTCTTGGCCAATGGGACAACGTTGAACTTTGACCGGCTGGTGCTGGCTACCGGTTCCAAAGCCGTCATTCCGAACCTCACCGGGCTAAACCCGGACCCGCGCAACCCGGGCCTGCCACAAGGTGTGACCACCTTGCGAACTTTGGCGGACGCTGAGGTTCTACGCAGCGCCGTATCAGCGGGCCGGAGGGTCATTGTTTTAGGTGGCGGAATATTGGGCCTCGAAGCTGCCATCGCAGTGGCCGAAGAAGGGGCAGCTGCAACTCTGGTTTTCAACGGTCCCCACGCCTTGGGGCGCAACATTGACCGCGGTGGCGGAAGCGTATTAGGCGATGCCCTCAGAAATTCAGGCGTTGCCCTCTCCGCAAACGCCCGCTCCACGGGCGTTGAATGCGACCCTCAAACGGGCGCCTTTAAAGCCTTGATCCTGGAAGCTCAAGAAGGAAAAGCCGAGTCGATCGAGGGAGACCTGCTCTTGCTCTCCTGCGGCGTCCGGCCCAACATTGAGCTCGCCGAAGGCGCAGGGCTGCCCACCGCTCGCGGAATCCTGGTGGACCACCGGCTGAGAGCTCACCATGAACCGTCAATTTATGCCATCGGCGACTGCGCCGAGGTTCGCTGCCCTGAGGCTAAGTGTGCCGAATGTTTGCACTCCCCCGGGCCCACTGGACTCATCGGCCCCGCCTGGCGGCAAGCCGAGTGGCTCGCCCAAGAACTCCTGAGTGCTTGCGCTGGCATCCTGGACGTGCCTGGGGAACCACAAGAAAACATTGCCCCCGAGCGCCCCGCGCTGATCCTGCTCAAAGCCCGCGGTGTGAACTTGGCCTTGGCCGGTCAAAACATGATTGACCCTTGGGACGCCGAAGCACTCAGTGCAGGAACAGCGCCCGGACAGCCGCCACTGAGCGTTTCACAATGGGCAGATCCGGAGCACGGGCGCTACGTCAAAATGACCACCCGTGCCGGCGTCCTCGAAGGCCTGGTCTGCGTGGGTATGCCCCGCACGGCCTCGGAGCTGGTGATGCTCTTTGAACGCGGCGCAGAGCTCCCCGCTGACCGTTCGCTACTCTTGCGCCTCGATGGCGCAGCAGCAAGCATTCCAACACCCGGCGGTGGCTCAGCTTCGCTGAATGATCCGGCAGCGACAGTTTGCCGGTGCGCCGGAGTGAGCGTCCAAAAAATTGGCGAAGCCGCCGCTCAGGGCTGTTCCTCAGTGGCTGAAATTTCTCGAGCTACCCGCGCCGGAACCGGGTGCGGAGGATGTCACTCGGACATCAAAACCATCATCGAACAGCACTTTCAACCCACCGCTGCTTAGGCACAGCTTGGCCTCTGTTGGCCATTGAACAGCGACACGCCACGGCACTCTACATGTGAACGTGCAGGCTACATGTGCACGTGCAAGCGCCGGGCAGCCTCAGAAATTGAACCGCTCAGCGAGGGGTACACGGTGAAGGTGCTGGCGACGTCGTCTACGTGAAGCTTTTGCGCCACAGCAACAGCGATCGGGAAGATCAACTCAGACGCGTTCGGGCCAACTACCACACCACCGATCACGGTGCCTGAACCCTTACGAGCGATAATCTTCACAAAGCCGTCTTTGTGATTGCGCATCTTGGCGCGGGCATTGGACTGCAGTGACAGCTTCACCACATCACCCTGATACTTACCAGCGGCCAGATCAGCCTCGGAAACACCCACAGACGCGATTTCCGGCGAGGTGAAGATGTTGGCAGCAACCTGCTTGATACGCAGCGGCTTCACACCGTCACCCATCAAGTGGGCAATCGCTATGCGGCCCTGCATGGCAGCAACTGATGCCAAAGCAAAAACACCGGTGCAGTCACCCGCAGCGTAAATGCCGGGCGCGGTGGTGCGGGAGACGCCGTCGACCTTTACATGGCCACTCTCGGTGAGTGCCACACCGGCCTCTTCAAGACCAATACCGGCGGTGTTCGGAATGGAACCAACGCAGACGAGGCAGTGGCTGCCGGTCACGGTGGAGCCATCACCTAGGGTCACCACAACGCCGTCCTCGGTGCGTTCAACCGTTTCTGCGCGCGAACGGCCCAAAACCCGCACACCGCGGCGTTCAAACACTTCTTCAAGTACCTCAGCAGCGTCTGAGTCTTCGCCCGGAAGCACGCGGTCACGGCTGGAAATCAATGTGACTTTGGAACCCAAACCGTTGTAGGCCGAGGCGAACTCCGCACCGGTAACGCCCGAACCTACAACGATCAACTCTTCGGGAAGTTCTTCGAGGTTGTAAATCTGCGCCCAGTTGAGGATTCGTTCCCCGTCTGGACGTGCTGTGGGCAGTTCGCGCGGGTGGGCACCAACAGCCAGCAGGATCGCGTCCGCTTCGATGGTCTCCGTGCCTTCAGCGGTGAGAACTTCAATGGTTTTGTTGTCCAGAAGTTTCCCGGAGCCGATCAGTACTCGCACCCCTTGGTGCTCCAGACCGGACTGAATGTCCCGGGACTGTTCGCGAGCTAGGCCCAAAAGCCGGTCATTCACTTGCTTCAGGTCAGCGCGCATGGTCGGGACGCAGTCACCGCCGTCGACGTCAAACTTCACGCCCAGCGCACCCGCCTCACCTACACGGGTCATCAGATCAGCCGTAGCGATCAGAGTTTTTGAGGGAACAACGTCCGTCAGAACTGCGGAACCGCCGAGTCCGGCGCGTTCGATAATGGTGACTTTGGCGCCGAGGGATGCTGCAACAATTGCCGCTTCATAACCACCAGGCCCTCCACCGAGGATTGCAATACGGGGGACAGTGAAATCAAGTTGGCTCGTCACACGATCCATTCTCGCCTATGTGCAGGTGCACTTCCACTTCAGGCGGGTTCCGGGTGATGAAAATCCCAGCAATTGACGCACAAATCGGAGTTACCCGGGCAGAGTTACTGTGCATTCGGCGTAAACACGGGTACCTTGATCCGGTGACTATTTCTGAGCCTTTTGACGCCGCCCAAGCCGCCGCAGACTACATCGCCGCCCAAACTGGCGTAGCGCAGCACGACGTAGCCCTGGTTTTGGGGTCAGGTTGGGGTGAATCCGCAGAGCTGATTGGCGGGACCACTGCAACACTAAATGCGGCAGACGTGCCCGGGTTTTCGGCTCCAGCAGTAGTGGGTCACACCGGCACCATTCGCTCTGTTCTCACCAAAGAAGGTAAGCGCGCTCTGGTTCTCGGCGCTCGTACGCACTACTACGAAGGCAAAGGCGTGCGCGCTGTGGTTCACGGAGTCCGTACCGCTGCAGCCGCCGGTTGTAAAACACTTGTCCTGACCAACGGTTGCGGTGGCCTGAATGAAAACTGGGCGCCGGGAACACCCGTCCTGATCAGCGACCACATCAATCTCACGGCCACTTCCCCGCTCGAAGGTGCCACCTTTGTTGATCTGACTGACCTGTACTCCTCACGCCTACGCGATCTGGCCAAGTCGGTTGACCCTACTTTGGACGAGGGCGTTTACGCACAGTTCACAGGTCCGCACTACGAAACCCCGGCTGAAGTTCAGTACGCCAAGCGCATCGGCGCAGACCTCGTGGGCATGTCCACCGCTTTGGAAGCGATTGCCGGCCGTCACGCCGGAATGGAGGTGTTCGGCATCTCCTTGGTGACCAACCTGGCCGCCGGAATCAGCCCCGTACCGCTGAGCCACGCCGAAGTTCTCGAAGCTGGCGAGGCTGCAGGACCACGGATCTCCCGTTTGCTCGCAGACATCATCGCCAAGCTCTAGTTCACTTGCACAGCGACTCCCACCCGATTTGAGGATAGTTTTAGAGCTATGACGCTTCCAGACGCCGACGTACTGCAACTGTGTAACGACGCCCTCGAGTGGGCTTCCCAGGACCCGGATCCGGCCACCGCCGCTGAGCTCAAGGCCCTTGTTGCCAGGTCGGCGGAAGATCCGGCCGCGCTCCAGGAGCTTCAGGACAGTTTCTCAGGTACCTTGCAGTTCGGAACAGCTGGTCTTCGGGCAGCACTGGGCCCTGGTCCAATGCGTATGAACCGTGTGGTGGTGCGTCGCGCCGCAGCGGGGTTGGCAAAGTTTCTCACCGAAAAAGTGAACGACGCCGAAACCTCCGATGCACGTACGGCGCCACGCGCCGTCGTCGGTTTTGACGCTAGATATAACTCAGACATTTTCGCTGAAGAAACGGCCGCAATTTTTACCGCGGCCGGGATCCAAACGTTTCTGATGCCGTCCGCGCTGCCCACACCGTTGCTGGCCTACGCGGTGCGATCCTTGGACTGCGACGGTGGCGTCATGGTGACAGCAAGTCACAACCCACCCCAGGACAACGGCTACAAGGTGTATCTGGGCGGCCGCGCTGTGGAAGAGAGCGGCCGTGGTTCACAAATTGTGGCACCGTACGACGCTGAAATTGCAGCCCGCATTGAAGCGGTTGGTTCCTTGGACAGCATCCAGCTCGCGGAGGAAGGGTGGACGGTTCTGCCCGAATCCATTGCCTCTGAATACCAGGCCGCGGTGGCTGGCTTGGCTGAAGCCGAGCGCTTCCCGTCGCGGGATTTGAAGATCGTTTTGACGCCAATGCACGGGGTGGGCGGTCAAACCGCGATCAACGTTTTGGCGGCTGCCGGATTTACCGACGTTAGCTTGGTTGCTGAACAGGCCGAACCGGATCCTGACTTCCCCACCGTGGCATTCCCTAACCCGGAGGAACCTGGCGCGCTGGATTTGGCACTCGCAGCGGCCGCTGAGTTGGACGCGGATAGCGTTCTGGCCAATGACCCTGATGCTGACCGCGCAGCTGTGGCGGCGAAGGACCCTGCCACGGGCGAATGGCGAATGCTCCGCGGCGATGAAGTGGGCTCTTTGTTGGGTGCTCACGTGGTGGCCCGGCTGGCTAACGGTACTTCAAACGAAGCTGCTATCGATGGTGCCGGCATTTCCACTGGTGCATCCTCTGGCCAGGTTCCGGAACTCAGTGGCGACGCCGAAACCGCCTCGAACGGCGTTTTTGCCAATTCGATCGTTTCTTCGCGTCTACTGGCGCGCATTGCGACCGCTGGCGGCTATTCACATTGCGAGACTCTCACTGGGTTCAAGTGGATTTCCCGTGTGCCCGGGCTCGTTTACGGCTACGAGGAAGCTCTGGGCTACTGCGTGGCGCCCGATCTAGTTCGCGACAAAGACGGTATTTCCGCTGCAGTGTTGATTGCCGAGCTTGCAGCCGAAGCAAAGGCTGCTGGAAAAACGATTTTTGACACCCTGGATGAGCTCTACTTGTTCCATGGCCTGCACGCGAGCGACCAGCTCAGTGTTCGAGTGGCAGATTTAGGGCTTTTGGATGCCATGATGAACCGTCTGCGCGTGGCACCGCCACAGTCGTTCGCTGGCTCTACAGTTGATGTGTTTACTGACCTTGCCGAAGGTACCGAGGAGCTACCCCCCACTGACGGGCTATTGTTTATAACCCGCGACAATACACGGGTCATCATTCGTCCCAGCGGCACCGAACCGAAGCTCAAGTGCTACCTAGAGGTCATCCGCCCGGTGGGCTCCTCAGCAGAGTTACCTGCCGTACGTCAAGACGCCCGGGAAGCGCTCGACGCCGTACTTGAGGACGTGCGCGAAGCTCTCGGTTTGTAGGTACTTCGCTAGCTGGTGGCTGGCTCAACGACTGTTGTTCGCGAGCAAGGGATCTGGTGCGTTCTCGCCAGGCTTTTACGTTGGCCCTGAAGCGTGCCGGGACTAGGTCACCGGGTGGACAGCCACAGGACAAGCAATAGCGCCAGCACCAGCCAAAACCAGGCACTCGGCAAAAAGTGTTCCAAAATCCCCAGACAGCGCCCAGAGTAAAACGCCCTAGGCGGCTAGCTGAATTTCGATTGAGCCCTCAGTGAGGCGTGTGGGGTATGCGGTCAGCCGCAGGGCGGGATTGGACAAGCACTCACCGCTCTGGAGATCGTAAACGTCTTTGTGAAGTGGCGAGGCGATCGTCAAGCGCTCACCCCTGGACCCAACGATTCCGCGAGCCATCACTTGTGCACCAGTGGCGGGGTCTGTGTGGGAAACAGCAAAAACCGAACCATCGGCCATACGGAACAGCGCAACCTGCTGGCCCTGAATCAACGCTGCCTCGCCCCAGCCCGGTTCAAGATCCTCGGTGGCACAAACCCTCAACCACGAGCTAGCCGCTTCGGGCCCAACAACGGACGGCGCCTGAATGTCAGTGACGTTGTATTCGAGTACTGCGGTGCTGCTCATGATGAATGTCCTTCCGGGTGGGCCTGCTAAGGCTGTGTTTTCAGGCTAGGCAAGCGGTGTTTCACGGCGATGCGTTCAATGTGTCTTTTACGTAAAAGCCACCTCACCGAGCCCGAAACCTCAGCGTGACAAGAAAGTTAATGCGCTGTTACACAAGAGAAACTGCTGGGCAATGGCAGTTGCCTAGGCTCGAAGCACGAGCCGCGGTGAACGAGCTGTGGCTGAAGTGAAAGGCCATCCCCGTGACCGAAAAGCAGTTGCACCCGCAGAACATCCGCCACGTTGTGGTAGCCGGCGGTGGCCCCGCCGCGCACCGCTTCACCGAGGCAATGCAGGCCCGCGGGCTCGACGGCTGGCACATCACGGTGCTCAGCGAAGAAGCTCACCTCCCGTACGACCGGGTAGCCCTCAGCAAAGCCCTCACCGAACCGGACGTTGATCTCTCTCTAGGTGAGACCAGCTTGTGGGAACACGCAGCGATTGAGCTGAAAACCGGCGAGCGTGTGGTGAGAATTGATACCAACAACAAAACTGTCCACACAGCTGCCGGCCACACGTACCCTTATAACGAGCTTGTCGTTGCTACGGGTTCGGACGCTGCCCGCTTATCCATCCCGGGCTCCGAATTGACCCATGTCTACCGCACCTTGGACGACGTGTGGGCCATTAACAAGTCCATCAAGGAGCTCGAGATTAAGCTCGGCCGGCCAGTCAATGCAGTGACCATTGGCGGTGGTCTGTTGGGCCTTGAAGCGGCTGCGGGCTCAGCCCAGCTTGGCGCGGTTCCAGCGGTGATCGGCGGCGGAAAGTGGTTGATGAACGCCCAGCTGGACGAGGGCGCTGGCCAAGCACTCGGTCGTCTGGTGGCCGCGAAAGGACTCACCGTTCACAACGGCGTTTACCCGGCGGCCATTAACAGTGATGACGAGGGCAATGTCACCGGCGTTCTTATGGCCGATGACCGTGTCATTCCGGCGGACTTGGTGATCGCTGCCGTTGGTGTGAAACCTCGTGATGATCTGTTCCGCGCAGAAAACAGCCAGGCAGAAAACGGCACAGGGCAGCAATTCTCCTTGGGTCCTCGCGGCGGCGTGGTCATTAACGAAGCTTGCGCCACAGACGTACCTGGCATTTGGGCTATCGGGGAGGTGGCCAACTTTGAAGGTATGTGCCTTGGTCTGGTGGCGCCGGCCAACACTATGGCCGAAATCGTTGCGGACCGTTTGCACAACGGCGAGGCGACTTTCCCCGGTTTTGACACCGCCACCAAGCTCAAGCTCTCGGGCGTAGACGTGGCCAGCTTTGGTGACGCCTTTGCCACGGCTGAACACAGTTTGGAGATCGTCTACGCTGACCCGGCGCGTGGGATTTATCAAAAAATTGTGACCACTGACGATGCCAAAACCCTTTTGGGTGGCATTTTTGTTGGCGACGCCACGGCCTACACATCTTTGCGTCCGCTTTTGGGCCGCGAGCTTCCAGCCGAGCCGGGCGCCTATTTGAGCGCCGCCGGTGGAAGCGCTCCAGAGACGGAACTGCCCGACGACGCCACTTTGTGTTCGTGCAAAAACGTCACCGCCGGGGCTATTCGGGACGCCATTGGCGGCTGTGGAACGTGCGAAGGATCAGATCCCGTCTCCGATGTGACTGGCCTGAAGGCCTGCACCCGGGCCGGAACCCAGTGTGGCTCGTGTGTCCCACTGATCAAAAAGCTTTTGGAAACAGAGCTACGCAAAAACGGTGTGGAAGTTTCCAAGGCCCTGTGCGAGCACATCAGCTTGTCTCGTCAAGAACTCTTTGAGTCGGTGCGCGTGCTCGGCCTGAGCTCCTTCGAAGAGATTATGAACAAGTACGGCACCGGTGCCGGTTGCGATATTTGCAAGCCGACCATCGCCAACATTCTGGCCAGCCAGAACAACGCCTACGTGCTCGATGCCGGTCGCGGAACCCTTCAGGACACTAACGATCGCGCTTTGGCGAATATGCAAAAGGACGGCACCTATTCGGTAGTCCCCCGCATCGCCGGCGGAGAGATCACCCCGCAGAAGCTCGGTGTGATCGCCGCCGTGGCAGAAAAATACCAGCTGTACACCAAGATCACTGGTGGGCAGCGCATCGATATGTTTGGCGCCCGGCTCGAGCAACTACCGGAAATCTGGAAAGAACTGGTTGATGCTGGCTTCGAATCCGGGCAGGCGTATGGCAAATCTCTGCGCACTGTGAAGTCCTGCGTGGGCTCCACCTGGTGCCGCTACGGTGTTCAAGACTCGGTGGCCATGGCAGTTCAGCTGGAGCTGCGCTACCGCGGATTGCGCAGCCCTCACAAGCTCAAGATGGGTGTCTCCGGTTGTGCCCGTGAATGCGCTGAAGCACGTGGCAAGGACGTTGGTGTGATTGCTACGGCTGACGGCTGGAACCTGTACGTGGGTGGCAATGGCGGAGCCACTCCGGCGCACGCTCAGCTCCTGGCCAAGGATCTCGATGACGAAACACTTATCAAGTACATTGACCGGTACTTTATGTACTACATCCGCACGGCAGACCGCCTCCAGCGCACAGCCCGCTGGCAAGAGGAACTCGAGGGCGGCATCCAACACGTTCAAGACGTGGTGGTCAACGACTCCCTTGGTATTGTGGCGGATCTAGAAGCCGCTATGTCCCAGCACGTTGAAAGCTACGTGGACGAATGGGCTGAGACTCTCAAGGATCCCGAGCGCTTGCGCCGTTTCCGTTCCTTTGTGAATGCCCCACACGAAAAGGATGACTCGATTACTTTTGTCCCGGATGAGCGGGGACAGATGCGGCCAGCCACTGCAGAAGAAAAAGCCGCCGCAGCCAAAGAGCCTGTCCTCATCGGAGCATCCATCCCCTTACGGCCAGGTTCCGCCGAACCAGCAGGATTACTGGCACCAGCACGAGTACTAGAACCGGCAGGATCATCCGAACTAGGAGCAACCAGCCGGGTTCGTTCACGCCACACGCAAGAGACTGAGGTGTAATCATGGAGCTTTCAATCGATCTCACGGGCCGCGAAGTGCTCCTCATCGGAGCCGAGCAAGTAGCCCGTCAAGCCATGCGTCGCTACCAGGCAGCCGGCGCGGTCGTATTTCGACTCAGCACCCCACAGGGTGAGAGCACTGACGGCCCGTTGCCCGAACATCCTTTCCTTGTGGCAGCAGTCGACGACGGTCAGCCGGGTTGGGAACCATTGCTCAACCGGTGCCGCGCAGCCGGTATCCCGGTGGCGATCGAGCCGCCTGCTGGGCCCGCAGGTCACGTCACCCTAGTGGGCGGCGGGCCGGGAACTGAGGACCTTCTCACCCTCGGTGCGCTGAACGCTCTGCGGGATGCCGACGTGGTGTTCTACGACCGTTTGGCCCCTCACCACTTGCTGGCCGAGCTGAGCACGGCGGAGCTGATCGACGTGGGCAAAACTCCTGGGCATCACAAGGTCAGTCAGGCCGGTATTGAAGAGCAAATGGTGTCCGCAGCGCTTTCTGGGGCCAACGTTCTACGGCTCAAAGGCGGTGACCCTTTTGTGTTTGGTCGCGGCGGTGAAGAAGTTGCGGCGTGTGTTGCTGCCGGTGTGCCTGTACACGTCATTTCCGGAGTCACCAGTGCCATTGCTGTTCCGGCTGCGGCAGGAATTCCTGTGACCCACCGGGGCGTCAGTCACCTGTTTACAGTGGTGTCTGGGCATGCCCCACTGAACGAAGAAGAGCACCAGCACCTGGCCGGTTTGGGTGGCACCATTGTGGTTTTGATGGGCATTGGGACGCTCCCTTCTCTGGTGGCAGGTTTGCGCCGCGCAGGGCTTTCGGAAACCACTCCAGCAGCAGTCATTGAGCGTGGTTTCGGCCCGGGTCAAAGAACCACAACTGCAAACTTGGGAACTCTGGTGGATGCCTCATCAAAGTGCAGTAACCCTGCAGTATTGGTGATTGGTGAAGTAGTCCGGGTTGCCGAACAAAATCGTGGCCGGACCCTTGGCGCCGCCACGGGCGACGCCGAAACATTGCAAGAACTTGCCGCGTCACTTTTGGGGGCCTAACTCATGAGCACATCTACAGTGGAACGTATGCCTTTGAATTCCCACCCAAGCCATGCAGCACCAAACACACCTGCCAGTGCTAAAGATGAGCTTGGACCAGAGGTCTCGAATCCCTTGGAGGGCTTCCGGATTGGTGTCACCTCCCACCGCCGGGCCACGGATTTGATCGAAGCACTCGAACGGCGCGGCGCTGAAGTGATGCATGCTCCGGCCTTGAAAATTGAGCCGGTAAACCAGGACACGGAACTCATTGCTGATACCCGCGCCATCATCGCGGCAGCACCGGACATTTGTATTGCCACCACTGCCTACGGAATGCGCCGCTGGTGCGAAGCCGCCGACGCTGCAGGGGACGGGGAACGGCTCCTTGAAGTTCTCGGTGCATCGAGGATGTTTGTTCGCGGCCCCAAAGCCCGGGGCGCCGTCCGCGCTGCAGGTCTTGCCGACGTCGGAATTAGCAGCGACGAAACTACTTCAACACTTGTTGACATGCTGCTTCGTGAAGGTGTCCGGGGGAAGTGCATCGCCATGCAATTGCACGGCTACACGGATGCACGTCAGCTTCAGCGGCTTCGTATGGCCGGTGCAACAGTGCTTACGGTAACGCCGTACCGCTGGGCTAAGCCCGAAGGTGAAGACCAATTGCCTCGCCTGATTGAGGCCGCGGTGGCAGGGAACCTTGACCTGATCACGTTCACTAGCGCGCCAGCTATTGATGCGATGTGGAGCACCGCTCACGAACTGGGCCTCTACAACCAGCTAGTTCATGCGCTCAAAACGAACGTAGTGGCAGCGGCTGTGGGGCCCGTAACAGCAGTTCCACTGCTCGACGTCGGTGTGGAACCGATTGTGCCGGAACGGTTCAGGATGGGTGCGTTGATCCGTTTGGTCAGCGAACATTTGAGTCAGAACCACGTAAAGCTACTCACAACAGCGGCGGGCTCGGTAGAGCTACGCGGAAAGTCGTTGCGGGTCAACGGAACACCAATTGACTTAGCCCCCGCTCCCCTCTTGCTCCTACGCGCGCTGCTCAATGCTGGCGGCAAGGTCTTGAGCCGAGATGCTTTAGGTCAATTACTGAGCCAAGAAGATTCCGTACACGCCTTGGATATGACGGTCAGCCGGCTGCGCCGCGCCCTCCCGGATCCTCGAATGATCGAAACAGTGCTTAAGCGCGGCTACCGCCTACGCGTCTAGGGGGTGTTTAGGCCGCATTGTTTCGGCCCGGTAAAAACTGCAAAACGATTGCCGCAAAGCTGGCAATGGAGCTGAAACAAGACGGAAAAGTGAAGTCCCTAGGCTGGTTCTACCGAACACTCGCAGCTGAAAGGACCGGCACCATGACCGCCGATTACTCTCTGGAAATCTCTTCACAAATCAACGAGCAGCCCTCCCGTAATACACGTGTGGTTGTTGCCGGAGCTGGTACGGCAGCCCAACAGCTGGTCAGCCAACTCTCTCGCGGAGGATTCCTCGGGAGTATCACCATCCTCGAGGCATCGGATAGCTGCCCGCCAGAAGTGCTGGACCTTGCTGCTCTGCCCAATGTTTCGGTGCGCATCGGTCAAGACGTCACCAGCATCAACGCCGCGGAACGAACGGTGGTCACCAGAGCTGGCGCGGAAATCGGCTATGACCATCTAGTGATCGCCACTGGCTCCCGCCCGGTACGTCTCCCTGTGGTTGGCGAGAGCAAGTGCCTGCACTATGGAACGATCGACGACGCTGCACGGTTGAGTGAAGAGCTGCTCGAAGCCAGCCGCGTCTTGGGCCGACGCCCCTTGGGAATTCTGCTCGGTTCCGGTGCTGCAGCCGGTCAAGCCGAAGCAGTCCTGCGCTCACGCGGAGTCCGCCCTATCCGAACTACTGCATTGCCCGCACAGATTCTCAGCTCGTTGGCGGGGAGCCCCTTGCCCGTCACAGGCGTGCAGTTCGAGGACGGCAGCAGCATGCACGCCGATCTGGTGGTCATTGCTGAGGACCGTTTGCCGCAGGACGAATTGGCTGCCACCGCCGGCGTAGCCACTGCACCTTCTGGTGGCATCGTCGTCGGAGCGGATGGAAGCACTTCTGTCCCCGGCATCTGGGCGATCGGCGATGCCGCAGCCGTAGACGGTGTGCGCTTGGGCTTGATGGTTTCGGCCAGCGTGTCTGCGAGCGCCTGCACCGGCGCTCTGCTGGGCCTCGCCGCCTGACTCCCCGCCGCCTGACCCCTCGCCGCCTAGTCCAAGGCTCGCGAGCGACTCGCGAGTCGACGGTATGGTTTTTTGGTGCCTAAATCTATGTCAGTGGTGAAATTGAAGTCGGTGTCGAAGCCTTGGGCATTGCTGACCCGGGTCTCGGCGCGTCCCCTTATGGCAAGATAGTCATTTGAGACGCTGCCGCCCGGGCGGCCCCGCCGGCCCACAAAGCCGCACTCCTGGAAGGACCGCCATGAGCGCTGAAATCAGCACCACTGAAACTCCCGGTGGCATTGCCGCAATGATCGATCACACCTTGCTGAAGCCGGAAGCTGGCAAAGCTGATGTGTTGAAGGTCTGTGCCGAAGCAGCCGAGTATCACTTCAAATCCGTTTGCGTAAACCCAATCTGGGTCAAAACCGTCACCAACGCTTTGCGCGGTAGTGGCGTACTGACCTGCTCGGTGATTGGTTTCCCGCTCGGGGCCACGCCTACTGAGGTCAAAGTTTTTGAAGCACGTGGAGCCGCCCTGGACGGGGCCGATGAGATCGACATGGTCATCAACATCGCCGCAGCCCGTGCGAATGACAAAGATGCGCTGATCCAGGACATCACGGCGGTGGCCACAGCCGTTCACAACGAGGGCGCAATTCTGAAGGTCATCATTGAAACGGCTTTGCTCACTGACGAGCAGAAGGTCCTCGCTTGCGAAGCCGCTGCTGCTTCCGGCGCTGACTTCGTCAAAACCTCAACGGGTTTCAACGGAGGCGGTGCAACAGTTGCAGACGTAGCCCTGATGCGCGCCACGGTTGGGCCAGGCATTGGTGTCAAAGCCTCCGGCGGAGTGCGCTCACTGGAGGATGCCCGGGCTATGATTGCTGCAGGTGCAAGCCGCATCGGAGCCAGCTCTGGTATCGCAATTGTTAACGGTGAACAAGGCACATCCGCCTACTAGAACCACTCGCTAACGTCTAAGCGTTAGCGGGATGCGGCGTAATATTTTGTTGTTAGCGGCCCAAGCGGGCGCAGGAGGAGAAGTAGTTTATGAATGCCAAGAGCCGTCCGATCGAGAACGAAAACAATCTCGCACAGTCCATCGTGCTTTTTGTCATCTGCTTCGCACTATTTGCTGGCGCGGTGTACTCCCTAAACTTCCTCACCTTGGACAACGCATGGCCCATGGCTGTGACGCTGGTTCTCTTTGCCTTGGCATTCATCATCCCCCAGCACATTCTGGGCCGTTCTGACTCCGCGGGCGAAGAATAAACCTAGCTAAAAAAGGTGTGGCTTTAGTTCTGATTGTTCAGAAATAAAGCCACACCTTTTTGCTGAGCTGCCCTAGATATTCGCCTAGGCGCCGTCGGTGAAGATATTTTTAATCACGCCATCTGCCCATTGCAGAATTTCGGCGTCTTGTAAGTCCCGGCCACCAATGCGTGCTGTCTTCGGTTTGGGGATGAGTACGGCGTCGAGTGCCGATTTGACCTGGGATCCGGGGAACATACGTGCCAGACGCATCGCTTTGGACTCAGGAAGGTGTGCTGGCGCGAACTTGATGAAGTTGCCCTGCAAAGCAACATCACTGAGGCCAGCTGCGCGTGCATCAACACGGAACCGAGCCACGGCCAGTAGGTTTTGAACCGGCAAGGGAGGCTCACCATAACGGTCCACCAGTTCGGCCTTTACCTCTTCGATGGCCTCAACGCTGGCGGCTGCAGCGAGCTTCCGGTACGCCTCTAGGCGCAAACGCTCGCCGGGAACATATTCGTGCGGCAAGTGGGCGTTCACCGGCAGCTCGATCTTCATTTCGGCAGTCTTCTCTTCTTTTTCACCACGGAAGTCAGCAACAGCCTCTCCCACTAGGCGGATGTAGAGATCAAATCCAACACCCTGGATGTGTCCGGACTGCTCGCCACCCAGAAGGTTTCCTGCACCACGAATCTCAAGGTCCTTCATGGCCAACTGCATACCCGCCCCCAGCTCATTGTGGGATGCCACGGCTTTGAGACGTTCAAGGGCTACCTCGCCCAAGGGCTTCTCGGCGGGGTATAGGAAGTAGGCGTATGCACGTTCACGGCCGCGACCCACTCGGCCACGCAATTGGTGCAATTGGGACAGTCCGTAGTTGTCAGCGCGGTCCACAATCAGCGTGTTGGCGTTAGAGATATCCAAGCCTGTTTCGATGATGGTGGTGCACACCAGGACATCGAATCGCTTCTCCCAGAAATCCACGATGATTTGTTCCAAACGGCTCTCTGACATCTGACCGTGCGCAACTTCTACCCGGGCTTCAGGAACCAGCTCACGGATTTGTGCAGCCATTCGGTCAATGGAAGAAACCCGGTTGTGAACAAAAAACACTTGGCCTTCACGCATGAGTTCACGACGAATAGCAGCCGAAGTTTGCTTGTCGGTATACGGGCCAACATAGGTCAGCACAGGGTGCCGTTCCTCCGGCGGAGTAGCCAAAGTTGAGGTCTCGCGAATACCCGTCAGGGACATTTCCAAAGTTCGTGGAATCGGCGTGGCACTCATGGCAAGAACGTCCACGTTGGTGCGCATCTTCTTGAGCGCCTCCTTGTGCTCCACACCAAAGCGCTGTTCCTCGTCCACAATGACGAGTCCTAAATCCTTGAACTGCATCTCCTTGGAGAGAAGCCGGTGTGTACCGATCACTACGTCGACGGAACCGGTTTTGACCCCTTCTACGGTTTCTTTGGCCTCCTTGCCGGTTTGGAACCGCGAGAGTGCTTTGACTCGTACCGGGAACCCGGAGAATCGCTCGGTGAACGTCTCGTAATGTTGCTGCGCCAAGAGCGTAGTAGGGACCAATACGGCAACTTGTTTACCGTCCTGAACGGCTTTGAACGCTGCACGCACTGCAATCTCGGTTTTGCCATATCCCACGTCACCTGAGACCAAGCGGTCCATCGGAATTTCGCGTTCCATATCCGCTTTGACCTCGTTAATGGTGGTCAACTGGTCCGGGGTCTCCACATACGGGAATGCCTCTTCAAGTTCACGCTGCCAGGGCGTGTCTGGAGCAAAGGCGTGGCCGCGGGACGCCATCCGGGCCGAGTACAAGCGAATCAGTTCCCCGGCAATCTCTTTAACTGCCTTGCGTGCTTTGGACTTGGTGCTGGCCCAGTCCGCGCCACCCATTTTGCTCAGGGCCGGAGCGTCGCCGCCCACATATCGACTCACCTGGTCTAGCTGGTCGGTAGGGACAAAGAGCCTGTCCCCCGGTGCTCCACGTTTGGAAGAGGCATATTCAAGGACCAAGTATTCACGCAGGCCTGCATCGGCCGGGCTGGATCCGGCAACTTTACGCTGGATCAGCTCAACAAAGCGCCCAATCCCGTGCTGTTCGTGCACCACATAGTCGCCCGCGTGCAATTGCAAAGGGTCAACTGCGTTCCTCCGTTTGGAGGGCATCTTGCGCATGTCTTTGGTGCCGCCAGCAGAGGTACGGCCCAGCAGGTCAGCCTCCGTCAAGAGCCCGAGTTTGAGCCCGTCGAGGACAAAGCCTTTACCCGCCGGCGCCGTGGTGACTTCAATAATGCCCGGCTGCGGTAGCTCCGTCAGGGCCTCCACCCGGGAGCAGGGGATGTTTGCGTCATGAAAGAGCTCGGCAAGGCGCTGTGCAGGGCCGGGGCCGTCGGTGGCCACAACAATCCGCCACTGGTCATGAACCCGTGAGCCAATGAACTCGAGCATCTCGGCAACGTCGCCTTGATACCCCCGTGGTTCACGAGCGTTGATGTTCAACACATCGATGTCTAAGACCAAGTCCTCGTCGGTGGCGAGGGAGGAAATGGACCACCATGAGATCTCTTCGGCGAGCGCAGTGGAGCGAGTCTCAGTGAGTGTGCGGAAGCTGGCTGACTGTAGGTCAGCGCTCTCTTGGGCGCCGAGGTCCAAAGGTGCGGCCCCGCCGTCGGACGCTGTAGCCCATGCTGCCTGCAAAAACTCTTCATTGGTGGTGGCCAGGTCATGGGCGCGGGTGCGGACTTTTTCTGGTTCAACCACCACTGTGATGGAACCGGGCGCTAGCTGTCCCAGAAACGGCACCATGGCATCCACAAGCACCGGTGCCAGCGATTCCATACCTTCAACCGCAATACCGCCCGCGATTTTCTCCAGCATGTCTGCGGCGGCAGGCATTTTCGCTTTGAGGGTAGCGGCACGGGACATCACAGAGGGTGTGATGAGCAGCTCGCGGCATGGCGGTGCGTGAAGTTCGGTGGGGTGGATGATGCCGGGGGCTGACAAGGAACGCTGGTCCGCCACAGCAAACCATCGCATTTGCTCAACTTCGTCGCCAAAGAATTCCACGCGAATCGGATGGTCTTCAGTGGGTGGAAACACGTCTAGGATTCCGCCGCGAACAGCGAATTCGCCGCGGTGCGTCACCATATCCACACGGGCGTAGGCTGCATCGGCGAGCTTGCGGACCAAGTAAGAGAACTCGATTTCCTGTCCCACTGCCAAGTGCACAGGTTCCAAGTCGCCCAACCCTTGCACAATTGGCTGCAGCACCGCACGCACCGGAGTAACAACCACACGCAGAGGGTCTCCAGCCTCACGGTGAGCTAAACGGCGGAGAACGGACAAGCGCCGCCCCACAGTGTCCGAACGCGGTGACAATCGCTCATGCGGGAGGGTTTCCCAACTCGGGAATTGAGCCACAGCCCCGGTTGGCAAGTAGGCGCTCAGCGCTGCAGCAAGATCTTCGCTCTCGCGTCCGGTTGCAGTAACCGCCAGTACGACGGCGCCTGCCGCACCGCCGTCGAGCGCGTCCAGTCCGTCAGCCATTTCAGCAAGCAATGCCGCGCGTAGGCCCGCTGGTGCGGCGATGCGGTAGTCCTCGCTGCGGGCTGTGCCGCGTGCGGCTTCTGAGCGGACTCGGGCAAAGGAAGGGTCCGCGTCGAGGGCTGCCCGGAGACCGCTCAGGGCCGGGGCAGGTGTTGTGGGGGCTTGGACGGTGCTCATCGCAGACTCCTGGAGATGGCGGTTGGTGCGGGAAATGCGGCAACACAAAAGCCCGAAATTCATCTGAATCCCGGGTGTTCTTAGCCTACCCGAGCCCGGCTGAGGTGGGTGTAGCCGTAGGATGATTGTCAGCCCAGATACGAACTTACTTTTGTTCGACCCAACCTTTGGAGGACCCATGGCTCTGACTGCATCCACCACTTTGCCCTTTGGCGTAGATCGTGTGACCGAGACCTTTGTGAATGAAGACTTTTTGCGGCACACGAGTGAGCTGGTTGGTGGAACACTCACGTCCGTTACCCGCCAGGGCGAGTTGAACGGCGAGTTTGTTATCACAGTGGTGCGCACCCTGCCCACCACTCGGCTCCCGGAGATCGCCAAGAAGTTCGTTGGCGAATCCTTGACTGTCACTCAGACGGAGAGCTGGTCAGCACCCGCTGCTGACGGGTCACGTCAGGCGAATATATCTCTGAAGGTAGCTGGCGCGCCCGTGGACGTTTCGGCCGTGCAAAAGCTCGTTGCTGAGGGCACTGGGACCCGCATTGACCTTGATGGCAAGGTAAGTTCTTCAATCCCGTTTTTGGGTTCGAAGATTGCCAGCGCTGCCGAGCCCATGGTGGCCAAGGGGCTGAAGCTTCAAGCCTCACAAGCTCAGGCCTGGCTCGAAAGCCACTGAGCACTTCGCGTAGACTAGATGCTGGTGTGCCGGGAAGTCTGGTCGGCGATTTTCCGTTGACCCCAAAACCCTTCAGGGAGCTTTATGACCCGGCCACCAGCATCGGCACTTCGCCGTATCCTTTCCCGCAGCAGTTACCCCGAGTACCAGCGTGTCAGCGCTATCTTGCGCAAAGAGACAGTTGGCGGGGCGCTCTTGATGATCGCTACGGTTATAGCTCTTATATGGGCTAACTCTCCCGCGGCGTCAAGCTACTTTGCTCTAAGGGACTTCACTTTCGGCTACGAACCGTGGCATCTGGAACTCAGTATGGGCCTTTGGGCCGCCGATGGTCTCCTGGCCCTGTTTTTCTTTATCGCAGGACTTGAACTCAAACGCGAATTTGTGGCAGGTGACCTCCGGAATCCGGCCAAGGCGATTGTCCCGGTCGCTGCCGCAGTAGGCGGTGTTGCGGTGCCGGCAATTATTTTCGCCGTGGTGAATCTCAATGACGCTACGGCGCTGCGTGGCTGGGCTATTCCCACGGCAACGGACATCGCATTCGCTCTTGCCGTCTTGGCTGTCATCAGCACTCACTTGCCGGCCGCTCTGCGTACGTTTTTGCTGACTCTGGCCGTGGTTGATGACCTGATTGCCATCGCCATCATTGCGATTTTCTACGCAACAGATCTGCAGCCCTGGTTGCTCGCAGCAGCAGTGATCCCCTTGGCAATCTTTACGTTTTTGGTGCAAAAGCGAGTTCATCAGTGGTACTGGTTGCTACCTCCGGCATTGGCCACCTGGGCTCTCATCCATGCCTCAGGAATTCACGCAACCGTTGCAGGAGTGCTTTTGGGCTTTGCCGTGCCGGTGCTGAATTCACAACAGAAAAAATTCTCCGGTACCGAGCCCGACGCCGGCTTAGCCGAACGCTTTGAGCATTCCCTTCGCCCACTCAGTGCCGGGATCGCTGTACCCGTCTTCGCTTTCTTCTCCGCAGGTGTGGCTCTAGGTGGCGGGCAGGGAATAGCCGAGGCCCTTGCCGATCCAGTGGCCCAAGGCGTGACCCTGGCACTGGTTGCCGGCAAAGCCATCGGAGTGTTCGCTGCAACATGGCTCGTGACCCGAACCAGCAAGGCCAGTTTGGACGACGGACTGGCATGGGTGGATGTAGCGGGTCTAGCGCTTTTGGCCGGGGTTGGGTTCACCGTGTCCTTGCTCATTTCAGAACTCGCCTTTGGCCAAGGCTCGCCACACAATGACCACGCCAAGGTGGCGATCCTCGCTGGCTCCTTGATTGCTGCCCTGCTCGCCGCCGTTGTGCTGCGAATCCGGAACCGTCATTACCGCAAGGTTGAGGAGATCGAATCCCTCGACGCCGACGGCGACGGAATCCCTGATGCCTTCCAACGCCACTAAAAACTGCTCCCTGGTCGCCAGTAGCCGGGACAAAATCACGCTGACGCCCAATGCATGGCAAAATCATGCCTAGGCTCCACTCCGGGGGCCTGAGTACATCACTCAAGGTGGACCCATGCCCCTCTTCGCATCGTCGGACTCTGAGAGCGTCCCCCTGACCCGGATTTTGCTGGGCACAGAGGGAAAGGAATCCTCGCTCGAACGCCATCTGCTGCTCGCCATCCCGATGCTCCTGCTGGGCGTGCTGTTCACCGTGATGTACCCAGAATTGCTCAGTCATGGGGCCTTTGTGGCTGGTTACGCTGTCCTTCTGCTGAGCCTTATTTTTGCCGCCGTTTTTCCTTGGGACCGCTTTCGAGCCAACCCGTCTGTGGTACTGGCGCTCCTCGGTTTCGTGGCCATTATTCTGGCCCGAATCGGCTCTCTGACGGTGCTCGATGTTATGGGACTCCTTGCCGTATTCCCCATGACGCGTTTAGCGGTAAGCATCAAGTACCGCGGTGTTGCCATTGGAATGGGTGCCACCATCTTGATGATGATCGCCCCGCTGCTATTGGGTCTGACTCCCCTGTCATCCCAGGTTGTGGCGCGTTTGGCCGCCCTTCCCTTGGTGATTTTCTTTGTGGGCCTTGCCGTGGCATTTATTACCAGCCGCTTGGAGGGCCAATCGCAGACGCTCCTACGAACCTCACAACAACTTGCCTCAGCACTCGCTCAAAGCCAAGAAAAAGAAGAGCTGTTGCGCTCAGTTCTCTCCGCTATCGATGTTGGCGTAGTAGCAATGGATGCCAGCGGTGTCCCTTCGGTGGTGAACAAACGTGGGTTCCGTGAAGACATGGCAATCTCCGCCGAGTTACGCGAGGCCGGAGCCGCACGTGAAAAGTGGTTTGCCATGGGGGAAGGAAGTAAGGAGCTTTTTGAGCCCGACAAAGTCACCCCCATTCCGGCCGAGCGCAGGCCCTTGGCACGCGCTATCCGCGGTGAAGAGTACAGCAACATGCTTTTTTGGGAACGGCGCGAAGGGCGGGTGACCGCTTACAGCGCCACTGCCAGACCCATCCGCATGGCAACGACCACGCCGGACGCAATCCCGGCCGCTTCAGCCGCAGCTGGGCACGTTGTGGCCTTTGCGAATGTCACCCAGCTGCTTGACTCAGCGAACGCACAACAAGAGTTTGTGGCAACAATCTCGCACGAACTCCGAACACCTTTGACGTCAATCCTTGGTTATACGGAAATGCTTCGTGATGAACTCACCGATGCAGGTATGACCGACGTGCCTTCCTTAAAGGTCATTGAGCGTAACGCCACCAAACTGCGGGACCGCGTCTCGGATCTAGTTTCGTCGGCCGAGTCAACGCTCAGCATTGTGCCAGTTCCTACGGATCTTCGCTCCTGCATCGACGCCGCGATCTCCGCCATTGAACCTCTGGCTACCATTCACCGGGCTGCTCTCCGAACAGAGGCCCCAGAGTGTGTAGTTGCGCTCGCTGATCCGCAGCGCGTGGGTCAAATCCTAGAAAACATCATTTCCAATGCGGTTAAATACAGCCCCAGCACCACTGTGACAGTGGTCTTGGGGCGCGATGCATCAGCTCATCAGGCAGTGGTCAAAGTTATCGATCACGGTGTGGGAATTTCCGCAGAGGACCAGCAGAAAGTTTTCTCACGATTTTTCCGGTCAAATTCGGCCCGCGAGTCCCAAGTGTCCGGTTTCGGTCTGGGCTTGAACATTGCCAAGTCACTGACCGAACGTCACGGCGGAACCCTCGAGTTAGACAGCGAATTAGGAGTTGGAACCACAATTACGCTTAGGCTTCCAATGGCAGGGTCGGAACCCAGTGACAATTCCTGATTCTCACCAGCCCGGCGTCCGAACCACCGGCCCAAGTCTTTTCCCGCGCTACTTCCATCAGCACGGGCTTCGAATGCGAGTGTTTCTGAGCCAATTACCGCTCAGTATTGGAATCGCTTGTGCCATCCTGATCGCCGCTGTTGCTAACCCGAAGGCGTTAGGCGATCCCTTTGTGATGACCGGTATTCTGACGCAGATCCTGCTTCTAGCGGCAACCCTTGCCGTTCCTTGGCACCGGCTGACCTTCGGTTTATTTCTGATAATTCCGGTTTTTGATTTTCTTTCCCTTGCCGTAATTCGTCTCTCCGGCAGTGACACCCTCAACGGTGTTGCCGCTCTAACCCTTTTTCCGGTCTTTTGGTTGGCGGCGTCAGGACTTTCCCGCCGCATAGCACTGCCCGCTATCGTGCTGGGTTCACTGATGGTGGTGTGGTCTCCATTGGTGTTCGATGGCAACACTTTGACTACTGCGCAGTTACTCCGCCCGCTTCTTTTGCCAGTGATTTTTCTTGGCCTGGGCGTGGCCGCCAGTACCCTAGTGGCCAGCATGGAAAAGCAGCAGATGGCTCTGAAGGAGAAGGACCGTCAGCTCGTTGAAACCCTTGGACTGAGCCAGAAGCGCGAACAACTGCTCAACGCCATTATGAACACTGTCAATGTTGGTCTGGTGGCAGTGGATGCAGACGGTAATGACATCCTGATGAACCGCAAACAACGGGACTTCCACCGTCTAGCGCTACCGCCTGACGCCCGAGACGCCGCAGAAGAACAGTTGTTAGTTTTTGAAAGTGACCAAACCACGCCCATTCCCCCTGCGGAACGCCCGGTACGGCGTGCCATCAACGGTGACTACGTTTCAGAGACCCTGATGTGGCTGGGCAACGGCAGTAACCGAAGGGCAGTTTCCAGTACCTCCCGCGCCATTAAAGACACTGACGGTACCGTCACCGGATCAGTGGTGGCCTTCTACGACGTCACCGAAGTAATGCTCGCGCTGCAGGCCAAAGACGACTTTGTCTCCAACGTCTCCCACGAATTGCGCACTCCCCTGACATCGATCCTGGGTTATTTGAGCTTGGCTTTGGAAGAATCCACGCAGCTGCCCAAGCATCTGGCCGCGTACCTACAGGTGGCAGAACGAAATGGTGAACGGCTACTCAACCTCGTCTCCGATCTGCTAGCCACTGCCACACCTGCGGTGGGGCTACACCGGCAATTAGCGGACCTCTCAGAGCTCGTAGAGTTGAGCGTCGATTCCGCCTCGCCTCGCGCCACAGCCAACAACGTGGTGCTGTTAAATCAGAGCACCACGCCGGCGATGGCTGTCTTCGACGTAGGCCGGATTGGTCAAGTGGTGGACAACCTAGTGTCCAACGCCATCAAGTATTCTCCCGACGGCGGTGTGGTTACTGTAACCACCTTCAGCACTGACTCGGAAGTGGGTTGCCGCGTTGCCGACACGGGCCTCGGAATGGAAGCTGCCGACGTCGAACGGTTATTCACCAAGTTCTTCCGCGCCAAATCTGCCACAGATCGTGCCATCCCGGGGGTAGGCCTTGGTTTACGGATCAGTAAAGGCATCGTAGACAGCCATGGTGGCACCATCGAGGTCCAGAGCTCGCCAGGGCAAGGCTCGGTGTTTACCGTCCGTCTTCCGGTCGATCCCGACGCCGACACATCCCTCCCAGCGGAGCCCTAGGGCTTTCTAGTCTTTAGGTTACGTCGTCATTGGGTTACTCGGCCAAGGCCTGACGCAAGGCGTCTTCAGCAGCAACCCAGGCGAGCATGGCGCACTTAACCCGCGCAGGGTACTTGGACACACCAGCCAATGCGGCTGCGTCACCAAGCACTTCCTCATCGGCTTCGATACTGCCACGCGAGCGCATCAAGTCGCGGAAGGTGTCAATCAGTTCCTTTAGGTGCCTTGGGTCAGCTCCTGCTGCTTCTTCGCTAAGGATCGACGCCGACGCCATAGAAATCGCGCAACCGTCACCGTTCCAGTGAATCCCTGCCACCGTTGAACGGTCCGCGGAGAGCTCCAGCCGCAGAGTGATTTCGTCACCACAGACAGGGTTGAGTTGGTGGCATTGCCCAACGCCGGGTGTCCCGGGTGCCGCTGCAGTCTCGGATTCCGGAAGGTCACCGCCACTACGGGTTTTGGAGTGTTCCAGGATGATCTGCTGGTACAGCGAATCGAGCGAACTCATCTTGGTTACTTACCTTCCACGGCGGTCAAGCCAAAGTATGGGCGAACTTGGGCCAGCGCTTCGAGGAAACTGTCAATCTCTGCGGTGGTGTTGTACAGGTACGAGCTGGCACGAGTTGACGCTGTCAGCCCCAAGCGCCGGTGGAGCGGTTGGGCACAGTGATGGCCTACTCTGACGGCGATGCCCTTACTGTCGAGGTACTGACCAACGTCGTGAGCGTGGACGCCTTCGACGTCGAATGCGGCAAGGCCAGTACGCTCACTTCCGGCCGCGGGGCCCAACAGGCGAACACCATCAATGGCGGCGATTCCTTGTGCAAGACGCTGGCCCAGTTGTGCTTCACGGGCGGCGATCCGGTCCATACCGGTTTCACTCAAGTAGTTCACCGCTGCTGCCAAAGCCACTGCTTGGGAGACGGCCTGCGTGCCAGCCTCAAAGCGCTGCGGAGCGGGCATGTAGAGGGAAGACTCCATGGTCACTTTGGTGATCATGGAGCCGCCCGTGAGAAATGGCGGCAGCGCATCCAGCAGGTGCTGCTTCCCATACAATGCGCCTATGCCCGTGGGGCCGAGCATCTTGTGCCCAGAAAACACTGCAAAGTCCACGTCCAGGCTGGCGAAGTTCACGGACAGGTGCGGCACAGACTGGCAGGCATCCAGCACCACAAAAGCTCCTACTGCCCGGGCCAAGGAAACCAATTCCGTCACCGGGTTGACGTTGCCCAGAACGTTAGAAGTGTGCGTAAAGGCAAGCACCCGGGTCCGTGGCCCAATCAATCGGTGAGCTTCATCCATACGCAAGGCGCCGTCGTCGTCCACTGGAATGTAGCGCAAGGTGGCGCCGGTGCGGCGGCACAGTTCTTGCCACGGCACCAGGTTGGCGTGGTGTTCCATCTCGGTGGTGAGAATTTCGTCCCCCGGTCCCACTGCGAATTGTTGGGACTCGGCAGGAACAAGACCGGTGGAAGCGTTGGAGAATGAGTAGGCCAAGAGGTTCAGGCCAGCTGTGGCGTTGGCTGTCCACACGATCTCTTCTTCACGGGCACCCACAAAAGCGGCAACCGTGGCGCGGGCAGACTCAAAAGCGTCAGTGGCGTGTACGGCTAGTTCGTGTGCACCACGGTGGACTGCCGCATTGCGCTGTTCGTAGAACTCCTGCTCGGCTTCGAGCACACTCAGGGGGTTCTGCGAGGTTGCCCCGGAGTCCAGATAGACCAGAGGGAATCCGTTAACTTCCTGATCCAGAATGGGGAAGTCGTTGCGGATTCTCAACGCCTCGGCATCATCTAGCTCACCCGTAGCGGTTCGGACAGACGGCGGTGGTGTAACGGTGCTCAAAAAACCTGCTCCTTGTGGACGGCATCCGGTCGGCCGCCGGTATGCCTTCCTATTGTCCCACTTGTCCTCGGCTGGTTGCCTCACTCACCGTTGAGCTTCGCGGATTGAAGTAAGCGGAGCACTTGCCCACAAAAGAGCCAGCTCCTGCCGGCAACAGACTCCTAGTTTTCTATAGGCTCGTTGCAGATGGGCGTTCACCGTGTTCACAGCAATATCCAGAGCCAGTGCCACTTCGGCACTACTGAGACCTTGCACCACCAAGGTGGCCACTTCGCGTTCGCGATGCGAGAGCCTAGTAACGTCACCTTCCGAAACATTGTGCGAGTCACTGCTGCCCTGCGGGTTGAGATCGTCAAAATTCACCACGGTCAGTTCGCCAGCAACAATTAGTTCCATCAGCTCTGGCGAGATCGGGTGGTCTGTACGAGGCGCCGCCAGCAGCCAAATCCGGCGGTCGGCGAGCAACAGAGAAAGCGTATCCTTGGTTGCCTTATCCACCCCTACGGATCCCTTCCTCGGATTCAGCTGACACAAAAGGCCGCGATAAGAAGGTTTCCTTCCCTCCGCCTTGATGAGAGCAACGAACAAAAACTGAGAAAACTGGGGGGCCGGTGGTGACTGGGGGAAGCCTCGGTCTCAAAGGCTTATTCACCACCGACCCCGTCCTTGTTCCTCCCGGTTGCAACCGGGAGTCCGCCAATCAACGGCAGCCAGTTCGGATGGGTACCCCATCCTCGGCACGGCGTTCCCTATCCGATACCTCAAAGCTAGAGGGACGCCTCATCCAAAACACGAGTATGCCCTACCCGTTTTTGCGCTCCAGAGCCCGCACGTCACTGACGAGTACTTAGGATCACCTTCCACCTTGGGTACCTGTGGCACCCACCAGCGTCACTGGTACCGTCTCAGAACAACGTGTTTAGAGATAGACGCTGATCCGCCCAGCAAGATCGTCGCGGCGGCTAATTCCCAGCTTCGCAAAAATCCGGTACAGATGCCCCTCAATGGTCCTCAGCGATACAGAAAGCTGCAGGGCAATTTCTCGATTGCTGCAGCCGGACTGAACCAGCGTGGCAATCTCCTGCTCTCGTCGAGTCAGTTTGCCAAGGTCGGGGCTATTGGGCTCCCTTAATACACCGCCGGTAGTCAGGGCAGCAATGCGTCGCTTGTAAAGTCGCTGGGCCCCGAATCTACGTGCTTGATCGCCACGAGAATCCAAGATCTTTACCGCTTGAGCTGCACAGTCAGCCGCAGCCAGGTACTGGCCTTCGCGGGCGGCCAATTCGCTCAGATCGGTGAGCTTGACTGCGTCTTTGACCACAATTGCTCGGCAGAATTCGAGAACAAAAGCCGCACTACGGCCTTCACATTTTTCGGCTACGGATGCCAGACGTAACACGAGGGACGCTTCGCCGTGCCGGACGGCCGAATAAAGCACCTCCAGCTCGGCACTTCTGGCGCCTGCCGCTGCGGCTTCGTCGGCCAACAACACTAGCTGGGACAGTGGAAGGCGAGCATTACTCATCTCATTCTGTAGGCTAATCAGTCTGGCGCGGGCCACTAGAGAGAGTTCCCTGCCCACCAAAGGCTGAGCCTTGGCCTGAGCTAGATAACTGACTGCCAGGTCATTCCTGCCGACCAAGTGAGCGGCATAGGCCACCGTAGCCAACGCTTCTGGCAGCAGTCCACGAACGTCTCTTAAGCGCAGCATTTCAACGCTCTGGATCAAGTGCGGAAGTGCTTGGATGAGGGCTCCGCGGTTCAATTCGGCCGCTCCCACCGCAAATTGCAAGAGACTGCCCATATACAAGAGCGAATTTTCGGCTTCTACGATGCGATGGCCAACATAGTCCTCTAGAACCTGATACTCGCCCGCTTGATGTAACGCCGCGAGCTGGATACGTATCAGTTCCGGCCGGTAGTAGTGGTGTTCGGTAACGTCAGTACTGAGCAACGTGGCCACCGAGTCAAGGATTCCTAAGGCTGTTGATGCTTGACCAGTCAGCGCTAAGGATTCACTGAGCAAGAGCCCGGCCTGGATACGATTTTCCAGCAATTCCGAATGCTCCCATAGTGCGGCGAGCTCAGACTGGACGTCACCGTAGCGACCATCGGCATGACTCGCCGAGAGGCAAAGAAGCCGGGCCGCATCTTGCTCGACTGCAACTTTTTGGGCCGAGAGCGTCCCAACGGCAGCTAGGCGTTGCAAGGCAACATTCCAGGCACGAGCTACAAGAGTTACACCGGCAGAACCCGCGCCACGGCTGGCTGCCAACTGCGCGGCCAGAAGGGATGCTTGCCGCAGGGTCAGCGGATCCTCCGCCTCATCTATTACGTAGTTCAGGGCGCTGTTGGCCGCACGATAGTCCCCGCTGTAATACCTGGCCCGTGCCAGCTCTACCGCGGCTTCACAGCGATATTTCGCCGAGTGGATAGCCAATGCCAGCTGCTCCACTTGGCCCGGCAGGTAGAGACGGTTCGCTAAACGTGCAGCATGAAGAATGGTCTCCTCTTCAACAGGTGCGCCGGTTTCTAGGGACCACAGCACAAATCTCAGGAGCCCGTCCATGGTTTCGGGGTTTCCGTCCAAAGCTGCAAGAATCCGATGCCGGATGGCCATGCCTCGGGCTTTTGGCACCAGTTGACGCAGAATTTCGGCAACTAGGGGTTTGACCAAACGAACGTGCCGTTTGTGATCCTCCGCGACGTGGATAAAACCGAGCTCCTGAAGATGATCAATGGAGTTGTTGTCACAGAGCGTCACCAGAGTGTCCAGCGGCAAACTTTCAGCCAAAGCCACGGTCTCTAGGGTCTGCCGATCGCTTTCGTCAAGGCCCAGCACTTGCTGCCGCACAATGTCCATGAGTCCTGAACCCGCGGCCTGGACTGGGGCATTAAGGATCCACGAGTTGTTGCCTTGGACAAGCTGGCCGCTCTGACGCCCCTGCAGCAGTAGTTCCCGCAGAAGCATTGGGTTTCCACTGGATTGACGGAGCAGAACTGCGACTGTGGATGAAACAACCGGTGCACCGAGAACTTCCTGGCACATTTCTACAGCCTCATCAGGTTCCAAAGGCAAGACCTCAAAACGCTCCAGAAGACCCTCAGACCACATAGTCAATAGTTCAGCTGGTGGCGCGGGAAAGGTACGGCATAGGAAAACAACACGAACCACCTCGGCCACCATCAATTGCGTCACCAAAGCCACGCTGTTTTCATCCAGATACTGTCCATCCTCAACCACAAGAAGGGCCGGAACAGCGCCGGTCCGGCGATCGGGGCTAAATTGAACTGAGAGTGCATCAAAGACTGCGATTGGCTGGTCAATTTGTTCCGGCGTGAGCTCCATCAGCAATGGGGCCAGAGCAGCATACGGAACCCGCGCCAGCGAAGGTCCAGCGTTGATTTGATAGGGCCGCACCCGCCCGCCCAGCTCCTCTAATACTTGGTGCATCAGAGCCGTCTTGCCCATCCCGGCGTCACCCAACAGCAGGACACCGGGTCCTGAGGGATCCAGCAGACAATCCACCACACCTTGCACCAAGGCAAAGCGCCCAATGAGCCGTTCAACAATCAGTTCGTCTGTCACGGCTAGACCGTCTCAGGCTCTAGGAAAGAATAAAGCAGTTCTGACCGTTCGGAGATCTTCAATTTCCGGAAGATTCGGTACAAATGTCCTTCAACGGTTCGGACGGAAACGTGCAGCTGGCTGGCGATCTCACGATTACTAGCCTGGTGAGCCGCAATCCTAGCTATTTCAAGTTCCCTAGCAGTCAGCGGTTGCATGTCCTCGCTGCCCACTGACCGAACCCCTAGAACGTGCCTGTACTGATCGGCTAAGCGTTTGGCCAGATATTGTGCGTTGCGGTCCTGCAAGGCCACCGATCTCAACTCCGCCAAGCGAGCGACGTCAAGTGCAAAGCGATGATTCTGTTGCTCAGCCGCTTCCAAGGCGACAGCCACCAGCATCGATGGATCTTGAGCGAGAACGGCGCGAGCAAATTTTCCGCATAATTGCGCGAATGGTCCGTCCGCCAACACGGATGCTTCACTCAAACGCCGCGCCACAGCGAGGTTACCGCTAAGTTCCGCGCACCGTAGTGCAGCGCTGAGGCAGTACAACTCGAGCGTAGTGGCTCCCCGCTGTTGTTCTTCTCCTGCCATGGACAGCAACTCAGTGGCGAGCATAGAACTCCCCGGTGCAGTGTCCAATCCAGTCGAGTTGATCATCCGAGCGAGAGCAGCAAAATACTGTGCTGTGCGTTCCACCAGATAGGTGGCCCGCCGATCTTGAGCAGCTGCTTCAGCTAGAAGTTTCTGGGACTCACTTTTATTTCCGTTCAGGGCATGTGCATAGGCAGCAGCCGAGCAAGCAAGGGCAAGCACACCTTCAGCGTCTCCAACCCGCAGTTGTCCGATTGCGGGGTTCAAGAGCCCAAGAGCAACGCCAGCTTTACCTTGCGCCGCGGCCACAATGGCTGCAGGTAGCTCCGTGGCATTAAACATTTGGTAATGGGTCCGGGCTGCGCTTTGTTCACCAAGACTGATAGTGCTGGCTGTTGTTTCAAGGTGTCCCCCCCAAAGCAGCGCGTACCGAATCCTCGGAATTGCCAGTTGGACCGCAACTGCAACGCTCTCTGGCCGGTGGCATTCAGGCAAAAGTTCCTCGGCGAGGCAGCGCGCCTGCTCCATCTTCCCTGTGACGGCCAGCGCCTCACAAAGCATGCTGCCTCCTAAGAGCCTGAATACCGAGCTACGTGGAACAGGCTGACTGAAAAGGTCTGTTAGCACTTTCACTTGCGTTGCGTAATCACCCGAATAGGAGCGGGCCCCGGC
Source organism: Pseudarthrobacter sp. J1738 (assembly GCF_050490315.1). Lineage (NCBI taxonomy): Bacteria > Bacillati > Actinomycetota > Actinomycetes > Micrococcales > Micrococcaceae > Pseudarthrobacter > Pseudarthrobacter sp. J1738. The sequence continues at coordinate 368,770 of NZ_JBNPEO010000003.1, read as the reverse complement.
TTCGCTCAAAAGAAGTTGCTCGAAGATCGCCTCATCCTCGCGCGCCAACGCCGGGTCCTTGGCGGCCATTTCGAATTCTTTCCGTGCACGGTCAAGTTGCTGCGCCGCCCCTGGGCCTCCCCCTTGGGTGGCCAGAAGTACCGAACTCCCCGCCAGTAAAAGCCGCACCCGCTGAGCTACGTTCAGTAAGGGCCTTGGCACCTTGCGGAATGGGCCAAGGACCAGTCTTGCCTGACCTATCTTGCCCAAAAGTAAGAGTGAACGTATTTCTTCGGCGGCAGAACTACCGGTTTGGGCATCGTCCAGGAGGGAACGGATCAAGCGCAGAGCCAAATTCGGCTTGGACGCGTCATTGGCAAGTCCCGCACTCTCAACGGTTTCCGCTGTTGTGAGGGCTGCCCCGCAGTCCAGACCCCATACCGCTAAGGCGAGCTTGATGTCTGGTTGAAGGGTGTCCCCCTGGAAGGCTTCTATCACGAGCGCTCGGAGGTGGTTACTGCGGCCCTGAGGTACCGCGCTGCGGACGACGCCGGCCAGTAGGGGGCTGTGGATTCGAGCATGTCGGGGCGCCCTATGATCTAGTTCGAGAAGTCCTTTCTCCTCCAATGAGTCAATCTCGTGAGCCGCTCCGAGCCGCAGCAATACTTCCAGCGGGACACTTTCGGCGAGCGCCACGATGTCGAGGATCCGGTGCTCGCCCTCGTCTAACCGGCCTATCTTGGCCACTATCAGCTCTGTTACTGCCCGCGAATGAACTGATACTTCCCCGCTGAGAATCCAGTTGCCTTGAGCCTTCGAGAGCGCCCCCGATTCGAGAAGTTCTTGACTCAACAACTTGAGGTGGTGGACGTTACCTCCACTGTTCTTCCACAGAGCACGCACGGCCGCTTGGGAACATGGCGCCTGCAATGCTTCTGCCAGCCATTCACGGGTCTGAGTTAAGGTCAGCGGCCGCAGCTCAACATTTGTAACAAGCCCTTCATCGCGCAGACTTAGGAAAGCGTGCGGCAGGCTCGCAGGTTCGGTGGCTGTAAGTATCAGCTGGATAGCACCGTTGCGTGCAAGTTGTGCCAAGGCCACGGCACTAAGCTGGTCAATATCAACCGCGTTGTCCACAAAGATGACTGCCTGCTGGCCGTCGGAGTGTTCTGCCAGCAAGCGCGTCAAGCCAGACAACACCAGAACTGGATGGTTCAGGTAGCTTGAGTCAACGTCTCGCAGTAATACGTTGAGGGCCCCATAGGGTGTGTTAGCGAGCGTGTGGCTGCCCCGCAACGAGACCACGTAGCCATGCTCACGAACGTCCTTGAGTGCCTCTTGGGCGAGGAACGTTTTGCCCGATCCGGCTTCACCAGTGATGAGCGCACCAGAGCGATTTTCGCTCAGGCCTTCGGCGATCATTTCTATGGCTTCTTTGCGACCCACCACAGGCCACAAGGGAGCCGCATTCACATGACTAGCCCCCGAATCCGTATTCAACAGCATTTTTGCCCCCAAGCATAGCCTTCACCGACTTCCTAAGAAGTCGCTTGCCCCATAAGTAGCTAAGCAGGGAGGTGCCGGCCTGCGCACCAGTAGTGAGTACTCGGATTTGCTAAGTACCACCACCCAGATAACGCACGGAACGCGAAGAGTAGATACCAACAGCTAGTAATATGTCACTGAATTTGGTGCTCTTCCAGATGGGCCAAGTACTCCCGCCCGGGTATATCGAGTTTGATGTAGGAGCGGTACAGGTGCCCCTCAACGGTTCGGACAGACAGTTGGAGCTCCTGGGCAATGTCCCTGTCGCTGAGACCTTGACGGGCTAGGGAAATTACCAACTTCTCGCGCTTTGTTAAGGCTGTAGGTGCGCTGGCCTCCGGCCGGATGGCAGCAAGGCCAGAACGTGCCCACTGACGTGCTTCTCGGTTGGAGCCGGTCCCTAGCTCGTTGAGGACTTCGGCATATGCACCGGCGGCCAGCCCGTCGAGTCCGGCTCGCTGGAGGCTCGCGGCTGCCGTTAACAGTCCGTCAGTATTGCCTGTGGCCAGCGCTGCACTGTAGCCGTGCAGAGCCTGCGCCCAAGGGCCTTCGACCTCGGCAGTTAGGGCCACAAAACGCTGCGTTTCGCTCCGATCGCCCAAGTCCATGACAAGGTCTAGTGCCATCATTTCCAGCATCCCTGCACCTTTGCTCCTCGCTTCCGCAGCCAGGCCGAGTAGCAATGACAGTCCGTCCCCGTTTGTGCCGTAATTTGATGGATCGTTTCCCAAAATATCGCTAGCCAGCGAATCCTTGTTCTGCGCCGATACGATGTACTCGCGTGCGGCCGCCGCAAAGGCATTAGCCATGAATCGCAGTAGATAAACTCCTTTGCTACTATCTCGCTGGTGTTCGGCGAGCAAGTTGCTTGCACGTTGCAGTTGACCATCACGGGCTGCACAATAGGCTGCCAGCCCAGCACACACACCAAAAATTTGCTGCGGATCCAAAACCCGGAGCGCTTCCATCCCGGTTTCTAAGATTTCCAAGGCCTCTGGGAAGCTACCGCGGCGGACTGCAATAAACCCTCTGATCGTGTAGTCCCCTCCGCTAAGCGCTGCTGACACGCCAGCTGTAGACGCGAAGTAGCCCTCTACTTGCGCTGTGGCAGCATCCCAGTGGCCAGCAAAAAGCGCACAAATAATGCTCCTTAGGGCAATCCATTCGTGCAATACGAATGCTTCGTTGTGATAATTCTCCAAAAGCGCGATTGCTTCGGCAGCCGCTGCCTGTCCTTTGACTGGGGCGCCCTGCGCGCATAGCCGTTCCGCATCAAGGGCACACATCAAAGCCTGATTGAGGATGTCATCGGGCGAGTCATTATCCGTTCCCAACTCCGCTCCTGATCCGCCCAGGATTCTAGACATTCCGGCATAGTCACCAGATATCGACTGCCCCATCATTTCTATTACGCTGGCTCGGCCTTCAATCACTAGATCCGAGACACCATCCGCCCCGCTGTTACTCCCCGATTCACGCAATGCTGCCGCATCCGCCGCTAGCTGCGCTGGGGCCTGACCCAAGGCCATACGAATCCCGGCCCGCAGCAAACTATTAAACATTGTTGGCCGATGTTGTGGATTATTTGCCACTGACATTCTGGGCCCCCCGTAACCCAAAAATGCCCACGCTTCACCAAAACTGCCAAGGTTGAAATACGCACGAGCTAGCACTGCGCTAGTTTCTGAGGAAAGTTCGTGGTTCCGGACTGCTGGGGCCAGACGGACGGCTTGTTCAGACTCGAAGAGATTGCAAGCAATAACCGCTGCTCGCAATATCAGCTCGTCAGGAACTTCCGAACCACTGTCCAGAGCCCAGGTAACGCGACGCACTAAGCCCATTTCCCCGCCACCGTCGTAACCGGCATGTAAGCGGAAGCGACGATGCCAGTTCAGACTTCGCGCACGTGAAGTTGTCCTACGCAGGAGCTCGCCGATCACTGGAATGGTGAGCTTTATTAGCGGCGCAGGTTTTCCTTGTCCGACGTACACGGATTCCGCTGTTGTGGAAATGAAACCGATTTCCGCGAGTCTGCGCGTCTCGCGTTCGCCCGTAAGCGCCTCAATCAGGTGCCGTTCCACAGGTTCGGCGAGGGCAACAAGTTCAAGACACTCGCGCTCGGAAGGTGTGAGGTCACGAAGGTAACGTTCGACGACGGTAGCCAGTTTGGGTGGACGGATCCCCGTAATGCCCTGATTGAGCCATATGCCGCGACGTTTTTCGAGTTCCCCGGACGCTTGAGCCTCCTCCACGAGGGCTTTGAGAAACAGAGGATTTCCGTTGCTTTCGGCGTACATTTGTTGCGCTGTGCTTCGCAAAACCGGACCACCCAGGAGGGTTTGACAGAATTCCTGTGCGTCCTTTTTGCTCAAGGGGTGCAGGTCAAAACGTTCAGCGGCGCCGTCGATCCAAAAACGCAGTAGCGGGCCAGGAATGCCGGGATATGGCGAAGCGCTGGCAACCAATTTTGCCCAACCTGCCCGGACTATATGAGCCAAAATTTCAGCGCTCGAGGGGTCCAAGGTGTGGGCGTCGTCTACCAGGATCAACGCTGGCTCCACGTTCGGGTCCCCCAGTCCTAGCTGTTCGCGCAGTGCGCGTAACACCGACTGCGGCAGCTCCAGATCCTCTGGTGTCAGGCCAAGCAGGAATGGTGCCAGCGCGCCGTACTCCACAGTGGACAGGCTTGTAGTGGCTCGAACGTCCACGATATGTCTGCCGACGCTTGGCTTGCGGTTGAGTTGATTTAGCAGGCTTGTGGCGCCTAACCCCGGAGATCCCACAAGGAAAACAGCCCAGCAGTGCGGTGAGCTGATCGCTGCTGTTACCCCTGCTAGGACACCGCTGTAATCGTGCCATTGTTCGCTCGGCATCTGTGCCACGGCTAAGTCACCAGTTTCCAGCATCACCAAGTCCACTTCGTGAGGTGATGCCTAGCTTAGTGAACACTTGATACAGGTGTCCTTCAACGGTGCGAATCGAAACTTCAAGGTGGGTGGCAACCTCTTTGTTGCTCATCCCTTGGGCAGCCAAGCGAGCCACTTGCCGTTCGCGTTCAGTAAGCTCTGGTCCCTGGCTATGGGGGGACAAGGGAAGTCCGGGCAGCCGCGGTGTAAGAGCATCTAGCCGACGCTGTGCTTGTTTGGCCGTGGTGGTGTCTCCGGAGGCCAAGGCTACGTCCAGTGCCAGCACCACGCAACGGGATTCCACCACGTCGAGCCTCAGCTCGGCAGCGATTCCAGCAGCTCTCATCAGCGCTCCGGCGTCCTTATGGCGGCTACCTTCTGCCACCAATGCATTCACGCGGGCCATCCGGCCCTGACGCTGAGTTGAAACACTTTGGAGAAGTGCTAGCTCGGCGTCGCTTCCCTGAACGGTGGCTCCAAATAGGGACATGGATGCCGTGACCATCCGGCCCGCCGTTATGTCCTCGTTCGCGGAGTCTATAAGCAATTGTTTGGCACCCGGGTCTCGCAACCATCGGCGCGCCATCTGGACGCAGAACCCGGCCGTCCATTGGGCAAGCCAGCCCTTTGGTTCTGTTTGTAAGGAAGCCTGTTCAAGGAACGAGCGGGCCTCGCGGACATCACCAGCTTGGGCATAGGCGAAGGCTAGTGCCGATAGCGAGAGACCGTAGGAGGATCCGCGAACTCCTTCTGCTAACAAGGCATTTGCAGCACGCAGTACATCGATCGCTCGATCAATCCGGCCTGCGTAGGTGTACACCAACCCCAGGGCCAGCTCGGTCTCACCGCCGCGCTCGAAGGTGAGCGTTGATTGGCTGTCCATAAACGTCTTCAGCCCGTCAAGACATTCCGTCCACTCTCCGGACCACAGCAGGCCGGTGTACACGGCGTTCTCACGCCATCGGCGAACGTAGGGCGGTAGATCAGAAGCATTGACTCTTGCTTTGATGTCATTGGCTAGGGCTACGCCGTCAATTTCGCGGCCCACAATAGTCCAGCAATACGCCAATAAACTTGCGCATCCAAGGCCAAAGTCGCTCGTGCCGTGCTTCTGGAAGCCTTCTTCGAGCAGTGGCACTGCCTGGGCAAGGCCACCGCGGTGGACGAGATATTGCAACTTAGCGAGCCGGATCATCAATAATGCTTGATCACGTGCGCGCGAATCGCCGCCATTTCGTGGATCGGCCGGATCCCCTAGCCGCGTTTCAGCGGCCATCAGCGCACTGTCTACTCGAGCGTAGCCGCCGTCAATTTCTAACAGTGCGCTGCACAGATCCAAGACATGTCTGCCGTAGGCCAGCGGTGGCGCGGAATCTAGTCGTTCGCGAGAAACCTCATCCAGGGCAATGACGGCACCTCGGTAGTCCCCAAGCGTTCCGTAAGCTCGAGCGCGCTCTAGCGCCGCACCGAGCCATTCCGGATTTTTTTGGGTGATCTGCTCAGTACACGCAATCGCCAATGTTGGATGGAACAGGGAATTAGCAGCTTGGGCTGCCTTGAGCGCAAAACGTGATGATAGCGACTCGCCGCATTCCAAAGTCCATTCCGCGAAGCTCATCAGCTCCGCCGGCGTTGCTGATTCACTGATGCCAGCAAGTACGTTGGAGACCTTGCTGTACAAGGATCTACGCTGCCATGAGTCCATCCATCCGCGGATTGCCACGCCTATATACGGTTCGTAAAGTGTTACCCACGCCCGTCCGTCGTCCACAATGCTCAGCAAACCGGAGCGTTCCATCACTGAAACCGTTGCTGGACCCACAAGTTTGAGCAAGTCGGAAACCGGCGCCCGCCGGCGTAAGGACAACCATTCGAGGGCCTCACGCACATCCTCCGGTTCCTCGGCAAGCCGGCTTCGAACCAGTTCATCCAGCGGTCCATCAGGATGCGCGATGACGGGAGCGCGCAAGACCCACACAGCACCGGCCAAATACAAGTTGTTACAGTTCAGTTGCTCCACGACCATCGCTTGCAGCGCCAAAGGGCTTCCACCGCTGGCGTGAGAAAATATTGTGATTGCTGTGCGAGAAACGGGGGCTCCCAACACGGCTGAGAGCAACGCTGAAATTTCGTCAGATTCCAAAGGTGCGAACTTGAGCTCCTGTAGGAGCCCATCCTTGTAAAGATCCACCAGATCCAGTGGTAAGTGGGCAAGCTCTTGAACGCAGGCCACTAGCTTTGCCGAACCGCCCAGTAGCAAGCGCATCACCACTGCCGTGCTTAGGTCATCCATGTCTTGGACGTCCTCCACAATCAACAACACAGGGCTGCCGGCCGCGTCACTGAGGATCATGTGGGCTAGTGCTGCAACCACATCCCGGTGCGAGTCCGAGGCGTCTGGAAGCCTAGCTAAAAGGTGCGAAACTTGTGAAAAATGCGGCAGCCATCGGGAGTCCGCGCCCGAAAGGTGCACAACGTGGGTGGTCCCGGAGAGTTCAGTCGCTAGGGTCCTCGCGAAAACCGATTTCCCCATCCCGGGTCCGCCACAAATCACAACGCCAAAGTGCTCATCACTGATGCTCAGGGTTTGGATTGTCTGTTCCAGCGCAGCTTTTCGGGCAAGGGAAGTCCATTGCCGACGATCAGCCATGCCTAATGTGGGCAAGGACGTCGGAATCATCCCTATGGGGATGGTGCCCTGCACGTGCCGCAAATCCATCACGCCGCCTTCTGAGCCCACCCCCCCAAGTGGGGCGCCCTCCACGGCCAGGGTCCGTGTTCTCGGCAGCCGGACACTAATCATGCCCGGTCAGGTGGCGCTTGAAGCTTAAACTACCACAGGCCGCTGAACCAAACAATGGATGTTTGTCTCAAACGCTTCCGTGAAATTTTTGCTGTGCGGCGAGTAGACCCTCACGGACTAGAAGGTCCACGGCGTCTGCCGCAGTGTCGATCAGGAAAGGCAGCTCTTTGCGCTCCGTTGAGGAGAAGTCTTTGAGGACGTAGTCGGCGGTGTCCATACGGCCTGGCGGGCGGCCCACTCCAACGCGCACACGCAAATATTCCTTTGTTGCCAATGCTTTCGAGATGTCTCGCAGACCGTTATGACCTCCCTCTCCCCCACCGAGTTTGAGCTTGAGGCTAGCGAAGGGGATGTCGATCTCGTCGTGAACCGCCACCACGTTCTCAGGGGCCACGTCGTAAAAGCGCGCCAGTGCCGAGGTAGCGCCACCAGAGAGGTTCATGTAGCTCATCGGCTTGGCTAGAACCACTCGTGGGCCGCCAATACCTAGCCTGCCCTCAACTACTTGAGCCCGGGCCTTGTGTATTTTAAAGGAGCCGCCGATTCGCCCGGCTAGCTCGTCCAATACCATTTGACCCACATTGTGGCGATTGCCTGCATACTCGGGCCCAGGATTTCCAAGGCCCACAACAAGCCACTTGTCAGTCATACGTTCCATCCTAGGTGTGTGCTCACGGCAGTCCTTGCCTCACGGGCAGCCCTGCCGTACAAAAACCTCCGGCCGGGACTGTGTCAGTCCCGGCCGGAGGTGGTGAATCAGTGTGCGTTGGGCAGAATTACCCTGCTGCAGCCTCTTCAGTAGCCTCAACAGGTGCTGCAACTTCTTCAGCTGCCTCATCTGCTTCGGCCTCGTTGTCAACCTCTTCAGAGACATTGACAATCAGGGTCTCAGCGTCAGCCAAAAGTTCTGACCCCTTCGGCAGAACCAAGTCCGAAGCGTAAACGTGCTCTCCAGCCTTACGGCCTTCGATGTCTACCTCAATGGCGGTCGGCAAGTGGGTTGCCTCAGCTTCGAGGGAAATGGTCATTGCTTCCTGGTTAGCTACAGCACCCGGAGCAACTTCACCGGTAACGTGTACAGGAACGTCAACGGTAACCTTCTCGCCGAGCTTAACGGTCAAGAGGTCGATGTGCTCGATGATCTGCTTGATCGGGTCGCGCTGAACATCCTTAACCAAGGCGAGGTGCTTTTCACCGTTGATGTCCAAATGAAGCAGGGCGTTAGCTGCGCGCACGGCCAAGGTGGTTGCGCGGCCGGGCAGGTTTACGTGCAACGGCTCAGCACCGTGACCGTAGATAACGGCCGGGATGAGGCCGGCGGTACGTGCACGACGTGCGTAGCCCTTACCAAATTCGGTGCGAAGCTGTGCTTCAAGCTTGATGTCAGCCATGTGGCTCTCCTTGAGTTACTGGGCCGCGCGAGCAGAAATCTTCAAAAGGTTATTTCGAAGCAGCTCTTGTGGTGCGACGTTGGTTGTTCAGCAAGGGCGGAGGTCTGTATGCGACCTTCTACGCCGGCCAGATTGTGGCTGCTTGAAGGAGTTTCAGACCCAGTCGATCACGGAGACTAGTACCGGATTGCTCCGAACTTCTCCCTCGCCAAGGTATCGAGTAAATCCTACCAGCTCTACCGCATCCCCCAAAAACGAGGCAGGGCCCCAGCATTTACGCTGAGACCCTGCCGGAACAACAATTGTTTAGGCGGCGCCGTCGAACAGGCTCGTCACCGAACCGTCGTCGAACACTTCGCGAATCGCGCGGGCGATCAACGGTGCAATAGAAAGCACTGTCAGCTGCGGGAAACGCTTATCAGCGTCAATGGGCAAGGTATTGGTGACCACTACTTCACGGGCGCCGGACTCCGCGAGACGTTTAGCTGCAGGATCCGAGAACACAGCGTGCGTGCAAGCGATAATAACGTCTTTGGCTCCGGCATCCTTGAGTACCTTTACAGCGCCGGAGATGGTTCCACCGGTGTCGATCATGTCATCAATCAGCACACAGGTACGGCCTTCGATCTGACCAACAACGGTCTTGGAAACGGCCTGGTTAGGGACGGTAAGGTCGCGACTCTTGTGCACAAACGCCAGCGGAGCGCCACCCAAACGCTCGGCCCATTGCTCCGCAACACGGACACGTCCAGTGTCAGGGGAAACCACCGTGACGTTGTCAGCGCCCACCTTGGTACGGATGTAGTCAGCCAAGAGCGGGATAGCCATAAGGTGATCAACGGGGCCGTCAAAAAAGCCCTGGATCTGTGAGGTATGCAGGTCAACACTCATAATGCGATCAGCACCAGCGGTCTTGTACAGGTCTGCAACCAAGCGGGCAGAAATAGGCTCGCGACCCCGGCCCTTTTTGTCCTGACGAGCGTAAGGGTAGAACGGTGAAACAACAGTGATGCGCTTGGCAGAGGCACGTTTGAGGGAGTCAATCATAATCAACTGCTCCATCAGCCAGTTGTTCATCGGTGCCGGGTGGGCCTGAATCACAAACACGTCGGTTCCGCGCACGCTCTCGCCTGCGCGTACGTAGATCTCACCATTAGCGAAGTCGTAGGCATCGATGGGAAGCAACTCGGTGCCCAGTTCTTGAGCGATCTCGCGAGCGAGTTCGGGATGGGCCCGGCCGCTTGCCAGAACCATCGTCTTCTCGCCAGTAGCGGTAATTTCAGACATCTTTAGTTGCCCTCTTCCGTTGAATCGCCCTGCATAGATGTTTCTTGTGCACTACTGGCCAATTGTGCCGATTCCGATTCCGGTCGGTTGGCAATCACCCAGCCCTCGAAATTACGCTGCGGCGCCACATTCACACTCAGCGCACCGGCCGCAACGTCCTTGCGAATAACTGTTCCGGCACCACTGTAAGCGCCGTCTCCAACAGTTACCGGTGCCACAAAGACGGTATTAGAACCTGTCCGCACGCCCGAGCCGATGACAGTGCGATGCTTTTTCTCGCCGTCGTAATTAGCTGTGATGTTTCCGCAGCCAATATTGGTGTTTTCGCCAATTTCAGCGTCTCCGGCGTAGCCCAAATGCGAAAGTTTGGACCCTCGGCCAATAGTGACGTTCTTTGTTTCGTAGAAGGCGCCGATTTTGCCAACCTCACCCAACACGGTGCCAGGCCGAAGGTACGTGAAGGGCCCCACTGAAGCGCCTGCGCCAATCTGCGAGCCACTTCCGTGAGTGCGTGTCACCTTTGCACCCTGACCGATCTGAACGTCGGTCAGCGTGGAATCGGGGCCAACGACGGCGTCCCGGGACACCGTGGTGGTGCCGTGAAGTTGCGTGTTGGGCAAGATTCGAACGTCCTCTTCAAGACGAACTGTTGAATCAATCCATGTGGTGTTGGGGTCAACAACCGTAACGCCCTGACGCATCCAAGCTTCAACAGTACGGCGATTCAATTCGGCACCCAAGGCAGAGAGCTGGACACGGTCATTGGCGCCTTCAACCTGCCAGCGATCCGTGGTGACAACAGCGGCCACACGCCCATCAGCCTCACGGGCCAAGCCAAGAACATCAGTCAAGTACTTCTCGCCCTGAACGTTTTCCGTGGTGATCTTTTTGAGCGCCTCACGCAAAATTGCCGCATCAAAAGCGTAAATTCCGGAGTTGACCTCCGTGATGGCTCGCTCAGCTTCCGAAGCATCTTTGTGCTCCCGAATACCCACAACAGAATCATCTTCGGCCCGGAGAATTCGTCCGTACCCAGTAGCGTCCTCAAGAACCGCCGACAACACCGTAACGGCGTTACCGTCAGTGTTGTGAGTAGCAACCAATTCTTGCAAAAGCTCACTCGTCAGGAGCGGAACGTCGCCATAGGTAACCACCACTGTGCCTTCAAGGGGAGCGTTGGCGTCAAGCGCGTCAAGCGCAACTTCAACGGCACGGCCAGTGCCGGGAATGTCATCCTGATCAACGATCAAGGCATCAGGGGAAATTTTACTTAAGTGTTCAGCAACGCGGTCGCGTTCATGGCGAACCACCACAGCCAATGCTTCAGGATTGATTCTCCGTGCTGCGTTGATAGCGTGGCCCACCATAGACAGGCCACCGATTTCATGCAGGATCTTGGGGGTTCGCGATTTCATCCGCGTACCGGCGCCGGCGGCGAGGACAATAACAGCGGCAGCACCGGATTCGGTGGTCATCACGGATAAAGCTCCTAGCTCAAGAGGTTCGTTTAGCTTTCCGGCGTAGCTTCACCACTACCGAAATCAAGCAACACGACCATCTTATCCCGCACCGAACCCGGACTAATCCCGGCCACATCCGGCATAGCATGTTCGTTCCGCCCATAGGATTCGAACCTATACTCCACGGCTCCAAAGGCCGGGGTGCTGCCATTACACCAGAGCGGAATGTGTGCAGTGAAAGCGCTTGGCCTCCGCACACAGGAATATAGTTTGCCATGCCGGAGGCACTGATTGCGACTCGCCCTCTTTGAATGGGGCATGATTGAAGGGTGAGCACCAACAATCCACGGCCCCCAGCACCTTCCACGGCCGGTGTTCAGGCCCGCCGTGTTCGTATGACGGCAAGCCAAAGACGCTCGCAATTAATTGAAATTGGGCGAGGACTTTTTGCCGCTCGGGGCCTCGATGGCACCACCATTGAAGAGATTGCGGCTACAGCCGGGGTGTCCAAACCTGTCATCTACGAACACTTCGGATCCAAAGAAGGCCTCTACACCCAAGTGGTGGAACACGAGTTCCGCATCCTGCTCAGCAGCATCACCGATTCTCTCTCGGCCGAAGACAAACCGCGGGCTCTCTTGGAACGCGCGGCGCTTGCACTGCTGAGCTACATCGAAGAACGAACCGACGGTTTCCGGATCCTGATGCGGGACGCTCCCCCGTCGCAACCTGAAGGTGCGTTCTCCACCCTGCTGTCCGTGATTACGGCGCGCGTGGAATACATCCTTTCGGACGAATTCGCCCGACGCGGCTTCAGCTCAGACGACGGCGCCATGTACGCCCAAATGCTCGTGGGCATGGTGGCGATGACTGGCCAATGGTGGCTGGACTCACGGCGCCCAGACAAACGCGAAGTTGCCGCGCACCTAGTGAACCTGGCCTGGAACGGTCTCACCGGGCTGCAGAAGGATCCGCAGTTGCACCTCGAGGACTAGGGCTTGGCGTTCGACGGCGGGTGGTTAGGACCGGCGGTAGCTGGTGCCACTCCTCCGTGTGCTCGCTCGTTCCTCGCTTAGACGCACACTTCCGGAGGACACCGGCTACCGCCTTGTTGCGGCCCGCGTTCTTACTCGCCGAGGATTTCGGCGGCTTCCATCCACTCGAGTTCGAAGCCTTCTTTGTCTCGCTGCAGCTCCTGAAGCTTGGCGTTGGCCTCTGACAGGGCTTTTGCGTTGCCGGACTCTGATGCACTGGCCAGTTGGGCATGGAACTTTTCTTCCTGCTGGGCGAGTTTGCCCAACTGGCGCTCAAGCCGGTTCAACGCCTTGCGGGCGTCGCGTTTCTGCGACTCTGAGGGGCCCGCGGGAGCGGAATCCTTGGCGTTCGCATTTTTGGACGCAGAAGCTCCGTTGGTTCCCGTGGCAGAACTCAGCGCTGCTTCACGCAGTTCCAAGTACTGGTCAACACCGCCGGGAAGACCGCGCAGTTGTCCATCGCCGAGCAGCGCCAACTGGTGATCGGTCACTCGTTCCAAAAGGTACCGATCGTGGCTGACCACTACCAGCGTCCCGGGCCAACCATCCAGAACATCTTCCACGGCGGCAAGGGTGTCAGTGTCGAGGTCGTTAGTGGGCTCATCGAGCATCAAAACGTTGGGCTCACCCACCAAGAGTCTCAGCAATTGCAAACGACGACGCTCACCACCGGAGAGGTCCCGGACCGGGATCCACTGCTTTTCCTTGCTGAAGCCCAATTGCTCCACGAGTTGACCGGCACTGAGGTCCTTGCCACCAACGCTGAATGTCCGTTTCTCACGTTCAATCACCTCAACCACACGCAAGTCAGCAAGCTCATCGAGCTCTTTGACCTCCTGAGTCAGAACAGCTGTGACAACGGTTTTGCCCTTTTTGAGGCGACCGGACGTTGGTGCTACCTCGCCGTTGAGCATCTTGAGCAGCGTCGTTTTACCGGCGCCATTAACCCCGACAATGCCTAAGCGCTCACCCGGCGCCAAACGAAGGGTGATGTTCTCAAAAAGCGGTTTTCCGGCGTCGTTAGAACCGGGCGCCGCTAGACGGGTAAGCGAAACGTTTTCGAGGTCCAGAACGTCTTTTCCGAGGCGCGCAGTGGCCATTTTGTTCAGCGCCAGGGAATCACGGGGCTCGGGAACGTCCGCGATCAGTTCGTTCGCCGCTTCGATCCGAAATTTAGGTTTCGCAGTACGTGCCGGCGCACCGCGGCGCAACCACGCAAGTTCCTTTTTCACCAGCTGCTGGCGTTTATTTTCGACGACGGCGGCCATCCGGTCACGCTCGACGCGCGCCAAAACATAGGCGGCGTATCCGCCGTCGAACGGGTCAACAATGCCGTCGTGAACTTCCCACGTGAAGTTACACACTTCATCGAGGAACCACCGGTCGTGAGTAACCACCAAGAACGCGCCTTGGTCAGCACGCCAACGTGTCTTGAGGTGACGAGCCAGCCAAGCAACACCCTCAACGTCGAGGTGGTTAGTGGGCTCATCAAGCATAATCACGTCGTGATCTTCAATGAGCAACTTAGCCAGAGCAACACGACGCTTTTGGCCACCGGAGAGTGTGTGGACGTTCGCGTGCCAATCCACGTCCTCAACCAGGCCACCCATAATTTCGCGAATGCGCGGGTTGGAAGCCCATTCGTGATCCGCTTGATCCCCCACGATGGCGGCGCCCACTGTCAATTCGCCGTCTAGGACGTCACTCTGGTCCAGGTAACCAACGTTGACGTCTCTACGCTTGGTTACACGGCCAGAATCGGGGGTGCTGCGTTGAGCAAGCAGGCGCATCAGCGTTGATTTACCATCGCCGTTACGCCCCACCATGCCAATCCGGTCGCCCTCTTCAAGGCCCAGAGTGACCCCGTCCAAGATGGTTCGGGTTGCAAAGGATACGGCGAGGTTTTCGCCGCCGAGCAGGTGAGCCACAACTACCACTTTCCACAATCGCTGGGCGACGGATCAGATTCCGGGCCCCCTCTACGGTACCGGAGCAATCGCCTCAGCCGCGCTGGGTGTCGCTGAGAATTCGCGCGCCATGAACTGGGCCGTGTACGGCTTGGGCGTCCATGCCGGCATGACGCAAGCGTTCTGCCATTTCCAAAGCATCCCCGCGGCCCGGCATCAAGAGTGCAACAGTGGGGCCAGAACCTGAGACAATCCCAGCCAATGCGCCCCATGACTCCCCCAAACCGATGGTCTCTTTGAGCTGCGGGGCCAAAGAAATCGCTGCCCGTTGCATGTCATTTACTAACACTTGACTCAGCGCTTGAGGATCTGCGGCCCGCACGGCTTGGACTATTGCCGCATCAACTTCATGTGGCGGTTCTACGTCCCGTCCTTCGCTCGCCCGCAGCCTGTCCAGCTCGGCAAACACAGCGGGGGTGGACAAACCAAAACCTGCACCCACCAGCACCCATTCCAGCGGTTCCTTAGCTAGAGCGGGCGTGAGTTTATCGCCGACGCCCAGCCCAACTGCAGCCCCACCCAAAAGCGCAAAGGGAACATCTGCGCCCAGTTCTGCAGCCAGCTCAGCGAGCTCTTCCCGTGAGAGACCCGCGTTCCAGAGTGTGTTGCACGCCAAGAGCGCAGCTGCCGCATCCGCTGAGCCGCCACCCATACCTCCTGCAACCGGGACTCGTTTGAGGATATCCAGGTGAACCCCAGTGGATTCCGTTGATACCTCCGCCATCAGTGCAGCAGCACGGTAGGCAAGGTTCCGCTCGTCGAGTGGAATGTCCACACCATCCAAGTCCAGGGTGCTAGCCGGATTGATCGAGACCGTAATCTGATCCGAGGCCGTAGCAGTCGCTGTCACTTCCTCATACAGGGAAACAGCCAAGTAAACGCTTGCCACCGAGTGGTAGCCATCGTCACGAAGCGGACCAACTTTGAGCGAGACGTTTACTTTCCCAGGAGCTCGCACGCTAACGCTTCGTCCCACGACGCTCAGGTTTTTGTTCATGCTTTGAGGTTATGCTTCAAGCGGCAATTTGGCTTCAGCGATCCGGGCAAAAGCGTTGATGTCAATGACTTCGCCACGAGCACTCGGATCTACCCCGGCAGCTACTAAATACCGTTCGGCTTCTGCTCCGCCGCCGGCCCAACCGGAGAGCGCAGCGCGTAAGGTTTTGCGGCGCTGGGCAAAGGCCGCATCAATCACGGCAAAAACTTCCTTGCGGGTTGCACGGGTCTCTGGTGGAGTTCCGCGGACGAATTCAACCAGGCCAGAGTGGATTTTGGGGGCTGGCCAGAAAACGTTCATCCCAATCACTCCGGCTTTGCGCATGTTCCCGTACCACGCAGCTTTGACCGAAGGGACTCCGTAAATCTTTGAGCCCGGGCCGGCGGCAAGCCTGTCTGCTACCTCGTCCTGGACCATCACCAAGCCATGCTGAATGGAAGGGAAGTGCTCCAGCAAGTGGAGCACCACTGGCACCGCAACGTTGTAAGGGAGGTTCGCGACTACTGCTGTTGGTGGCCCCGGAAGCTCTGTGACCTTCATAGCGTCGGAGAGAATAAGTTCAAAATTCTTGGCTGCTTCGGGACGCCACTTAGCTACCGTCTCGGGGAGTTTATTGGCCAGAACTGGGTCAATCTCAACGGCTACCACCGCTGCGGCTGCGTCCAACAAGCCCAGGGTGAGTGAGCCCAAGCCCGGACCAACTTCAAGGACCGTCTCCGCTGGATCTATCTTGGCGGCAGCCACAATTCGACGAATGGTGTTCCCATCAATCACAAAGTTTTGACCCAATGTCTTTGTGGGCCGGACACCTAGCTCTTCGGCAAGACGACGAATATCCGCAGCTCCGAACAGCGGAGCCGGCGCAACAGTCTTCGGGACGGAGTTCGTAGCGGGATCCGGGATGGCTTCAGTCACCTAGGTATCGTATCGTCTCCCCACAAAATGGGCCGTCAGCGGTGACTAAACAGAACTGGGCCGGACCAACCGGCCCGGCCCACTTCTCTCATCGCTATTCAATGTTCGGTTTGCACCGAACTATGAGGAGCTATTTAGGCTCCAGCAGCCCAACCACAGCCCCACGGGGACAGACCACGCTGAGCGTAAACGCGGTTAGCAATGTCGATCTGCTGCGCCTTGGTGGCCATAGCTGCGTTTGGGGCGTAAGCGCCGCCGCCGGCACCAAGCCACGTACCGATGTCGAACTGCAGGCCACCGTAGTAGCCGTTGCCGGTGTTGATGGACCAGTTACCAGTGGATTCACACTGCGCAATCCGGTCCCACATGGCCTCATTCATCATGGCCGGAGCAGCAGCACCACTGTTGCTGCTGGCTGCAACTGCTGCCGCAACCTGAGGCTTGGGCTTGGACTTGGTGCCAACCGTGACCTGCTCGGCAACCGGCTTGGTGATCATTTTCTGCGTCAAGAGTGTGCGGCTGACTTCTTTACCATCAACCAGAACAAGCTTGTAGACCTTGGTGAGTTTTCCGGGGACACCTTCAACGGTGACTTCTTCCTCGCCCTTGTACAACTCACTGCTGTAGCTCTTGACAGTCTGGAAGTCCACAGCCTCATCCACGTTGGCACGCTTGGTGGTGTCAACACGGGCAACCTTGATCACCATATTGTTCACCACTGCGGCACGCATCGGTTGGGAGCTGGTGTCATCGGAGTCGAGTTTTACTCCGGCGTCTGAGAGAACTTTGCTAACTAGCGTGGCGGTGGTGACGCGCTTGGTGGTTTTGCCATCCGCCACAATGGCGACGTTCTTCGGCGTCGAAATGGTGACTACGGTGCCGCTAACGGCGAGCTCCATGTCCTTGGGAACCGAGATGGCCGAGGCAGTTGATACACCGAGCTCGGTCACTAGACCTTCAACATTGCGTGAAGTGGTCTGCACGTTCCGGGACGTACCATCCAAGCTGACTTTGACCTGTTTGGCGAGGTTCACGTTGATGACTGTGCCGTTACTGACGGTGGAGTCCAATGCAGGGCTCACGCGGTCGGCGGCTTTCAGCTCAACTTTTGCGTTCTTTACAACTTGTTCAACGGTGCCGCCGAACGTTTGAACAGAACTGACTTTTCCATCAACGCTGATGGTGACGGTTTTGTTGTTACCAACAAACGCCACGATGCCCAAAACGAGTGCGCAAAGCACTACTACTTGGGTTCCTACCTTGAGGAAACTGAATTTTCCGTTCGTTGCAAAGAACTTAACCATGATTGCCCATAACTCTGAAAGCGTCCGGGCACGGGGATAAGCACAGTGGTATCGCTGCGGCACGTTCAGGATCTACCGCAAGGGCTTTCCTGGCGCGCCGTCTCGAAAGATGTGCTGCCTTACTCCACAACTTGGGCCCACCCGTGGCAGGCACTTTTGGACGAATTTCTAGATGAATCTAGTCAGCATCTGGCGGGCGCGCGGGGCAGTTCAAGCAGGAGTAAATAATCCGAAGGCCTTCCCCGACCCCGGCTATTTGTTATCCACTGTAACCGAAGCGTTATAAAGCGGCCAAGAAAACACCATACTAAGTATGCATTGGTGGAGGATCGTGTCCCCTCTCCCAGACTTCTTCAGATGGCGTTACTCCCAGCTTCCGTAAGCTTTTTCGGTGTTATCACAGAGCAACTGCCCCAGCTCGGAAAGCTCAATTCCTGTCAATTCCGCCATGCCGCGAACCGTGTAGGGAATCATGTAGCTCGCGTTGGGCTGACCCCGATACGGGTGCGGCGTCAAAAATGGCGAGTCGGTTTCCACCATAATCAATTCGCGCTCAGCCACCGCCAATCCTTCGCGAATACCAGCGGCGTTTTTGAAGGTCACAGTGCCGGCGAAGGACATAAACCAGCCGTTCTCATTACAAATCTTGGCCAGCTCAGCGTCGGCAGAGAAGCAGTGGAAAATGACCTTCTCCGGCGCCCCTTCTTCTTTGAGAACTTTGACTACTTCACTGTGGGCATCGCGATCATGGATTTGGAGTGCCAAGCCAAGACGCTTTGCAATGTCAATGTGCCGCCGGAATGAGTACCTCTGCTGAGCCAAGTCCTCGTCTCCATCGGTACGGAAAAAGTCCAGCCCGGTTTCTCCTATGGCCCTAATCCTGGGGTGTTGGGCCATTTCTTCAATCTCGGCGAGCGCACTTTCCAGTTCGCCGCGTGCCGCATACTGTGGCGCATCGTTAGGGTGAATCGCCACGGCGCCCAGAAGCCGCGCGTCGGCGTTTACCGCTTCTACCGTGAACCGGGACGATTCAAGGTCACAACCCACCTGAACCACAGCTTTAACGCCCACGGATTCGGCAACGTCCATCGCCTCGCGTGCGCTGACCTCAACCAAGCCATCACGGAAGTTGAAGTGGGTGTGGTTGTCAATGACGGCAACCGGCAAAGGCGCCGGCGCCGGCGGATATTCAAGCTTGCGTTTTGAGCCAGAGGAACTTTGCTTGGGGCGCACACCGGAAACGTCGGGGTCCTGATCACCAACGGGGGCAGTCTGCGCGTCAGCAGGCAATTGGTACGGGCTCGGCGTTGAAGAATTGCACATGCCTTAACCCTAGGGCCACGAATGGCTATGGCCACAGCCACTAAGTCAGTAGTCTGAAGGGAAATGTCTAACCCGTGAGTTACATCACTCGAAAGGACACCGATGGAAACCCCCTCGCGTGCCATGGCCCCATCCCCTTTGCCTGCACATGGGGCAAATGTGGACCGCCCAGACATCAGCGAAGCTACCGAAGCCGCTGGGAACCACTTTCACGACTCCGCTTTACGGATCTTGGCTGCCATCAACTCGGTGATTGACGGCAAGCCCGAAGCCGCAAGGCTGGCCCTCACCGTTCTTTTGGCGCAGGGGCATCTCCTCTTGCAAGACGTCCCTGGTGTGGGCAAAACAATGCTCGCTAAATCTCTAGCTCGCAGCATCGATTGCTCGGTCAACCGCATCCAGTTCACCCCAGACTTACTCCCTTCTGACGTCACCGGAGTCTCGATTTATAACCAGGCTTCGAATGAATTCGAGTTCCGGCCAGGCGCCGTTTTTGCCAACATCGTGATTGGGGACGAGATCAATCGCGCATCAGCGAAAACTCAATCCGCACTTCTGGAGTGTATGGAGGAACATCAAGTCACCGTTGACGGACATTCCTACACCCTGGGTGAGCCTTTTATGGTGGTGGCTACGCAGAACCCCATCGAAATGGAAGGAACCTATCCCCTTCCAGAGGCACAACGGGATCGGTTTATGGCACGTATCTCCATGGGCTATCCAGACAAGGCCGCGGAGTTGCAGATGTTGGAAACCCACCAGTCTTCCTCACCTCTGGAGCGCATCTCCCCGGTGGTCCATAGCGGTGACATCGCCCGAATGATCGCCACCGTACAAAACGTTTATGCTTCGGCCACCGTCAAGGATTACATCGTGGAGTTGGCCCGTGCCACACGTGAGAGTCCACAGTTGCGCTTGGGTGCAAGCCCACGCGCCATGCTGCATGTTCTGCGCGCTGCCAAGGCAACTGCTGCCCTTGAAGGACGGGACTTTGTGCTTCCGGACGACGTCGTCAAAGTCGCCGAATCCGTATTAGCGCACCGTTTGATCCTGGAGCGAAAGGCTACCAGTGCTGGCGAGAGCGCTGTCACGATTCTTCGATCCATCCTGAACCACTTGCCTGTAATCGAGGTAGATGATGATCGAAGTAAGTGATCCCGGCGCTCCACATGGCTAGGCCAATCAGAGGACTGTTCACGTCAAGGGGCTGGGGGCTACTCGCCGCTGGCGGTGTAGCTTTGCTTGCCGCCGGGGTGATGGGCCGCCGTGACCTGCTTTATGTGGCGGTGCTTTTGCTGGTTTTGCCGTTAATCTCCTTGGCTAGTGTGCGTTGGGGGAAACCCAATTTCGCCATCCAGCGCGACTTCCGCCCCGGCATGGCAGACACCAACACCACTGCCACCATCACCTTGTCTGTATCCCGGTTGGTTCCGGGCGGTGCACGGGTGGTGATGAAAGAGCAGCTGCCAAGAAATTTTGGTCAGTCGCCGAGCTTTTCTTACCCTTCTCATTCGGCTCGTGGAGCGCGCACCAGCCGCTACGAATACCGGCTGCGTTCCGCACAGCGGGGACAGTTCTTGATTGGCCCAGTGAGCGCTGAATTCGCGGACCCCTTTGGTTTGTCCATGCATCGACTCGACTTGGACGCCGGTGAGTTGCTCACTGTGACCCCGGCCGCCGTCGAACTTCCATCCCTGAACCTTAACGGCGCACGTGGCAACGAAGGGCTCGCACCAACTCAGGCCCGTGCGAATCCCAGCGACGACGACGTAATGACGCGCGAATACCGGCACGGGGACCCGATGCGACGCGTCCACTGGGCCGCCACCGCCCGCCACGGTAAGTTGATGGTCCGGCAAGAGGAATCGGTGACGGCCGCTGAAGCCACACTGATTTTTGACCAGCGCCACAGTGCCTTTGCCACCAGCAAGAACGACGACGCCACCTTGGCGCGACTCGAAACCTTTGAATGGGCGGTTGTGGCGATGATGTCACTAAGTGCTCACCTGATAGCCCGCCAATACGCTCTTCGTGTTCTCACCCCTAACGGCGCCGCCGGGTTCAAAACCTCCACCTCGGCTCCAGATCCGCTCGCTGAAGAATTCAGCGGGGCCGCAGGATTAGCCACGATTGCCGAGTCATTAGCTGCAATCACCGTGAGCAGCACAACGGGATCCGGCCCGGCGGGTTATGGCAGCGGAGTCCAGCAAACTACCAGCCCGGATTTTGGCGAGGACCTCTACAATCGGGTGGCTGCCCACCGGATGCGCGGACCCCTCGTTGCCGTGTTGGGCCGCCTCGGTGTGGAGGAAGCCCATCGTCTAGCAGAACTTGCGGGTGTGAGTACCTTGACCGCGGCCATTATTGTGGCCGAACGTCCAGAAGAGTTCGGCGAGGCGGCGACGGTTCTCCGGCTGGCCGGTTGGCGTGTTGCCTTGGCCAGCCCCGCATCTTTGTTGCCCGCGGTATGGAGCGAAGTGGACCAGTGGCCAACCGCGCTCCCCACTGCCTCCGGTGGCCAGGCATGAACCAGACCCGCACCAAACCCGGCGTCTACCCATGGGCCATGGCGGGTGCTATAGCTTTGGCTATTTTGGGCTGCTCGCTCTCCCTCAATGGAGTCATGCGAGGGTGGACATGGTTTATGCCCGTAGCAACAGTGGTAATGATTCTCAGCTGCGTGCTAGCTCTCACCCGAACCCTGCGCTTTTCGCCGCTGCTCACGAGCCTGAGCGCTTTTGTGGCGCTCGCTTTGACGCTAACAAGCATATTCTTCCGCCAGCACAGCATTCTGGGGCTGATTCCCACCGCCGAAACTTTCACCGAAGTTGGTAGGCTACTCAGCAGGGCCGGGTCCACGGTTGTCAACGAGAATGCACCGGTTGTACCCAACGCTGGCATAGTTCTTGTGACGTGTACGGTCTTGGGCCTGATGGTCATCTTGGTGGACGCTCTGGCCGTCCCTCTGGCCATGCCAGCCACCAGCGGCTTAGCTTTGATAGCAATTTTGGTGGTGCCGGCCATGCTCAAACCCCTCGGTGTGGGCTGGTTGGGATTTATCGCAGGGAGCTGCGGTTACCTTTTGATTCTTGCGGTTGGCCAGTGGTTCGCACCGAAGGCAGCGATGGAGGCGGAAAGCCCCCGCGCCTCGGGCCACTTTGGCCGAGCAAGCGTTGCCGCAGCCGCAGCCTTGGTCCTGACTCTTGCCGTCCCTTTAGCAATCCCGGGCTTCACCGAGGGCGTCTTCCCTCAAGGTTCGCGCCTGGCACAGTGGGGCAAACCCAATGGACTGAACCCGATGATCTCTTTAGGTTCATCGCTGCGATCCCCCAGCGGCGGCGGGCAAATTACTTACGCCACTGATTCTGCCTCGCCGCTCTATTTGCGTTCCACCACCATTGATTCCTTTAGCGGTGACACATGGGGACCGGATGATCGGAACTCAAGCCGACGTACCAGCCTCGAATCGATCGACCCACCCGTCTACCAGACCGGCCTGGAAATTTCCCAATCTCTCACAAGCATCAACACCGGAAATTTTGTCAGCCCATACCTGCCCGCACCCTACCCACCCTCAAAAGTCATTGGCCTGCGGGGCGATTGGACGTGGGATCCGGAGACACTTACGGCCAAGGGCCAAGGAACCAACACCGAGAATCAGCGATACCTCGTGGAAAGCACAGCGCCAAAAATCACGGCTGCCCATTTGAACACCGCTTCCACTGACAACCGCGAGCTTCCAGCGATATTCACCCAACTACCCTCGGGAATTCCGGCAGTTGTATCCAAGACGGCTGAAACGCTAGGGAGATCGGCCAGCACACCCTTCGCGAAAGCCCTTGCCATTCAAAACTATTTGCGGGGGCCAGAGTTCAGTTACTCCCTCGATGCACCGGTGCAAGGGGGCTATGACGGCACGGGCTTGGATGTTCTGGGTGAGTTCTTGACCAAAAAAAGTGGATACTGTGTCCACTTTTCCTCAGGGATGGCCGTGATGGCCAGGCTGCTTGGCATCCCCAGCCGAATTGCAGTGGGCTATGCACCGGGGCGGCTCACCGGAAACAAGGTGACACTCTCTGGCCAAGATCCCTTTGCCGAATATGCCGTAGATGCCCGTGATGCTCACGCATGGCCAGAATTGTATTTTGAGGGTGTTGGTTGGGTTCCCTTTGAGCCGACCCCTTCGCGCGGGGTGCTTCCGGACTACACCGTTGGGGCGTCAGCTAGTGCTTCCACCAACCAAGACGAAAACAATGACGGCTTGATTAATGATCCACGGCCAACAACCACTGCGAGCGCTGCAACTCCGGTTCCAAGCACCACACCCACCGTGGCGGCAGCAGCCCCCAGCCAAAAAACCGATCCAAGCACGTGGTTAATCGCTATTGGGGTGTTTTTGGCGGCCGTTTTGCTAGCCCTTACACCGCGCCTGGTGAGAGAACGACGGCGTTCGCGTCGCCTCCGGGGGCCTGCCGACGAACTGGCCGACGCCTCTGCTTTGAGTGCGGAGTTGGCTATTAGTGCTTGGCATGAGCTTGAAGATTTGGGTCACGATTTTGGTATCCCTCGTGCTGCTCATGAGACGCCACGAGTTTATTCTGGGCGCTTGCGCGGCTCGGGACTATTGGGGGTGGACTCCAACATTGATGCCCCCGCTCACCGTGCTGTCCAAGCCATCAACCAAGACTTTGAACACGCCACTTACGGCCGTGTGAGCAGCCCTGACGGGCCCAGCAACACCGAAGCGAACCGGGCGCAGACTGTTCGCGAAACTCTGCTCACTCATGCGCCGCTGGGAGTGAGGTGGCGCGCTCAGTGGCTACCGCCGTCGACCTTTGCTCACTGGGCCGCGGTGCTGAGGCACCCTGTCAACGCCGCCAGAAGTTACTGGCGGCGCCGAAGGGGCTAGTGTCACTGGGTTGGTGTCACTGGGTTGGTGTCACGGGGTTGGTGTCACTGTCCTGGATGGGGCAGCGACTGCCTTAGCTCGCGTAAGGATCAGCGATGCCGATGTACTGCGTGTAGAGGTACTCTTCGATGCCTTCGAGGCCACCCTCGCGGCCCAATCCGGACTGCTTGACACCACCAAAGGGAGCCGCAGCGTTGGAGACCACCCCGGCATTTAGGCCCAGCATGCCTGTCTCTAGTTGTTCGCCCATCCGCAGACCACGGTTCAGATCCTTAGTGAAGACATACGCCACCAGACCGTATTCAGTGCTGTTAGCAAGGCGAACCGCCTCTGCTTCGGTCCCGAACGTCACAATGGGCGCCACCGGGCCGAAGATCTCTTCGCTCAAAATCCGGGATTCAGCCGGGACCTCACTCAAAACAGTCGGCTTATAGAAGTAGCCCTCACCCTCGGTGGGCTCACCACCAACAAGAACCTTGGCACCGGCGGAAACAGCATCCGTAACCAGCTCGTGAACCTTATTACGGCTCTTGGCATCGATCAGCGGGCCGATGGTTGACGTCGCCTCAGTGCCTCGAGCGGTGACCGTCTGGCCCACCTTCTCAGCGAACTTTGCACCAAACTCTTCGGCCACCGACTCGTGAACAATAAAACGGTTTGCAGCCGTGCAGGCCTCGCCCATGTTGCGGAGCTTGGCCACCATGGCGCCTGCAACAGCAGCGTCCACATCGGCGTCTTCAAACACAATAAACGGAGCGTTGCCGCCCAATTCCATCGAGGTCCGCAATACAGTCTTGGCAGCATCGGCCAGCAAAGAACGGCCCACCGGTGTGGAACCGGTAAAGGAAAGCTTGCGTAGACGCGGGTCCTGGATCAATGGGCCAGTGGTCTCCCCTGCCGTGGAGGTTGGGATAACGTTCAAAACACCCGCGGGCAATCCGGCATCCAACATAATCTGAGCAAATAGCTGAGAAGTCAGCGGTGTCAGGTTGGCTGACTTAAGGACCATGGTGCAGCCTGCAGCAACGGCCGGCGCAATCTTGCGGGTGGCCATGGCTAGCGGAAAGTTCCACGGGGTAATAAGAAGGCAAGGGCCAACCGGCTTTTTGGTCACCAGTAAGCGGGACTTGCCGTCCGGAGACACCGAGTAGCGGCCAAAAGCGCGGACTGCTTCTTCGGAGAACCAACGCAAGAACTCGGCACCATAGGTAACTTCACCGCGGGCTTCAGCCAGAGGCTTACCCATTTCCATGGTCATCAGCAACGCGAAGTCATCAGCGCGCTCGGTCACCATTTCGAAGGCGCGTCGCAGAATTTCGCCACGTTCGCGCGGAGGAACCTTCGCCCACTCTTCTTGCGCGGCAGCTGCAGCATCCAAGGCCGCCATGCCGTCTTCTGGACCAGCATCGGCGATGCTCAACAAAACCTTGCCGGTAGCGGGGTCCTCTACCTCAAAAGTTTTGCCCGACGCGGCCGGGCGCCATTCCACACCGATCAGCAGACCCGTGGGAACGGTAGCCAAGAGTGCCTTTTCGCGCTCGGCGGTAATTGCTTCAGTCATAAAAGACTCCTTCGTCGGCCCGGCCTAAAAAGTCACCGGTATTTGCTGGTACGAGTAGTGGCCCGCGATCTATTGCCAAGCTACTGCCCGTGCTTCTGACGTGTCTACGCAATGGCGCACTAGTAACGCCCGCCACACTTGTGCAATTGCACATTCAGCTCCTTTGCGTGGAGCCAGAGGAGGTATATCTACTTCTGACTCTGGCGGGAGTCGAGGACGGCACTGTACAACTCACGCTTGCTCAGGCGGGCTTCCTCGGCCACAGCGGCCACGGCATCCTTGAGCCGCACACCACCGGCGACGAGTTGGTTCACTGCAGCAACGTGGTCCTCTGGAGCGGACGGTGCTTGCTCCGGGGCGCCTGCAACTACGACAGCAATCTCGCCCCGGACTTGATTGGATTCAGCCCATTCGAGCAGTTCACGCACCGTCCCGCGCAGAACCTCTTCATAAGTTTTTGTCAGTTCCCGGCACACTGCAATTCGGCGCTCTGGCCCAAAGGCCGCATCCACTGCCCGCAGCATCACTTCAAGGCGATGAGGCGCTTCGAAAAACACCATGGTGCGCCGCTCAGTGACCAATTCTTTGAGCCGGCCGGAACGTTCTCCGCTCTTGCGCGGCAAGAAACCTTCAAAACAAAAACGGTCGGTCGGCAGGCCGGAAAGCGCCAGAGCAGTGAGGACAGCCGAGGGACCGGGAACTGCGGTGACGGTTTCACCTGCTGCTACGGCTGCCTCGACTAGACGAAAGCCGGGGTCCGAGACGGCGGGCATACCGGCGTCCGTCACCATCAGGAGGGTTTTTCCCTCACGCACCTGGGCGAGGAGTTCAGGTGTTTTCGCCGCTTCGTTATGTTCGTGGTAGCTGACGATCCGCCCCGTGACCGTAACTTCAGTGGCTCTGACCAAGCGCTGCAGGCGGCGCGTGTCTTCCGCGGCGATGATATCTGCGCTGCCAAGCAACTCGCGCAAGCGCGGGGAGGCATCTCCCACGTTGCCGATTGGTGTTGCCGCCAAAACGATTCTCCCGCGTCCTGCGAGCGCACCGGTCAGTTCGGGCAAGAGCGTGTTCGAGAGTTCAGCGTCGGCGTGTTCTTCGCTCACATTGTTAGCCTCTTCATTGGCTTCTTCGCTGACGTTCTCTGGGCGCTGCGCGCTGTCCGTATCCACCCACCCAGCCTACCGCCGTGCGTCCCGGGGACTATATCGGGTGCACTTACGGCGCGGGTGAGGTTCCAGACGTCGATTCTGTTCTACTCCCGGTAACATAACCATGTGACCCGGACCGAGGAATTGCGCTCCCACCACGCCGTAACGGCTGGCCGTGGCGGTTCGTGGATCGCGGATCCTGCCACCGCCTTTTCGGCTGAACAACTTCGCAGCAGATTGCTGGGGTCCTTGAGCTCTTGGCGTGATTATCCACCCAGCCTGCGATTGTGGTTTTGGCTGCTCCCAGTTATCACAACTGCCATCGGTGGCGTGCTGAGGTTTTGGCGTCTTGAACACCCTCATAGCCTGGTTTTTGACGAAACGTACTACGTCAAGGACGCCTATTCGTACTTGCAGAGTGGTTACGAACGTAACTGGCCGGAGAAGGCGAACGACGCCTTTAATGCTGGCAACCCAACGGTTATCCTCGGCACCCCCGAATATGTGGTTCACCCTCCAGTAGGCAAGTGGATGATCGCGTGGGGAATGAATCTTTTTGGTCCCGAGAGCAGCTTCGGCTGGCGTTTTAGCGCTGCGCTCACTGGTACCGTTTCAATCCTCTTGGTCGCATTGATCGCCCAAAAGCTCTTTAAGTCCCTCGCACTGGGCACCACAGCGGGCCTGCTCACCGCTATAGACGGCACTCACTTAGTGTTGTCCCGGACTTCGCTCCTAGATATCTTTTTGATGTTTTGGATTCTGGCCTCGTTTGGCGCGTTGCTACTGGACCGTGATGATGGACGACGCCGACTCGCGGCCCGGCTGGGTCAGCGCGCCACTGCCCGGCACGGCAACGCAAACAACGGTGCGTTCGGCGGCAGGCCACTGGAATCAGTACTGTTTTCTGGCCCTTGGCTGGGGATTCGTCCGTGGCGGCTAGTAGCGGCCGTGTGTATGGGCTTGGCTGTGGGCACCAAATGGTCAGCACTGTTTTTTATGGCGGCCTTCGGAATTTTGATGGTTTTGTGGGACATGGGTGCTCGGCGTTCGGCGGGGATCCGTGGTTGGTTGAGTGCCGGCGTCATCAAGGACGGAATCCCTGCCTTTCTGCAGTACGTCCCGGTTGCTGGTGGGGTTTACCTTGCCACATGGACGGGCTGGTTTTTGTCCAAGGACGCCTATTTTCGGCAATGGGCTCTCAGTAATCCGAGCGAGCAATGGGGTTGGATTCCTAACTCCCTCAGGTCCCTGGCTCACTACCATATTGAGGCCTACAACTTCCATCAGGGACTCAGCGCCGATCACCCCTACAAAGCTAGTGCGTGGACGTGGCTGGTCATGGGCCGGCCCACAAGTTTCTACTACCAATCGCCCAAACTGGGGCAATCCGGTTGTGAAGTTCAAAGCTGTTCAGAGGCCATCCTTCCGGTGGGGAACCCGCTGATCTGGTGGGGTGCCATCATTGCCTTGGTGGTACTGCTTTTTTGGTGGATAGGCCGCCGCGATTGGCGGGCCGGTGCCATCATGGCCGGGGTTGGCGCAGGCTATTTGCCGTGGTTTATGTACCCTGAACGCACCACATTCTTTTTTTACGCGATCGCCTTTGAACCGTTTTTGGTTCTGGCCGTGTGCTTTGTTTTGGGACTCTTGCTGGGCAAACGCACTGATCCTGTGTGGCGGCGTCGTTCTGGCGTTTTGGTGGTGGGCATTTTGGTGGCTGCAGCACTACTGCTGTCGGCATATTTTTACCCCATCTGGACCGGTGAAACCATAAGCTACAACGATTGGCACTTGAGGATGTGGATGCCCTCGTGGATTTAGGGGCAACCAACGCAATCAAGACAGCTCTCCAAGTAGGAACAGTTGAACGTCGATGGACAAGAAGGTAGGAACGGACATGCGAGAAGCCACCACTGAGTTGCTAGTGGAGTTGGATCCGGCCAGCAACATTACGGATCTACTCCTCAAACGCGCAGCCGCTACGCCTACACGCGCTTTGTACGCACGTAAAACCGCTGCCGGTTGGACCGATCTCACGGCCCAAGATTTTCTGCAGCAAGTGGAAACGATCGCAAAGGGCCTCATCGCAGGCGGTCTCTCGGTGGGCGATCCAGTGGCAGTGATGAGCCGCAGCAGCTACGCCTGGACGTTGGTGGACTTTGCCATCTGGCACGCTGGCGGTGTGGTGGTGCCCATCTACGAGACCTCCTCCCCTAGCCAGATCGAATGGATCTTGGCCGACTCCGGAGCCCGACGGATCTTTGTTGAAAACCAGGCCAAGGCGAACCTGGTTCAAAATCTTGCCGCTACCTCAGCTCTCTTAGGCGACTCCCCCATCGCCGTGACACGGATGAGCGAGGACGGCCAAGCACCCAACCTCACTAGCCTCGCCGCCGCCGGTGTGGGGGTCAGCGACTCTGAGCTTGAACGTCAGCGCAGTGCCGCCGGTTTAGAAGACGTAGCCTCCATGGTCTACACCTCGGGCACCACCGGCAAACCAAAGGGTTGCGAGATCACTCACGGCAACTTTGCTGTGGTGGCCGTGAATGTTATTCCGTTCCTCAGCGAGTTCCTCGAGAACCCCGAGGGCCGCACCCTGATGTTTTTGCCGCTCGCCCACGTTTTGGCCCGGGCAGTCCAGGTTGTTTGTATGACCTCCGGGATAAAGCTTGGTCACAGCGGAAGCGCCGCCGAGTTAATGGACGACTTAGTGACTTTTAAGCCAACGTTCTTGCTGGCTGTGCCCCGCATTTTTGAGAAGGTCTACGCTGGCGCGGAATCCAAGGCTTCAGCAGCTGGAAAGGGCAAGCTCTTTGCCAGGGCGGCGTCCACAGCTGTGAAGTACTCCACGGCGCTTGAAGCAGCGCGGCAAGGCAACGCGGGCCCAGGCGTGGCTCTTCGCATCACACAAAAAGTTTTTGACCGCATCTTATTCCCGCGAATTCGCGCAGTCTTCGGCTCCGAGGTCAGCCACACGGTCTCCGGCGCTAGCCCACTAAACCCAAGGGAAGCGCACTTTTTCCATGGTGCAGGTATCCCCGTGTTGGAAGGGTACGGCCTCACTGAAACCACTGCTCCCGCAGCGGTGAACACCCCACAGCACACCCGCATTGGCAGTGTGGGTATCCCTATCCCTGGCACCACCATCCGAATTGCTGATGACGGCGAAGTCCTGATCAAAGGCATTGGGGTGTTCAAGGGTTACCACAATAATGAAGGCGCCAACCAGGATGCTTTTGTTGATGGATTCTTCCGCACTGGCGATCTTGGCTCTTTGGACCATGACGGTTTCTTGACCATCACCGGTCGTAAAAAGGACATTCTGGTCACCGCGGCTGGCAAAAATGTTGCCCCCGGTCCGCTCGAGGAAGAGATCCGGCACAGCCCGCTAGTGGAACACGCCATCGTGGTTGGTGAAGGGCGCCCCTTCGTTTCTGCCCTTTTGGCCTTAGATCCTGAAGGACTGGCCACCTGGTGCAAAGAACAAAACATCGAGCCGCTCAGCACGGCCGAGGCTGCCACCGATCCTCGTGTACTCGAAGCACTGCAAGAGGCTATCGACTCCGCCAACAAGCTGGTCTCTAGAGCCGAAAGCATTCGCAAGTTCCGGGTCCTGGGCTCTGAGCTGAGCGTGGAGTCAGGTCACCTGACGCCGAGCCTTAAATTGAAAAGGACCTCGGTCGTTGCGGACTTTGCCAACGAGGTCGAGGCCCTTTACGCCAAATAGGCAGGCTTAGCGCTAGGCCTTTGCCCGGCTTTTGCTCAGGCCACGGCGTTTGCGTGTGGGCCAGGTCAGGATGAGCGTAACGATCGATACGAGCAGTACCAACCCAGCAATAGCGATGCCTGCATCCATCCAGAATTGCGCCGGGAATAAACGGATCAACGTGTCGTCGAGGCTGAAGGTCCAGGTGCCGTTGGCAAAGAAAATGTGGTGGAAATCGGTGAAGAACCGTTCCCACCCCAAAACGCCCAAGACACCGAGGGTGATGATGATTACCAGTGTCACGATGGATCCAGCAAAAAGAGCCCGCCGGACGCCGCCGGTGCTGCGCTTGCGCAAGTAAATGATGGCGATGATGGCCAAGATGACCAGCAGCGTGCCACCAGCCCAGGTGGAGAGCATAACGTTTTTAACGTCAGCCATGTGGGAAACTTCACCGCTCTTAAACAGCTTTTCGCCACTGGCGTTCACCAAGTCGCCGAGGTACCGCGGGGCAGCGAAGTTGGATAAGTAGTCCATCGCGTAGGAACCGTAGCTGAGGCGGTCATCAGTGCTGAAGCCATAGCCGTCTCCGGGGAACCCAGGACGGTGATATTCAACCCATAAAAACAAGGGAGATGCGACGGCGCGAACAGCTGCCGCTAATACGATCACCGGGAAAAATACGGCCAAAAGGACCTGAATAATGCGCGGGGCCACGGGACGAGAATTTGCTACCTGATCCCGACGAGAATTACGGCGTTGGATCTCGTCCTCTGGCGGGCGAACCTGCAGCGCAGACGTGGGATGCGGTTCAAATAAAGGAGTGGTTCCCGTCGGTTCAGTCTCCCCGGCGCTGGTGGAACGAGTAGCGTTGATGGCTGCAGCGTCAGCTCGGCTAAATTCAGTGTCCTCAAACTTAGCCTCTGAGCTGGCAGATGCGGAGGTTTCAGAATCGGCTGCAGCAATGGCATCTGCTTTTGATTCGCTGGCCGAAGTGGCACGATGCCCCGCGCCACTTTTATCCGGCTCGGTGTTATCCGGCCCTACGTTATCCGGCCGTGCGTTATCCGGCTCTGCAGAATCTACGGAATCTGCGTCCAGCTTTTGCGTTGCTGGTTCAGCTTCAGTGCTGGGCTCCTTGTGGGCCGGGGTCTTGAGCCAATCAAAGGCTGGCTCGTCCGTGTCTTGGGAGGAATCCAAGTGGATTGGCTCCTGTTTAGGCTTGTTCTCGCTCACGTTGTTTCACTTCCATCAGACGCTTGCCACGAGCGTATGATCACTCTGCAGCCTTACTTTCTAAGCAACGAGCCTACCGGTAGGCGCTCAGAGAGCTGGTGAGGCCACCCCGGTCAGGCGGCGATTTCGGTGTATCCAGCGTCTTTTGCTTCGAGGTCACCGTCTTCTCCTGAGCGAACTGCCCGTGAGCCCAGGACCAGCGTGTAAACCCAGTAGCTTGCCAGAACCGCGGCACCGATGGTTATTTTCACCCCTACGGACAAGGTAGACGGGGTCACAAACCCTTCTACAAGACCGGAGACAAAGAGCACCAAGACCAGCCCTAATGCCACGGTGACTAAGGAGCGCCCTTCCTTGGCCAGTGCCACTGAACGGCGCATGGGGCCCGGGGATACCCACGCCCAGAAAATCCTCAGGCCTGCCGCACAAGCCACAAACACCGCCGTGAGTTCCATCAAACCGTGCGGCAGGATATAGCTGAAAAAGACGTCGGATTTACCCACAGCCATAAATATGCCAGCGGCTTGCCCCACACCTGTGGCATTGCCAACCAGTATGTAAGGAACCCAGATCCCAGTGACACCAAAGATAACGGCCTGTGCGCTGATCCAGGCATTGTTAGTCCACACCGCGCCAGCGAATGAAGCCGCCGGGTTCTCTGAGTAGTAATTGATGAAATCGTCGTTGACGTACTTCTGAATCTGGGCATCCGAACCCAAACTGCGCAAGACCTCAGGGCTGTTTGCAATCCACAACGCGTAAATAGCTGCGATCAAAATAAACGCCGCCCCGCAGGCCAAGGTCAACCACCGGATCCGGTAGAACGCTGCTGGCAAAGAAATCACAAAAAATCCTGCGAGGTCCTCCATAAAATTGGACCGCGCCCCGGTGAAGCGGGAGCGGGCACGAGCGAGCGTTGCGGATAACGATGCTGAAAGGGCGCTTTCCGGCTCGAGCGAACGGATCAGGGACAAGTGCCCCGAGGCCTTCCGGTACAGGCTTAACAGCTCATCGGCGGCGGCGCCGTCCAATCGGCGGGTACGCGAAAGATCATCGAGGCGTTTCCAGGTCGATGCGTTGACTGCTGTGAAGGCGTCCATGTCCACGGCTCCAGACTAACCGTCCAGAAGGATGTGCGGGGAGACTGGATACACTGATTCGAAGCGAAGGAATTGCCGCCCCTGCGGTGCCAAAGGACTTCTGGCACTTGTGGGGTCCACGGATGGGGGGCCATGACAGCCATCATTACCGGTGAGGCAGTAGTACTAGAGCTACGCCCAGCTTCTTTTCTACTCCGTGCTGTGGGCTTGATCATCGACGTTGTGCTCACGCTTGTTCTGTACTTTGTGGCTCTGACGGTAGTTGGCTCCGCCGCGGAATCCACCGATCTTTCCACCGGCGTGATGATGTCATTGGTATTACTGATCTTTTTCACGGTGATCGTTCCCGTCACGGTTGAAACTCTGACGCGCGGCCGTTCCCTGGGCAAAATGATTGTGGGTATCCGTGTAGTGCGCGACGACGGGGGCGCCATTCGCGTCCGGCATGCAGTGATTAGGGGCCTGGCTGGGTTTCTGGAGATCTACATGACGCTCGGTTCGGTGGCGCTACTCGCAGGAATGTTCAACGAACGCGCCAAGCGACTAGGTGATTTGATGGCCGGCACGCACGCGCTCAAGGATCGCGTCACGGAAGAGGTCAAAGTAGTTCCGGAGGTGCCACCGCGGTTGCGTGGCTGGGCCACCATGGCAGACATTGGCCGGCTTCCGGATGCTGTGTCGCGCCGAACGTTAGCGTATATGCAGCAGGCCGCCCGTATGACTCCTGAGGCGCGTTGGCGGGTCAGCACGGAACTTGTTGCAGAAGTGAGCCGCTACGTTGCTCCCTCGGCGCCACAAGGCACTGGTCCAGACGAGTTTTTATCCGCTGTTATGGCTGAGCGCCGAAGCAGAGACCTAGCCCGACTCACAAAATCTGCTGCGCGGAGTGCCAAGCTGGCGCAACGGATTGAACGGTTACCTTACGCCGATTAGCGCGAAGCGTACTGGGCCCAAGGGATGTTCCAGTCGCCCCAGCCCTCAAGCGGTTCCACGGCTGGCGCACCAGTATTCAGTGTCTGCACCACGTCTCCTGAAGTCATGTTGTTGAAGAACCATGCTGCGTCAGCTGGCAATAGACCCACACAGCCATGCGAGACGTTGGTGTTGCCCACGTAAGCGTATGCAGATGGCAGTGCTTGGTGCACGTATACACCAGAGGACGTCAAGCGGTTAGCGTGCTCAACAGTCAGTGGCGGGTAATACCCCTTGTCCCCCTTTTTGAGTCCGATGCTCCCCGCATTGAACTTCGAGTAACGCTCTTGCTCCATAATCACGGCATAGCCGGTGGGCGATAACCACTCCGGGTCCCCCAGTGTCACCGGGAATGTTTTGACCAATGCGGAGTTGAAATACACCTTCATGGTTTTAGTGATGTCATCCACCACAGCAACTTTTTGCTGCCCCACACTAAAACCCACCGTGGAGTTGAAGTTGCCGATCATGCCCTGACCAAAGTCCACCCCGAAAAGCTGCATGTCGATGGTGACTTTGCTTCCAGCAGCCCAAAAAGTTTGCGGCCGAATGCGGGCCATCTTGTCGCTGTACCAACGCCAAGCGACCGGCTGACCCGAGGTGGAGCTGATCTTGACGGCTTTCTCCACGGCAGCTTTGTTGATCACCGGTTCGCTGAAGGTGATTTGAACGGGCTGACCGCTACCCATCACGGAGCCGTTCGAAGGAAAAACGGCTGCATCAGCTTCGTTCGCCGTTTGCACGGTGGCAAAGCTGTGGCGTTTGGTGGTTTCATTGCCAGCAGAGTCAGCAACCACAAACTCGTAGGTGTACCGTTCGTTGAATTCGAGGGGATCGTTAGCGCTCCAGCTTGCTGCGTCGGCGCTGAGCTTGCCAACAATAACGGAGCCCTTTGAATCCTTCAGGCTCACACTCTTGATGGTGCCATTGATCACTTTAATGGCTGGCGCAATGGCCGGATTAACTTCCTGAGCACCATCATTGGGAGTGACTCCCAGTTCAAGCGGCTTGACCACTGGTGCTGGACTTGGTGAGTGGGAGTTGCTGGGGCCAGAGCTCTGAGCACCGGCGCTGCCATTTCCAGCGCCGCTAGGTGCTTGAAGTCCGGCTGTTGACTGCGAACTCCCCGCGACCGGTGTTTGACCGCCGGATGGCCAGTAGCCAGTTGTCACCAGGCCCACGCCACCAGCGACTAGTGCACAGGCGAGAATCCCGCCTGCGATTTTCCAGCCGCGTGCAGCTGTTGATGTCTTCGAGTTTGATGCCATATCCCCCACCTAGGTCACAAAGTGCGCCCAGAACAATCTGTTGCAGCTAAACAACTAGCCTAACGCTTGGCGTAGCTAGCCCACGCGATGTTCCAATCTCCATAACCGTCGTCGTAGTTGGCGAAGTCTCCCTTGGTATTCACTACCTTCACCACGTCCCCCACACCCATGTTGTTAAAGACCCATGCGGCCCCGCTGGGGCCCATACCAATACATCCATGGGACAGGTTGGTGACACCAATGTAGGGCAGGGCGGAGTCTGTTGCTTGGTGAATGAACTCGCCGCTCGGGGTCAAACGGGTAGCGTACTGGACATCCAGTTCGCCGTAGTATGCCGGGTCCCCAGGCTTAAGACCGATACTCGAGGCAACAAAGTGTGCCTTGCGCTGTTTGTCCATCAACACCAAGTATCCGCGTGCAGAGGGAAACCGTTCATCCCCCATGGTGACGCTCCACTTTCCCACCTGCTTGTCATTGATCGAGGCAGTAAAGGTCTTAGCGACGGCGTCAGCCACCGCTACTTTTTTCTCACCAATGTGGATGGTGTTGGTTTTGTTGAAGTTGCCCACCTGACCGTTGCCAAAGGAAACACCAAAGAGTTTGATGTCAACCGTTATGGTGGATTTGGCGGTCCAGAAAGTTTCCGGACGGTAGCGGACCATGGTGTCCGAGTACCAGCGGAACTTGCCAACCTGGCCGGAGGTGGAAGTGATCTTGATGGCTTTCTCAACAGCAGCCTTGTTAGTGACCGGCTCACTGAAGGTCAACTGGATGGGCTGGGCAACACCAACTGTCATGGTGTCCAGCGGATACATTGCTGCATCCGCCTCATTAGCCGTTGACACCGTGCTGAAGCTGCGCGTAATGGTGCTTTCACGCCCCGCCCCGTCTTTTGCCACATAGTTGGCCGAGTAGGCAGTGTTGAAGCTCAATGCACCGCTTGACGTCCAAGTGTCGCCCGCTGCGTTCACTGCGCCCTCAACGGATTTACCGTCAGAGCTGGTCAGCGAAGCACGCAAAATCTTGCCGTTGGTAGCTTTCAGAATCACTGGCGCGGCCGGGTTTACCTGACTTGCGCCGTCTGTGGGCGTGGTAAGTAACTGCAAAGGTGCCACTACAGGAACGGCAAGTCCCGGCGTCGTACGTTGTGGAGCTGCTGACTCGCTAGGCACGTTGGCATGCGCTGATCCCGCCGAAACGGCAGCGAAAGTACCCCCTCCAGCGGCCAGTACACACACCGCAGCTAACAGCGCGATGGTTTTGCCGGAACGGCGGCGAGGGGTTGAGTCAGCAGAGTCCATAGGGCCACCTTAAAACGAGAACATGGATGGAGCGTGACAACACGGCTACGTTTCCATCACAATGTTCTCACCTTTTGGTGACCTCTTAGTAGCGGTAGTGCTCTGCCTTGTAAGGACCAGCGACGTCAACGTCCAGGTATTCTGCTTGGCCCTTGGACAGTTCGGTCAGCTCCACTCCCAAAGCATCTAGGTGCAAGCGTGCCACCTTCTCGTCCAAGATCTTGGGCAGAACGTAAACCTGGTTGTTGTATTCACGCTCTTCAGCCGACTGATCCTTTTTGGTCCAGAGTTCAATCTGGGCAATGGTCTGGTTGGCGAAGGAGTTACTCATCACAAAGGAGGGGTGACCGGTGGCGTTTCCAAGGTTGAGCAGGCGGCCCTCAGAGAGAACGATGATGGACTTTTCCTCATCGGTGCCCTCGTTGAATACCCACTCGTGAACCTGCGGCTTGATCTCCACTTTTTTGACACCCGGGATCTTGGCAAGGCCAGCAATGTCGATCTCGTTGTCGAAGTGACCAATGTTTCCCACGATCGCTTTGTTCTGCATCCCGGCCATGTGTTCGGCGAGGATAACGTCCTTGTTGCCGGTGGTGGTGATAAAGATGTGGCCCTCGCTGAGTACAGATTCAAGCTTGGAAACTTGGTAACCGTCCATGGCTGCCTGGAGTGCGCAGATAGGGTCAATCTCAGTGACAATAACGCGCGAGCCTTGGCCGCGGAGCGCTTCCGCAGCACCCTTGCCAACGTCACCGTAACCGCAAACGACGGCGACCTTGCCACCCATCAGCACGTCAGTAGCGCGGTTGATTCCGTCGGGGAGGGAGTGGCGGATGCCGTATTTGTTGTCGAACTTGCTCTTAGTAACGGAGTCGTTGACATTGATAGCCGGGAACAAAAGCTTGCCCTGCTCGGCCAGCTGGTAGAGGCGGTGCACACCAGTGGTGGTTTCCTCAGTGACACCCTTGATGCCCGCGGCCAGGCGGGTGAATTTCTGCGGGTCCTTAGCCAGGGAGGCGCGCAGCACGTCTAAGATGATGCGGTATTCCTCTGGATCTTCCTCAGTGGCAGATGGCACAGCCCCGGCTGCTTCGAACTCAACACCCTTGTGAACCAGGAGGGTGGCGTCTCCGCCGTCGTCGAGGATCATGTTGGGGCCGAGCTCGGGGTTCGTGTCAGCACCGGGCCAGGACATAATCTGCTCTGCTGTCCACCAGTACTCTTCGAGGCTTTCGCCTTTCCAAGCGAAGACCGGGACGCCCTGCGGGTCTTCCGGGGTTCCCTTACCAACAACAATCGCTGCTGCAGCTTCATCTTGAGTGGAGAAAATGTTGCAGGAAGCCCACCGCACTTCTGCACCAAGGGCGGTCAGCGTTTCAATCAGCACGGCCGTCTGCACGGTCATGTGCAAGGAACCTGCAATGCGTGCACCGGCCAGCGGCTGGCTGTCCGCGAACTCTTCACGGAGGGACATCAGACCTGGCATTTCGTGCTCGGCCAAACGAATCTGGTGACGGCCAGCCTCGGCAAGGTTAATGTCTGCAATTTTGTAATCGAAGCTCATAAAAGTCTGTTTCCTCAGTCGTGATCAAGTACGTGGCAGCAAAGCGGACGTGCGCCTCGGGCCGGTAACGCGGGAAGTTGGCGGGACGTTAGTTCGCTGCGGACGGGGAGGCAGCGTCATGCTGGTCGCTTGGCGCGCCGCTGGCGGCGGCCAACAATGAGTCCTCTAGTAGCAGCGGAATGCCGTCTTCAACGCGGTAGCGCAAGGGCTCTCCGGCGGGACCCGGCTGCACCGAGACCAGCTCGGCGCCGACCTGCGTGAGGGCGGAGCCGGTCACCGGGCAACGCAAAATGGACAAAAGTTCAGGGCTAATCTTGGGCAAGTGCTCGCTCCTGGATGTGGCCTCGCGGCGCGGCTGCTGATTGTTCAGGATTCAGCCTACAGCGAGAGACTTAAAACGGCTCACGGAGGGCACGCAAATGACCTCGGCGGGCACCATCGGTTCCAGCTGGCGGTTCCAAAACGGTTCGTGGACCTCTTTGAGTAGGCTCGCTTGGTGCTGGTTCGCGCACCGTTGCAGCCTCGCGAACAGCATCGGCCAAAGCGGAGAGATCGTCAGGACCAGGCCCGGCCGGTACCTCAGGCATGGCTAGGCGAAGTACTTCCCACCCGCGAGGAACAGTGAGCCTAGCGGCATGTTGAGCGCAGAGGTCGTAGCAGTGCGGCTCGGCGTACGTAGCCAGCGGGCCAAGAACGGCCGTGGAGTCTGCATAGACGAACGTCAAGGTAGCAACCGCACTCTGACGGCAGCCTGATCTGGAACATTGACGAATAGCACCCACGACGAACCAGACTACTCCCCCGAATGCCTCAAACGCGGTAGCTTGGCTGCGTGCCTTCTGATCTGCTGGTGGTGGCTCGCGCGAGGCACACGAGCGGACTACAGTCGATGTATGCAATCGCCGTTCAGTGGGCCGGGAATCAGTATTCGGCTCAACGAAGACTCCGAAGGGCAAACTCTGTCTGCCCGCGGCCGTGGATTCCGTCAGCGCCGCAGGAACAGGCATGGGCGTGGCCTGCGTGGGGAACTTCTTTTGCCCACCTTGCCGGGTTATCGCAGCCGTTCTGAACGCTTTGATGAATACGTGATGGATTCGGCCCAGCAGCTTCACGAACTACGCGGCCCTGCGCTCAACGGCGTGTTGTTTGCCGTTGATGAAATTCCCCCGGGTCTCGAAGAATTGGTGGCTCTCCGACGGCCAGCACCTATGGGCTCCTACCGGCCCGCCAGTGATGATGAGCCAGCCACCATCACCGTGTACCGCAGAGTTGTGGAACACGCGTGCACCAGCCGGGAAGAACTCCAAGACCTAGTGCACGATGTGGTGGTGGAACGGACCGCTGACATGTTGGGCATTGCGCCAGAGAGCCTGGACCCGTACTACCGGCGCCGGGTCTAAGCACAGAGTCTAGGCACAAGGTCTTAACACCGGCTCTCTGGACACCGGCTCTCAACACGCACGACGGCGGCACTAAAGTCCCGCGGTAAATCGTCCCCGCACACAGTGGTGGCGGGATGCCGATAATTAGGCCTGTTCAGCCGCCAATCATGCTCAGTAATTGAGCGTCACGGGCAAGGATTGTTGCCCCTTTACGCCGGGCAAGATTGGCACTACGGACAGCCCGTTGGACGCCGAATCACTTTGCAACAGCGAGCCGTACGCCTGGTCTCCCGAGGCTGAAAGTATGTATCCCACCACTGCCGTGCCGGAGAGTTGGGCGGGGATGTCGACAGTGGCCGAGGTGCCACCGGCCACACTGATGCTCTGCGCTTTGTGTAAGGCACCGTCGGCGGTAATTGCCGTGTAACTAATTTGCGCCCTGCCCTGAGGAACACCAAAGTTCAGTTTGCTATTGCCCGTTGAGCTGCTGCGCGGAACCGTGACAAGTTGCTGGTCAGAGAGCTGCGTTGAGGCACCGGAGAACGCAAAGTCCAGCGCATCGGTGGGCTTTGAGCCGCGGGTAATACGAGCGGCGGCTGCAAGAGAAACATCTGAAGTGACCGATACCGTATAAATCCCCGCCGGCACACCATCCAGTGGCACCTCGGTAACTTGCCCTGCTTTGGCGGTGATAACGCCGCCGCCGTCGAGGGCCTGCTGGCCGTTGGCACCGAACAGCTTAACCTGTGCCACGGCATCGGCTGCGCCCGGGACTAATAACTGAAGTACGGGGCCAGCGTCGCCAAACCCGTTTGCTCGGCGGACCGTTGCGGTGGCTGTTGGATCTTGGATCACCACTGAGGTGAGAACTGCGGAGGTCCCTGGTGCCGCAGTGGCGCTGAGGACTTCAACTCCCCCGGCAGTTAACCCGCGCAAAGTGCTTTGCTGAATGCTTGCTGCAACGGCCCCACCCATGCTCCGGACGTGCACGGCCAATGCTGCTTGCTCAGGTACCAAACCGGCTAGAACAATACTGCGGGATTTCCCCGGAGAAACCAGCAGCCCACGGCTTCCGGCGGCCTGAATGGCACCCTTGGCGCCGAACATTTCCAGATTCACCGTTGCCGGAGTTTTGGAAGGGTTACTCAAAGTCAGGACCGAGGTTCTGCCCACGGTGGTGCTGGCACCCATCACCCATTGGTCGTTGGACGGTGAGACGCAGGGGGCTGAAGCAATACCTTTGAGATCGCCATCGCTAGCCGTGTAGGTAAACACTGCCGAGGCCAAGGAGGAGTTGCCCTTGAGTGGGTCAGCACTGAGCACGGCTGCGGCATCAACAGTTTTAGATGAAACCACTGCAGCCTTGAGCGCCGGTGTGTTACTTCCAGCACCTGACGCGGGAGCCTTGGCGATCTCGGCGAGCGTTGTGCCGTTAATCGTCGCCAAATTGCTTGCCGGAATGGCACCAGAGGTGTCGCTAGGAACCAGAGCAGAAACCGTGTTTTTTGCAGTGCTTGAATCAGGGCTGAACTGCGCGTCCGTTCCCACAGAACTTCCCTGAAGTAACTTCACTGGGGACGGACACACAGCCGTGGTTTCACCGGCCGGCACTGAAGCCACCCGGGTGTCTAAAGTTTTTGTGCCATCCGGGTGTGGCAGCAAACTTCCTGCCACAATCACTGCAGCAACAATCGCCGCGGTGCTGGTACCGGCCACAAGCGCGGTAGCGACCCCCCGGCGATTCCGAGTCACCGGCTGCATTACGTCACTCATTGGTGCCAGCCTTCCTGAGAGAACCTTCATCGCGGGAGAATTTCGCATTACTGCGCCGCGCTGGCAACGGAATGGCAAGCAAAAGGGTGGCGCCAAGGACCAGCACTTGCAATATTTCAACCCACGGGGAGAACGGGTTGGAATACTTCACTTCCAACTTTCCGCCCTTCGCCGGGACAGTAAATGCTTGCGCCCAATCCGAGGTGGTAGAGGTCAGCTTGCGGCCATCAACCCACGCAGACCAGCCTGGATCAGCCCGCTCTGACAACACTAGGAGCCGGCCTTCTTGGCCATCCGGAAGAATTGTTTCAGCTCCGGTTTTGGCTGATCCCAGGACAGCTGTAGTGGCACCATTTTTGCCCACCAGGCGCAAACGGTTTGAGGTATCTGAATCCGTCAAGGGTGGTTGAGCTGATGGGCTAACTCGCCACAGCCAGCCAGCTTTGGTCTGCCCCACAGCCACAAGACCTGGGACCGAGTCGATGCGACTTGCTGTCAGTTGCCCAGTGGCATCGTCAGTTTTCAACACCACAAAGCCCACCGCCAGCGGTTCCAGTTGGGCCCGAGGGTCCACCCTGTCGCCGGCCATAATGGTGGCCACCGATGAGCGCAAAGCCGCGTCAGCCGCGTCGTCGTCCGCAGTTTTTGTCGCCTGATCATCAGGCAAAATTTTCCGGGCCGAGGCAATGGTGGACAGTGAGTCCAAGGTGGTTCCTGAACCGCGCATCAGAGCGGAACCGAAGCTTCCATCACCGTTGTCAGTGATCACAAGCGTACGAGTCTGTTCGGGCCCATTGCCGCGGTCTGTGGCAGTAGCCGGCAAAGTCTCATTCGTGGCAGGTGCAATAAGTCGTTGTGGCACAAGCGGCGCAGTGCCTGCAGCCCTTGCATCAGCGCCGTTCGATCTGGCGGCGGAAATCCACAATGCCCAACTCAGCACAGGGCCAGCCAGCAGTAGTAATACGGCTGCTACGGCCACAACGCGGAGCCCAATAAGTTTTGACTTCTTGGGCTCGGAGGATTCAGTACGACGACGGCGGCGGCCCATCAAACGTTCGGCACCTACCACTGCTGCGGCCAGCAACAAGATACCGGCAGCGGAGACTGCACCTCCGGAGTAGGGGCTCACCAAGAATTGATCGGTTCCACCAGTCAACACATGGCCGCCGAGCCATGCAGCCGACAAAATGACCACGGCGGCCAGCCACAAGATGCGAACAAAACGCATCCGCTTCCCCGGTAAGAACAGGGCAATAGCACCTAGCGCCACAACTGGCACACCAATGATCAGCATCGCCACAAGCGCCCAAGGCCCACCAAGGTGTGTGCCAAAGGCATTCACGGAAGCTGCAGGATCAACGGAGACCGGCTGGCCCAGTAGTTGTTGCCACAGCGGAGCGGGATCCGAAGGCAAAGCAATCCCCGGGTCCGCCAACAAAGCGCGTGGCGTATTCACAGAGCT
The DNA here is from genome assembly GCF_050490315.1 of Pseudarthrobacter sp. J1738. Taxonomy (NCBI): domain Bacteria; kingdom Bacillati; phylum Actinomycetota; class Actinomycetes; order Micrococcales; family Micrococcaceae; genus Pseudarthrobacter; species Pseudarthrobacter sp. J1738. The sequence continues at coordinate 326,477 of NZ_JBNPEO010000003.1, read as the reverse complement.
GATGGCCAGCGGCAAAAACAGGGCAATGCTGGGGCCTATAGACCACCACAAGGTGCGTCCGCGCCGGCCTAGCACCAAGGCGCAGATGGCAATCACCACAATGGCTGGCACCAAAAGCGAGGGCACTGCTGCTGAGACAATCGCCAGTGCAAGCCCGGCAGCCGCGGCAGCCGTCCATGACGGAACACCACCGGAACCAGCCCTCGCTGGGACACCAGCCGGAAGGATAGCGTTCGGATTTGCCGCCAATCGCCTGTCGTGAGCAGCGCCTACTGCGCGAACCAGCCCCAAAAGTAGCCAAGGCAACATCACATGGGCTACCAGAGACCCAATTCGTCCCTGGTTGAGCGCTATGTGAAGGACGGGGGCTGCTGCCCAGATCAGTGCGGCGACGAACCGCGGACTGCGGTGGAAGGACAGCGCCGCTGCCAGAGACCACGCGCCAGCGGCGGAAAGTGGCATGGCCAAAACAAGGAGCCACGAAAGAGCCCCATTCGTATTGCCAAAGCCCAGGACACCAATAAACCAGAGAACGTAGTCAAAAGGGTCACCGTGACCGGGCATACCGGCGCCAAGACCAATCCACCAGCTTGCGGCGTTGTCCCACACCTGCCCCAGTGTCTCGGAGACGCGCAAGAGACCCCCGCCTTCAACAACCGGAGATCCCGCAACACCAAAAAGCCCAGCAATAGCTACGCCGAGGCTGATCAGGATGGCGGCAAAGAGACCTGTCCCAGCCCAACCCCGCTCTGAAGTGGCTAACGCAGTGAAGTCATCGTCAGAATCACCGCTGGGTTCCAGCGAGAGCCCGTCGGTGCCCACGCCGTCGCCCACAACATCGTCGGCCCCCAGAGCCTCCATCAACGAACGGCGGTGAGACCAAACTTCCCGACGCGGGGTCTGCAATCCTCGGATGACCGAGCGCCGCACTTTGCGTGTTTTAGCTGCTTGGCGCCTACCTTTCAGCACCGCGAGCGGGGAGCCAAGGGCCACCAAAGTGGCACCCAGTTGATGAATTCCGTGGCCAGGGTCTTTGACCACAATGCTGAATATCAGGCGCAAAACACTGCCCAGAAAAGCACCGATTGCGTGCAGCGGAACAGCCCACCACGGCGAATGCTTGAGCCGCAAGAGAACTTGAGCCCGGCGCGCTGCAGCGGCATTGCCTAGGCCGTCAGGGCGGTGCCTGACGTGAAACATTATGGCAGCGGGGACAACCACAACACGATTGCCTGCCAGCCGGTTGCGCCAACAGAAGTCCACGTCGTCGCCAGTGCCGGAAAGTGCCGGGTCAAAACCCTTGAGGGAATCCCACACGTCACGGCGAATCAGCATCCCCGCGGAATTCACTGCGAAGGTGTCGCTGCGGCCGTCATACTGGCCTTGATCTAGTTCATCGGCTTCGATCAGGGTTAAACGTTCGGCCCAGCGGCTAGTGGAGAGACCAACGTCCATCAGCTTGCGCCGGGAGTGCCAGTCAAGTTGTTTACAACCGGCGACAGTAACAGAAGGTGCCCGCTCTACCGCCTGGAGCAATTCCTCCAAGGCGCCAGGGGCAGGAGCTGCATCATCATGCAGGAGCCAGATCCACTGCGAGGTATCACCAGCGCTCGCGGCTACCGAAGACAGCGCCGCAAGACCCGCTGCCACGGCTTGGCCAAACCCACCACGGTAAGAAGATCCGACGTCGATAACACGGTTGGCGCCAAGAGCCTTCTCCAAGACCTCTAGAGAACCGTCCTCTGATCCTGTATCAACGCCAATAACGGCGTCCACGGACCTTTTCTGGTCCGCGAGCGCCGTTAATGTTTCGGAGAGATAGTCCGCGCCATTGTGGGCAACCACAACGGCGGTGACCTGAACTTCCTTGAGAATTAGACTGCTCGCTTCCTCAATTTACGGCGCTCGCGCTCGGACATTCCGCCCCAAATTCCAAAGCGTTCGTCGTTAGCCAAGGCGTACTCTAGGCACTGCTGTCGTACATTGCATGCCCCGCAGACCTTTTTAGCGTCGCGTGTGGATCCGCCTTTTTCTGGGAAAAAAGCTTCCGGATCCGTCTGGGCGCAGAGGGCATCGGCTTGCCATCCGAGCTCTCCTTCATCGTCAAATCCAGCGCCGATCCCAGGAAACGGCTGCCCGGCCCACAAAAGGGACGGAGCCTGCTCACTGGGCTTGACGAGTAGTTCTAAAGGCGGGTCCGCTACTTCGCGGCCCGCAGAGAGGTTGTGGTTTTCATCGTCGAGACCAATGTGGGTCGCGAGAAAAGCTGTTGCTTGATCCTCAAGCGAGGCGGCACTGAAGGCCGTAAAACGATCGGCTGCCTCTGGATCAGCAGGATCTACGAACCAGTCACTCGGGACGCCCCTAGACCGGTACTTCGCCGACGCTCGTCCTGCGAGAATCGATTCTTCTTGGATACGCTCTGCTTGCCCCATGCGTCCCTCCTGAATGTTTCAGCCGCTGTTCTGATTCGCAGGGCACTCGGTGATGTGCGCAATGCTTGTTCGGCGGCCTTTGCGTACTAATTACACGCGTGTAACTAGTACGACGTCAAGCCGCGGTGGGGATAATAGTCACTCCCAGCCCCTCAAAGGTTGCGCGCCACGCCCGGAAAAAACCGACACGCCCACCAGAAGATTGCCTAGAACTCGCTCTTCCAGCGACTGGAAAAAAGATTCATTGAATTTGCGCGAAATTTTTGGTTACGGAGACATAACGTCACGGCTTTTTGTAGCTCAAAGATGACTAAGATCACATGCTTTTCAAGTCGGAGCCTTAGTAAACGCTTGCGTTCTTGACTCTGCGAGCGCCCGGCCGTGGTCGTGGCAAGATGAACCCATGGGACATCCGTACCGAGACCTTCTGACTGCTCTGCGTTCTGTTGACGCCACTTCGCCTCGCCTGACTTGGTATGGGCCAGACTTTGAACGTGTTGAACTCTCAGGCCGAGTGCTGGACAACTGGGTAGCGAAAACAGCCAATTTCCTACAAGACGAAGTTGACGTTGAACCAGGAACTAAGGTGCTGGCTAACATGCCAGCTCATTGGAAGTCGATAGTTGTGGCTTTTGCTGCTTTGGCCTGCGACGCCGAGCTATACCTTGGCCCTAACGACTCGGCGCTGGATTCAGAAGTAGTGTTTGGCAACACCATCCAGCAACTTTCTGGTGCTGATGCTAGCTCTCCGGTGATGGTTGGTGTGGCGCTGGGTGCATTAGCCATGCGCTTCGATGGTGACCTGCCTCCGGGCGCTGTGGACTACAACGCCGAAGTTCGCTCACACGCTGACGTATTTATGCCCTATAACGATTCACCAGAAAGCACTCACCAAGCTCGCTTAAACACAGCAAAGCAAAGCTACAGCGCTCAAGAATCAGTCAAGGACTTCGCACAAGAAACACCGCAGGGTGCCCGTGTGCTGGTCAGTGCCAGTGCAGGCTTGGAAGATTTGCTGGCAAGTTGCCTCGGCGCATGGCTAGCCGGCGGATCGATCGTTGTTGTTCACAATGACGAAGCTGCCACGGACAGACTCCGCAGCAGTGAACGTATTACTTGGACTCAGCTTCCGGGCTAACTTTCTGATCAATCAGTTCATGGTCATGATCGTAGCCAGGTTCCTCATCCAGTTCCGCGTTGAAAACGAGGAAACGGTAGGCGAAGAATCGAACCACCGTGGCTACCAGAATGCCCACTACACCAGCAGCAAAAAGCAAGTTCTTGTCTTGGATCAGCAGCCAGTATTTGGCCGCGGCGGTGAAACCGGTGGAGATACCAATGCCTATGCCGTTGATCAGGATAAACATCAAGAACTCGCGAAGCACATTGCTCTGGCGACGGTGGCGGAAGGTCCAGAAACGGTTTGCTATCCACGAGAAGATCGTGGCGATAGAGGCGCCCACAAAACGTGCCTTAGCTTCGCTGTCGGACATCATTCCGTGCATCAACCAATAGGTCAGGCCGTTGTCGATTACAAAAGCAATGCCACCCACGGCGCCAAACTTGGCGACTTCACGCCAGAATAAGGACGCGAGTCCGCGGATTCGCTCTGTCAATTTATTGAACATGACCCTCCACGGCCGCTGATTTGAATAGTCGCTGAGGACCAGCGAACCATTTTACCGCCCGGAGCTGGATTCCATAGTTGAGGGCATCACAAATACAGCAGTGGAGTGGAGTTCCGCGGAATTCGGCGGTTCTTCGGTAGGCTGACCCTTGTGACTTTTCCAGTAATCGGAGTTGTTGGCGGCGGCCAGCTAGCCCGAATGATGGCCCCCGCAGCAATCGCTTTAGGTTTTGAACTCCGTGTCCTTGCCGAAGCATCTAACGTGTCAGCAGTCTCCGCGGTACCCCAAGCACCTGTGGGCGACTACAAAGACTTCGACACTCTCTTAGCGTTTGCCCAGGGCGTTGACGTTCTAACTTTTGACCACGAACACGTCCCCAATGAGCACTTGCACCAGCTCATTGCCTCCGGTGTAAATGTCCAGCCGCGCCCCGAAGCACTGGTCAATGCACAGGACAAGCTAGTGATGCGTGCTGCAGTTGACCGTTTGGAATTGCCGAACCCTCGTTGGGCTGCTGTGCACTCAGTCCAGGAGCTAGTGGAGTTTGGGAACAACGGCGAATGGCCGGTTGTCCTCAAAATGCCCCGTGGCGGCTACGACGGTAAAGGCGTCAAGATCGTTGTGGACGCCGCTGCAGCCCAAGAGGCAGCCGAATGGTTCGAGTTGATGTCACCACTTTTGGCCGAAGAAAAAGTCGCGTTCTCCCGCGAGCTCTCGGCTCTGGTGGCCCGCACGCCGGACGGGGAAGCACGCGCGTGGCCCGTGGTTCACACTATCCAGGTGGACGGTGTCTGCGATGAAGTCATTGCACCAGCTCAAGATTTGCCCTTGGAGATTGCTGCCGCAGCCGAAGACGCTGCGCTACGAATTGCCGCCGAACTGGGTGTCACTGGTGTGATGGCCGCCGAACTTTTTGAAACGCCCGGCCGTGGTGCTGGGTTTGTGATCAATGAGCTGGCAATGCGCCCGCACAACACTGGTCACTGGACTCAAGACGGATCAGTCACCAGCCAATTTGAACAGCATCTGCGTGCAGTGTTGAACCTCCCCCTAGGTTCAACCGATGTTCTTGGCCCACTGACGGTGATGAAAAACTACTTGGGCGGCGCAAATCAGGACCTCTTTGCCGCCTACCCCCTAGCCATGGCTACTGATCCGGGAGTTAAAGTCCACGGCTACGGCAAGTCAGTGCGTCCGGGGCGCAAAATCGGTCACGTTAATGTGGTGGCTACGGCTACGGATGACGTAGCCAGTTTGCGCGAACGTGCAAACGTGGTGGCCAGCATTATTCGCGACGGCGTCCACCCTGGTTTCAGCCAGAACTCCGTCACAGCCACTGCGGCCAGCGCAGAGACACCCAACCCAACAGCGGACTTCAAGGAGCAAGCATGAGCACCACCAAATCCTCTAACGGCCGCCCTTTGGTGGGTTTGGTGATGGGTTCGGACTCCGACTGGCCCGTTATGGAAGCAGCCGCCGAGGCGCTTTGCGAATTCGGCATCGAATTTGAAGCCGATGTGGTCTCCGCGCACCGGATGCCGCTTGAAATGATTCGCTACGGCCAAGAAGCCCATCAGCGTGGCCTACGGGTGATTATTGCCGGGGCTGGTGGCGCTGCGCATTTGCCTGGCATGTTGGCAGCTGTTACTCCTCTGCCCGTCATTGGCGTGCCGGTGCCGCTAAAGACCCTTGACGGTATGGATTCACTCTTGTCCATTGTTCAGATGCCTGCTGGCGTGCCAGTGGCCACAGTGTCCATCGGCGGCGCCCGCAATGCTGGTCTGCTGGCTGCACGTATCTTGGCGGCAGGAACTGATCCCCTCGCCCAGCGCCTCCAGACGGAACTCATCAACTTCGCCGATGAACTAAACCAAGCAGCAACGGCCAAGGGCGCAAATCTTCGCCGTAAAGTCGGCGAGGTTTTCCCATCACGGACGGACACAGGCACACCGCAGTCCGCGCTTTCCACGCATACCTCGGAATCTGCAGCGACCACGCGCTAGGACTTTATGAATCACCGTTCCAAAACCCCCCTTCCCCGCCCCCGGGCAGGTGACGTTCTCAGCGCCAGCAAGAGCGTTGACGCAGCACCAAGGGCTAGTGGCACGGGGCTCATGGACCCACTGCGCAATCCGCAACTTGCCAGCGTTTCAAGCCGTAAAAAGCGTGCCTTTGCGCTGATCTTAATGACATTATTTGTCCCCGGGACAGCGCAACTAGTGGCCGGAAACCGCCGTCTGGGGCGCGCGGGGTTGCGCACCACGCTGGTAGCTTGGGGACTCGTCGTGGCCCTTATTGCGTTAGCTCTTCTAAGCCGAGCCAGCGCGGTAAATCTACTAACCCATCCAATCGTCTCGCTCCTGCTGATGGTGCTGCTGGTAGCTCTGGCTATCGCTTGGGCGTTCCTCTTCCTCAACACCCTGCGCATCATCCGCCCCGGGCTTTTGCCGCAGGATTTCCGCCCGGCAGTGATCATCACCTTGGTGATCGCTATGGTGCTCAGCAGCGGATCGCTGCTGTACGCGGCGAGCCTGATCAACGCCGGACGCAATGCTTTGAGTGACATCTTCGGCAGCGGTCCCGCAATGGAACCAGCTGACGGTCGCTACAACATAGCCTTGTTGGGTGGGGACGCCGGCGAGGGCCGCGAAGGTCTCCGCCCGGACAGTATGTCGGTGCTGAGCATCGACGCCAATACCGGCGCGACGGCGATCATCTCCGTCCCGCGTTCTCTCCAATACGCAAAGTTCCCGGCAGATTCGCCGATGCACAAGATCTACCCGGACGGTTTTAACAATTGCGAGCCGGACCCCTTGAATTGCCTGCTCAACGCTGTGTACACGGACACCACCAATAACCACAAGGACGCCTACCCGGGCGCTTCGAACCCCGGCGCAGAGGCCACCAAAGACGCCATCGCAGGGACCCTTGGCATTAAGATCCAGGCTTATGTGCTGATTGACATGAACGGTTTCGCGAAGCTGATCGATGCCATGGGTGGAATTAAAATGCGCGTTGGCGCTTGGGTTCCCATCAGCGCTGGAATGCTACCGGGTAGCGACACCCGTCACGTTAAGCCGGATGGCTGGATTGCCCCGGGCAATCAGACGCTCAATGGCTTTCAAGCCCAGTGGTTTGCCCGCTCGAGGGAAAACGTTGATGACTTTGCCCGCGTTCGGCGCCAACAATGCGTTCAAGAAGCCATGATCAAACAACTTGATCCGGCAACGGTCTTGACCAAGTTTGAAGCTATCGCCAAGGCTGGCACGGAAGTGATTGACACCGACCTCCCGCAGGGACAGTTGGGTAGCTTTATCGATCTAGCCGCGAAGGCCAAGAACCAGCCTGTCCAACGGCTCACCATTGGCCCACCAGATTTCCCAAACACCTTTGGTTTGGCAGATCCAGATTTCAACCTCATTCACACCAAGGTGGAACAGGTTATTGCCAAGGCCACCGGTTCACCGAGTCCTTCCTCATCCGGGATGGGTCCAGCCATAGTGGACGAGACAGGCAAGAGCCAGAGCGTGGCACCAGCGGCTGGACCGCAGGCCGATGGTGTAGGCCTTGCGGCGCCAATGACCGTTCCCACGGTTGATAATTTGCCGTCCGACTTCCCCCTGAGCACCACCACTCCAGATGGTCAAACGATCACCAAGGATTATCTAAATTCCCTCTACGACGCACAGGATTACGCCATGTTGGACACCCTGCTGGCAGACAATGGAAATTGCGCGGCGCTCTAAGCGTTCGCTGAAAACTTGAGGAGCTCCATGTACCGCATTAAGAACACCGTGCGCGCTTACGCGTGGGGTTCCGCTACGGCCATTTCTCAACTTTTGGGCACCCCAGCATCAGGGGGCCCGGAGGCTGAAATGTGGATTGGCGCTCACCCTGATTCCCCCTCGACAGTTGTACTGCCCGACGGCGGTTCTCAAGGTTTAGATGCGCTCCTCGCCGAGGATCCCACACACCATTTAGGTGAGGCCAGCATTGCCGCCTTCGGTGACCGCTTGCCGTTCTTGATGAAGGTTCTAGCCGCTGAGACGCCCTTGTCCTTGCAGGTTCATCCGAGCTTGGAACAGGCCCGTGAAGGTTTTGCCCGCGAAGAGGCAACCGGCGTGGACCGAGGCGCTCCAGAGCGGAACTACAAGGACAATAACCACAAGCCAGAAATGATCTTTGCGCTCACTGATTTTGAGGCGCTGTGTGGTTTCCGCTCCCCCGCAGGATCCGCGGCGATTTTTAGCCATGTGCGTACTGAGCTTTCGACCATGGGCGCCAAAGTGCCCGGGCTCTTGGACGAGGTCATAGGTGATTTGGCCGGAGCTGACGAGGCGGTCGCGTTGCGCTCAGCTTTTACCCGTTTAATCACTGGCGGTGACCGCTCGGCAGCTTTGGTGGGTACCGTCGTCGCAGCCTTGACAGCCGACCTTCCCCGCGGACAGTTTGGCCGCGAACTGGACACCGCACTGATGCTGGACAGCCACTACCCGGGTGATCCTGGGGTTCTCATTTCTTTGTTGCTCAACCACGTCTCCTTGCGTCCGGGCGAGTCCGTGTATTTACCCGCCGGGAACGTTCACGCGTACCTGCACGGTTTGGGCATTGAAGTGATGGCGGCTTCGGATAACGTGCTGCGCGGCGGGTTGACGCCAAAATTCGTGGACGTCCCGGAGCTTTTACGGACCGTGAAGTTTGAAGCTGTGGGTGTGCCAATGCTTGCTGCAGAGGAGTCTTTCCTCGCAGCCGAGCTGTACCGTCCGCCTTTTGACGAGTTCGCTTTGCAGCGTCTGGAACTTCCCGCTGTGGATTCCACGCTTGCGCTGGAACAGGCTGGTGCCGCAGTAATTTTAGTGGTCTCAGGTGCTCTGATTCTCGATTCACCCAAGGGAAGTTTGCGTCTTGAACGCGGTGAGAGCGCCTTTGTTCCGAATTCCGACGCACCGGTTAATATTCACTCAGTCGCTCCCGACGGCGGCACTACTGTTGCATTTGCCGTCACCACTGGATTGGGTAACTAGCCGTGAAGTACTTTTTGCAGAGCCCCGAATGGGAGAGCTTTCAGCGTTCCTTGGGCCGTACAGTTCATCGCCGTCAAGGTTCTGGCTGGAGTTTCCTGGCCATTGAGGAAGCGAACCCAGCGGGCAAAGTCCTTTACACCCCCTATGGCCCGCTCGCTGACAACGTGGACGCTTTTGATGCAGCGCTTGCGGAACTGGTGAAACTTGCCCAAGAGTGCGGCGCCGTGTTTGTTCGTTTGGAACCTGTTGATGCCGGTCTTGGATCTGATGCCGCGGGTCTTTCAGCCATGCGGGCTCGCGGACTAGAGCCGGCACCTGCTAATCAGCAGCCTGAACTGAGCTGGATCATCGATCTTGACCAGACGGACAAGGAAATCCTGGCGGATATGAAGTCCGCCAACCGGAACCTTTACCGGAACATCCACAAAAAGGGTGTGTCATTCCGCCAGAGCACCGATCCGGCAGAGATCAGCATCCTCTTGGAATTTTTGCATCAGACGGCTACCCGGAATGGTTTTAAGCCTCAAAGCGATGAATACCTCACGGCTGTTGCGAAGTCTTTGATGCCGGCGGGCGCCGCTACACTTTTTATCGCTGAGCTGGAGGGCCTGCCTATCGGTGCCGCCTTAGCCTACGATTCAGCTGACACCCGGGTATACGCGCACGCAGCTGTTGATCCGGAGCACCGCAAGCTCAGCGCGGGTGTGCCGTTGCTGGTGGGGTTGATTCTGGATGCCAAAGCCAAGGGGCTGAGTTTTGTTGACCTTTGGGGTGTTGCCCCGGCGGATCAACCGAATCATAAGTGGGCCGGTTTTACGGCGTTCAAAAAATCCTTTGGCGGGCATCAAGTGGCCTACCTGGGAACATGGGATCTGCCCGTAAATAAGATCCGGTACCGCCTGTATCACGCTGCCCGAGGCGCACGCACAGTGCTCCGCACGGGCCTTGGCCGCGTGCGGAGCCTGACTAAGAAGCTCCGCTAGAGGTTTAGCCAAAAAGTCGCTAAACCCTATGCGCGGCGTGCGTAGCTTTCCCACTTAGCTGAGTTGTGCTCGGCGTCCACAAAGCGGATGGTTCCGGACTTCGAACGCATCACGATCGACTGGGTGAGCACCTTGTCCTTGGAGTAGCGAACGCCCTTGAGCAGGTCACCATCGGTGATACCAGTAGCTGCGAAGTAGCAGTTGTCACTGGTCACCAAGTCATTGGTGGAGAGCACACGGTCAAGGTCGTGACCGGCGTCGATAGCCTTCTGCTTCTCATCATCACTGGTGGGCCACAAACGGCCCTGAATAACGCCGCCCAAGGATTTAATGGCGCAGGCGGCCACGATTCCTTCAGGGGTGCCACCGATGCCCATCAGTGCATCGACCCCGGTTCCGCTGCGTGCAGCTGCAATGGCGCCTGCAACGTCGCCGTCCATAATAAATTTGGTCCGGGCACCGGCTTGGCGGATCTCTTCTACCAACGGACGGTGCCGGTCACGGTCAAGGATCATCACGTTAAGCTGGTTGACCTTTACACCCTTGGCCTTAGCAATGAGGTGAAGGTTTTGCTTGACCGGCAAGCGGAGATCAACCATGTCAGCTGCTTCAGGACCGGTGACTAGCTTTTCCATGTAGAACACGGCGGAAGGGTCAAACATGGATCCACGTTCGGCTACAGCCAAAACGGCGAGGGCATTGTTAATTCCCAAGGCGGTGAGTCGGGTTCCATCTATGGGGTCTACTGCAACGTCGCATTCCGGACCGGTGCCATCGCCAACTTGTTCGCCATTGAACAGCATGGGGGCTTCGTCTTTTTCGCCTTCACCAATAACTACCACGCCATTGAAGTGGACGGAGTGCAGGAAAGAACGCATGGCATCTACTGCTGCACCGTCTGCGGTGTTTTTGTCTCCGAAACCAACCCAGTGACCACCGGCGATGGCGGCTGCTTCCGTCACACGGACCAGCTCCAGGGCTAGGTTACGGTCTGGCTCGTCTTCGCCCACAGCGAGTGAGGGGGAAATAGTGGAATATTGTGCGTGGTTATTTGCTGCCGACACGGGGACCTCTTCTTTGAGCGTTGACCGATTCAGCGCGTCGCGGTGCACGCGCTTGCTTTCTCCCTCCCGATCATAGTCGCGGCAGCAAAGGTAGGAGATGGGATATGAAGCACCGGCAGATGGTGAAAAACCCTGCCGAGATTCCATCAGCGCGGGAGCCGTTTCGCTCGCTAGGCCCACCATGGGCGACTATAGAGGGGTGAACGAAACGCAAGCGACACCCGGCTCAGAAAATAGCACAAGCGTGCCAAATAACGAACAGCTTCTCCCTGCAGACCCCGGATTCAAGCCGGTTTTGGCTCCTGGCGCGGCAAAACGCGCTAATGCGTCCGTGATCGGAATGATCATTGCACTAGTGGTGACTATCGCCGTTTTTGTACCGATCCTCTTGCTCAACGCTTCGCCCAAAAGCCAGGGGTACCGCCCAACGGTGAATGTTACGGCGATTGCCTCTGACGCCGCAGATGTGGCGGGATTCACACCTGTTGCACCTTCATTACCTCAAGGTTGGAGCCCTAATTACGCTCGCTGGGAGTCTGCGGGCTCTTCCGGTGTTGCTACTTGGGAGACCGGTTTCCTCAGCCCCAAAGAAGGGTTTGTAGGCATTTCCCAGACTCGCCAAGCCAACCCCACCTGGCTTCTTCAAAAAACTGACACCGCCCCAGTCACTGGAACCAGAACGGTTGGAGGCAAGGACTGGGAGCTCCGCGATAACGGCAAGGGCACCCCTCACATGGTGCTCAACTACCGCGGCACCACTGTCATCCTCTCCGGCCGCGCCAAATTAGAGGAATACGACGTCGTTGCTGCCGCCGTCGTTCGTGCTCTGGAGGAGTCACCGGCGGTCACGGGTTCACCGTCGCCGAGCGTCGTCCCCTAAAGTTAGAGAGTGACCAGTTACCTGACCCCCGCCCTCGCGTGGAGAAAACTCCGTGAGGGAAACCAACGATTTGTGGCTGGTGAATCCTCCCACCCCAATCAGGACGCGAGCCGGCGCTCCTCCTTGGTGAATGATCAACATCCATTTGCCGTAATTTTTGGGTGCTCGGATTCTCGGCTCGCCGCAGAGATCATTTTCGATCTGGGTTTGGGTGATGCTTTTGTGGTTCGAACTGCGGGTCAAGTGATCGATGACGCTGTACTGGGATCGCTTGAATACAGCGTGAGCGTATTGGGTGTGCCGCTCATTGTGGTTCTAGGACATGACAGCTGCGGAGCTGTCACAGCCACCAAAACAGCTGTAGAAACTGGCGAGATGCCAGTAGGTTTTATGCGCAGCCTTGTGGAACGGATTACCCCTTCAGTATTAACCTCCTTGCGTAACAACGAACCTGAAATCAATGACATGGTGGTTGAAAACGTTCGGCAAACTTCGCAGCGATTAGTGGACAGTTCACGGGTGATTTCCGAGGCTGTATCTTCTGGCCACGCTGCCGTCATTGGACTGGCGTACCGCCTGGAACACGGCCGCGCGGATGTAGTAGCAGAAATTGGCGAGGTCTAGGCTCGAATATTTCCGCGACGAGCTCTCATCGCGGTTTTTCTCCGAGGGTCACGGCGCAATAAGCTAGCCACATGACTTCCGCAGAAGAGTTGACCACTGAAGAATTCCGTATTGAACACGACACCATGGGTGAAGTTCGTGTTCCGGTAAACGCCCTCTACCGCGCTCAGACCCAGCGCGCCGTGGAGAATTTTCCGATCTCTGGCAAAACACTCGAGCGCGCTCACATCGAAGCGCTCGCTCGGGTGAAGAAGGCCGCTGCTAAGGCAAACCAGGAGTTGGGTGTGCTCGATGGCGAGCTTGCCGACGCCATCGCCAACGCAGCCGATTTGGTAGCGAGTGGCAAGTACGATTCCGATTTCCCGATTGACGTGTTCCAGACCGGCTCCGGAACCTCCTCGAATATGAACACCAACGAGGTCATAGCCGAGCTCGCCACCCGCGCGCTCAAGGCTGCCGGTAGCGAGAAGATCGTTCACCCGAATGACCACGTGAACGCATCGCAGTCCTCGAACGACGTTTTCCCCACCTCAGTGCATGTTGCCGCTACCTCGGCTCTCATCAATGACCTGATCCCGTCGCTGGAGTACTTGGCCGCTTCCCTTGAGCGTAAGTCAGTGGAGTTCAAGGATGTAGTAAAGTCCGGCCGCACCCACTTGATGGATGCAACCCCGGTGACCTTGGGCCAAGAGTTCGGCGGCTACGCAGCTCAGGTCCGTTTTGGCATCGAGCGCATCAACGCAGCTCTCCCCCGGGTTGCCGAGGTGCCCCTTGGCGGAACCGCGGTAGGCACCGGCATCAACACTCCGGCAGGATTCCCTGAGCGTGTGATTGAGCTCCTCGCGGCTGACACTGGTTTGCCATTGACCGAAGCGCGCGACCACTTTGAAGCTCAGGCGAACCGTGATGGCCTCATTGAAGGTTCCTCCCAGCTGCGCAACATTGCCATCTCCTTGATGAAGATCAACAACGACTTGCGCTGGATGGGCTCTGGCCCCAACACGGGTCTTGGCGAAATTGCCATCCCTGACCTCCAGCCCGGCTCCTCGATTATGCCTGGCAAGGTGAACCCGGTTATTTGCGAAGCCGCGATTATGGTCTGCGCACAGGTCATCGGCAACGACACCACCATCGCGTGGTCTGGCACTAACGGCGCTTTTGAACTCAACGTTGGTATCCCCGTCATGGCCGCCAACCTCCTCGAGTCCATTCGCTTGCTCTCCAACACCACTCGCGTGATGGCAGACAAAATGATTGATGGCATCACCGCCAACGTGGAGCGCGCACGGTTCTTGGCTGAGGCTTCCCCGTCGATTGTGACCCCACTGAACAAATACATTGGTTACGAGAACGCAGCCAAGATCGCTAAGAAGGCAGTGGCGGAGGGTCTTACGGTTCGCGAAGCGGTTGTTCAGCTCGGCTTTGTTGGCGACGGCGAAGGCCAAGTCTCCGAAGCAGACCTGGACAAGGCCCTGGACGTCACCACCATGACCCGCCCAGCGCACAAAGCATAACTTCCAGCGTTAGTCAGCTTTTTAGTACGACGACGGCGGGCACCTTCTGAACAGAAGGTGCCCGCCGTCGTCGTAAGTGTTTGTTGCGGTCCCCTATGTGACGACTATCACGAACAAAAAAGTTGCACTCATTTTCTTATGGTGCAAAACTTTACTTTGTGGAAAATAGTGCAAATAGTTGTGGTGGCCTGCGGGACCGCAAGCGTCTGAAGACACGCAAAGCAGTAACAGCTGCTGCGCGATCCCTCACCGCTACCCACGGACTCAACGGCTTCACTATTGAAGAAGTCTGCGAACAAGTGGGCATCTCCCGCCGCACGTTTTTCAATTACTTCCCGTCAAAAGAAGATGCCATTTTGGGTCATCATGACGATGAACACCCCGACGAGCTCGTCGCGGGATTTTTACAAGGCGGCGGCGCGCCCGGCGCCATCTCCCCTACCTTGCTAGATGACTTGCTCCAGCTGAGCTTGGACATTTGGGCCACCAAGGTCAACGCCGAATCCACGGAAGAGTTTCGGCAATTGATGGCGGTTATCAAAAAAGAACCACAGTTTATGGCCAAACTCATTGGGGTCGGCAAAGAGCGTCAGTCAGCCTTCGCCGAAGTTATTGCCCAGCGCGAAGGCGTGCCGCCCACGCACCCGGTGATAGCAATGGCCGTCGCCGTTTTCAGCATTATGGCCCACCGAGCCCACGAGGAATATTTTGCCCCAGGCAACACCCGTTCCTTTCGCGAGCTGGTCATCGAATCTGCCGAAGCCCTCAAATTTCTTTTCTCACAACCTCTGACCACTGGCTATACGCCATCATCCAAGGACGAATCATGACCACCACTGTTGGTTCCCCGGCGAAAGCCAATGAGCCGCTGCTGCTGACCCAAAAACGAATCTGGGTTATTTTCTCCGCGCTCATCGCCGGAATGCTGCTCTCCAGCCTGGACCAAACTATTGTGTCCACCGCAATGCCCACCATCGTTGGCAAGCTCGGCGGTGTGGAGCACCAAGCGTGGATCACTACCGCATACCTGTTGGCCACCACCATTGTGATGCCCATTTATGGCAAGTTTGGTGACGTATTGGGCCGGCGCAATCTCTTCCTGATTGCCATTGGCCTGTTCACCGTGGCCTCTGCTGCCGCTGCGTTCGCTACCGACTTTTGGTCCTTTGTTGTCTTCCGCGCCATTCAAGGCTTGGGTGGTGGTGGCTTGATGATCCTCTCGCAGGCGATCATTGCAGACATCGTCCCTGCCAAGGACCGCGGAAAATACATGGGACCCTTGGGCGGCATCTTTGGCCTGAGCGCCGTGGCCGGACCGCTTTTGGGCGGCTTCTTTGTAGACCACCTGACCTGGGAATGGGCTTTCTACATCAACATCCCGATTGGTGTAGCAGCGTTCGTTATCGCATGGTTCACACTGACATTGCCGAACAAACGTCCCGAAAAGCGCGTCGACATTTTGGGAGTTCTGCTCCTTTCGATCGCTACCACCTGCTTGATCTTCTTCACCGATTTCGGTGGCAAAAAGTCTGAAGGCTGGGATTCACCACTGACCTGGGCCTTTGGCGCCGGGCTCTTGGTAGCAGCCACGCTTTTTGTCCTGGTGGAACGCAAGGCTGAAGACCCGATCATCCCGATGAGCTTGTTCAAGAACCCTATCTTTATCAACGCCACTGCGATCGGTTTCACCCTGGGCCTGGGTATGTTCGCGGCCTTGGCTTTTATCCCAACCTTCTTGCAAATGTCCTCGGGCACCTCTGCTGCCACGTCCGGTTTGCTGATGCTGCCCATGATGGTGGGTTTGATGGGAACTTCCATCTACTCCGGTATTCGAATTTCCAAGACCGGTAAGTACAAGATGTTCCCAATCTTGGGTGCCGTCTTGTCAGTGGCTGCCATGCTGTGGTTCACCACTTTGACAGCCAGCACGCCTATTTGGGTGATTTGTGTTCAACTCTTTGTGTTCGGTGCTGGCCTTGGCCTGATTATGCAGGTCATCGTTTTGGTGGTTCAGAACTCCGTCCCGGCCACCGACATTGGAACCGCAACCTCAACCAACAACTACTTCCGCGAAGTTGGAGCGTCGTTGGGTGTTGCAGTGTTTGGTTCTATCTTCACCAACCGACTCGCCGAGTCCCTGACCAAGGTGTTCACCAGCGCTGGTGCCTCAAGCGATGCAGCATCCCAGGCGACATCCACCCTGGATCCGCAAACCCTTAACAAGCTGGCACCGGCCGTCAAGGACGCCATTGTGAACGCATACGCTGATTCTTTGGCCCCAGTGTTCTGGTACTTACTCCCGTTCTTGGTGGTTGCCTTGATTCTGGCTCTGGTCCTCAAACAGATCCCACTCTCTGACACGGCCGGAATGGTGGCACGTGGAGAAGCCGTGGGTGGCGAAGAAGCCGAGCGTCTTGAAGCCGAACGCAAAGCCGCTCTTTCCACTGGCAATGCAGAGGGCGCTGAAGAGCTCGAGAACAAGAATCTGGTAGACAGCAACTCCGGAGCGAACTCCGCAATGTAGGTAGCCGCCTTCCCCAGCAAACCCAAACCGCCTGACTGGAAGCTGTGAAACGGTCCGGGCGTAGTGGAGCTTGTTGGGCTACCGCGCAAAGAGTGTTCGCTGTTCGGGGGCCAGCGCCATGGAGATTAAATCCAGGTGCCGGTCAGACATCTCCGGTAACTCATCAGGGCTAAACCACCGCACATCCGAAGATTCGTCGTCGTTCACACGGGCCTCGCCGGAGACGTAACGGCACAAGAACACAGTGGACTGGAAAGATGAGACGTCCCCGTTAGGGAAGGTAATAGGGCCGTGCACCTGGACGGCCAAGATTCGCTCCGCTTCGGCAATCACACCGGTCTCTTCCTCAATTTCACGCACTGTTCCGACCGCGGGCTCCTCCCCAGGGTCCAGGATCCCAGTCACAGTTGTCCATGCACCGTTATCAGCGCGGCGCACCAACAAGACGTAGCCGCGGTCATCAACAACCACTCCGGTCACGCCAGGCAGCCACAATGGCGCGTGGCCAATTTTTTCTCGCAGTTCAAGGATGAAGTTCGGTATCGGCATAACCCCAGCCTAGCCAGACTTGGTTCGCAAACCGTTTAAGGGGCCAAGACAGATCCACTGAGATCAGGAAACAACCCATAGCTCAAGCGGGCAGCAGGGCCATGGCCACCGCGGCACCCAAAAGCATAAACGGCCCAAACGGAATGGCGGATTTGAGGCCACCCCGGCGCAGGAAAATCAAGCCAATGCTCCATAAGCCGCCGAAGAAAAACGCTAAGAAAGTTCCGGCCAGCACGTGGGTCCAGCCCAGATACCCTAAGTAGAGGCCCAGAATGCCGGCCAATTTAACATCCCCAAATCCCATGCCGGGCGGGTAAATCACACGCAACACAAAGTACGCCAGCCACAGCACCGCGCCACCCAGCGCCGTCTGGCCAAGATGAGACCAAACACTCCCGTTCTCAGGATGACCAGTCAACACGGCGCCAGCCAGTAGGAGCGCAGCAACCCCGTACCAAGGAAAAATGATCCGGTTCGGCAACAGATGCTCGCGAATATCGATCACACTTAAACGCACAGCTGCCCACACAAAATAAACAAGTGCGGCCGCAAGCAGCCACACTGCTGCAGGAGCCACGCTGGAGAGTTCTACGAGTCTTCGGATCACCCTGCTGATGCTATGGCACCATACGGTCCTGTGCAGCCTCGCACGGCCGTATGTGGATAAGACAAGCGCTTTGACTCAACACCGAGACGGACGCCCGGTAGGATCCTTCAATGACTTCCCTGACCGAGCTTTGGCCACCGTACCAATTACAACTCGAAACGCCTCGCCTCACTCTGCGTGTGATTCGCGATGAGGACTTGCCCGCTGCGTTTGATGCGGCGCTGAGTGGAATTCACGCACCGGATGCTATGCCCTTTAGTAGCCCGTGGACCCAAGTGCCACCGGAAGAACTCGGCCCCAACATGGCCAAATGGCACTGGCAGTGCCGCGCAGGAATGCGTCCGGAATCGTGGACCCTCTTGTTGGGCATCTGGTTCGAAGGAAGACTTATTGGTTGCCAGGACATCGGCGCCAAAGACTTTGACACACTGCGCACTGTCAGCACAGGATCGTGGCTCAGCCAATCCGCACAAGGCCAAGGGCTTGGCAAAGAGATGCGTGCCGCCGTCGTTAGTTATGCCTTTGATTACCTCAAAGCAGAGGCGGCCGAATCCGAGGCTGCAGCGTGGAACGCTTCCTCGCTCGGGGTCTCCAAAGCGCTGGGCTACGGGCTCAATGGAACTTTTCGTGACAGCTGGGAAAAGGGCAAGTTCACTCAAGTCCAGCGCGTCATCCTTACACCCAAAAACTTTGTTCGCCCGGACTGGACGCTCAAAGTTCAAGGGCATAAGGCATTCGCAAAATTCATCAACCCTGCAGAAACTCGCTAAATCTCAGCGCCTTCAAGAAGCTCCGTGACCAGAGCTGCAATCGGCGAGCGCTCGGAGCGGGTCAGGGTGATGTGCCCAAAGAGCGGGTGCCCCTTGAGTGTCTCCACCACTGCTGCAACACCGTCATGCCGGCCCACGCGGAGGTTGTCGCGCTGGGCGACATCGTGGGTAAGGACAATCTTGGAGTTTTGCCCAATCCGGCTCATCACCGTCAAAAGGACGTTCTTCTCCAGTGACTGAGCCTCGTCAACGATCACAAACGAATCATGAAGCGAGCGGCCGCGGATGTGGGTTAGGGGAAGGACTTCAAGCATTCCGCGGTCCATCACTTCTTCCACCACTTCCTGGGATACAAGCGCACCCAAGGTGTCGAACACGGCTTGAGCCCAGGGGTTCATCTTCTCGGACTCAGAGCCGGGCAAGTAACCCAGCTCTTGGCCGCCCACTGCGTAGAGCGGACGGAACACCACAACTTTGCGGTGCTCTCGGCGTTCCAGGACCGCTTCGAGGCCAGCACACAGGGCCAATGCCGACTTACCTGTACCGGCACGGCCACCAATAGAAACAATGCCCACTTCTGGGTCCATCAGCATGTCGATCGCCAGACGCTGTTCAGCAGAGCGGCCGTGCAGACCGAACACGTCTCTGTCCCCCTTGACCAGCCGTACCTGCTTGTCAGCACCCACCCGGCCAAGAGCCGAGCCGCGGTTGGAAAGCAAAACCAGTCCGGTGTTCACTGGCATCTCTGCCGCAGCTGGAATAAACGCCGGTTCGTGGCCGTACAAGGTGGCGATTTCATCCTCGTTGGCATCAATTTCTGCCATGCCGGTCCAGCCAGAGTCCTTCACGAGCTCATTGCGGTATTCCTCGGCGAGCAGTCCCATAGCCGAGGCTTTGACGCGCATAGGAAGGTCCTTGGACACTACAGTGACGTTCCGGCCCTCGTTGGCTAGGTTCTTGGCAACCGCCAAAATGCGGCTGTCATTGTCACCGCCCCGGAAACCAGCTGGCAACACCTCAGCCGAAATGTGGTTCAACTCAACGCGCAGCGATCCGCCCTCTTCCCCGAGAGGGATCGCCTTGTTGAGTCCGCCGTGTTCCACCCGAAGATCATCTAGGAGCCGGAGCGCTTTGCGAGCAAAGTAGCCCAGCTCCGGATCATGGCGTTTGGATTCCAGTTCAGTGATAACAACAATCGGCACAATCACTTCATGCTCGGCGAACCTCAGCAGCGCTCTCGGATCCGAGAGCAACACCGATGTGTCTATAACGTAGCTACGAGCAGCCACGGCGGCTTGTGCCCCCGCTGAGGATTGCTTTTGAGAAAACAAAGAACCGGTCACAGCCTCGTTGGCCGTACCGGTTCCGTTCTGACGCTTGGTGGTGCCTCGCTTGGCGCGAGAGGTAGCTTTCTTGCCCTGTTCTAGTCCTGCTTCAGGCTGCACTTCAGAAATAGCCACATCGACTCCAGCCCCGGGCTCACACCCGGATTTGTTATTGGTGAGGCGGCTCGGCCATGAGGCCGGACGCGGCCTCAACAATCTTTGGTGCGATCATTCGCTCCATCGTTGGCCTCCCCGATCAGCTGACGTTGGTGTCTGCCGATATTCCTAAGGTATGGCTCGAAAGAAAAAATCGCGGTATTCGTACTCAGTGAGTTACGTTTCGCTCGTGTGAATTTGTGGTGAACGGACGCGAATGAATTTCTCTCCCCAGGCCGCGATCAGCATGGCCAGAACCGCGAACCACAGGGAATTCAGCCCCGCCGCTCCATAGGCAAGGCCGCCCAGAATGGAACCAGCCGTCAGAGCCAGCCACAAATAGAGGTAGCGGACCCAGCCTCGGCCTTTTTCTCCACTGAGCCTGGCCGCAATTCTCTGCCCCATTTTCACGAGTGTCCCGGTCATGTAGGTCAGACCAATGCTGACTTCGCCGTCGCGCTCAAAAACCACATTCTCGGTGCCCATCGCTAGGGCCATCATCGGTGGGATCAGCGCTATCAGAAGCGGCGGCGCGTCAAAAGTGTGGAAGGCTGCGGCCAGTGCCAAAATCGCCGCAATACACAAAAGGATCACCATACGTTTGCGGCGGGGCACGGCTCGGCGCACTAGTGAGCCGCCCACAACGCCAGTCAAAAATGCTGCTACCAGGCCAATCGCCAAGCCGAAACCAAGCCATGAACCCCCAGCCAACATGGCACCGGCGCGAGTGGAGTTTCCGCTCATAAATGAGACGAAGTACCCGCCCATGTGTATAAAGCCCAAGGCATCAACATAGCCAGCCAAACAGGCCAGCACTGCTGCTAAAACGATCTCTGTTCGGTGATGCTGTTCCAATGTTTAGGAGCCAAATCGTCGTTGGCGGCCCGCATAGTCACGCAGAGCACGTAGAAAATCAACTTTGCGGAAGGCTGGCCACAACGCCTCACAAAAGTAGAACTCGCTATACGCGCTTTGCCACATCAAAAACCCGGAGAGCCTTTGTTCGCCCGAGGTTCTGATCACTAAGTCCGGGTCCGGCTGACCGCGGGTATATAAGAACTTTGAAATGTCATCAACACTCAGGGAATCAGCCAGCTCGAGGATATCGATTTTGCGCTCTACAGCATCGTGGAGAAGTTCTTTAACAGCGTCCACAATCTCTCGCCGGCCACCGTAGCCGACTGCAACATTGACGTGGAGGGCTTCCCGGGCTGGTGTTCGAGCCGTCAAGCGGTTGAGTCTTTCGGCAAGGTAGTCCGGCAAAAGTTCCGGGGCACCCATGGCGTGGACAGAAATGTTCGCGTCTTGGTCCAGGCGGTCCAAGGTGGTGGCGATGATGCCCATCAGCTCATCGAGTTCCTCAGAGGAGCGGCTCATGTTGTCCGTAGAGAGCATGTAGAGCGTGACTACTTTGACGCCGAGCTCTTCGCACCAGCCGAGGAATTCGTGGATTTTGTCCGCACCGGCCTGATGACCTTGGCTGGTGGGCGCATTGAACTGACGCGCCCAGCGTCGATTACCGTCCACCATCACACCAATGTGGTTCGGAATTCTGTCCGCGGGGAGAGACCGGAGGAGTCTGCGCTCGTAAAAGCTATAGAGAAATCCGGGCAGTTCCATCCGGCGCGCACCTGACTTTCTGGATTTTTGGCTGAGCTGCTGCCCCTCAGAAAATTCTTGGGGCTGATCCTGAATATAGGCTACCCGCAGGAGCGGCCACCGCTCGACTACTCATCGGTAACTTACCCAAACGTAGGTTATTCTAAGAGAGTGAGTAGCGCAGAAAAAAACAGCCAAAACTTACCTGCCGAATCAGTTCCAGTAACGGGCGCCAATAAGCCTCTCGATGCCACGGCCCTCACTTTGGCTGAACTGCTGATGATCAAACCCAAGTGGCGCGGCTGGATCCATACCGTGGCGGCGCCTTTAGCGTTGATCGCCGGAATAGTGCTGGTGGTTCTGGCACCGAGGACGGATCTCAAGGTTGCCTCCGCCGTCTATGCCGTCACCGGTGTGCTGCTCTTTGGTGTGAGCGCCGTGTACCACCGCGGAAATTGGACCCCACCGGTGAAAAAGATTCTCAAACGGATCGATCACACCAACATCATGCTGGTCATCGCCGGGAGCTACACCCCGCTGGCTTGGGCGCTGCTGGAACGGCCCAAGGCAGTGTTGTTGCTGTGGCTCATCTGGGGCGGTGCCATCCTGGGCGTTTTGTTCCGGCTCCTATGGCTGGGAGCACCGCGTTGGCTCTACGTCCCCATCTACATTGCTCTAGGCTGCGGCGCACTCTTCTACATCCCAGACTTTTTTGCCGTGAAACCGGCCAGCGCCATTTTGATCTGCGTTGGCGGTGCGTTCTACATTCTCGGGGCAGTGTTCTATGCCATGAAAAAACCCAACATCAGCTTCCACCACTTTGGCTTCCACGAGCTCTTTCACGCGCTGACGGTCCTAGGCTTCGCAGCCCACTGCGTGGCAATTATGCTCGCAGTGCTCAGCTAAGCGCTCTGGAGCTGGACGGCCCTGCGACTTACGCCTGAGGATCCTTAAGGGACGACGGCGATTCACCCAATTCGCTGGCAGCAGCGTCTTGTTCACCACGCAACTCTGCTTCGCGTGCCTCTTGCACTTCACCGCGGTACCGCACTCTACGAATGCGCTTCACCATGTCTACGATCAGGAACGTTGTGAGGATCACAATAAAGGCTGTCAGCAAAAACCCGAGCAGACCAGGTGTCACTTGGTCTTCCGAGAGCCCCGGTCGCAGAGTGCCGGAGGGGCTAGGCGTCGGAGTGTTCGTAGCCAAAAACACAAGCAAGTTATGCACTAAAAAAACCTTCTGTAGGCAGCGGGTCCGCTGGAGACAATTCTACGCGGGATAGAAAGTTCTCAGGCCTGCGGGGTAATACCAGCGAAGAAGTCAGTTTCGGGTACTTGGGTATCCACACGCGCGTGGATCAAAGAGTAGTCTTCCCACGGCCATGCGCGGCGCTGCATTTCTGGGGAAACAGCAAAGAAGAAACCCTCTGGGTCAATCTGCGTGCGGTGAGCCCGGAGCGCGCTGTCGCGCTGTTCAAAGAAGTCGCCGCAGTCGATTTGAGTAGTCGTGGGGTGAGACGGGGCCGGAGGCATGTGGCCGTCGGAATCCGTCTCGAGCCACGCTGCTAACCGTTCCGCGTAGGGCGACTGCAATCCTGCATCCTCCAAGGCGAAGTGCAGGGCACGGAATCGTTCGGGGCTAAAAGCGCGGTCGTAGTACAACTTGAACGGCGCCCATGGTTCCCCCAAGCCCGGGTACTTCTGCGCGTCACCGGCTGCATGATAGGCCTCCACCGCCACCTTGTGCGCCATGATGTGGTCAGGGTGAGGATAGCCGCCGTTCTCGTCGTAAGAGATGATCACGTGCGGTTTGAAAGAGCGCACCAATTGCACCAAAGGTGCGGCCGCGCGTTCGAGTGGTTGAACGGCAAAACTTCCCACGGGCAGCGGAGGCAGGGGATCCCCTTCGGGCAGGCCGGAGTCCACAAATCCCAGCCAGCGCTGTGAAATTCCTAGTGCTGCAGCAGCATTGGCCATTTCGGTCCGGCGCGCACCAGCCATGTCCCGTTTGGGGTGTGGGTCTGATTCCATGGCCGGGTTCTGAATGTCTCCGCGCGAACCATCGGTGCATGTGGCAACAAGAACTTCGGCCCCTGCGGCAGCGTACATGGCCATCATCGCTGCACCCTTGCTTGACTCATCGTCCGGGTGGGCGTGGACAGCCAGAAGCCGGAACCCACTCTTGGGTCCGATGATTTTAGCGCTGCTGGACGGCGTCATAACAGACGACTCCTCGGGGTACAGGCGCCGGGCCGTGTGGCATCGGCGGTCTTAGCTTTGTGGAAGGCAAACTAAGCTGGTGTGGTGACGACGCAAGAAGACCCGGTTTTGACCAACCCAGCAGCTACCAGCCTAGCCAATCGCTACGGCTCCCCCAAGCGCGGGCTAGCCGGGTTAACTGCAAAGTCCCGCAAATTCATCATCATGATCGCAGTGATCTTGGGTGTGTTGTTTATGGCCTGGGTTGCTACAAGTTCAGCTGTGGCCCCAGTTTCAAGCAAAGATATCAGTTACACGGCAAATGACCCCACCCAGACCGAGGTGGAATTCCAAGTCACCAAAGACCCTCAAGCCACAGCCCAGTGCGCCATCAAGGCTCTCGACTCGAGCTTTGCTGTAGTGGGCTGGAAGGTTGTTGAGCTGGGACCCAATGGCACCGATGTGGGGTCTGACGGCGGCCGGACCACCATTACACGCGTGGGTGTCCGCACCGAGTCACCCGCCGTTTCCGGTGTGGTTGATCAGTGCTGGATTAGTAACAAAGGCTAAATTCCCGCCCGGCTGGCTTGCTGCGAAAGTGACAAAGATTGCATCTAGCTTGGGTTTATCCAAGCGATTGCCTACACTGTAGGGATACCTTTGCCCCGCTGGGCTGGCTACCGAAACCGCTTGAGATTGTTTCTCAGCGAATTTTGAATGGCCAACCACGGCGGGGTCTTTGCTTGTTAGTCCCTAAGAGGAGTTCTCCGTGTCAACGACCAACAACGCCCAAGCGGCTTGGCTTACCCAGGAAGCGTTCGATCGCCTCACGGCTGAGCTGGAGCACCTTTCCGGCGCCGGCCGTGCTGAGATTGTTCAGAAGATCGAAGCTGCGCGCCAAGAGGGTGACCTGAAAGAAAACGGTGGCTACCACGCCGCCAAAGAAGAGCAAGGCAAGATCGAGGCCCGGATCCGTCAGCTCACCGCACTGTTGCGTGATGCTCAGGTTGGCGATACCCCGGCCGATGACGGAATCGTGGAGCAAGGCATGATTGTTGTTGCCAAGATTGCTGGCGACGAAGAGACCTTCCTTTTGGGTTCGCGTGAAATTGCTGGCGACTCTGACCTCGATGTGTTCTCGGAAAAGTCCCCGCTGGGTGCAGCCATCATTGGCCACAAGCAGGGTGACACCCTTTCCTACGTCGCCCCTAACGGCAAGGAAATCACTGTAGAGATTGTTTCTGCCAAGCCGTTTGTCGGCTAAACAGCCGTTTGTGGGCTAAACAAATTTAGTAGTCCAAACGCAAGACGCCGGGCCCCGATTGTTGGGGCCCGGCGTCGTGCTTTAAGCGTGTTTTGGTGCTAGCCCACCACGATCGGTTGGAACCCTTCTGCTCGCAGGGCGTTCAGAACTACCTCGGAGTGTTCATGCCCCTTGGTTTCGAGGTTCACCGTGATGGAGACGTCGCCCATGGAAATCGAGCCACCCACGCGTGTGTGGTCCAGTCCTGTGACGTTGGCGTCGTTCTCGGCGATGATGCGTGCAATGGTTGCCAAGGATCCGGGCCTGTCATCGAGCATCATCCGAATGGTCATAAACCGGCCGGCTGCTGAGAGACCACGCTGGATCACTTTGAGCATCAACATCGGGTCAATGTTGCCGCCTGAGAGGATCACTGCAGTAGTTCCAGGGTTCTCAATCTTGCCGTCCATCAACGCTGCCACACCCACGGCACCGGCGGGTTCAACAACCATTTTGGCCCGTTCAAGCAAAAAGATCAGCGCCCTAGCCAGTGAGTCTTCGCTCACCGTGACCACGTCATCAACCAGCTCCCGGATGATGCTGAACGGCAGCTGTCCGGGGCGGCCTACTGCAATACCGTCAGCCATGGTGGAAACCTTTTTGAGCGGCACCAAGGCGTCGGCAGCCAAGGATGGCGGGTAGGCTGCGGCGTTCTCTGCCTGGACACCGATAATTCGGATTTCGCGGCCCAATTCGCGGGCACGGCTCTTGATGGCCACCGCCACACCGGCCAGCAGACCACCGCCACCAACACCCATAAGAACTGTGTCCACGTTGGGTACTTGGTCTAGAACTTCCAAGCCCACGGTTCCTTGGCCTGCAACAACGTCCACGTTGTCGAAGGGATGAACAAACACTGCGCCGCTCTGGTCTGCGAAGCGTTGTGCCTCGGCGAGCGCCTCATCCACGTTGTGCCCGTGGAGGACTACTTCAGCACCGTGGCTGCGAGTTGCCGCCAGCTTGGGCAGGGCAACACCCATCGGCATGTAGATACGGGCCTTGATGCCCAATGACTTGGCCGCGACTGCCACACCTTGAGCGTGGTTACCGGCTGAGGCTGCCACCACTCCGCGCTTTTTTTCATCTTCGGAGAGCCTGGCCATCCGAACGTAGGCGCCACGGACTTTGAAGGAACCAGCACGCTGAAGGTTCTCACACTTGAAATAGACCTCGCCCCCGGTAATGCG
Source organism: Pseudarthrobacter sp. J1738 (assembly GCF_050490315.1). Lineage (NCBI taxonomy): Bacteria > Bacillati > Actinomycetota > Actinomycetes > Micrococcales > Micrococcaceae > Pseudarthrobacter > Pseudarthrobacter sp. J1738. Next base: position 300,103 of record NZ_JBNPEO010000003.1, on the reverse strand, counting down.
GCCTAGGGCGCGGGAGGATTCAACTGGCGTACGGGTGACAATGCCGTCCAGGAGTTCTTGAGCCTTGAGCACATCCGCCAAGGTCACTTGCAACGATGAAAGATCTAAAGTCATTCGGGGCTCCCTGAAGCTGCGGTCTCGCTGGTAATCGAATCGTCTCCAATTTTTAGGGCACTCGGCTGTTTTGCTTCACTGGCAGCAACGGCGTCTTTCTCCCACTGCCGTGCGGCGATGTAACGCACAGCTGAATTTACGACGGCGAGCAGCGGCACCGAGAACAGCGCACCGGGGATCCCGGCCAAGTAGGAACCGGCGGCTACTGCCAGGATGACGCCTACCGGGTGCAGGGAAACAGCTTTGCCCATCACGAGTGGTTGGAGGATGTGGCTTTCGAGTTGCTGCACGGCCAGCACAATGATCAACATAATCAGCGCATTTACCGGTCCGTTGGCAACGAGTGCCAACAACACGGCGACGGCACCGGTGACCAAGGCGCCCACCACGGGGATAAAGGAGCCAAGGAAAACCAGGACGGCCAGTGGCAGCGCAAGGGGCACTTGGATAATGGCAGCACCTACCCCAATACCTAGGGCGTCCACTGCAGCAACAAACATCTGGATGCGAACATAGCTACCGAGTGAAACCCAGCCCTTACGTCCTGCACCATCAGTGGCGGCACGTGCTTGGCGCGGCATCAGGCCCACCAAAAAAGCCCAAATTTTGGAGCCTTCTAGCAAGAAAAAGATCAGGACAAAGAGGGCAATCAATAAGCCTGCAGCAAAGTGACCGGCACTGCTACCAAAGGTGAGTGCGCCGCTGACAATCGAGTTGCTGTTGTTTTGGAGTGCGTTGCTTGCATCCTGAATGTACTTATCGATCTGATCCGCTGTCAGGTGCAAGGGGCCATCTTGGAGCCACGTTTGGATTTGCTGCACTCCATGAAGGGCCTCAGCCCACAAGTCGTGGAAACCGACGGTGAGTTGGCGTCCCACTAAAGCCAAGGCTCCGACGATCAGCACTACAAATCCCACTATCGTCAGAGCAGTGGCGATGCCCCGCCGTTTGACCTTAGTGGTGAGCCAGTTGGTGACAGGGCTCAACAGCGCAGAGAGCAGCGCAGCAACCATGACGGGAATAACGAGGAGTGAGATCTGACTTAAGAGCCAAATCAATCCCCCACTCACAATAATGATCAGGCCGATACGCCATGCCCAAGAGGCCGCGATACGAACCGCGTTCGGGACATCCTGAGCCGTGTGCTTTAGTGGGCCTGTGGACGGGCCGTTACTGTTTGGCGGTAAAGATTCCAACTGCGTCATACGTTAATAGTTCACCAGCGAGCGCTCAACGCGAAATGACGTCCATTCTGTACTAGCGGTTTTTGATCGCCGACACTACAGCTGAGCCTGAATTCCCCACGTCATGGAGAACTGTGCGCCAGCGGCAACCCAGTTGAGCCCTTCGCCTGAATTGAAAGCATTTGCAGGACCTGTCATGGGTTCAACGGCAACAGCGAAAGTCCGTCCGGGGAATCCGTTGGTGACATATATATGCACGTACTGGCATGTTTCGTCTTGCCAGAGCGAGACGGTGCGTCCAGCGGGATCAGCCAGCGTGGACACTGCGCGCCCATTTGTGAACTCCAGGTCGGTGATGGCCACATCAATATCCAGCTCCCCGACGACCTTTCCTGCGCGAAGATCAAAGTCACCTGAAACGGATTCGGAGCTGCGGGGAATCAATCGCTCGTCAGCCACCAAGCGGGTTGCGCCGGGGACGGTCAAGGTCACGGTTGACGGATCCACATCTCCTAGGCGCAAATAGGGGTGAGAACCCAAGACCACTGGAGCAGGGTCAGGGGTGTCGTTGATCAGTGTTTGCTGAACTTCCAGCCCACCCTCGGCTGCCAATGCGTACTGCACGCGGTGGCGAACCAAAAAAGGGTAACCATGTTGAGGGAACACCGTTGCTTCGAGAGTGACAGAGTGCTCGCTTTCCTCAACGAGCGAATATCCGGCATTGCGCAAGAGGCCATGGCTCGCATTGTTGCGAGAAACTTCGGTGATATCCAGCTGCTGCTTTTTGCCGTTGAGCAACCAGACGCCGCCATCTACCCGATTGGCCCAAGGTGCTAACGTCACACCGCTGGCACCAGGCGGGATCTCGTCGTCGGCGTAAGTCTCAGTGAGCTGTACACCGTTTTTGCTATAGAGCCGCAGGCTCGCGCCGAGCTCGGCAATAACCGCGAGCTCTTCGCCGCGGCGCAGCTCAAACTGGCGGCCAGTGGCAAAACGGCGCACGTGAGCAGCCTCGCTGCTGGTGCTGGATTCGGTTGGATCGTTACCCTCATGCATGGCTATACCGTACCGTGTTAGCCCGAAGCCCATGGGCTCTCCTTCGAGAAATACGTGGTTACAAAGGAAACAAAATGTTATATTTTGTTAGAAATTATTCGTTTCTGCTCATTGCGGTTCTGTGATGCACTCGCGTTGTTGGGAGCTCCACATGGTTCCGCCGTCTCGCTAAGGCCGCTTATGACTTCGATTACCAGCACTCGTATGGCCGATGGCCGGGAGCTGATTTACTTTGACGCTGCGCCCGGTGCCGATCGAAATTACCCAGACCTTCGGGACCTCGGCGCCCGGAGTAAGCCGGGTGAGGTTCGTTTTGACGCCCTGAGCGGCGAGTGGGTTGCCGTCGCCGCACACCGGCAGAGCCGCACACACTTGCCACCAGCAGATCAGTGCCCCATCTGCCCCACCACCCCCAACAATGCAACCGAAATTCCGGCTCCGGACTACGAGGTTGTCGTCTTTGAGAACCGCTTCCCTTCCTTGGGCCCAGATCAAGGCGAGATCCCACAGGCGCCTGTATGGGGCACCCGTGGAACCGCTTTTGGTCGCTGTGAGGTTGTCACTTTCACCCCAGAACACACTGGTTCCTTCGGCGGGCTGAGTCACGAGCGTGCTCGAACCGTGGTGGAGGCTTGGTCACAGCGGACAGCTGCCCTGTCAGCACTGCCCGGCATCAAGCAGGTGTTCCCCTTTGAGAATCGTGGCGCCGACATCGGCGTCACACTCCACCACCCGCACGGTCAGATTTACGCTTACCCGTACATCACCCCGCGCGGAGAAGTACTCGCCAAAGCGGCGCGGAAATTTTATGACGACTCCGATGGGCGGGAGACGCTCACCGGTTCCATTTTGCGCCAAGAACGTAACGACGGTTCCCGGATCATTCTCGAAGGCGAACACTTCAGCGCCTACGTTCCCTTCGCCGCCCGTTGGCCCCTGGAGGTCCATTTGGCACCACACCGGCAAGTCGCAGACTTCGCTGGTCTAAGCGGTGAAGAAAAGGACGAGCTCACTTTCTTGTACCTGCAGCTTCTGGGCAAGGTAGACAACCTCTACCCCACCCCCACACCGTACATTGCTGCTTGGCATCAAGCTCCAGTAGACAATCACTTCCGCCCTGCGAGCTACTTCCACTTGCAATTGACCTCCCCGCGCCGCGCTGCAGACAAACTGAAGTTCTTGGCCGGCTCCGAGGCCGCCATGGGCGCGTTTATTAACGACACAACCCCGGAGAGCGTTGCAGAGGCCTTGCGCAACGCACCCACCGAGCCCCGCACAGCAGCACAGAAGGGTGCCTAGTTTTGGTAGAGAACTTCAATGATGAGAGCCTTGTGCGCGAATTCGAGGCTGTCTTCGGTACTGCACCGGATGGTCTATGGCAGGCACCAGGCCGAGTCAACCTGATTGGCGAGCACACCGATTACAACGAGGGATTTGTGCTGCCGTTCGCTATCGACAAGGTGGCCCGTGTTGCAGTTCGGCGCCGTGACGACAACGTCATTCGCTTACTGTCCACCTACGGCGATCAGGGGGTCACCCAAGCTCCGCTGGATGGTTTGGAGCCGGGCGAAGCTCACGGTTGGACCAAATACCCGCTCGGTGTTGTGTGGGCTTTGCAGCAGCGTGGCATCAATGTTCCGGGCTTTGATCTGCTCTTGGACTCCACAGTTCCGCTGGGTGCCGGGCTGTCCTCTTCCCACGCGATTGAATGCGCCACGATCACGGCTCTCAATGACCTCACGGGTGCAGGCCTGACCGCAGAGGAAATGGTGCTAACCACTCAACGTGCCGAAAATGACTTTGTGGGCGCTCCCACAGGAATTATGGACCAGTCAGCATCTCTGCGCGGAGCAGAAGGCCATGCGGTGTTTTTGGACTGCCGCGATCAGCACGTTGAGTTAGTCCCCTTTGAAGCTGCACCGGCAGGCCTGGTGATGCTTGTCATCGACACCAAGGTTGCCCACTCACATGCTGACGGTGGTTACGCCTCCCGCCGCGCCGCATGCGAGGAAGGCGCCCGAGTGATGGGCGTCCCCGCGCTGCGCGATCTGGACGTCTCGGCTCTGGATGAGGCACAGTCCAAGCTCGATGACGTGACCTTCCGGCGGGTCCGCCACGTGGTCACCGAAAACGATCGTGTACTGCGCACCGTTGAAAAACTGAGGGCAGAAGGCCCGACGGCGATCGGCGCCCTACTGGATGCCAGTCACGTTTCCATGCGGGACGACTTCGAAATTTCCTGCCCCGAACTAGATCTTGCTGTGGACACGGCGCGTTCCAACGGCGCTATTGGTTCACGGATGACTGGCGGCGGTTTTGGCGGGGCAGCGATTGCCCTCACCCCGGCGGGTGAAGAAGAAAAGGTACGTACCGCCGTCGTACAGGCCTTTGCCGAAGCGGGATTTACGCTACCGGACATCTTCACTGTGACTCCGGCGGCTGGCGCACAGCGCAACCGCTAAGCGCGCGTCCACCCAACAAAAGGGAAGGGCACCAACCAAACGGTTGGTGCCCTTCCCTTTTGTACTTTGCGGCGGCCCTGGATTAGTCGTTGCCGCGCAAGATCGAGAGGATCCGCAGGATCTCGACGTAAAGCCACACGAGGGTGACAGTCAGGCCGAATGCCGCAGTCCAAGCAAAGCGAGCCGGGGCACCGTTGCGGACGCCAGCTTCAATGTTGGTGAAATCCATAATGAGCGAGAACGCAGCCAAGCCAACTGCCAGCAGACCCACCAAAACTCCGAGCGGGATACCAAAGATTTCCACGCTGGTGCGCAGGCCCCACGGGTCATTGACTACCCCAAAGAGCATCAGGCCTAGGTTCACCAAGCTAAAGAGTGCATAGCCAGCCATGGCGATCATAAAGAAGCGCATAGCCTTGGGGGTGGCACGTACCTTGCCATTTTTGAAAAGCAAAAGGGTAACGCCAAAGACTGCAAGCGTTCCAATAACTGCCTGCAGGCCAACACCCGGGTAAGCAAGGTCCAGAACCTTGGTGATACCGCCCAGGAACAAACCCTCTAGGAATGCATAGGCGAGGATCAGGGCCGGTGACGGCTGCTTCTTAAAGGTGTTGACCATCGCCAACACAAATCCACCAATGGCGCCAAGCACCATCAGCGGCATCTGCAAGGATTGCGGCGCCAAGACCAACGTAATGGCTGCGCCAACAAGAACGAATCCCAAGCACGCGAGCGTCTTCATGATGACGTCGTCGTAGCTCATCCGGCCGGTCTGCGCAGGACCAGCGGCGGGACGGTTATACATGTCTTGGAGTTGCTCTTGACTCAACTGCCCCTGCTGCATCCCAGGGTTATACGGCTGGTTGTAGCCATTGGGTACTGCGGGCGGCGTCTTAAGTGCGCCATTAAACTGCTTGCCGTTGAAGATCGGGTTACCACCGGCGGCCATAAAAATTGTCCTCCTACTAAGGGGGCGAGTGTTAGTTCACGCTATCAACTCTCACGATCAACACGTGCGATTAGTTCCCAGTGTGATGCTTCGCCGACCGAATCTCCCCGAATCCGGACATGTTGTTACCGCCTCGCAATCAACGGAGGCCAATACCAGCATCTTTTTGGAACATACGCGCTGTAACATGGGCACACAACTGGTGATCCACATCACAACGGCAACTCCCCGAAAGCGGCCGCGCAGATGCACTTTCTTCCATTTCGCCGCCAATCTTTGGCGGCCAGGACCCCCATGCGGAGGTTTGGACTTGAGACCTACACCGAGTAACCCGTCACGTCGACGGCTCGGCGCACGGCTATCCGCCGTCGGATCGATGATCACAGCCGTTATTGCCCTGATGATCGCATTCGCGCCAGCAGCTACTGCCGCCACACCCTCGCCATCACCCAGCCCAGAAAACTTCGTGAACAGCATTAGTGGATTCCTTCGCAACGAGGGCAAACCCCTTGAAGGAGTCAAGATCACCGCCAAGGGGCAAGGCTTTGAAGGTTCAGCCACCTCTGCTGCGAACGGCGCCTGGGAAATTGGAGTGCCAAGCAAGGGTAGCTACGAAGTAACTCTTGATGAGGCCTCATTGCCCGAGGGCATCAAACTGGCAGACGGTCAGCAAAACCCTCGGACCATCACGTTCACCGAGACCTCAAACCAAGGAACCATCTTTGCTTTTGGTAAAGGAATTGTGGTTCAACAACAGGACTTCGGCCAGAATCTGCTCAACCGCTTGGTGGCGGGCCTGAGTTTTGGCTTGCTGCTCGCTTTGGCCGCAGTTGGACTTTCGCTCATTTTCGGCACCACTGGCCTGACCAACTTTGCGCACAGTGAAATGGTCACCATGGGTGCTGTGCTGGTCTTTGCCTTCAACGCCATCGGGATGCCGTTCTGGCTCGCGATTCTTCTGGCAATCGTGGGTGGCGGCCTCTTCGGCTACGTGCAAGATGCAGCATTGTGGAAACCACTACGACGACGGGGCACTGGTTTGGTGCCCATGATGATCGTTAGCATCGGCCTAGCACTGGCCGTGCGCTACACCATCTTGTTCTTCTTTGGTGGCGCAACCCAGCAACTCCCATTCGCGCAGAGCGCTGACATTCAGCTGGGCCCGATCTCCATCTCCCCCAACAACCTCTGGTCCTTGCTGATCAGCGCCGTTGTCATTGCCATCGTCGGAATTGTCCTGCTCAAAACGCGACTCGGTAAAGCAACTCGCGCAGTGGCTGACAACCCGGCACTCGCAGCAGCCTCGGGAATTGACGTAGACGGGGTGATCCGCATTGTCTGGGTCACCGGTGGCATCCTTGCTTCACTCGGCGGCATCCTGTGGGCTTATTACCGCCCGGGAGTCACGTTCGACATGGGCCAGCAAATCCTGCTACTCATCTTCGCCGGTGTAACACTCGGTGGCCTGGGTACCGTCTTTGGTGCACTCATAGGTTCGGTAGTAGTGGGTATCTTCGTTGAGCTCACCACAGTCTTCGGACTGGCAGCTGACCTGAAATACGTGGGTGCCCTATTCATCATGATCGTTGTTCTTTTGTTCCGTCCCCAAGGCATCTTGGGCCGGCGCGAGCGTGTGGGTTAGGAGAAACAAATGGACTTCGGATTTATTTTTTCCAGCGCCGCGGGTGAAATATTCAGCCCCACAACGGCCGCTTACGCGCTTGCCGCTTTGGGTCTCGCCGTACACTTTGGCTACTCAGGGCTATTGAACTTCGGCCAAGCCGGTTTTATGGCCGTGGGTGCTTATGGCTTCGCTATCTCCACTTTGAGCTTCCACGTGAATTTCTTTGTGGGCCTGCTGATCGCAGTAGCCTGCTCGGCGTTGTTCGCCCTACTTCTAGGTATCCCGACGCTTCGGCTTCGTGCAGACTATCTGGCCATTGTGACAATTGCCGCGGCTGAAATTGTTCGCTACATCGTCACCACCAATCAGTTGACCGCCGTCACCGGTTCGGCCAACGGTCTGGCGGCCTTTGAAGGCGGGTTCTACGCCATGAACCCCTTCCCTGAAGGTGAGTACTTCGGGATGAACAACCGCGACTTCTTTATCCGTGTTGTGGCCTGGATTGTAGTGATCCTGGCTTGTGTGCTGGTTTGGCTCCTGATGCGCAGCCCCTGGGGCCGTGTACTGAAGGGCATCCGTGAGGATGAGAACGCTGTGCGTTCGCTCGGTAAAAACGTCTACGCGTACAAAATGCAGGCCTTGGTGATTGGTGGTGTGCTTGGCGCACTCGCGGGCATGATCTTTACGCTGCCCCGCGGCGCAGTTCAGCCGGCCAACTACGCCACCGATCTCACGTTCTTCCTGTGGACCTGTTTGCTGCTGGGTGGTATGGCCACGGTTCTGGGCCCGGTGATTGGTGCCATGATCTTCTGGGTGGTGCTCTCACTCACCCAAGGCATTCTCTCCGGGCTGGTTGAGTCAGGTGCTGTTACTTGGCTCTCCACTACTCAAGCAGGTCAGCTGCGCTACATCATGGTGGGTGTTGCCCTGATGCTTCTGATGATCTTTAGGCCTCAAGGCGTGTTCGGCAATAAGAAGGAGCTCGCGTTCGCATGAGTACTCAAGCGGCACAGAACGCCGGAGATACTGACATCGACTACATGACCGATGACCGGCCCATCGCAGTAGGCGAAGTTGCGCCCGGCTGCAAAAAACGGGATCCAATTGTGGTGGCAGAGAACGTCTCACGCAGCTTTGGCGGCATTAATGCCGTTGATGTGGAGTACTTGGAGATTCCACGCCACAAGATTACTGCGTTGATTGGTCCCAACGGCGCCGGTAAAACCACCCTCTTTAACTTGCTCACGGGTTTCGACATCCCTAACACCGGCAAGTGGCAGTTTGAGGGACAGGACCTCGCAGGGGTTTCCTCCTACAAGGTGGCCCGGATGGGCATGGTCCGGACCTTCCAGCTCACCAAAGTTATGGGCAAGCTGACAGTTATGGAGAACATGCGTCTGGGCGGTGCGCGCCAGTCCGGCGAGCGCCTCACGCACGCGCTCTTTAGGAACTTGTGGGGCGGCCGCGAGAAGGAAATCACCGCTCAGGCTCAGGTGTTGCTGGAGAAGTTCAAACTGGACGCCAAAAAAGATGACTACGCTGCTTCGCTTTCCGGCGGTCAGCGCAAGCTTCTTGAAATGGCCCGTTCCTTGATGACAGAGCCCAAGCTCGTGATGTTGGATGAGCCCATGGCTGGTGTGAACCCCGCCTTGACCCAGTCTCTTTTGGATCACATCAAGAACCTCAAGGCCGAAGGTATGACAGTGCTCTTTGTTGAGCATGACATGCACATGGTCCGCCACATTGCCGACTGGGTTGTGGTGATGGCTGAAGGCAAAGTTGTTGCTGAAGGCCCACCCAACGAGGTCATGAAAAACCAGGCGGTTATTGATGCTTACCTCGGTGCTCACCACGACGTGGACTTGGGTGACGCCGAAGGTATCAAGGAACTTGAGAACGTTCTTGAGGCCGACGACGAATCAATCGTTGGTACCGATGCCGCTGGTTTGATTGCACCAGAGGCAGTCAAGGGTGGACTCACTGAGAAGGACGAGAAATGAGCGCCACAAGCACTGCCGCGGCAGCGGCACCCCAGAACAATGACACCGATTCAGTAGTTAAAGTCACCGACTTGGTGGCTGGCTACTTACCGGGAGTTAACATCCTCAACGGTTGCAGCATCGAGGCCCGCAAGGGTGAACTGATCGGAATCATCGGCCCCAATGGTGCCGGTAAGTCCACGCTATTGAAGGCCATGTTTGGTCTGGTCAAGGTCCACTCCGGGTCAGTGGTGGTCCGCGGTAAGGACCTCACCGGGCTCAAAGCGAACAAGCTGGTTTCCCAGGGCGTTGGCTTTGTGCCGCAGACCAACAATGTTTTTGCTGCTCTGACCATTGAAGAGAACCTGCAGATGGGTATGTTCCAGCGCCCCAAGGACTTTAAGGAACGCTTCGACTTTGTGGCAGGTTTGTTCCCTGAACTCGCCAAGCGCCGGGCCCAGCGTGCTGGTTCCTTGTCCGGTGGTGAACGGCAGATGGTGGCGATGGGCCGTGCTTTGATGATGGACCCCGCTGTGCTGTTGCTCGACGAGCCCTCTGCCGGCCTCTCCCCCGTCAAACAGGATGAGACGTTCTTGCGGGTTCACGAGATCAACCGTGCAGGTGTATCAGTAATTATGGTGGAACAAAACGCTCGCCGCTGCCTGCAGATCTGTGACCGCGGGTATGTTCTGGACCAGGGCAAGGACGCGTACACAGGGACCGGCCGGGAACTGATGAAGGACCCGAAGGTCATCCAGTTGTACCTGGGAACATTGGCTGACGAGGTCTAGAACCTACTGACTCCGGCACGTGCCGCTACCCCTTAGGGTGGCGGCACGTGTGCGTTTAAGCTGACACCCATAACTTGGTTTGCCGCATTCCACACTCTAGACTCTCGGGCATGCAGCTTCGGACCGGGACGCAGCTATAGGGGCGGCCTTTGGCGCAATGATCTGCACTGCATCACGTAACGCTCATGAGGCTCCATCACCATAGGTGCTTGGGAACGCGACGAGGCGAAGCAGCGTGATCGGCAGCGTGATCGGCGGAGTGCTGGCGGCCAGCCTGGCAGGGGGCTTGACGCCCTGGGTGTGGCCCGTCGTCGTAAGCGTCTGCGTTACTCGCAGTGTGCACACGTATCTGGTCCCTGAACGGTGGTGCGGCGCCGGCGGCCATGATGACGCCGATGCCCAGACCCCTCGGAGACATGTCGCCGGTGATGGTTTCTGTGTGGTTCGCTCGTAGCCTACTGCCGGCCCTTGTATTCCTAGCTGCCAGTCGTATTCCTAGCTGCCACTCATCCGTAAACAGCAGAAGGCCCCTCCCCCGCGCGTTGCGGGAGAGGGGCCTTCAATGGTTTGAGGAAGCGGGGCTCTTAGAGCTTGCCGAACTCTTCCTTGACCGGCTTGTAGCTGTTGTCATTCTGGTACTGGTAGATACCGATGTAAGCCTCGGTAGGATCACCAGCGTCGGAGAAGGTCACCGGACCGGACTTGCCGTCGTAGTCAATGTCCTTACCATTGCGGAGCAGTGTGACACAGGAAGCGAAGTCGTAGCACTTCTCGCCGCCTTCAGAGACCGCTTTGAGCTGCTTGGCGATATCCGTACCCTTGGTGGACTTTGCAGCCTCAGAAGCCAAAGAAATGAGGTTCACAGCATCGTAGGATTCGCCCGCGTAGCTGTAATCCTTGAGTGACGGATCAATGGCCAAGAGCGACTTCTTGAAGTCATCCTTAGCAAAGGTGCCGGGGATAGTTCCCTGAGCACCTTCAAGAGTGCCTGCCTTGAAGTCCTTGCTGTAGTCAGAGGTATTACCGTCCACCATAAACAACTGGGTGGGCTTGATGCCCTTACCCGTCAGCAACGGAACAATCGACTTTGCTTGGTCGAAGGTAATCAGTGCGATGGCATCCGGCTTGGCAGCCATCACCTTGTCTACCTGCGAGCTGAACTGAGAGTCACCTTCGTTGAAGAGTTCCTCAGCCACAACCTTGCCACCAGCAGCCTCGAATGCTTCCTTGACGTTCTTCTGCAGACCAGTTCCGTAGGCATCGTTAAGAACGATCATGCCGATGGTCTGGGCGCCGCAAGAGGCCATGTAGTTTCCGAGGACCTTGCCCTGGAGTACATCCGAGGGTGCAGTACGCCAGTACAGTCCTTTGTCATCCCAAGTGGTGAAGTCAGGGGAAGTGTTGGCCGGGGAGAACTGGATAACGCCTGCACCAGTGATCTGGTTGATCACGGTCTTGGAGACACCAGAAGATGCTGCACCAATAATTGCGCTCACACCTGAACCCAAGAGGGCAGTGGTGGACTGCGTTGCAATGTCAGTCTTGGTGTCACCAGAATCCCGGTGAATGGCCTGAACCGGGTGGCCCAGAACACCACCAGCTGCGTTAACTTCCTTGATACCAAGGTTCACACCAGCAATTTCTGGTGGGCCGAGGAATGCGAGCGAACCGGTAGTCGGCAACAATGAGCCGATCTTCAACGGGGTGGGGCTAGTAGTAGTGGATGCCGGAACGGCACCGGTGTTGGCGGCGGCAGCCGAACTTGCAGCTGCTGCGCTAGAGGGTGCCGGGCAAGAGATGCCCGTTGCGGCCGGAGCCGAGGACGATTCACTAGCTGCGGGGGTTGAGGAACCGCCGCAAGCGCTGGCCAGCATGGCCACGCCTACACCTAGAACGGCAAGACGCGCCGTGCGAGAGGCAGCCTTGGGAGTTGCAATCATTAAGGATCTCCTCGATCGAAAGGTGCGAACGTCCTTTGATACGAATGCTCAGGTGTTCCTGAGTAAGCAACAAAGTAGTCGATATCCGGCAAGGATATAAGTGATTCAGGTCACATCCTTGTAACTCTCGTTCGTTTGCACACTTTTCGCTACAAAAATGGACATTCGCATCCAGAATCCCGGGTGCGAATGTCCATTTTTGTAGCGCATATTCAGTTGTGCCCCTGGTGGGACTTGAACCCACAACACTTCGATTTTAAGTCGAATTCCTCTGCCAATTGGGATACAGGGGCGCCTGAAATATGTTAGCCGAAATTCTCTTGCGCTGCGGCCACCCCACCTACGGGCGGCCAGGAGATTCTTTAAAAGAACGACGGCGCCCGCCCCACCAGAGGGGGCGAACGCCGTCGAACGTTGTGCTTGTAGTTTTGCGGAATGCTACTTAGCTGCCTCAGCCTTAGCCGGCTCAGCCTTTGCAGCATCAGCCTTCGGCTCAGCGGCGGCCGGAGCAGCAGCAGGCTTAGGGGCCGGAGTAGCCGCAGCCACGAAGGCGCCACGCGGGTTGTCCAGGTCCAACAGCTGGGTGGTGTCGCGGCCCGAGAACAGACTCAGGAACCAGCCGCCAACAACGCGGAACTTACGCTCGAACGTAGGCATGGCCATACCGTGGTAGCCGCGGTGTGCGATCCATGCGAGGGGGCCCTTGAGACCAATGCGGCCCAAGAGGTTGATGTTCGCTACGCCCTTCCAAGAACCGAAACCGGCCACAGCACCAAGGTTCTTGTGCTTGTAGTCCTTCAGTTCCTTGTCCCAGCGAGAAGCCCAGAGATTCTTGGCCAGGAGCTTGGCTTGGCGCAGAGCGTGCTGAGCGTTCGGAACACAAGTATTGTCCGGCAGACCCTTACCCGTGAGGTCCGGCACTGCCGCAACGTCACCAGCGGCCCAAGCGTTCTCCACAATGCCTTCGTCGCCACCGATGCGCAGGTCAGCAAGGACCTTGACACGGCCACGCGGTTCCAGCGGGAAGTCGGTGGAACGAACCATCGGGTTAGCCTGCACACCGGCGGCCCAGATGAGGGTGTCAGCAGCGAACTCGCCAGCGTCAGACTTGTCTGCCATGTTGATGAGCTTGAGCTTGTCAGAAGCGTCAGCAAGGGAGGTGTTCAGGAGAACCTCGATGCCGCGGCTGCGCAAGTGCTCAACAACCCATTCAGCCTGCTCGGCGGTAACCTCAGGCATAATGCGGCCCATGGCCTCAACCAGAACAAAGCGGATCTCACTCTGATCAACGCGGGAGTTCTCACCAACGGCCTGGCGAGCCATGTCTTCAAGTTCGGTGATGGCTTCAATACCAGCGAACCCGCCACCTACAACCACAAACGTCAGAGCGGCCTTGCGCTCTTCCGGGTTGGTCATGGTGGAAGCAAGCTCGATCTTGTTGAGGACCTTGTTGCGCAGAGCGACGGCTTCTTCGATGGTCTTGAGGCCGATGCCCTTGTCCGCAAGGCCCGGGATCGGGAAGGTACGCGTGATGGCGCCAGCTGCCAGTACAACGTCAAAGTACGGAACTTCAAACGGTGCGCCGCCATCTGCAGGTGCTACAACCGCCTTGCGGTTGGCGTGGTCAATGGAGGTCACACGGCCTTGGATCAGTTCCGTCTGCTTGAGGTGCTGACGGTGGGATACAACGGCGTGACGGGCCTCGATGTTTCCACCGGCCACCTCGGGGAGGAACGGCTGGTAGGTCATGTAGGGCAGCGGGTCAACGAGAGTGACGATTCCGCCAGCGTTTGCAATCTTCTTCTGGAGCTTGAGGGCTACGTACAGACCGACGTAGCCACCGCCTACCACGAGCACGCGGGGACGGTCCTGGAGTTGAGGGGCAGAGATCTGCATAGTGGTTGCCATAACTTAAGGATAGCCTAGTTTGTGAAAATCTTCACTAACTATCTTTGGGTGAATCTTTTACTACGTCAATCGAGGAAGCGTCAGTCCCATCCCCCGGATGAGCACCGCCTTGAATGGGCCTACGGGCTGCCCTCCACAAGTGCACGCCGGCACCGATCAGGATCGCCAAGATCAGCGCAGCGAAGCCAATCACCACAGCAGCCGGAAGAGTTGCATCTATCTCAGAGGGCGCTGCAGCAACAGGTGCTTTGGGGTCCTTGAGCGTGGGTGTAGGCGCGGCTTGAACCGAACTTGGTTGAGCACTTGGTGTGTCCAGCACTCCCCTGCGGTGAACCCGAATCCATTCGGCGATCGAGCCCAAGGGATTGGTCTTGACCTCTGGAACGGTGGCTTTAACCGCTGCCTCAGCATCCAGGATCCCGTAGCCATAAATAGGGTCCTTGCCTGGGGTTCCAGCATCTTTGGCCGTAGAGATGATCCGGTTGATGACTTGTTTCGCGCTCATGTCCGGGTACTTCGAGCGGATCAAAGCAGCTACACCAGAAACAATCGGGGCAGCCCCTGAGGTCCCGGCCCATTGAGCGTACTGCCCACCTGGCATACCACCGGCAAGGTCTTCGGCTGGGGCCGCAACACCAATGCTGATGCCTTGAGACGAAGAGTCAATGCTCGCAATTCGCTTCCGGTCCAAGCCCGCAACGGTTAGGACGCCGGGAATTGTTGCAGGAGCGCCTACCTGAACGTTGCCACCTTGCCGGTTGCCGGCTGCGGCAACCACCACAACATCCTTTTGCTCTGCATAAAGGAAGGCAGCATCCCAGCTCTGCGGCCATTCAGGCGAGGTGGAACCGAGCGAGATATTGATGACCTTAGCGCCATGGTCCACTGCCCAACGCACTGCGGCTGGAATCTGCTCCTGATCGCTAGGCCCACCGGGATTCGGTGACCCCAGCCAGGTAGACACCGAGAGTATTTCAGCCTCTGGAGCTACACCAATTATGCCGTCAAGGCCGTTGCCTACTGCGGGTTTGCTAGGGGTGGCCGACGGCGACGCGCTGGCACTTGCGCTGGGTGTTGGCGTTGAATGCCCTCGCCCTGCAAGCATGGTGGCCACAAGTGTTCCGTGCTCGGGTTTGGCGCCAATGGGCTTCTCCCCCTTGGAGTCGCCAGCGCCCGAGACATCAGTCCCGCCCACAACAGCACCCTTCAAATCCGGGTGTTTACCGTCTATACCGCTGTCAATCACCGCAACTTTAACGCCAGCGCCCTTGGAAGCATCCCACGCCTTGGTAATGCCGTATTCTCCGAGCCAATACTCTTTGTCCCGGATGCTGTCCGCAGCAGCGGGACCAGCAGAGATCATCGCTCCCACCAGAGTCAAGACTGCTATCGCCGAGCTCATCGCCAAAGACTTACAAGCTTTTGGTGACTCAACCGCAGCGGACCTGACGGCGGAAATCACGGACGCGCTCCAGCTGCAACACTCAAAGCAATGCCATCCAATATGTCGTGCTCACTGGTAACAGCGCTACTCAGGGTGCCATTACTGACCTCACGCAAGCGCTCAAGAATGGTCCGCCAAACGAGTGCTCCAGCACCAATCACATCAATACGGCCCGGGTGCATGTAGCCAAGCTGGGCACGAGCATCACGAGTCATTCCCAGCAGCTCGGTGCAGGCGGCAATGGCGTCATCGAAGCTCACGTCTTGGCCATGAATGGCGACCGAATCATAGGACTTCAATCCCAGAACGTGAGCTGTAATGGTGGTGATCGAACCGGCTACACCCACCACCGTGGCAGCCGATTCCAAGGGTACTACGGAGGCAGCCAGGTCGATGGCCGCATTGATGTCATGCTGAGCGGCCATAATCTCAGCCTCGGTGGGCGGGTCACTCTTGAGGTGCCGTTCGGTGATGCGCACGCAACCGATGTCTACCGAGCGTGCGGCGATCACGCCGTCGGAATTTCCTACAACAAACTCGGTGCTGCCACCGCCCAAATCCACTACCAGCACTGGCTTGGCGCCCAGGGCTGGCAGCACACTTGCCGCTCCAGCGAAGGACAGTGCTGCCTCTTCATCCCCGGAAATGACCTCGGGTTCAACTCCCAGCAGATCCTTAATTCCATCCACAAAAACTTTGCGGTTCCGAGCGTCTCGGCTGGCAGACGTTGCCACAAAACGTGTTCCCACAGCACTATGCTCGCGGATCAAGTCTGCATAGTCCTTCGCTGCAGCAAAGGTACGCTCCAGAGCTTCAGGCGCAAGCTCTCCCGTGGCATCCACGCCTTGGCCTAGACGCACCACTTTCATTTCACGCACCACATCGCTGAGCGCACCGGCATCGCTTCGGTCCGCAATCAGCAAGCGGATGGAGTTGGTGCCGCAGTCAATCGCAGCCACACGCTCACTTACCTTCACTGCGCTGGAACGCACAGGCGCTTCACGGCCCACCAAATCCGGACGGCCTTGAGGACCGTGACGGCTCAAGTCCTTTGAAGGTGCTTGCCCCTCAGTGTCCCAAGCCCCCTCGCAATAACAACGATCACGCGTCCACCACGGCTCGATCGCAGCGAGCGCACGGTCACCTAAAACGTTCACACCAGGACCAGCAGCCAAGGAATGGCCAACCAAAACGTGCAAGCACTTGACCCGTTCAGGCATACCGCCTGCGGAAATCCCATCGATCTCCGGTACAGCACCAATCCCACTACGCTCACCGATGAGCTCGCGCGCAGATAAGTATGCGTTATGGGCCGAGCGATGAGCGGCTGCAAGCTCGGGATCGCCAAGCAGCTCAGCGTTGAGCTCATTCATCATGCCGTTGGCCTCAAGACGAGAGACAGCCGAGGTGATCACCGGGTGGGTGAGGTAGAAAGTTGTGGGGAAAGGAGTTCCGTTACCCAAGCGCGGAGCCGTGGCCGCAACCAAGGGATTGCCACACACACAGCGCGCAGGAATCTCAACAACGTCACGTACCGGCCGGCCCAATTGACGGCTCAAAACGTCAAGATCGCGGGGTGTAGGTGTACGCTCTTGGACTTGTTCAGCGCCCATTGAATCGCTCACGACTTCTCTTCCTTCCCATTTACCTCCGGAAGGGAGGTCACAGCGGCGGGAACCGCGTCTAGTCTGTTGCCGAACGCTTAATGGACTGCCATAACTGCTCGGTCCAGGGCAGGTCCGTGGGTGTAGGCGTAGTGGAGGTTGTTGTGGGTGTTGTCTCGGTGGAACCGGGATCGGCTCCAAACACCCAGTAACTGGTCTCACCCGGCATCACCATGTTAATCCGGTCACGGGCCTGCTGCCGAACGAAGGCAGGGTCCTCCCACCGGGAAACTTGAGAATTGAGATCGTTCTGTTGCGCTTTTTTAGCTGCAATGTCCGCTTCGAGCGCTGAAATCTGGCTGCGTTGTTCCCACCAGATTTTGACCGTGGGTGCCAACAGCACGGTGATTGCAATCATCACCACAGCCAAGGCAAGGAGCCGTCCAGAGAACGCGCGTGCTGGAACCGGCGTAGCCGCCTCGGTGGACTTGTTGCCACCCTTGGAACTGCTGGTACCTGACTTGCTGCCGCTGGTCTTGTCAGCGCCAGCCTTGGGAGCGCCAGCCTTGTTGGTACCAATGGGCTTGCTCGTGCCGGTGAAATTTCCGGCGCTGTCAGAATGACTGCTGCCCTCTGAATGGCCGGAGTGTTTGGTGGCACTCACCCCAGCGATTCGTGTGCTTTTTGTTGCCCCTACAGGTGAAGAGGACGGGCGATCACCGAAGTTACCCTGAATGATCTGAGCTTCGGTTTCGCGCTTGGCGGTATCCAAATCGGCTTTTGTCGAATGACCAGAAGTTCCGGAAAAAGTTGGCTTACGCCCGGCCGAATGGCTTGCCGGGCCGGTACCAAGCACCGAGGCGCGTGGAACCTTAGGACGGCGGGTTGCCAATGCGTTCTCCTTAGGTCAAGCAGTGAATCTGAGCGCCAGTCTGCTGCGGCGGTTAAAAGCCAGCGGCGGCCATGGTCTGTTCCACCATAGCCACCGCTGGAGAAAAACTCTTGCTACTAGCCCTTGAAACGCGGGAAGGCGCTGCGACCGGCGTAGCGTGCGGCATCGTCGAGCTCTTCTTCGATGCGCAGGAGCTGGTTGTACTTGGCAACGCGTTCGGAGCGGGCCGGAGCGCCGGTCTTGATCTGGCCTGCGTTGGTGGCCACCGCAATGTCAGCGATGGTGGTGTCCTCGGTCTCGCCGGAGCGGTGGGAGGTGATGGTGGTGTAGCCAGCGCGCTGAGCGAGGGATACAGCATCCAAAGTCTCGGTCAAAGAACCGATCTGATTGACCTTAACCAAGAGGGAGTTAGCGGTCTTGGAATCCACGCCCTGCTGCAGACGCTCCGGGTTGGTAACAAAGAGATCATCGCCAACCAGCTGGACTTTGTCACCAATAGCATCGGTGAGTGTCTTCCAGCCGTCCCAGTCGTTCTCGTCCAACGGGTCTTCGATGGACACCAAGGGGTAGTCAGCAACGAGCTCAGCGTAGTAAGCGCTCATGTCTGCAGCCGTCAAAGCCTTGCCTTCGAACTGGTAGGCACCGTCCTTGAAGAACTCAGAGGAAGCAACGTCCAGAGCTAAACCGATGTCCTTGCCCGGGGTGTAGCCCGCGCGGGTGATGGCTTCCTGGATGAGGTCAAGGGCTGCACGGTTGGACGGCAGGTTCGGTGCGAAACCACCCTCGTCGCCAAGACCGGTAGCCAAGCCCTTTTCCTTGAGCACCGACTTCAAGGAGTGGTAAACCTCAACGCCCCAGCGCAAGCCTTCGGAGAAGGTCTCTGCGCCCAGGGGAACAACCATAAATTCCTGGATGTCTACGTCAGAATCAGCGTGTGAACCACCATTGAGGATATTCATCAGCGGAACCGGCAAAACGTGTGCGTTCGGGCCACCGAGGTACTTGTACAACGGCAGGTCAGCGGAAGCTGCTGCAGCGTTAGCAACGGCGAGTGAGACGCCCAAGATGGCGTTTGCGCCGAGCTTACCCTTGTTCGGGGTGCCATCGAGGTCGATCATGGCCTGATCGATGCTGCGCTGGTCGGTAGCGTCGAAACCTTCGAGCGCCGGGCCGATCTTCTCGAGAACGGCTTCTACTGCTTTCTGGACTCCCTTGCCCAGGTAACGGCCCTTGTCTTCGTCGCGGAGCTCCACGGCTTCGTGCTCGCCGGTGGATGCACCGGAGGGTACTGCTGCGCGGCCCATTGAGCCGTCCGAAAGCAGGACCTCAACTTCTACGGTGGGGTTGCCGCGGGAATCAAGGATCTCGCGGGCGTGAATGGCATCGATAAGCGCCATGAAGGTGCTCCTGTTCTGAGCGTACTGACGGAAATTGTGCGACGGCATTGTCCATCCACCAGCCTAGCGCTTAGACCGACGATGCGTGAGTGTATGTCCAGATGTATCTAGTTGTGGACAGCTCTAAAGCAGCAAGTGTTGACGCACCAGAACATAGCGATATATCGTTGGTATATCGACGCGACAACAGAAAGCCGGGTCAACTACTAAGAATCGAGCACACCATGCGTAAGCATCACCACAAAAAACATCACGAGTTTCACGAAATGGCACACGCCATGCACCACCACGACGGCGAACACGGCCATCGCGACGAAGCTGGCTTCCCGGAAAGCGAAGAACGCCCCAATCACGGCCGCGGCGGGCGCTTTGGCGGGCCCGGCTTCGGCGGCAAAGGTTTTGGCGGTCCAGGACCCTTCGGCGGACAAGGTTTTGCCGGACCTGGTTTTGCCGGACCTGGTTTTGGAGGTCCCGGCCCCTTCGGCGGCCGCTCCCCCTTCGGCCCCGGCGGACGAGTCCGCAAGGGAAACGTCCGCAACGCCATTTTGTCCCTCTTGAGCCAGTCCCCCGAGAACGGCTACGGGCTCATCAAATCCATCGCCGCCCACACGGACGGCGCTTGGCGGCCCAGCCCAGGATCCGTATACCCGGCATTGTCAGCGCTTCAGGCCGAAGGACTCATCGAGTCAGTTGGTGAAGGACGTCGCACGGAATTTGCGCTCACCGAGGACGGCAAAGCTCACACCGTTGAACACGCTTCAGAGCTTGCAGCCGTTTGGGAAGAAGTTAACCAAGAGGCCGGCGTGGGCCAAGACCTCAAACTGAGCATCGGAAAATTGATGGGCGCAGTGCACCAAATCGGCATCGATGGCACCGAGGAGAAACTCCAAGCCACCATCGAGGCACTCGACGAGGCTCGCCGAACTATCTACAAGTTGCTCGCTGACTAAGGAGCAAACTAAGAATCGGTAACGGGTTTTTGAAGAGCACCCAGCTTGCTCCGAGCTGAAGTCCGGAGGGCACGTTCTGCGTCAAAGCCAGTAGAGCTTGCTTGAGCCACAAGAGCAAAAAGGTACTCCCCTAGCTCAGCTTCGCTTTTAAACTGAGGAGCGGCTAACGGAACGGTGCTTAACTCGACGGTGTCGAACTCAATATCGTTCCGCTGGGCGCGGTCAAGTATTTTGGCTGCCAGTGCCAGAGCCGGCAATTGCGCCGGGATTCCTGCAAAGGGATCCCGACGCTCTGGCGTCTCGGCGTTTTTCACGCCGTCGTAGCTTTTCACCACTTGATCAAGACTCGTGGGGAACGTGCACTGCAGCGTTCCATCGGCCCGGAATACGTGTGGATTGCGTCGAACCATTTTCTGGTTGATCACCTCGGCCACATCCGAGAAGTCAAAGCTTCCACGCTCTTGGGCTAACCGTGCGTGAAGTACAACTTGGAGGAGGACGTCCCCGAGTTCACCGCGCAACTCATCATCCACCATCCCACCGGGCCCGGCTTCAATAGTTTCCACCACTTCGTAGGCTTCCTCGAGCAGATACTCCACAAGAGACTCGTGGCTCTGCCCTCGCATCCACGGGCAATGCTCGCGGAGGGCTGCAATGGTGTTGATGAGCCGCTCAATAGCGGGAACGTCCTCACTCATCAGCTATTACGCCAGGTTGTTGTAGGCCTCGTTGATGTATTCCACGAGTGCTTCCTTCTCTTCGAGAGGCAAGAAAGCTGCCTCGGCTGCGTTGAGCGTGAGCTCCAGCAGATCGTCAAGATCGTAGTCGAAGGTTTCCACCAACAGCTCAAACTCGTCCGTAAGTGTTACACCGGACATCAAACGGTTGTCAGTGTTGATGGTGACGTTGAAGCCAGTTTGGTACAGCATGTCGATGGGGTGGCTGGCAATGTCCCCGCCGAACTGAGCAACAGCTCCGGTCTGAAGGTTTGATGACGGGCAGATCTCCAGCGCGATGCCGCGGTCGCGGACCCAGCTCGCAAGACGACCAAGCGTCACCATTCCAACAGTTGCATCCTCGTCAAAGTCATTGACGTCGGCTGCGTCTTCTGCAACGTCCTCTTCTACCTCAGCCTCGACGACTACCTCGTCGTCGAACTCCACTGTAATGTCCTCAGCGATACGCACGCCGTGTCCCAAGCGCAGCGCGCGTCCGTCTACCAGCGCGGACTGGATACTTTCCAGCCCAGCTGCCTCGCCGGCATGCACCGTGGCAGGGAAGTTGTTTTCCGCCAAGTAGGTGAAGGCTTCCTTAAAGCGAGACGGCAAAAAGCCGTCTTCGGCACCAGCAATGTCAAAACCAACAGCGCCATGGTCGCGGTGGCGAACAGCCAACTCGGCGATCTCCTGGCCGCGGTCTGCATGGCGCATTGCTGTGATCAGCTGGCCAACTTGGATGTCGCGGCCAGTAGCCTCAACGGCTTCCATTCCGGCTTCGAGCCCTTCTTGGACTGCCTCAACAACTTCGTCCAAGGTAAGGCCCTTGGTGAGGTGCTGCTCAGGCGCCCAACGCACTTCGCCGTACACCACGCCGTCGTCCGCTAAATCTTCAACGAATTCGCGAGCGACGCGAGCCAAGCCCTCACGGGTCTGCATCACGGCAATGGTGTGGTCAAAAGTTTCCAGATAGCGCACCAAGGAACCGGAGTCTGCTGCCTCACGGAACCACTCGCCCAAAGCCACCGGATCGGTGGAAGGCAGGGTGTGTCCCACTTCAGCGGCCAGCTCGATGATGGTTGCAGGCCTCAGGCCGCCATCCAAGTGGTCGTGGAGGGAAACTTTGGGAAGGGACTTCAGATCGAAGTCAAGGGCAGGGGCGGCGTCAACAATAGGCTCAGTCACGCATCCCACTCTAGAGTCGCGGCGAGAACAACGCTACTTTCCGTGCTGCAGCTTTTCGGCGGCTGGCTCCGTTGTAGCGTCTACCACCGTTTCATGTGTGTGGGATCCGGGGGTACCAGCTGTCCGTGCAGCACGCTCAGCGTCTTTTTTATCCCGCCAGCGGTGGAGCAACGTTATGGCGTGGTCCACTACAAATCCCAAAATGATCGCGAAGACGATCGCTATGGCCACTCCCAAGAGCGGGTGATTGTGGACCCAGCGCCCAGCCAGCATTCCGATTCCGGCCGAGTACGCCACCC
Organism: Pseudarthrobacter sp. J1738; assembly: GCF_050490315.1. Classification (NCBI taxonomy): domain Bacteria; kingdom Bacillati; phylum Actinomycetota; class Actinomycetes; order Micrococcales; family Micrococcaceae; genus Pseudarthrobacter; species Pseudarthrobacter sp. J1738. Next base: position 277,609 of record NZ_JBNPEO010000003.1, on the reverse strand, counting down.
ATGTCACCGAAGCCAAAATATCCAAAATCACAAAACGACGGCGCGGGTAGGCTGTGGTGCCAGCTATCCAGTTGACTGCCACGCGTCCCACTGGAATGTAACGGGCGGTGAAAATAAGCATGGCCCCGCGCTTGTCTAGCTCATAGCGGGCCCAGCCGAGGGCCTTTTGAATGCGTGGACGGCGCATCCAGGCAAAACGTTCGACACCAATTTTGCGGCCCAGCAAGTAGGCCATGTTGTCACCGGCAATGGCGCCCAGAGCCCCGGCTAGCATCACCAATAGCATGTTTGGTTCGCCACTCCCCACTGAAAGGGCACCGAGTGCAACGATGAGGGTTTCGCTCGGGAGAATGGGGAGGAATCCGTCAATAAAACAGAAGAACATCAGGACTGGATAAATCCACCACTGCCCGGCGGCGTGGAGGATTGCCTCATTGAATATTTCCACGCCGGGATGCTCCTGAAATGTGTTTAAGTTAACGGCTTTAGTGTCCCACGGCTTGAGCGTCGTTCGCTACGCTTTCAGCCGATGGGAGCACACTTCAAACACTAGTGACTTGGCCTGAGGAATCGCATCAACCCACAGAGCTATCTTGGGCCTGTTTGATCCTCATACCAGGGGCTGACACTATCCCTCTTTGAGCGGTCCACGGATCTTGCCGATCACCCGGTCAATGACAAGCCCCAGGACCACCGCTCCGATGATCGCCACCACCACACCAAGCAGGTGATTGCTGGCAAACCACTGGCCAAAAAACATTCCCAGAGCCACCGAATAGGTGGACCAAACCACCGCCGAAATCACGGTCAGTAGGACAAAGCGCTGGCGCTTGAACCCGGTAGCACCCGCCACCAAGTTCACAACCACTCTGCCGATCGGGATAAAGCGCGCCACCAGAATCAAGGAAGCGGGACGCCTGTTGAGCTCCCGTTGGGCCCAATGAAAACCGTTTTGAAGCCGGTGAGTGCGCATCCACCGCCACCGAGTGGTGCCAATGCTTTGCCCCAGTTGGTACGCAATATTGTCACCGGCAAAGGCACCGATGCCCGCCACCACCATCAACAACCACGGTGACGGGTACCCGGCGGAGGCAGCCACCGATGCCAGGCCAACCACAACGGATTCGCTAGGGACCGGAGGGAAAAACCCGTCGATCAGGCAGCACAATAAAACCAGCCACAACACCCATGGCTGCCCTGCGGCAGCCAGAATGAAGTCATTGATGGCTTGCATGGAGCTTTAGGCGATGCGGTCGATAATCAGTTGCTGGGCTGGACGTGCACCGTCAGCCGCAATAACAACGGCATCAGCCAGGGCCTCTTTGGCCCGCGCAAACTTTTCCGGTGTATCCGTCAGCAACGTCATCAGCGGCTCTCCAGCACGCACTGTTGCACCTGGCTTGGCGTGCATTCGGACACCGGCACCGGCCTGAACAATGTCTTCCTTGCGGGCCCTTCCTGCACCCAAGCGCCAAGCAGCAACGCCAACTGCCATTGCATCAAGTTCCACCAGCACACCGTCCGCTGGAGCGTAAACAACTTCAGACTCTTTCGCCACCGGCAGCTTGGCACGAGGATCCCCGCCTTGGGCTTCGATCATCCTGTTCCACACGTCCATGGCGCGTCCATCCTTGAGTGCCGCGCCCGGGTCAGCGTTGTGGACCCCAGCCGCCTGGAGCATCTCCTCGGCGAGGCGAACCGTTAGTTCTACTACGTCTTCCGGACCGCCACCGGCCAAGACTTCTACTGACTCTTCCACTTCAATGGCGTTGCCTGCAGTCAAGCCCAAGGGAGTGTTCATGTTGGTCAACAGGGCAACGGTATTTACACCGGCGTCCTTACCCAGCGCCACCATGGTTTCGGCGAGTTCGCGGGCACGGGCTTCATCCTTCATAAAGGCGCCGCTACCAACCTTGACGTCCAACACCAGCGAACCGGTGCCTTCGGCGATCTTTTTGCTCATAATCGAGGAGGCGATCAGCGGGATGGCTTCCACGGTTCCGGTGACGTCACGCAGGGCGTAAAGTTTCTTGTCCGCTGGAGCCAGCCCGGCGCCAGCTGCACAAATGACTGCTCCAACGTCTTGCAGCTGAGCGAGCATCTCTTCATTGCTCAGTGCAGCGCGCCACCCCGGGATGGATTCGAGCTTGTCCAAGGTTCCGCCAGTGTGCCCTAGGCCGCGACCGGAGAGCTGGGGGACTGCCACACCAAAAACGGCCACCAAGGGAGCTAGCGGCAGAGTGATCTTGTCACCAACACCACCGGTGGAGTGCTTGTCCGAAGTGGCTTTGACCCCACCGTCGGGGCGGCGCAGGCTCGAGAAGTCCATCCGCTCCCCCGAAGCGATCATCGCTGCAGTCCAACGGGAAATCTCAGCACGGTCCATTCCGTTGAGCAAAATAGCCATGTTCAACGCGGACATTTGTTCGTCAGCGATCACTCCACGCGTGTACGCGTCGATGGTCCAGTCGATTTGTTCGGGGCTCAGGGTTCCGCGATCGCGTTTGATCCGGATGATGTCCACTGCGTCGAACTGCTCGCTCATTGCTACTCCTGAAATGGTGTTAGACAAGATTTTCTGGGCCAAAGGCGTCTGGCAGCACTTGGTCCATGGTTTTAATTCCTTGCGTGGTCATCAAATGCATTCCGGGTGCACGGAATTCGTAGAGCAATTGACGGCAGCGACCGCACGGCATCAGCACATTGCCGGCTGCGTCCACACAATAGAACGCGGAGATCAGTCCTCCGCCGCCCAAATGCAATTGGCCAACAAGCGCACATTCGGCACACAGAGTGAGGCCATAGCTGGCATTTTCCACATTGCACCCGGTGATGATTCGGCCATCATCGGTTAACGCAGCGGCACCCACTTTGAACTTCGAATAGGGCGCATAGGCATGTTCCATTGCAGCCTGGGCAGCGCTTTTCAGCGCGTCCCAGTCCACCGGGTCACTGCTAGCCACAATTACGTGGTTGGCACTCAAGGCGTCCGACGCCGGAAGTTGAGTGCCGCCGTCGTGCTGGCTCACGCTACTCAACCTTTGACGTACGGTATGCCGCTAGCGGCCGGTGGCCGCGAACGGCCCACCAGTCCAGCAACCGCAAGGACCGTGACTAGGTAGGGCAGCATGGCCATAAATTGGCTGGGCACCGGGGTACCGATGATGGTCACGATGGACTGTAGGTTGTCAGCGAAGCCGAAGAGCAACGCCGCGAAGAACGCACCGATCGGGTTCCAACGGCCAAAGATCAGTGCTGCCAAGGCAATAAAGCCACGGCCACCAGAGATCTCCTTGGTGAAGGAGTCAATCGAAACGAGTGTGAAGTAGGCGCCACCAATACCGGCGATCGCACCGCCGAGGGTGACGTTCCAGAAACGGGTGACGTTGACCTTGATACCCATGGTGTCGGCTGCTTGCGGGTGCTCACCCACGGCACGCACGCGCAATCCCCACTTGGTTTTGAACAGGCCGATCCACACTGCAATCACGGCGATGTACATCAAGTAACCGATCACCGACTGTTTGAACAGGATAGGACCGATCAACGGGATGCTGGACAAGACGGGAATGTCAATGATGGGCAAGCGACCGGGGTGGTTGAAAAGGTCTGGGTTGGCCTGCATCACAGTGGAGAACAGGAAGCCGGTGATGCCGGAGACCAGCACGTTCAGAACCACACCCACAATGATCTGGTTGACCACATATTTGATGCTGAATAGTGCCAAAACCATGGATACAAGGGCGCCGGCTGCGGCAGCTGCAATCAAACCCATAAAAGGGTTTTTGGTCACCGAACCAACAATTGCTGCGGTGAAGGCACCACCCAGAAGCTGACCTTCGATGGCAATGTTGACTACACCAACACGTTCACACAGCACACCCGAAAGGGAGCCGAAAACCAGCGGCACGGCCAAGGTCACCGAACCGGCCAGCAGGCCCGCCAAGGAAATTTGGTGCTGCTCGGCACCGGCAACCATTGCCACCAACGCGGAAAACACAAAGAGGACACTGAATACTGCAATGGCCCAGAAGGGTGTCTCGCGGTGTTGACGCTTCAGTAGTACCGACCATACGGCCAACACCACCATCAAAAGGGCCATAGTCAGGAGGCCAGGTTTGCCGGGAACACTCAGTGGAGCCAACTGAATAAAGTCAGAATCGGCAGCGATGCCAAAAACCGCTGACTCACTGGGGCCAAAGATGCCAAAGAAAACCAGAGCAATCAGTGCAAGGGCGCTGAGGATCACCGGTGTTTTCCAGGCCACGGGTTTGAGGTTCACAGCCGCGCGCTTACCGTGCTCGGGCTTCTGGGTGGGCGCTACGGTTGTGGCGCTCATGCTGCACCTCCGGTGCTGGCGGTTGCGGTAGTTGCGGACTTTTTGGCCTTTTTAGGGGCTTTGGGTTTGCGTGGGTTCAGGCCAAATACGGCGCGGACCAGCGGCGGGGCGGCGATGAACAGCACAATGAGTGACTGGACCACCAAAACAATGTCAATAGGTGTTCCCGTTTGGATCTGCATTTGAACAGCTCCGGCACGGAAGGCACCAAATAGGAGACCGGCGAAGAACGTTCCCCACGGGGTAGAGCGTCCCAGCAAAGCAACGGTGATGGCATCAAAACCGTAGCTAGCTGCAACACCGTCCGTGAGCACTTTCTCAGTACCAGCAACCTGGGCCACACCGGCCATACCGGAGAGCGCACCGGCAATGGCCATCACCAGCACCGTGGCGCCGGGGACCTTGATACCTGCAGTTTGGGCCGCTTTGGGGTTTGCCCCAATGGCCCGGAACTCAAAGCCAATGGTGGAGCGGTTCAGCAGCCACCACACAAAAACGGTAGCGGCCACAGCCAGCACAAATCCCAAGTGCAACCGGAATTGGCTGCCCAAGATCTGCGGGTACAGGGCAGAAGAATCCAGGATCGGAGAAATCGGGTTGGTCTCCCCCGGACGTTGGAACGCCGGGGTGGTTAGCAGCCAGCGCAAGAAGAACAGCGCCACGTAGTTGAACATAATCGTCAGGATCACTTCGTGGGCACCAGTGCGGGCCTTGAGGAAACCGACCAGTCCGCCCCACAGGGCACCGGCGATGACACCGGCTACAAGAACCAAGAGCAAGTGCAATCCCACGGGCAAGTGAAGAGCGAAGCCAACCCAAGCGGCAACTATGCCGGACATAATGATCTGTCCTTGGCCACCAATGTTGAACAGGCCGGCACGGAACGCCAAGGCCACACCCAAACCAGCGGTGATCAGCGGAGTGGCGATGGTGAGGGTTTCCATCAGCGGGCCAAATTGGCCTGCGAAGCCTGCACCACGGGGGTTAAAGACAGAGCCCTGGAACAGCGCAACATAGGACTGCGTTGCGGCTTTCCACACAGCGGAGAGGAAGTCTCCTGGGCGGGCGAAGAGGTACGTTGCTGTCTGTGTCACGGTTTTGTCCGTGCTCGCGATCAACAGACCACCGAGGACCAGTGCCAAGAAAACAGCGAGGACGGAAACCATTCCTCCGCCGGTGAAGATTTTTCTCAGCACCGAGTCGGGACCACCAGGAAGATCACCGGATTGGGCGCTTACCGGAATGATCGAGGGCTCCATTTTGCCGCCAGCGGTGTCCAGAGAGGCTGCGGCCGCTGTCTCGCTAGCTGCAGTGTCAGTTACTGCACTGTCAGTTACTGCAGCTTGGGGCTCATGCGGTTGCGCGGCTTGTGGCTGCGAATCCTTAGACATGTGCGCCTCCTTCAACATCTGTGGCTGACTTTTCCGCTTCCTCGGCCGTAAGACCAGCCATCATCAGGCCCAGCACGTCGCGGCCGGTGCCAGCGGGAACAATGCCTACTAGCTTGCCCTTGTACAAAACTGCAATCCGGTCTGCCAGCTCAACTACTTCATCAAGCTCGGTGGAGACGATCATGACCGGAGTTCCTACGTCGCGTTCAGCCACAATACGACGGTGCAAAAATTCGATCGACCCTACGTCCACACCGCGTGTGGGTTGTGAGGCAATGAACAATCGCAGCGGGCGGGAAAGCTCACGCGCCATCACTACTTTTTGCTGGTTTCCACCGGAAAGCGTTCCGGCTGCAGCACCAGCTGAGGGGGTGCGAATATCAAATTCATCGATCTTAGCCTTGGCGTTTTCCAACACCTTTGCCGGGCTCATACCAATACCTTTAGCGAAAGGTTCACGGTCATAGAGGTCCAGAACCAGGTTTTCGGCCACCGAGAACGGACCCACTAGCCCATCCACTTTGCGGTCTTCCGGGACAAAGCCCACACCTGCGCGCAATACTTCTTTGACCGGACGGCCCAACAGTTCTTTACCGTCTAAGGTGACGGAGCCGGTGGCGCGCTCTTGAATTCCCAAGATCGCTTCGGTCAGTTCAGTCTGACCGTTACCTTGAACACCCGCGACGGCGAGAATCTCGCCTTGGGCAATATCAAAGCTCACCCCGTCAACAACGCGCTGCCCGTTAGGTGCAACGACCACTAGGTCCTTGACCTTAAACGTGGTTTCTTTAGGCTGAGCAGGCGCCTTGTCTAAGGTCAGGTTCACGGCACGGCCCACCATCAGCGAAGCGAGTTCAGTGGTGGAGGCTGAAGGGTCCGCCGTGCCAACCACCTTGCCGCGGCGGATCACTGTTATAACGTCTGAGACGGCTTTGACCTCGCGCAGCTTGTGGGAGATAAAGACGATCGAGGTGCCGTTTGCCTTCAGCTGGCGCATGATGTCCAGAAGCTCATCGGTTTCTTGAGGGGTGAGCACTGCGGTGGGCTCATCCAAGATCAGGACCTTGGCGTTGCGGACTAGTGCCTTGATGATTTCTACGCGCTGCTGTACACCCACGGGGAGGTCTTCAACCAAGGCATCGGGGTCCACGTCGAAGCCGTAGCGGTCTGAGATCTCAGTGATCTTTTTCCGGGTGGCATCTAGGTTGAGGAATCCACCCGCGCGCGTCGCTTCGGCACCGAGTGCAACGTTCTCTGCCACGGTGAATACGGGCACCAACATAAAGTGCTGGTGGACCATACCAATTCCTGCGGCCATGGCGTCGCCGGGGCCGCGGAAGGTCACCGGTTCGTCGTCAACAAGGATTTGTCCCTCGCTGGGCTCATACAGTCCGTAAAGGACATTCATAAGGGTGGATTTACCGGCACCATTTTCGCCAAGGAGGCAATGAATTTGTCCGGACTCAACCACCACGTCAATGTGATCGTTGGCCACCAAGGAGCCAAATCGCTTGGTAATGCCTTTGAGCTCAAGTTTCAAAACTCTGACCAATCTGCTTGCGCCCGAGGATTCTCCCGGGCCGAGATGTTCGGTTCCTGCACCAGCCTAGTGTCAAGATCTTCACCGTGGCACGTATGCCGCTGGATTCTCGCCTCTGACCGTCTCAAACAACAAAAGCGCCGCCGCCCGGCCAGTGAAGACCGGCCGGGCGGCGGCGTTTCTGCGAACTAACTTTACTGCTTGGGGCTTGCTGCAGACTCAACCTTCAGCGTGCCGTCAACAATGTCCTTCTTGATCTGGTCCAGCTCAGACTTGAGGTCTGCCGGAACAGAGGACTCGAAGTCGTGGAACGGAGCCAACTGGACACCATCGTTAGCCAGGGTGCCAACGTACGGGTCAGCAGTGAACTTACCGTCCTTGTCGTCCTTAACCACTGTTTCAACAGCCTGGCCCATCTGCTTCATCACGGAGGTGAGCATCAGGTCCTTGTAGTCAGGAGCAGTCAAGTAGCCGTCAGAGTCAACCCATACGAGCTTGACGTCCTTGCCAGCAGCCTTGGCTTCCTTCAACGCAGCGCCTGCACCCTTACCAACCGGGCCAGCCACAGGCATGATGATGTCGGCCTTCTGGTCAAGGAGGGTCTGGGTGATCTGCTTACCCTTGTCCTGCTTTTCGAAGTCACCGGTGAAGGAACCGTCCTGCTTGGCCTTGTCCCAGCCAACAACCTTGACGTCCTTGCTCTTCTTCTCGTTGTAGTACTTCACGCCGTCAGCGAAGCCATCCATAAAGATGGTGACAGTGGGGATCTTCATTCCACCGAAGGTGCCAACAACACCGGTCTTGGTAGCTGCAGCTGCGCTGTAACCAGCCAAGAATGCTGCCTGTGCTGTGTCGTAAATGATCGGCTTTACGTTAGCGATCGGCTTGTCGTAAGTGAAGTCGATGATCGCGAAGTGCTTGTCCGGGTTGGCAGTTGCCTGAGCCTTGGTGGCGTCACCAAGAAGGAAGCCAACAGTGACCGTCAAGTTGCAGCCGGCGGAAACCATGGCGCGCAGGTTGGGCTCGTAGTCGTTGTTGGACTTGGACTCAACTTGGTTGACCTTAATTCCCAGATCCTTCTCAGCCTTCTTCAAGCCCTCGTAGGAAGACTGGTTGAATGACTGGTCGTCAAATCCACCGGAGTCAGAGACGATGCAACCCGTGAAGTTGCTTGCACCAGCGGAGCTGCTGCTGCCAGCTTCCGGGGCAGCGCCACAGCCGCTGAGCATCAGGGCGGCAGCACCAACGGTGGCTACCGAGGCCATGGAACGGCGCATAAGCGTCGAGCGCAAAGAGTTCTTCAATGTTCCTCCAGGAAAAAGGGATAGCTACGACTTAGGGAGCCAATGAGTGTCCGTTTCCGATGCCCTGCATTGAAACTCTGTTATCACTGAACAAATCGCAACCGCGCGCCACAACGCGCATGATGTAAGGCAACTTTAGTGGCATGGAACACGTTCTGATAACACCTCGCGAGTGAATTCTGAAGATCGTTGAGAAGTTGTTACTTAAACCGTGATGGCCCCAGCAGATGCCGGGGCCATCACTACGCTTTCGCGTGGGAGAACTGCTGAGCTAGTCGCTGATCTTGACCAGCATCTTGCCGGTGTTGGCACCGTTGAGCAGATCCATAAAGGCCTGGGGTGCATTCTCTAGTCCGTCCACGATTGTCTCGTCATAGTGGATGGTGCCGTCAGCCAGCCAGGGCCCCATGCGGCCCGCGAATTCGGCGGCGTGCTCGCGCTGGTCCCCCACCAAGAAGCCTTCGAGGCGTAGGCGCTTGCCGATGGCGAGTGCCAAGTTCCGCGGGGCCTTGGGCGGTTCGGTGGAGTTGTACTGCTCAATAGCACCGCACATAGCGACGCGTCCGCGCAGGTTCATCACGGAGATGGCTGCTTCGAGGTGAGAGCCACCAACGTTGTCGAAGTAAACATCAACACCGCCGTCGCCGGCAGCTTCTTGCAAGAGTTCCGCTACCGGTCCGTCGTGGTAGTTGAACGCAGCGTCGAAGCCGAGTTCCAGCAGCTTGGCTACCTTTTCAGCCGAGCCAGCGCTACCAATAACGCGTGAAGCACCCATGGCTTTGGCAATCTGGCCAACCATGGAACCCACTGCACCGGCGGCGCCGGAGACGAATACGGCGTCGCCCTTTTTGAAGCCAGCCACCTTAAGAAGTCCTGAGTAAGCGGTCAGACCGGTCATACCCAGTGCGCCAAGGAACGCCGAGGCGGGTGCCAAGTCAGTGCGCGCCAGAGTGGTTTCCGCTGCGCTAACCACACCGTATTCACGCCAGCCCTGCGAATGTACGACGACGTCGCCCACCTTGCGTTCAGCGCTACGGGAGGCAATAACCTCACCTATTGCACCGCCGTCGAGCGCTTTGTCCAGCTCGAAAGGTGCAGAGTAGGACTTGACGTCATTCATCCGGCCGCGCATGTAGGGGTCAACGGAGATGAACTGGTTACGGACCAAGATCTGGCCGTCTTCGAGGGCCGGGAGGGCAGCCTCTGCAAGGCGGAAGTTCTCGGGGACGGGCTCGCCGTGCGGGCGTGAGGCCAGCTGGATTTCGCGACCTGTGGTGGGAAGTTCTTGGGTGGTGGTGCTCAAGCTACCGCCTCCATGAGTTCAAGATTGACAGTGATATTGCCACGGGTGGCGTTGGAGTACGGGCAGATCTGGTGCGCGCGCTCTACCAGATCGCGGGCTACCTCGTCCTCTAGCGCCGGCAGGGAAACCTGCATGTCAACAGCCAGGCCGTAGCCTTCGCGGTCTTCCAAAGTGCCGAGGTGCACCTTCGCGTTGATCTGGGAACCGCTGACGTCCAGGCGCATTTTGCGGCCGACCAAACGCAATGCCGAGTGGAAGCAGGCTGCGTAGCCTGCAGCGAAGAGCTGCTCAGGGTTGGTGCCAGCACCATTGCCACCGAGTTCCACGGGGGTTGCAAGTGTCACCTCAAGTTTGCCGTCAGAGGTGCGGGACGTGCCGTTGCGGCCGTCGCCCGAAGCGAGTGCTTGCGCGGTATAGAGAGTTTTCATAATGATTCCTTTGTTCCTTAGAGATTGCGGATTCAGGTTTGGGGGCGCTATTGGCTAGTGCCAAGCATTGTTAGGACGCAGTAGCCGAGAGCGAGGCTTGTAGCGAGGTATTGAGTTTGACGAGGGTGGAGTGCAATTGCTGCACTTCGGCTTCACTGAGCCCGGCAGCGGCAAAAAGGCTCGCGGGCACTGAGCAGGCTTGAGTGCTCAGCGCACGGCCAGCGTCAGTCAAGTGGATCTGAACGCGGCGCTCGTCCTCAGCGTCACGGATTCTCTCCACGCGTCCGGCAGCTTCGAGACGCTTGAGCAGCGGTGAAAGTGTTCCGGAATCTAGTCCCAACTCGTCGCCAATTTCTCGGACTGTCAACGGGGACTTTTCCCAGAGCACCATCATCACCAAGTACTGCGGGTAACTCAGATCAAGTTTTTCCAACATTGGGCGGTAAACAGCAGTAGATGCTTTGGAGGCCGAGTAGAGCTCAAAGCACAATTGCGAGCGCAATCGCGGTGCGGCAACTGTAGGCGCGGCAGAGTTTGTTGCCGCGTTTTCAATTGCAGGATCCACCGTGGCGCTTGATTCACCATTGCTTGGTGAGTTCGTTGAGGACATGAAATAAACATAGTGCACAATTGAATTGTGCACAACCAATGAGTGCAAAGTCCTCCCCGAAGCTGATGCCGTCAAGGAAGGCCTAGCCCTAGATTCGCTCTAGTTTTCGGCTAGTTTCGGCTAGTTTTCGCGGGCGGAGCGCAACGCGGCGGCAGCGAGGACCTTGATGCCACAAGCCAATGCTCGCTCATCCACAATGTAGTCACCACGGTGAAGATCGTATTCTTCACCGTCCGGTGTCCTGGTGCCCAGACGCATCATGGATCCTGGCAGTTCGGCCAAGAACCATGCGAAGTCCTCCCCGCCCATGGACTGGGGGGTCAATACAACTGCGTTATCGCCTAGCTCTGCACGGGCCGCAGCTTCTATCAACGCAGTTTCATGTTCAGAGTTGACCACCGGAGGTACCCCGCGGGTGTGCTCCAAATGAACGTCCACACCGTACGGGGCGGCCACCTGCTGGACAACCTCATCCAGCAACTCGCCGGCATCATGCCATGCGTCGCGGTCTAGGCAGCGCATGGTGCCAGCCATGTAGCCAGTTCCGGGGATGGCATTGGGTGCTGAACCCGCTGAAATCTGACCCCACACCACTGAGACGCCGCTGCGGACGTCCACCCGGCGTGAAAGTACAGCCGGAACGTTCACGGCGATCTCCGCCAAGGCGAAGACCAAATCTTCGGTCAAGTGCGGGCGGGACGTGTGGCCACCGCGGCCGGTCAGGGAAATTTTGATGGTGTCCGAGGCTGAGGTGATTGAGCCAATGCGGGTTCCAATTTGGCCCACGTTAATCCGCGGATCACAGTGCAGCGCCATAATGCGCGGAACGCCGTCAAGAACGCCCTGTTCAATGCAGCTCAGCGCACCGCCCGGCATGGTTTCCTCAGCGGGCTGGAAAATAATCCGCACGGTGGCGCCCAAGGGTTCGTTCTGGTGCATCGCGTTCAGAACCAGAGCCACCCCCAACATGGTGGTGGTGTGAACGTCGTGACCACAGGCGTGCGTTACCCCATGATTTTTGGAGGCAAACTCCAAGCCAGTCTCTTCGATAATCGGCAAGGCATCAATATCCCCGCGCAAGCCGGTGGCAATGGGCCCAGCACCCACATCGACTACAACACCTGTACCTTCCAGGCGCTTCGGCTTCAACCCGGCAGCCTCAAGACGCTCCACCAATTTGTCGGTGGTGCGGTACTCCTTGAAGGAGAGCTCGGGGTTGGCGTGCAGGTCTCGCCGGAACTCAATAAGTTCAGGCAAGAGCGGCTCAAGCCATGGCCCAGTCAAAGGGGTGGAGTCGTGTACAGCAGAGTAATTGAGCACCTGATTACTCTAGCCATGACGGAGGAATATTCGTTATAGCTGACGTTGGATGACGGAAAGTCGTCCGAATAACGCGCTTACAAAACGTCCGTGTCGCCGCTGGCCTTGAGCGAATCAACAGCACTCTTGACTTGCTGGGCGTGCTCTTTGGTAGTCACCAGTAGCGCGTCCGGGGTGTCAACAATAACCACGTCCTTGATGCCAATCAGTGCAATCACACGCTTGGTGTCAGAGACCACCACACCGCTGGCATCTTCGGTGAACACACGAGCGCCTTCGCCCAGAACAGTTACGTCGTCCACTTCGCGCGCGCTGTTGAGACGACCAATGGCGGCGAAGTCTCCAACATCATCCCAACCAAAGGTTCCGGGTACAACTGCAACGTCGCCCGCGGCAGCTGCCGGTTCGGCAACCGCATAGTCGATCGCAATTTTGGGCAGTGTGGGCCAGACACGCTTTTTGACGGCGTCGCGCTCCGGGGTGTCCCAGGCCGCGGCAATTTCCTGCAGCCCTGCATAGAGCTCTGGCTGGTTAGCTTCTAGGTGTTTGAGCATCAGGGCAACAGGGGCAACAAACATTCCCGCGTTCCACACGTAGTCGCCCTGCTTGAGGTACTGACGGGCAACGTCTTCGCTCGGCTTTTCCACAAACTCAACTACCGCTTGAGCGCTTGGCGCGCCTTCGACGTCGAGCGATTCACCGGCGCGAATGTAACCAAAGCCGGTGGAAGGGTGAGTGGGTTTAATCCCGATGGTTACGATCTTGCCAGCAGCTGCAGTGAAGATAGCCTCACGAACCGCAGCTTGAAAAGTCGCCACCGGGCTAATGACTTGATCGGCTGCAAAAGATCCCATGATGGTTTCGGGATCGCGGCGGTGCAGGATCGCTGCTGCCAAGCCAATGGCTGCGGCTGAATCTTTGGGTTCACTCTCTAGAACCAAGTTGGAGTCCTGGAGCTCCGGCAACTGCGCACAAACAGCCTTGCGGTGCGCCTCTCCGGTCACTACCAACACTTTTTTGCCAGCGAGTGGTTCAAGGCGATCGTAAGTGGCGCGGATGAGAGTGCTGCCTGATCCAGTCAGGTCATGCAAAAACTTCGGTGCGGCTGCACGTGATAGCGGCCACAAGCGCGTGCCAACACCGCCGGCTGGGATTACCGCAAAAAAGCGGTCTAGGGCCGAAGGCATAGGGGAAGACTGGTCTGTACTCATCGGCATTACTGTAACTGACCTATTAGCCAAATCGCTGTCAAAATGAGGCTAAATATGGTCACAAGTTCACGTCCGTTCCGCCAGAGGCCGCGCCTAGTGATGGGTAACACTCAAACTTCTTGTGCTCTTCGTCTCACTCATGGTCACCAAGGACCGCTTAAATTGAATAAGCTGTGAGCGAAGCCTAGATTTAGGTTGAGCTACGAGTGCTCTCGCAGCAGGCGTTCCCCCGCGTGGATCCCATGCCAGCGCCGCTGTGTCGCAGGGAGGTTTATTCAGTGCCGACGAAACCAGCTGGCACCTTGTACCGCGGCCGTGAGGGCATGTGGTCTTGGGTAGGACACCGTATTACCGGTGTAGTGATCTTTTTCTTTTTGTTGGTTCACGTGTTGGACACCTCACTTGTTCGGGTGTCACCAGAGACGTACACCGCCGTTATTGGTACGTACCAGAACCCCTTGATGGCCATCGGTGAAACCGGTCTAGTGGCAGCAATCGTTTTCCACGCCTTCAACGGTTTGCGCATCATCGCCGTTGACTTCTGGAAGAAGGGCCCCAAGTACCAGCGTCAAATGCTGTGGGCTGTTCTCATCCTGTGGGTAGTAGTCCTTGCGGCCTTTGCTATCCGCCACCTCTCCATCGCGTTCGGAGGACACTAAGCCATGAGCACCACAAACATTCAGGCACCACGCTCTGCCAGCACCGCTGGTGGACGCATCGCACCCCAGTACCGCCGAGGTGTAGGTTCCAAGGGAAACTTCGAGATGTTCGCATGGCTGTTTATGCGGCTCTCCGGCGTACTCCTAGTGGTTCTCATTTTTGGCCACCTCTTTGTCAACCTCATGGTGGGCGAAGGCATTCACGCCATCAACTTCGGTTTTGTGGCCGGCAAGTGGGCTGACCCGTTCTGGCAGTTCTGGGACTTGGCCATGCTCTGGCTCGCCATGCTTCACGGCACTAACGGTGTGCGCACCATCATCAATGACTACGCCGAGAAGGATGCAACACGCATCTGGCTCAAGACCATCGTGTTTGCTGCAGCAGCAATCATCATCATTCTGGGCACGCTGGTGATCTTCACCTTTGATCCCTGCCCCGTACTCAATGGTCAGTTGATGCAAGGCGCACCGGACTTCTGCCCAGCCCCGTAGCAACGGCAGCAAGCCAACCATGATTTTTTGTGAAAGTTGAGAGAAAGAGCATCTGGTATGCAGGTCCATAAGTACGACGTCGTCATCGTCGGCGCCGGTGGCGCTGGAATGCGCGCCGCGATCGAATCCGGCCAGCGCGCGCGCACAGCGGTACTGACCAAGCTCTACCCCACCCGCTCGCACACTGGTGCAGCTCAGGGTGGTATGTGTGCAGCATTGGCCAACGTCGAAGAAGACAACTGGGAATGGCACACCTTTGACACCGTCAAAGGTGGCGACTACCTAGTAGATCAGGACGCAGCCGAAGTCATGGCTAAAGAAGCCATCGACGCCGTGCTGGACCTGGAAAAAATGGGTTTGCCGTTCAACCGCACGCCCGAAGGCCGTATTGACCAGCGCCGCTTCGGTGGTCACACTCGTGACCACGGCAAGGCGCCAGTTCGCCGCGCATGCTACGCAGCAGACCGTACGGGCCACATGATTTTGCAGACCTTGTACCAAAACTGCGTCAAGCACAACGTTGAGTTCTACAACGAGTACTACGTTCTGGACCTGCTCACCGTTGACGAGGATGCTGTTCGCGAGGACGGAACGCCGTACAAGCAGAAGCGCGTTGCCGGTGTGGTCTCTTATGATCTCGCGTCCGGTGAACTGCACGTGTTCCAGGCCAAGTCGGTAGTGTTCGCTTCCGGTGGCGCTGGCAAGGTCTTTAAGACCACCTCCAACGCACACACTCTCACCGGTGACGGTATGGGTATCGCGTTCCGTCGAGGTATTCCGCTGGAGGATATGGAGTTCTTCCAGTTCCACCCGACAGGTCTTGCAGGTTTGGGTATTCTGCTTTCTGAGGCCGCACGTGGCGAAGGCGCAATTTTGCGTAACTCCGAAGGTGAGCGCTTTATGGAGCGTTACGCCCCCACTATCAAGGACTTGGCGCCACGTGACATCGTGGCCCGGTCGATGGCTAACGAAGTTCGTGAAGGCCGCGGCTGTGGTCCTAACAAGGATTACGTCCTCTTGGACCTCACCCACTTGGAGCCGGCTCACATCGATGCCAAGCTCCCGGACATCACCGAGTTTGCGCGCACTTACCTGGGCGTAGAGCCGTACACGGAGCCGGTTCCGGTATTCCCGACGGCTCACTACGCCATGGGTGGTATCCCCACAAACATTTCTGCCGAAGTTCTTCAGGACAACAACACTGTTATCCCGGGCCTTTATGCAGCCGGTGAAGTGGCCTGTGTTTCCGTTCACGGTTCCAACCGTTTGGGCACCAACTCTCTGCTGGACATCAACGTTTTTGGTAAGCGCGCCGGTATTGCCGCCGCCGAATACGCAAAGACCGCTGAGTACGTTGAGTTGCCGGAGGACCCTGAGAAGTACACGATTGACTTGTTGGATCACGTTCGCACCTCAGATGGAGGCGAGCGGGTTGCTGCAATCCGTAAGGATTTGCAGGAGACCATGGATGCCAACATGCAGGTGTTCCGCACGGCAGACACTTTGAACCAGGTCCTCAAGGACATCGAATCCTTCGAAGAGCGCTACCAGCGCATTTCGGTCCAAGACAAGGGCAAGCGCTTTAACTTGGACCTGCTGGAAGCCGTAGAGCTGGGCTTCTTGCTTGAACTGGCCAAAGTGATGACAGTTGCCGCGCTTCACCGCGAAGAGTCCCGTGGTGGCCACTTCCGCGAAGACTTCCCGGAGCGCAACGACGAAAAGTTCATGAAGCACTCCATGGCTTACAAAGACTCGGCAGTCACCACCGAATCCTCCGCCGAGTCCGTTGCTGGTATCCGTTTGGACACCAAGCCGGTTATCTTTACCCGTTACGAGCCGATGGAGCGTAAGTACTAATGACTACTGAACTTGCAGAGCCAGCTTCCAAAATTGAGCTGCCGGCTGGTGTTGGGGGCGGCGGAGAAATCCCCACCTTCAACATCACCTTGCGTGTTCGCCGCTACAACCCTGAGGTCTCGGAAGAGTCGCATTGGGACGACTATGAGCTGACCATGTACGGCACCGACCGTGTGCTGGATGCCTTGCACAAGGTCAAGTGGGAAATTGATGGTTCTGTTTCCTTCCGCCGCTCGTGCGCCCACGGTGTGTGTGGTTCTGACGCCATGCGCATCAATGGCCGGAACCGCCTTGCGTGCAAAACCCTTCTGAAAGACTTGGATACCTCCAAGCCCATCACCGTTGAGCCCATCAAAGGCCTGCCGGTGGAGAAGGACTTGATTGTGGACATGGAACCGTTCTTCCAGTCCTTCCGCGAAGTGATGCCGTTCTTGATCAACAAGGGTCACGAGCCAACCAAGGAACGTCTTCAGTCTGCTGAAGACCGTGAGCGCTTTGATGACACCACCAAGTGCATTCTCTGCGCTGCGTGCACGTCATCTTGCCCGGTCTTCTGGACCGACGGACAGTACTTTGGCCCGGCAGCGATTGTGAACGCCCACCGCTTCATCTTCGATTCCCGTGATGACGCAGGCGACATGCGTTTGGAAATCCTCAATGACAAAGAAGGTGTGTGGCGTTGCCGCACCACCTTCAACTGTTCAGAGGCGTGCCCTCGCGGCATCCAGATCACCCAGGCAATTTCTGAGGTCAAGCAGGCAATTCTGAGCCGCAAGATCTAGGTTTTTGTTCTAACGCTTTACCCGATGGGTAGCGGAGTGTGCTGAGAAATCTTCGGCCGATCCGCTACCCATCTGCTTGTCCGCTTCAATTCTTTTTGCAGAGTTCATACGCCCCACGAGGAAACTCCCCATGATTAAGTCCCAAAAGGTCACCTTCGAAGGTTCCTCGGGCCAGCAGCTCGCCGGAATTATTGATTCGCCGGAGGGACATGTACGCGGTTGGGGCGTTTTCTCCCACGGCTTTACGCTAGGCAAGGACAGCCCCGCAGCCGCCCGCATCTGCAAGGAACTCGCGGCGCAAGGTGTGGGAATGCTCCGCTTCGACAACATTGGTTTGGGAGGCTCTTCCGGCGACTGGTCTGAAGGATCCTTTACCCACAAAGTCGCTGACACCGTAAAAGCCGCAGAGTACATGGCTAGCCTCGGCAAGGCGGTGTCCTTGCTGGTGGGCCACTCCTTTGGTGGCGCTGCAGTCCTTGCCGCCGCGCGGCAAATACCAGGGCTCGACGCCGTAGCAACAGTTGGTGCCCCGTTCTCACCCAAACACGTGGAGCACGTTTTTGACTCGGCTTTAGACGCCATCCTGCGCGATGGTAGCGCCGAGGTTGATCTGGGCGGGAAGCGGGTTGAAATCCGCAGGCATTTCGTTGAAGACCTCGCCAACGCGGACCTCACTGACTGCATCCGCAGCTTGCACAAACCACTATTGGTGATGCACTCCCCCACTGACAACACCGTGGGCATTGAGAACGCGAGCACCATTTTCAGGACGGCACGCCACCCGCGGAACTTCATTTCCCTCGAAGGCAGCGATCACTTGCTGACCGGTAAGGGACAAGCAGCGCGGGCCGCGCGGATCATCTCCGCTTGGGCCGAACAGTACTTGGATGCTGCTCCGCAGCCCTAGCTTCTCCAAAGGCCTAGTTTCTCCATAGGCCGAACTTCTTTGTGGCCCTACCATCGACGCTGAGTGCTACTTCGGTAGGTGCTACTTCGCTAGGTGCTACTTCTTGCGCTTCCCTAGCGTGCCGAAAAACTCAGTCCACGTCCACCGGTCGCGATGCTCCGGCTGTGGCAGAGCCGCTGGGCGTTGCGTAATACGGGACTCCCGGGCCGCAGGAGCGCCACTGAGAGCCTTTTGATGCTCCAAGTGATGGTTGAGCCGCAACGCCTGAACGGGCCGCGAGCCGGCTACTGCCGAGATTTTCTCGCTCAATTCTCGTTGCGCTTGGGCGTCATTGTTGCGGATAGCCGCCCACGAGGCAGACAGCAAGTACACCTGGGAGACCAGATTGAACCAGATCATCAACCCAATAACAATCGCAAACGAGGCAAGAAGCGGGTTTTTGCCTGCTTGGGCCAACAATTGAGTGCTGAAAATTTGCAGGATGGTAGTCCCTACCGCTGCAATAGCTGTTCCTTCTAGGAACGCACGGCGGTCCAGCGGTAGTGAGCCTGCCAGACGGAACATAATTGCCGCCGTCGCCCAGGCCAGCAAAAGAGGCACGGCAATGCGCACTAGCCATGTGATGGGTTGAGCGATGGCTGGATCCAAGTGTAGGAAACCCATTACCCAACCGGCGGCGGTCCCAAAGACCAGTGAGACACCTGCACTCAACACCAAAACCACACCCAAGAGCACGAGTGTTCCGGCGTCCTTGAGTTTCATCACCACGGGATTGAGTTGGAGGGGCCGGAGCATATTCACGCCGCGCAGCCCGTCACGCAAACTGGCGATCCAGCCCAGAGACGTAAAGAGTGTGATGACTGCGGCAATCACAGCTGTCCATCCCAGCCCGGAGGGGTTCATCAAGTCTTGGGGATTCACCAAGCCATCCGAACCGTCCACCTTGAGCAAACCGGGGGCGCTAGAGGCCACTGACTTGACCACAGAGTTCAGCAGTTCCGGCTGCTGGGCCAACACCAGTCCCGCAATGGAGAACCCTGTGGTCAACAAGCCGGTGATGGAAAAGAACATGTTGTAGCCAATACCGGCTGACAACAGCGGCCCGTGCTGAAGGTTGTAGTGCTGCCATACGCGCATAGGCCGAAAGGCGTTGAGCTTGGCCATCAGCCATTGGACAAAGGCCAGAACTCGCTGAATCAGCCCACCACCGTTGCGGCGGGTCTCTCCCCACACAACGCGCTTGCGGCTGACAAGAAGTTTGAGCTCAGAGCGCTCGGTAGGTAGTGGCGGGTCCTGACCCATTTCAGCCCGGCGTCGTGCCTGACGTCGAACTGCTGCTTCGCTAGCTATCCTCGGTGCTGGTCTCGTTGTCGGTGCCAAAGTTCATTTCTTCCCGTAGCTGCCAGATTCCATTGCTGTCATGCTCGTAGACGCCCATGCTAGTCACTGGGAACTCTGCATGGTAATTCTCTAAGGCATTCTCTGCATCATCGAGACTAGCTTCTGCAACGTCATGCGCCACAGTCACATGGGGGTGATAGGGAAAAACGAGGTCACGGGCAAGAGGCCCGCTTTGCAGCTTCGAGTGCAATTGAACGCATTCCTCAAACCCGTCTACCACCCTGATGTAAACCACCGGAGAGAGCGGACGGAAAGAGCCTGTTCCGTGAATACTCAGCCGGAAAGGCTGAGTATTCTTTGCCACTTTGCGCGCGTGGCTGAGAGTCGTCTCCCAATCCCGCGCTGGGGTGGTGGTCACCAAGGTGATGTGTGCTGGAACAATCGAAGCCATGGGGTCCCCAAAGGAAGCACGCCAGAGTTGCAGCTCACGGGCAATACGTTCCGGGAATCCCAGAATGATTCCCACACAAATGCCGTCGGGGACAATCTCGGCCACCGCTTGAGGTGAGAGGTCACCAGGAGGTGTTTCCTCTCCCCCGCTTTGGGCACCAAGCGGGAGGCTAACCCCGGAACTGTGCGTCCCGGCGTCGGCCTCCTTCCGCTTGATGATGTTGCTCATGGCCTAAGCGTTACCCAACTGCACAGGCAGGTTAATACGTGCCGGCTTGAGGAATCCCATCCGGTCATAAACGCGGTCCAGCGTGGCAGATGCAACCTCACGGGCTTTGTAAGCCCCCTGGGCCAGCAAACGATCCAGCTCGGCAGGATCGGCCATTAACTCAGCTGTGCGATTACGTAGTGGAGTGATGAATTCAACCAGCTGCTCGGCCAAGTCCACCTTGAGGTGGCCGTACATTTTGTCAGCGTATTCGGCTTCCAGCTCGCTGATGGTTTTGCCCGAAATGGCCGAATAGATGGTGAGCAAGTTGGAGACGCCAGGCTTGTTTTCCTGGTCAAAACGAATCTCTGTTCCAGCATCCGTTACCGCCGACTTGATGCGCTTGGCGGTAATTTTGGGATCGTCAAGCAGTTGAATTACTCCGTTGGGCGATTCACCGGTCTTAGACATCTTGGCGCTGGGATTTTGAAGATCGTAAACCTTGGCGGAAGCTTTCAAAATGGCGGCCTCGGGGACCGTAAATGTCTCTCCAAAGCGGGTGTTGAAACGCTGAGCCAAGGTGCGAGTGAGCTCCAAGTGTTGACGCTGATCCTCACCGACGGGAACCAAGTCCGCCTGATACAACAAAATGTCAGCTGCCATCAACGTGGGGTAGGCAAACAACCCCAGAGTAGCGGCGTCAGCGCCTTGCTTGGCGCTCTTGTCCTTGAACTGGGTCATCCGTGAAGCTTCGCCAAACCCGGTGATGCAGTTCAGCGCCCATGCCAGTTCTGCATGCTCTGGTACATGAGACTGAACAAAAAACATACTCTGTTCCGGGTCAATACCAGCCGCAATGTACTGCGCTGCCACGGTGCGGGTTCGCTTGGCCAGCTCAGCCGGATCAAAATCAACGGTGACCGCGTGAAGATCCGGGATAAAAATGACCGCCTCGTAATCGGCCTGCATATCTACCCAGTTCTTCACCGCGCCCAAGTAGTTGCCTAGGTGAAGTGAGTCAGCCGTGGGCTTTGCACCGGAGAGGATGCGCTTGCGAGTTCCGTTTGCTTCGGGCGTAGAAATAGTACTCATCAGAAGAAAAAACCTTTGGGGCTAGAGCTGGTAGTCCACTACCAGCGGTGCGTGGTCAGAAAAACGGGTGTCCCACGACGGCTCCCGGTCCACAACCGCGGTGATGGCAGCAGCCGCGAACTCAGGAGTGGCCATGTGGTAGTCGATGCGCCAGCCTGCGTCATTGTCGAAGGCTTGACCGCGCTGAGACCACCAAGTGTAGGGGCCGGGGACATTGCCCGCCAGGCCCCTGTGAACATCCTTCCAACCAATTTCCTCACCAAAAAAGCGGTCAAAATACGCCCGCTCTTCCGGCAAGAAACCGGCACGTTTTACGTTGCCCTTCCAGTTCTTGATATCAAGTTCGGTGTGACCAACGTTGAGGTCTCCAGTAACCACGGCATGGTCAGACTGGGCGGCAAGTTGCGGCAGACGAGTAGTCATCACATCCATAAAACGGAACTTGTCATCTTGTTTGGGTGTACCCACTTCACCGGAGTGCACGTAGGCGCTCACCACCGTGAGTGACTTGCCATTGGGGAGCTGAAAGTCAGCCTCCACCCAACGGCCGGACGTGGCAAAGTAGTCTTCGCCAATACCAATACGAGTGTCTGTGGGCTTCATCCGGGAGGCGATAGCAACACCGGCACGGCCCTTTGCAGCGGCCTCAGCATGGAGAATGTGCCAGCCTTCGCCGATCAGCTCGTGAACAATGGCGTCAGGTGCCCGCACTTCTTGAAGGGTCAGAATGTCTACGTCACGGCCCGCCAACCATTCGGCCATACCTTTGCGGTAGGCGGCGCGAATGCCGTTGACGTTTACGGTTGCGATCCGTAGGAAGTCCTTTTGCTGAGCCAAGTCCACGCTTTCCACTTTAGTCGATCACTTCCCCGGTCACCGGCTCCTGACCTGCGCCTGATTCTTTGATCATGTCCCGGGCGTTGCTCGAGGTGATTTCAATAGTTTCCAAGGCCCGGCGAACAGTGTCTTGGTTAGCCGCGGCACCCTTGGCCATTTCCCCTTGGACCACTCGCAACTGAACCTGAACAATCTTGAAGGAGTGGTCAAGTTTAAGGTCCCGCACTTCGTCGCCCGCGGAGCGCTCAGCAACTAGGCGAGTGCCGCCGTCGTTCGCTGGGGCGCGGCCGGTGGCCGAGTTAAAGGCATTCCTGGCTTCGCCGATCTTGGCCGAAGCTCGCTGCGTTGCCTTACGGATACTCCAGACCACAAAAGCGGCGAGCGCCAACCAGCCAAAAGCGATCACAGCAACAACCCAACCGACGACGTCGTTCTGGTTGGCTGCGAAGATCACGGCCACTAAGAAGGCCAAGACCACAACGCTCATACCTAGCCCGCCAATGCGGAACGAGGCGGCGCGCGCGGCACCAAAACGGCCGGTACTTGAAGCTGAAGAATCGTTGCCTAGAGATTGCATATATCCATTGTCCCTTATGGCAATGGGCGTATGGGCACTCTTCACCGGGGGCGAAACTCAGCTAGCTCAAGAATAATTTTCGCAGGCGGCCAGTGGTCAGGACTAGGCCGAGCACAATCATGGCCACGTAGTAGAAAATGTGCAGCCAAGTCCCCGGTGTGAACATGCCCACGCTTAGCTCGCGCAACAACTCCACTCCATGCCACAGCGGCATGATCTGGATGAACCACTGAATCGCCGGCGGGTAGACACTCAGCGGATAAAACGTGGCCGAAAATAAGAACATTGGCATCATCACAAAGTTGATCCAGTCCATTTGCTGAAAGGTCTTCATAAAGGAGGTGATGCCCATGCCGAAACTTGCGAACCCGAAGGCAATCAGCACCGACGCCGGGACCATCAGCAGCCCCCACCACGAAGTGATCAGGCCCATGGCACCCATTACTGCGGTGAACCCGGTGGCGTACATAAATCCGCGCAGCAAGGCCAGGAAAATCTCGCCGAGTGCCACATCCAGCGGGCCTAGCGAGGTGTAGAGCATGCCTTGGTAGAGCTTGGCGAAGTTCATCTTGAAAAAGACGTTCCATGTGGAGTCGTACACCGCACCATTCATGGCCGAGGTCGCCAGCAGTGCCGGGGCAATAAACGCCGCGTAGCTCATCGGTTGCCCGTCCGGACCGGTTACCGTACCAACCAGCGCGCCCAGGCCCACACCCATCGAAAGCAAGTACAGGACCGGTTCAAAAAACCCGCTCAGCATCACCATCCAGTTGGTGCTTTTGGTGGCGAGGAGCCCGCGCGCAATAACGGTGTGGGCTTTACCCGAATAGAGAGCCGCGAACGGCCGGTTGCCAGGGACAAGTGCGACGGCGTCAGGCAGGGTTTCGCTGGCCGGTCCAGTGCCGAATGAGGTGCTCATTTGCCCATCCTGCGGTTGAAGAAGCGGCGTGTGAGGAACCAGCCGAGGGCGGCAGTGGCGAACATGTAGACCACGTGGATTACGCTCAACCAGCCCGGTTCGTTATAGCCGTAGCTCAGGACCCGCCCCAGTTCTGTGGCGTGCCACAACGGTGAGATCCAACCGATCCACTGCAAAAACCACGGCAAGGTGGTTAGTGGGAAGAAGGTGCCCGAGAACAAAAACAAGGGCGTGACAATAAAGCGCTGGACAATGGCGAACTGGCCCTTGTCCTGTTCGAGGGTGCTCACGTAGGCCATCAGGGGCAGGCCAAAGGAGAGCGAACACAAGGTGGCGGTGAAAATACTGACCCAGCCCCACGGCCCCGGAGCGGCGCCAAAGAGCACCACAATTAAGAAGTAGATGGCCGTTGGGCCCAAAATGCGCAGCGTGACAGCGATGATGTGCCCTTGTGCGATCTGCTCCGGAGTCAGCGGCGAGGCGTGCGGTCCGTAGAAATACCTACGCCATTTGAAGCCGCCCATCACAGGGAACATGTACTCCCCCGTGGCGGACATCAGCGCCGTTGAGGCCACCAATGCCGGCGCTAGGAACGTCAGGTAATCCACCCCGCCGAAGTCGCCGCGGCCGTTGGAATTGATCAGAGAGGCCATACCAACGCCCATGGCAAAGAGGTAAGCCAACGGGGAGCCCACACTGTAGGCGAGGATGGACCAGAAGTACCGGCCCATCACCTTTAACGCGTGTTCGGCGTAAAACCATGAGCCAAACTTGATGGCCTTCTCCGCTGATTCCGCCGGGGTCAGCGGGACCGGGAGGGAGGTGTTGTTAGTCAACGAGGCTCCTTCCGGTGAGCCGGAGGAAAACGTCCTCAAGGCTCGAACGGCGGATGAGCGAGGTGACGGGGCGCAATCCGCGAGCTGTGACCTGCTCAAGTGCGGTCTCGCCGTCGTTCGCGTAAATCAAAACCCGGTCCGGTAGCGTTTCCGTACGCTCGCCAATGCCAGCCAGCTCCGTGGCCACCGTGGCATTGCGATCGGAACCGAAGCGCAGCTCGAGGACCTCGCGAGTGGAGTAGTCCTTGATGAGCTGAGCGGGCGAACCCTCGGCCATAATCTGGCCCTTGTCCACCACAATGAGCCGGTCGCAAAGCTGCTCGGCCTCGTCCATGTAATGCGTGGTCAAAATGAGCGTGGTGCCAGCTTCCTTGAGCCGGAAAAGTCGGTCCCAGAGAATGTGGCGAGCCTGCGGATCCAAGCCGGTGGTGGGCTCATCCAACAAGAGAATCCGGGGGTTGTTGACCAGCGAGCGCGCAATAGTCAGGCGGCGCTTCATCCCGCCCGAAAGGTCATCCACGCGAGCATTGGCTTTGTCCGTTAGCTGGGCAAACTCGAGAAGCTCGTCCGCTTTGGGGCGTAGATAGCTCATGGGCAAACCAAAATAGCGGCCATAAACGATCAAGTTGTCCCGGACTTTGAGCTCCTCGTCCAGGTTGTCCTGCTGCGGGACCACACCGAGGTGCGCCCGCACCTGCGGGCCGTGCTGTTCCGGATCCAGACCCATGATGGTCAGCGTTCCGGAGGTGCGCTGCGAAACCCCACCGATCATCCGCATGGTGGTGGATTTTCCGGCACCATTGGGGCCCAAGAGGCCAAAAGACTCCCCCGCCGGGACGTCAAAAGAGATGCCATCCACGGCCGCGAAGTCGCCGTACTTTTTCACAAGGTTGTGGGCGGAGATCACAAAATTGTGGTGCGACGGCTCACGCAGTTTTGCTTCACGCTCTGATTCAGGGGTGGGGCGAGTGGTTTTGTTTTGCACCCTTAGCAGACTAGTTCAGTGATGGGATACGTGAAAGAGGTATTGCACAACGCAGAGTGGGATTTGGGTTGGTTTCAGACAAGTTCCCCCCAAAACACTTTCGTCGGAGACACAAGGGGCGCGGAAGCTCCTGTGGATCTTCCGCGCCCCTTGTGAGATGGCAAACCGTCTTGGTCAGTACGGGCTCTAAGCTCGCACGCTTCGTTCGGCCGCCTCAACTACGTTCATCATCAGCAGAGCAACCGTCATGGGTCCCACACCACCGGGGTTCGGTGAGAGGAAACCTGCAACGTTTGCCACGTCCGGGTGCACGTCGCCGTAGACCTTGGACTTGCCCGTTTCCGGATTGTCCTCGCGAGTGACACCAACATCGAGCACAGCAGCTCCGGGCTTAACGTCCTCGGCTTTGACAATGTGCTTTACGCCGGCGGCTGCAACAATCACGTCCGCTTGGCGCAAGAACTGCCCCAGGTCCTCAGTCCCAGTGTGGGTCAGCGTCACCGTGGCGTTGATTTCACGGCGGGTCAGCAACAACGGGATGGAACGTCCAATGGTCACACCGCGACCCACCACCACAACGTGCTTGCCTTTGAGGTCATAGTCGTTGCGCAAGAGCAGCTCAATGACACCGCGGGGTGTGCACGGAAGCGGTGTATCGATGGGACCGTTGATGTTCAGCACCAAGCGTCCAAGGTTGGTGGGGTGCAACCCATCAGCATCCTTGGCCGGATCAATACGTTCCAGAATGGCGTCAGTGTTCAAGTGCTTTGGAAGCGGCAACTGGACAATGTAACCGTGGCACGTGGGGTCAGAGTTGAGCTCATCTAGCAAAGCCTCAACGTCTTCTTGGGTGGCGTCAGCAGGCAGTTCGCGTTGAATCGAGTTCATCCCAATCGCCTCGGACTGCTTGTGCTTCATCCCCACGTACAACTGGGACGCCGGGTCGGCACCAACCAGCACAGTGGCGATGCCCGGCGTGATGCCCTGGGCTTTGAGCGCGCTGACACGTTCTGTCAGTTCTGTCTTGATGGCCGCGGCGGTGGCCCGGCCATCAAGGACGCGTGCGGTATTTGTTGTCACTGTAGTGACTCCTTCAATGTGGCTAATTCACTGTTGCTGGTTCACTCTGGCTAGCGGAGCTGAACGGTTACCACTGCTCGTGCTGCGGGTACAGCGGGAAGTCAGCAGCGAGCTTGTCTACGCGAGCCTGAAGCGCCTGGACATCGGCACCCTTGCCTGCCTTGAGAGCCGCAGCAATAATCTCGGCAACCTCAGTGAATTCCTTGGCACCGAAACCGCGAGTAGCCAGAGCCGGCGTACCAATACGCAGACCCGAGGTGACCATCGGCGGGCGAGGATCAAAGGGAACAGCGTTGCGGTTCACGGTGATGCCCACAGAGTGCAGGAGGTCCTCAGCTTGCTGGCCATCAAGCTGCGAGTTACGCAGGTCAACCAGAACCAAGTGAACGTCAGTGCCGCCGGTCAGAACCGAAACGCCAGCATCGGCAAGATCGGACTGGTTCAGGCGGTCTGCAATGATCTTGGCGCCCTCGAGGACACGCTCCTGACGCTCCTTGAATTCTTCGCCGGCTGCAATCTTGAACGCAACAGCCTTGGCCGCGATCACGTGCATGAGCGGGCCACCCTGCTGGCCGGGGAAAACGTTGGAGTTGATCTTCTTGCCGAACTGCTCCTTGGCAAGAATCACACCCGAACGAGGACCAGAAAGCGTCTTGTGAACGGTGGAGGTCACAATGTCAGAGTGCGGGACGGGGCTCGGGTGCAGACCTGCAGCAACCAGACCAGCGAAGTGCGCCATGTCCGTCCAGAGCAGTGCGCCAACTTCATCGGCGATGGACCGGAATGCCTCAAAGTCCAAGTGACGGGGGTAAGCGGACCAACCGGCAATGATGACCTGCGGCTTCTCAGCAATGGCCTGCTCGCGGAGTTTGTCCATGTCCACGCGGAAGGAATCTTCTTCCACCTGGTACGCGGCAACCTGGTACAGCTTCCCGGAGAAGTTCAGCTTCATGCCGTGGGTCAAGTGACCACCGTGAGCCAAGGACAGGCCCAAGAGCTTGTCGCCCGGGTTGATCATGGCGGAGAGCGCTGCAGCGTTGGCCTGGGCACCGGAGTGCGGCTGAACGTTGGCGTACTCGGCTCCAAAAAGGGACTTTACGCGGTCGATTGCGAGCTGCTCTGCAACGTCAACGTACTCGCAGCCACCGTAGTAGCGCTTGCCCGGGTAGCCCTCAGCGTACTTGTTGGTCAGGACCGAGCCCTGAGCTTCCATCACGGCGCGCGGTGCAAAGTTCTCCGAGGCGATCATTTCCAAGGTGCCACGCTGGCGACCAAGTTCTTGTTGGAGGACTGCGGCGATCTCGGGATCCAGTTCAGCGAGCGGCTGGTTGCTCACAAAGGCGGACGTGGGGGCACTGGCGGAATTTGTAGTCACAAAGAACTCCTGGCTAGGCGAAAAGGTACTGCTATAGGTCAGGCTACCGGCTGTTCACCAGCGTTAACCACGCCAAGTCGGCATAGTTACGCGCAGCAAATGCAACGGAATACATGACCCTCGGCCCAGGCGGACGATCCGTGGTCTTCAACGTTGCCGCTCCCTGGTGGTGACCCACCCAACGCCAGTCGCGACAAAGCAAGTCTACTGTACGGCGGTATTCTGGGGCAGTGAGTTTGCAGACAACCCTTTCGCCGAATACGGCCTCCGAGTCCTTTACCCTGAGCTTGTCCTGCCCGGATCAGCCCGGCATTGTGCATGCTGTCTCTGGAGCACTGCTCCAAGCCGGCTGCAATATTACGGACTCTCAGCAATACGGTAGCCCCACCACTGGAACCTTTTTTATGCGTGTGGAGGTAACGACGGCGGCTGGTGAAGCGGCGTTGCGCGCTGAACTAACGCCCGTGGCTGAGTCTTTCCAGATGCACTGGGGCTTGCACGTTGCCGGGGCGAAGGTGCCAACAGTGATCTTGGCGTCTAAAGCAGCACACTGCCTCAACGATCTGCTCTTTTTGCACCGCTCTGGAACTTTGCCCATCGACGTGGTGGCCATTGTTTCCAACCACCAAGACTTGGCACCGTTGGCCGACTTCTACGGGATCCCTTTCCACCATGTTCCGGTGACCGCTGAGACTAAGCCTGCCGCCGAAGACCGTTTGCGCGAGATCATCGCCCAGACCGGCGCGGAGCTCACTGTATTGGCCCGCTACATGCAGGTACTTTCGGACAGTTTGTGCCGGGACCTCGAGGGCCGGGCCATCAACATTCACCACTCATTCTTGCCCTCGTTTAAGGGCGCCAAGCCGTACCACCAGGCGCATGCTCGGGGCGTGAAGCTCATTGGGGCAACAGCACACTACGTCACAGCGAATTTGGATGAGGGTCCCATCATCGAGCAAGAAGTGATCCGTGTGGATCACTCCCGCACCGCCGAGCAGTTTGTTCAGCTGGGCCGTGACGTTGAAGGCCGCACCTTGGCGACTGCCGTGCAGTGGCATGCCGAACACCGTGTGTTGCTCGACGGCAACCGGACTGTGGTCTTTAACTAAAGTCTCGGCGTCGTACGTTCTTTTTCTGTTGCTCAAGCGAGCTCCTGCGTCCGTGTGAAGCCTTCCAGCCCAGTTGCTCGGAGAATTTCTGAAACGTGGGGCCAAAGTTCCGCGTGTTCTAGGGGGTTTGGCGAATCTCGGTGGGCAGGACGGCGAGCAACTGGGCTGGAAGGATGCTGCGCACGTTCAGTCACAACGGCCAGCTACTTGGGTAGGGTGAAGGCATGTCTCCGATCTACGATTTTGCCGGGCACTCCCCCGAAGTTCACGCTTCCGCTTTTGTTGCACCCACCGCCTCGATCATTGGTCAGGCGCGCCTCGCGGAAAACGCGAGCGCCTTTTATGGCGTGTCAGTCCGGGCCGATACCGCCCCCATTTCCGTAGGCGAGGGCACCAATCTCCAAGACAACGTAGTGCTCCACGCGGACCCCGGATACCCCTGCACTGTGGGTAACCGGGTATCCGTAGGCCACAGCGCGGTAGTTCATGGCTGCACGGTTGAGGACGATTGCCTGATTGGAATGAGCGCCACGATTATGAACGGCACAGTCATCGGCGCCGGCTCGCTGATCGCTGCGGGGGCCGTGGTTCTGGAGGGAACAATTGTTCCGCCACGATCCCTGGTGGCCGGCGTCCCGGCAAAGGTTCGCCGCCAACTCAGTGATGAAGAGTTCGACGGCGTACAACAGAATGCGGCACACTATCTGGAGCTTGCCGCAGGTCACAAACTAGTTCACGGCTAGTCGTCGCGTTGCGTTAACTTCTTGACTGCAATTGACAATTGAGGCAAGCTTCATTGCATGCCAGCCACTCCGCGCTCAACGACGAGCAGAACCAAGAACCCCGGCTCGCAGTCGGCGCTTCGCAAACAGAACCAACAGCGCATCATCCAAACGCTCACTTCCGGGCCCGCAACCCAAGCTGAGCTGGCCCGCCAAACCGGACTCTCCACGGCGACTGTTTCCAACATTGTGAAGGTGATGCAGGCCGGTGGCCTCGTTGCCACCGAGCCAGTCACTTCATCCGGCCGCCGGGCCCTGAACGTGCGCTTGAATTCCAACGGTGCCGTAGCCATGGGGATCGATTTTGGCCGCCGGCACATTCGCGTAGTACTGGCATCCTTGGGATATCACGTTGTGGCTGAAGAAGCAGTGGCACTCCCCCTAGGACACAGTGCCGACTTAGGCATCGAAGCAGCAGTGAAACTGCTGGACAAGCTTCTTGAGAAAACCGGCACCCAGCGCGAAAACGTGGTTGGAGTAGGTGTTGGCATTCCAGGTCCGATTGATCGGCGCACCGGGACCGTTGCCCAAGGCGCCATCTTGCCCGAATGGGTAGGGATCAACATCCTTCAGCACCTTGAAGAGACCCTCAAATTCCCCGTCATTGTTGATAATGACGCGAACCTGGGTGCACTCTCCGAGGTCACATGGGGCCCCCACACCGGGGTAGAAAACCTGATGTTTATCAAGATCGGTTCCGGTATTGGTGCCGGGCTGATTTTGAACGGATTCCCTTACTACGGCAACGTAGGAATCACTGGCGAAATTGGCCATGCCACCATCAATGAGCACGGAATTATTTGCCGCTGCGGCAATCGCGGTTGCCTTGAAACCATTGCCTCCACCACCATCATGATTGAGCTCTTGGGACGCGGGCACCATGGCCAAATTAGCCCTGAGGACATTGTGACAAAGGCTCTAGAACGCGACTCCGCAACATTGCGGGTGATCGATGATGCTGGCCTTGCCGTGGGGCGAGCTCTGGGCAATGTAGCCAACCTGATCAACCCCGAAGTGATTGTGGTGGGCGGTCCCTTGGCAGGCCTAGGCGACCTGCTTCTTGAACCAATTCGCCGCGGTTTGATCAGGCACGCAGTCCCGGTAGTGGGTGATTCGACCCGGGTCACCATGTCCTCGCTCGGTGAGCGGGCTGAGGCTTTGGGTGCTGCCGCTTTGGTGTTTCAAACCGCAGAAATCGCGCGGCCGTAACAGCGTTCTGGGCAAGCTTTCGGTCACACTTTTGACACGAAAAATCCCCGTACGACGGCGCCACAAAACATTCCGTGTCCATACCGTTACGTTCGTCTTGCGTTAAAGACTTGACGGCAAGGCATGTGAGCTAGTTTACTTTTTGAGCAGACAGCCTTGTGTTTCACTGACGATAAATCGGCAGTAGCCAGGGCGACAACGAAGTCACCCCGGAGGCGAAGACACCTATGAGTCCACGCGAGCACGAACCAGTCATCCTTCAGATGCGCTCCATCACCAAGGAGTTCCCGGGGGTAAAGGCTCTTGCCGATGTTTCACTGACCGTACGCGCAGGCGAGATTCACGCAATCTGTGGCGAAAACGGCGCCGGCAAATCAACCCTGATGAAAGTCCTCTCCGGCGTATACCCCTACGGTTCCTACGACGGCGACATCGTCTTCCAGAGCGAAGTTCAGCAGTTCCGCGACATTCGCGCCAGCGAACACGCTGGCATTGTGATCATCCACCAAGAACTCGCCCTGATCCCGGAACTCTCCATCATGGAGAACATCTTCCTCGGCAACGAACCCACCAAGTTCGGCATCATCGACTGGGTCGAGGCCCGGCGCCGCTCTTTGGACCTTTTGGCACGTGTTGGTTTGCGCGATGATCCTGACACCCCCATCAAGGAAATTGGCGTGGGCAAGCAGCAATTGGTTGAGATTGCCAAGGCCCTGAACAAGTCAGTTAAGTTGCTAATTCTTGACGAACCCACGGCTGCACTGAACGAATCTGACTCGCAGCACCTGCTTGACCTGATCTTGGGTTTGAAGGGTCGCGGCATCACCTCAATCATCATTTCCCACAAGCTCAACGAAATTGAGCAGATCGCCGATTCCATCACCATCATTCGTGACGGAAAGTCCATCGAGACGCTCGATGTGAAGGCAGACGGCGTTGACGAGGATCGCATCATCAAGGGCATGGTGGGCCGCACGCTCGAGTCTCGCTTCCCAGACCACACTCCCAAAATTGGTGAGGTGTTCTTTGAAGTGAAGAACTGGAACGTCCGCCACCCTCAAATCGCCGACCGGATGGTCTGCAAAGATGAAAGCTTCTTTGTCCGCCGGGGAGAGATTGTTGGTTTCGCCGGGCTGATGGGCGCAGGACGAACCGAACTTGCACGTTCGGTATTTGGCCGCTCATACGGTCACTTCGTCTCTGGACAGATTTACAAAAACGGCAAAGAACTGACGCTCAAAAACGTTCGCCAGGCCATCAATGCCGGTTTGGGTTATGTCACCGAAGACCGCAAAACCCTAGGATTGAACCTTCTCGATGACATCAAAACCACCACTGTGTCAGCGAATCTGAAGAAGATCACCCACGGCGTTGTGGTGAACGCTGATGAAGAGTTCACCGTTGCCGAGGACTACCGCAAGTCATTGCGCACCAAAACTCCTTCCGTTGAAGAAGGCGTTGCCAAACTCTCCGGTGGCAACCAGCAAAAAGTGGTTTTGGCCAAGTGGATGTTCACGGATCCTGAACTGCTGATCCTGGACGAGCCCACCCGCGGTATTGATGTTGGCGCCAAGTATGAGATCTACGGCATCATCCAGGCCCTCGCAGACCAAGGCAAAGGCGTGATTGTCATTTCCTCGGAACTGCCTGAACTACTGGGCCTCTCAGACCGGATTTACACGATCTTTGAAGGTGCCATTACCGGTGTGCTGAACAAAGACGAAGCAAGCCAAGAATCGCTCATGAAACTTATGACCTCCGCAACCCGAAAAGCCGCCTAATTCCTCTGGAACACTCCAGAACCTTCCAGAATCAAGGACAAAAAATGAACGCCCTCAAGAAGCTCTTTGGTGGTAATACCCGCCAATTCGGCATGATCTTCGCCCTCGTGGCTTTGATCGTTTTCTTCCAGATCTTCACCGACCAGCGCACGCTGACCTCGGGCAACGTCATCAACCTCTTAAACGGCAACTCCTATGTGCTGATCCTGGCCATTGGAATGGTGTTGGTTATTATTGCCGGGCACATTGACCTCTCCGTGGGTTCAGTAGCCGCCTTTGTTGGTGTGGCTGTGGCACTCGCCATGCGTGACTGGGGACTACCCGCCTGGGCCGGCATCATTTTCGGTCTTTTGCTAGGCGCCTTGATCGGTGCATGGCAAGGGTTCTGGACCGCCTACGTGGGCATCCCTGCGTTTATTGTCACGCTAGCCGGTATGTTGCTTTTCCGCGGTTTCAACCAATTCGTGGGTAAGTCCAACACCATCCCTGTGGACCAAAACTTCCAGTACATTGGCTCAGGCTACTTGCCTGAAATCGGCCCGGACACCGGGTACAACAACTTGACCCTGCTCATCGGTTTGGCCGGCGTTGCCTTTGTCATTGTCAGCGAATTGCGCCGTCGTCGCACGGCATTGGCACTGGGCGCTGAGGTCCCGGAGACGTGGGTAATGGTCACCAAACTGGTGCTCATCTCCGCCGCGGTCCTCTACGCCACCTACTTGTTCGCTACCGGCCGCCCCGGCACCTCCTTCCCGATCCCTGGCTTGATCTTGGCAATCCTGGTGGTCATCTACGGCTTTATCTCCTCCAAAACCGTTGTGGGCCGTCACATCTACGCCGTGGGTGGTAACCGCCATGCAGCCGAGCTTTCCGGTGTTCAGTCCAAGAAGGTCAACTTCTTGGTCATGATGAACATGTCCATCTTGGCTGGCCTGGCCGGCATGATCTTCGTGGCACGTTCCACCGCTTCGGGCCCGTTCGACGGCGTGGGCTGGGAATTGGACGCCATCGCAGCCGTGTTTATTGGTGGCGCAGCAGTGACCGGCGGTGTTGGAACTGTTATCGGCTCGATCATCGGTGGTTTGGTCATGGCAGTCCTCAACAACGGCCTCCAGCTCATGGGTGTTGGTGCTGACATGACCCAAATCATCAAGGGTCTGGTGCTCCTCGCAGCCGTTGCCTTCGACGTCTACAACAAGATGCAGGGCAAAAAGTCCCTGATCGGCATGATGATGAACGCTTTCAACCGTTCAAATCCTTCAACTGAGCCTACGGTCCCCGCGGCCGAGGCCAGCAGTACCAAAGAGACCATCTCCAAAGAAGCCTAAGAGCTACTCAACCCCGGGACTCGCTCCCACCCAACAAGAAAGTGATCCACCATGCGAATGATTGGAAAAGCAGGAAAGGCAGCGGCAATCGCCGCTATTGCAGCACTGGCGCTGACGGCCTGCGGTCGCGCCGAAACCGGCACCACCAACGGTTCCAGCAGCGCTGCTGCTGGCTTCGACAAAAACGCCTCGATCGGCGTCGCACTTCCACAGAAGACCAGTGAAAACTGGGTTCTGGCCGAGAAGCTGTTCAACGATGGTCTGACCAGCGCTGGCTTCAAAGCTGATGTTCAGTTCGCCAACGGTGGCGTATCTGAGCAGCAGAACCAGATCAGCGCCATGATCACCAAGGGCGCCAAGGTCATCATTGTTGGTGCTATTGACGGCGCTCAGCTGGGCACCCAGCTCAAGCAGGCTAAGGACGCCGGAGCAACCATCATTGCTTACGACCGTTTGCTCTTGAACACCGCTGACGTTGATTACTACGTGGCATACGACAACTTCAAGGTTGGTGAACTCCAGGGCCAGGCGCTTTTGGACGGGCTCAAGGCTAAGAAGGCATCCGGCCCGTACAACGTCGAGCTCTTCGCTGGCTCTCCCGATGACGCTAACGCCAAGGTCTTCTTTGACGGCGCCATGAAGGTTCTCCAGCCGAAGATCGACGACGGCACTTTGAAGGTGGCTTCAGGCCAGAAGACCTTCGAGCAGGCTGTAACCCAGGGCTGGAAGGCAGAGAACGCTCAGAAGCGTATGGACACCTTGATTTCCGGCACCTACGGTTCCGCTTCCTTGGACGGCGTACTGTCCCCGAACGACACCTTGGCACGCGCCGTCTTGACCTCTGTCAAGGCTGCCGGCAAGCCCTTGCCGGTTGTCACCGGTCAGGACTCCGAGGTTGAGTCCGTCAAGTCCATCATGGCTGGCGAGCAGTACTCCACCATCAACAAGGACACCAACAAGCTCGTTGAGCACGCCATCACCATGGTGAAGGACTTGCAGGCTGGCAAGACCCCTGAGATCAACGACGACAAGTCCTACAACAACAAGGTCAAGACCGTTCCGGCATTCCTCTTGGAGCCGGTCATCGTGACCAAGGAAAACGTCAAGACTGCTTACACCAACGATCCGGTTCTTGGCCCGATCACCAAGTAAGTAAGACGTTTCACAAGCAATAACTAGCAGTAACAGCACCCCGGTTCTTCGGAACCGGGGTGCTGTTTTTTCTTGGCCCGCCGCATTTGTCTCCGCTCTTTCACAGCTCTCTCATAGCTTCTCCCGGCCTACCCCACAGCACCGAGGACGAACCTAAGTTAGCGGCCGGCTCCAAAGCCCGGCCATGATCTGAGGAGAACTGTGAGCGTCCTTGCCCGAAGTGTAGGCAATGCCTTCCGAAATAAGATCCGGACGGCGGCCGTCGTCGCCGTTTTAGCCGTAGCGATTGGTTTGGCTTTGTCCATGCTGGTAGCCAACCAGGCGGTGGGCAGCAAGGTGGCTGACCTCAACGCCTCAGTTGGCACAGTCCTAACAGTTAATCCCGCCGGTGGGCAAGGATTTGAAGGCGGTGGCGAGCCGCTGACAGCCGCTCAGCTGAAAACCGCAGCGTCGGTTGAGAACGTAACCTCCGTCGTCGGAACCCAGTCCCTGCGTTTGCGAAACGCTACAGAGGCAGCTGCACAGACGTCAGCTCAGGGAACCAACCAGGGCGGCCCGGCTGGCCCGGGTGGGGACACCAGCACCCAATTGACCACGTCACTGACGGCTGCCGTTGATGCTGGCACCTTAGGCAACCGCAACAACAGCTCTTCCGGGAATTCGTCTACGAATTCCTCCAGCAGCACTCCGGCCCGGACGTTTAGCCTTCCCATCACCGCAACGGGTGTGGGCGCCGAAGTTGATAGCACTGGCAAAGCCCTAACCATCACCTCGGGCACCGGTCTAGGCGACTACTCAGTGGCATCTACCAAAGCAATTCTGGGTACCACTCTGGCTGAGAAGAACAACCTGAAGGTTGGCTCCACCTTTACCATTGGCACCAAAAAATACACGGTCGCTGGATTGTTCGACGCCGGAACCACCTTTGGTAACAACGCCCTGTACCTCACCCTTCCAGAAGCCCAAACGCTTAACAGCGCTACCGGCGAACTGTCATCGATGATCGTTACGGTCAACAGCATGGCAAACGTTGACTCAGCCAAGACTGCCCTTCAGTCGGCATTGGGTACCGATAAGGCCGATGTAACCCAGGGGCAACGGAACTTGGAAACAGCCGTTTCTTCCCTTGATTCGGTCAAAAATATCTCGCTGATTGCGTTTATTGCGTCCTTGGCCACGGCCGGCCTGATTGTTCTGCTGATTATGGTGATGCTGGTGCGCGAACGCCGCAAGGAGATTGGTGTGCTCAAGGCTATTGGTGCACCGAACCGCACCATCGGCATTCAGTTTGTGCTCGAATCCTTGGTCCTGGTGGCTATGGGATCAGTGCTGGGCGCGGTGATCGCGGCCTTGGCTAGTGGGCCGATTGCTTCGGCGTTGATTAGCTCCAACACTGCCACTTCAACCCAGACTGGTCCCGGCGGCCGTGGCGGGTTCGGTGGTGGCGCGGGCGGCCCCTTCGGTGGCGCCAACCAGTTGTTGACCTCGGTAACTGCGAGCGCTTCCCCCGGCGTCATTGCCGCCGGCATTTTGGCTGTGTTCGCTGTGGCAGTGATCGGTGCCCTTGTCCCTGCTCTGCTCACCGCACGTGTGCGCCCCATTGAAGTTCTGCGAGGAGAATAATCATGATTGAAGTCAAAGACCTGGTCCGTTCCTTCAAATCCGGGGACCACACCATCAAGCCTGTCAACGGCGTAAGTTTCAGCCTTGAACGCGGCCAGCTTGCCTCAATTGTGGGCAAAAGCGGTAGCGGCAAGTCAACCCTATTGTCCCTCCTCGGTGCGCTGGATAAGCCCACCTCAGGTGACGTGGTGGTGGACTCGGTTTCGCTCGCGAACATGCCAGATTCCAAACTCACGCAATACCGACGCCGGGACATTGGCTTTGTGTTCCAACAGTTCAACTTGGTACCGAACCTCAGCGCCCTGGACAACGTGATGCTGCCGATGGAGTTCGCCGGTGTCCCTAAAGCTACCCGCCGTGCCCGCGCTGCCGAGCTGTTGGAACGGGTCCAGTTGGATCCTGAAAAGCACGTCCGTAAAGCGAACCGGCTTTCTGGTGGCGAGCAGCAGCGTGTGGCAATTGCCCGGGCGCTGGCCAACGAACCGAAGCTCATTTTGGCCGATGAGCCCACCGGAAACTTGGATGAGCAGACCGGTGAGCACATCATTGAGTTGCTCCAGCAGTTGTGCCGGGAGAACAACACCACCATCTTGGTGGTCACTCACGACCGTGCCTTGGCTGCGAAAACGGAACGCCGTTTCCGTTTGCACCAGGGCCGTTTGACCGAGGAAGCCGGCGCTAAAACTTTGGCTGGCGTCAGAACCGAATAGCGTCAATAACTGTAACTCGGGCTGCTAGCAGTGCTGGGATGGCGCCAGCAATGGCGCCAACCAGCACTGCTGCAGCGAGCATCACGCCCACCATTGTGGCCACCGGAAAAACTACTCGCCGTTGACATCTCTTCCCAACTCCATCCGTTTTCTCCCCACAAACACGCTCCGTGCAGGACGTTGAAGTCAGCATGTACCTAGTATCAAAATATTCGGTATGCAGTTGAGCTGACGTGATGGGACACATCTTTGGCACCGGCTCGCCTAATGCGAAGATGTTCTTTATGACCGCCTACATTCAAAAACCATGGCTCTCCTCCGAACACGATCAGGACCCACGTACCGCCACGGGGCGGCCCCTGAAGTGGGGTGTTGTTGCCACCGGCGGCATCGCGCACTCCGTCACCAGCGATCTTGCTCTCTT
This sequence comes from Pseudarthrobacter sp. J1738, assembly GCF_050490315.1. Lineage (NCBI taxonomy): Bacteria > Bacillati > Actinomycetota > Actinomycetes > Micrococcales > Micrococcaceae > Pseudarthrobacter > Pseudarthrobacter sp. J1738. The sequence goes on along the minus strand of NZ_JBNPEO010000003.1, from coordinate 239,648 downwards.
AGCCGATGCTGTCTTGTACGCGGTGAGCTCGCGCAGCCAAGCCAGCGCAGATGCTTTTGCCACAGAGCTCGGTTTCCAGCGTGCTTACGGGGGCAACGCGGAGAGCACCGGTTTTGAACAAATGTTTGCGGACCCTGACGTGGACGTGGTGTACATCGCCACTCCGCATGCCCAGCACTTCCGGATTGCCCAAGCGGCCATCAAAGCTGGCAAACACGTGTTGGTGGAAAAAGCCATCACCATCAACGCAGACGAGGCCCAAGAGCTCATCACGCTAGCTCAAGAGCACAAGGTGTTCCTGATGGAAGCAATGTGGAGCCGGTTTTTGCCGTCCATCCAGCGCGCATTCGAGATTGTCCAATCCGGGGAACTCGGCGAGATCAAATGGATCTCGGCGGACTTGGGATTCCCGGCCCCGTATGATCCCGAGGCTCGCTTGTGGGCAAGGCGCGACGGCGGAGGCGCACTTTTGGATGTCAGCGTCTACCCACTCTTGTGGCCGCTGGGAATTCTGGGATTTCCGCAAGCTGTCAGCGCCGTTGGAACCCTCACTGATCAGGGCGTGGATGCTCAGAATGCGTTGACTCTTGAGTACTCCTCCGGCGCCATGGCCCAACTGACCTCGAGCTTGTTGGCTTATGGCCCGCGCTCAGCAACTGTTGCCGGCTCACTGGGTTCGATGCAAACACACGGTTCGGTGAACAACCCTCACGAGCTGACCGTGACCATTGGACGCGACGGCACTCGGGTTGAGAAATTCTCCCCCGTAGGCATCGGCTACAGCTACGAACTTCGCGAAGTCACTCGATGCATCCAACAAGGGCTCACCGAGTCCCCCGTGATGCCACTGGAAGATTCCCTCAACGTGATGCGCTTGTTCGACGGCGCCAGAGCCCAACTCGGCATCACCTACCCCAACGACACTCACTAGCGGCCGAGTCTCTTTTCTAGGGGCGGGGCGCCGAATTTTCACGCAATCCACTCTTTAATGCCGGCGATGGCCGTGCAAATGCGCAAAGAATGACTCAACTAAAAACAGCCCGTCTGCAGCACCCTGAGAAGAGTGCCGCAGACGGGCTGTTTTTGTCCGGTTGCCTTACCGGATTTATTGCTTACTTCAGCGTGGCGATGACCTCGTTGAACGTCGCTGAAGGACGCATTACAGCTTCAGTCTTAGCGTCGTCCGGACGGTAGTAGCCGCCCAAATCGACTGGGGAACCCTGAACTGCCAGCAGCTCGGAAACGATTGCCTCCTCCTTGGAGGTCAGAGACTCGGCCACGGCTGCGAAGGCTGCGGCAAGTTCGGCGTCCTCGGTCTGCTTGGCCAGTTCTTGGGCCCAGTACATGGCCAAGTAGAAGTGGCTGCCACGGTTGTCGATTTCACCAACGCTGCGGCGCGGGGACTTGTTCTCCATCAGGAACGTACCCGTGGCACGATCCAAGGTGTCTGCCAAGATCTGCGCACGTGCGTTGCCTGTGCTGGTGGCGAGGTGTTCGAAGCTGACTGCAAGGGCCAAGAACTCACCCAGGCTGTCCCAGCGAAGGTGGTTTTCCTTGATGAGCTGCTGGATGTGCTTGGGAGCGGAACCACCGGCACCCGTCTCAAACAAGCCACCGCCGGCGATTAGCGGAACTATGGAGAGCATCTTGGCGCTGGTACCCAATTCCATGATGGGGAACAGGTCCGTGAGGTAATCGCGGAGCACGTTACCGGTCACGGAGATGGTGTCTTCACCGTTACGGATGCGCTTGAGCGTAAATGCGGTGGCGTCCTCAGGGGACATGATCTCGATCTGCAGGCCTTCGGTGTCGAAGTCCTTCAGGTATTCCTTGACCTTCTTGATCAGCTGCGAGTCGTGCGCACGAGTCTCGTCCAGCCAGAACACGGCCGGGGTCTGCGATGCACGGGCGCGGGTGACGGCGAGCTTGACCCAGTCGCGGATCGGCACGTCTTTGGCCTGGCAAGCACGCCAAATGTCACCGGGGGCAACTTCGTGTTCGATCAGGACCGTGCCGGAGGAGTCGACGACCTGCATGGTGCCAGCTTCTTCAACTTCGAAGGTCTTGTCATGGCTACCGTATTCTTCGGCAGCCTGGGCCATAAGGCCGACGTTGGGAACCGTGCCCATAGTGGTGGGGTCGAAGGCACCATTGGCGCGGCAGTCGTCGATAACAACCTGGTAGACACCGGCGTAGCTGCTGTCCGGGATCACTGCCAGAGTGTCGTGTTCCTTGCCGTCCGGGCCCCACATGTGGCCGGAGGTTCGGATCATGGCGGGCATAGAGGCGTCAACGATCACGTCACTGGGGACGTGCAGGTTGGTGATGCCCTTGTCCGAATCAACCATGGCCAAAGCGGGGCCTTCTTCGAGGCCCTTCGTGATAGCAGCCTTGATGCCTTCGCGAACCTCGACCGGCAGCTCGTCCAGTCCGTTGAAGATGGAGGCGAGTCCGTTGTTGGCACTGAGGCCTGCAGCTGCGATTTGTTTGCCGTAGGTCTCAAAGAGCTCAGAGAAGTACGCCTTAACAACGTGGCCGAAGATGATCGGGTCGGAGACCTTCATCATGGTTGCCTTGAGGTGAGCGGAGAACAGCACACCTTCTTCCTTGGCACGGGCTACTTGGGCAGCTAGGAATTCGTCCAGAGCAGCGGCGCGCAGGACAGTTCCGTCAACGACTTCGCCAGTCAGTACCGGGAATGAGGGCTTGAGAACCTTGGTGGTGCCGTCTTCGCGGACAATCTGGATTTTGAGTGTGTCATCGGCCGGGATAACAACTGACTTCTCATTGGAGCGGAAGTCATTGCCGTCCATGGTGGCGACGTTAGTCTTGGAATCTGCGCTCCAAGAACCCATCGTGTGCGGGTTCTGGCGGGCGTAGTTCTTAACGGACAGCGGTGCCCGTCTGTCCGAGTTACCTTCACGCAGGACCGGGTTGACGGCCGAGCCTTTGATCTTGTCGTAGCGCGAGCGGATGTCAGTCTCTTCATCAGAGGAGGGGTTGTCCGGGTAGTCCGGCAATGCGTAGCCCTGGCTCTGGAGTTCGGCGATGGCCGCCTTCAGCTGCGGAACGGAGGCGCTAATGTTGGGGAGCTTGATGATGTTAGCTTCTGGGTTCTTCGCCAAGTGGCCGAGTTCGGCCAGTGCGTCACCGATGCGCTGTTCTTCCGTCAGGTAGTCGCCAAATACGGCGATGATGCGGCCAGCCAGCGAAATGTCGCGGGTTTCCACTTCAACGCCCGCAGTTGAAGCGAACGCTTCCACAATCGGCAGGAACGAGTATGTCGCCACCATCGGCGCTTCGTCAGTGTGGGTATAGATAATCTTTGCCATTGGCTGGGCATCTCCCTGAAAGTCTGCAGATTTCAACATGTCTAACTTACCCGAGTAGGTGCCGTAATTGCTCATCCCGCCGCGCTCCCCTCCGCCGAATGGGTAGATAACGTCGTTATTAATCACCTCAAAACGACGTTATCTACCCATTCGGCAGTGAAGCGTACGTGGGAGCAGTGGCAGGGGTGCGGCGAGCCGGGCTGTGGAGTGAGTTTCGCCGTCGGTGTTGCAAATTTTGACAACTCTATTTACAAGCTTGTCAAAGCACGGTAATTTTCAGTTATCGCTTGCGGCCGAACCACCCCAGCGCGGCCGCCCACCCAGAAAAGGTAGACAAACGATGAATCGAAGCAAACCCCTAGCCATCAGCCTTCTAGGACTTTCCGCGGCCGCCCTGTTTGCTGTTACCTCAGCCGGAGCAGCCACAGCATCACCCACAACACCGAACAACGGAGCCAGCCAGGTATCCAGTCACCAGACTGGTGCCACCGATGCCGCTGCCTATTGGACCGGGGATCGCATGAAGTCAGCTATGTCCGGCGACGTCATCGCAGCAAAGGCTCTTCAACGCGACAATCGTAGTGCAGCCGAGGACGTGGTCAAGGGAGCTCCCACCTCGGTACCGGGCACCGTTGTTCCCGGCGCGATCCCAGGTACCCTTCTGGACAAATCTGCGGACACAACAGCTTCAGCCACTGCCAAAAAGCCCGTTCTGCAAGCCGCCAGTGAAACCCCAGTCAAAACGATTGGGAAGGTATTTTTCACTCTCGCGGGCTCTAACTATGTTTGCTCCGGAAACTCCGTGTCGTCGTCGAACCGTAGCGTTGTTTCTACCGCAGGTCACTGCGTGAATGAAGGCCCCGGCGCCTTTGCTACCAACTGGGTTTTTGTTCCGGCCTATAACAACGGATCCGCCCCGTACGGCAAGTGGACGGCAAAAGCGCTCTACACACCTAGCCAGTGGAGCGGCTCTGGCAACATGCAGTACGACACCGGATTTGCCGTGATGAACACCCTTAAGGGGATGCGGACGGAATCTTGGAAGGTTTAGTCCATGAATGTCGCCTATACCCCTGAACAACGTCGCCATGCCCTGCGAACGTATAGCCGTATCCGTTCCGTATCCAAGACCGTCCGGTTGCTCGGCTACCCAGGTCGGTGGACCTTACATTCGTGGATCAAAGCCGGGAAATCTGGTGCTCGTAAGCCCCGGAAACAGGCCAAAGTACTGCGTAGCTATGCGGTGGAGTTCAAACTATCGGCAGTGCGCATGCTCAGCGAGGGCCGGCCGGTCAAGGACATCGCGGACACTCTTGGCATGGTCACTGGTGCGGTCGTTTATAGTTGGGCGCAAACCTACCGTGAGCGTGGCGAATGGGGTCTGATGAGCAAGAAGGAACGCAGAACTCAACGTGAGTTTCCGACGCAGGCTTCCCTAGAAGCGTCGTTGCCAGATGATGCCGGGCAGTTGAAAGCTCTGGCCGCCAAATTGATGGTGGAGAAGGCGGTGATGCAGCATGAGCTGGACTTGATAAAAAAAGACGTGAGCGTGACGCCCGGTCGACTGAGCAACCTGATAAAGGCTGAGATCGCCGACGCGCTGCGCAACAAACTCCCACTCCGCATGATCCTGAATGTTCTGAAGCTGAGTGCTTCAAGTTTCTACTACCAGAGGCACGTCGCAGCCCGGCCTGACAAGCATGCCGCCTTACGTGAGGCGATCCACGCACACGCTACAGAATCGCACTACACCTACGGTTATCGAAGGATCTGGTGGGCACTGCGTCACGATGGCGTCAAGGTCAGCGAGAAAGTGGTGCGCACGATCATCCGCGAGGACAAGATCCCGGTGCGTTACGCGAGGCGTAAACGGCGGTACTCCAGCTATCAAGGGGAAACATCCGCGGCACCGCCGAACTTGGTCAAGCGTAACTTTCACGCACCGTTACCCAGTCAGCTCTGGCTCACTGACATCACCGAGTTCTCGAGCGGTTCCGGGAAGGTATACCTCTCCGCGATCATCGATTGCTTTGACGGGCTCGTTGTTGGCTACAAAACGGGCCGCCATCCAACGCTGGAGATCGCTGACGAATCGTTGCAGCAAGCCTTCGCTGAGCACTACCAGTCACACGACGGCAATCTGATCATCCATTCGGACCGGGGCACGCACTACCGAAGCTCAAGCTGGATCACAGCGACCCGCGATGCAAAGGCACGACGATCAATGTCTAAGAAAGGATGCTCACCAGATAACTCGGCCTGCGAGGGATTCTTCGGCCGGATGAAAAACGAAATGTACTACCACCGGACCTGGAACCGAGCGGACGAACTCGAACGAGCCATCAACGACTACATAGACTTCTACAACAACCAGCGCATCAAGACCAGCCTAGGCGGCATCAGCATCAATAAACACCGGAAACGCCTAGCAGCCAGTGAACCCCGAACTGTCTAAAAAACAGTCCGCATCCCCTAACGGCAAAAAATTGGCTGACGTTGTTGGCTCTTCAGGGATCCAGTTCAACCAGGCTCGCGGTTTGACCTACAAGTCCTTTGGCTACCCTGCCGCGTCCCCGTTCAACGGCGAAACTCTCAAATCCTGTACCGGAACGGCCACTAACGACACCATCAACCCACAGTTCAACTCTCAGGGAATCCCGTGCAACATGACCGGCGGGTCCTCAGGCGGACCGTGGTTCATTGGAACTAGCTCAACCGGGTACCAGAACTCAATCAACAGCTACGGCTATGGCACTAACTCGACCAAGATGTTTGGCCCGTACTGGGGATCTGTCATTCAGTCCACCTACTCAAGCGCCTCGGCAGCTGCCTAAGCACTGAGTTTTACTGCAGCCACCTTCGCTGCAGTCCCCTCAACCGCAGCTCTCGCGTTGACGGGGTACACGTCGAGTGGGTAGATAACGTCGCTTTGAGTTGGTTCAAAGGGACGTTATCTACCCATTCGGCGTTAAGTGGTGCGGACGCTCCGGTTGAGCACAGCTTCCCGAGTGGTTTCCAGTGCTTCAAGCGTTGACGGATAGCTCAGCCTCGCCACACTGACAAAAAGGCAGTCCACCACTGATAGTTGGGCGATGCGAGAAACCATGGCACCGGCTCTGAAGGAGGTCTCCCGGACAATCGTGAACATGCTGAGCTCGGCTGCTTGAACGATTGGCGATGACGGCACATTACTCACAGCAACGGTTACGGCCCCTGCCGCCTTTGCGCGCCGAATAAATTCCAGCGTCTCCCGGGTCCGCCCACTATGCGAAAAAGCAATCGCCACATCCCCTTCCCCCATCAGGGACGCTCCCATCAGGGCATCATGCAGGTCGCGGAACGAGGTAGCTTGGCGGCGGATCCGGAAAAGTTTGTACCGCAGATCGTCCGCGACGATCGCCCCCGCACCCACCCCGTAGATCAGGATGTGTTGCGCGGTATGGATTTTCTCCGCCACGGCACCCAACACCGCAAGGTCAAGACCGTTCAAGGTCTCCTGAATGCCCATCGTTTCCGTATAGCGAACCTTGGCCACCACATCGGCAAGAGAATCCTCTGGCCGGATGTCTTCACCAAACTTCTTTCCAACCGGCTCTGTGGTGTACTCACGGCCAATTTCGGTAGCTAGGGCAAGCCGCAGCTGGACGTATCCGCTGAATCCAATAGCACGGCAAAATCTGACCACTGACGGTTCAGAAGTGTTGCACAGGGTAGCCAGTTCGGAAATGGTCAGCCCAACAACGTGGTCCGGATCGGCAATGATCGCCTCGGCAACGCGCTTGGCTGCAGGTGCCAGCGTGGGCAAAAGAGAATGAATAGTGGACTGGATACTCACACACGACTCCGCTTGATGAAGGGTAGGCCCTTGCTCACGAGCTCCGAAAGTCTAGGGTTCACGGATTCTATGGCCTTACAGGTTCCGCTGCATCACGCGCAGCGAAGATATTGGCTGTGAATTTTAGCGTCTGAACCTTTGGCGCGGCCTCCGGCGTCAGTAGGAGTTCACAGCGAAGTGTCCCCGCAGAACCCGTGAGTAGCCACTCATGCCTGGCGGCTGTCACGCTTCGCCCGCGATCTACAGCTCCCCAATCGAGCGTTCCCACCATGGCCAGCGCAGACTGAAGTTGGTCCCGCCGGCTGACTATTGCCTCATCAAGTTCCACATTTGCAGCGAAGATTGAGCGGGCCAGCGGATCGTCCCACTCGCGAATAAGACGTTCGACGACGGCGCGCGCCGCCAGTGTTTCCGGCCACGGACCGCTGCTTGGCAGTGCAGGCTGCACGGCGCTGGGAAACGCGGCAATTTCGCGAGAAGAAGCCATGGCCGCCGCGCTGGCAGAGTTATCGCTCTGCCCGTCGAGTTCCGCGCCGAGCACTTCACGCACCAGTACACCCACGTTGGCGTAGGTGGCATTTTCAAAGCCCACAACGGCGTATCCGCTAGCCGGATGCCACGTCATATGCGAGCTAAAACCTGGATACCCACCTGAATGTCCAACGATTAATCCCCGCTCAGGATCATTCAAGATCCGCAGCCCAAGTCCATATCCGCCGGCACTGCTGCCAGCCATCGCCGTAGCTGGGCTTTCAGGATCAACCAGAACGTGAAGACGCTGCATTTCGCGGCGACTGGCCCTACTCAGCGGGGACGCAGGCTCTTCAGGGCCATCGTTAAACGCGTCAGCAAGCCACGTTGCCCAACGCCCAAGATCGTTGACGGTACTAAACAAACCACCGATTGCAGAGAACGCTCCAGGTCCCGTAAAGGGCTGCAGCTCCCAAGAATCGCCGCGCCGCGAGTAGCCCTTAGCGACCCCCCCGTTCGCTGGAACGCGTGAATCGAACCCGGTACTCAGGAGCCCCAACGGTTCGAGGAGCTCCTTGCGCACCACCTCGATGTACGCCGTTCCGGTGACTTTTGCAATGACAGCACCGAGCATGGCGTAGCCCAGATTTGAGTATTCGTACCCCGTCCCAGGTTTTCGAACGAGGCGAATCCCCGCAGCAAGCAATTCCTCAAAAGCAGCGTCCGGCATGGCTTCTTGCCGGTCCGCCCACGGATCGTCTGTGGGCATACCACCGGACATACTCAGAAGCATCCGCAGCGTGAGCGGCCCGTAGGGGATGTCAGCTGAGGGAGCCAGCAAACGTAAATGTGGCAGGTAGGTGACCACTTCGTCGTCGAGCTCTAAGAGCCCACGATCACGGAGGATCAAAATAGCGGCGGCCGTGAACGACTTGGTGCACGAGGCGATACGGAACGCTGTGTCTGCCTGCGGTGGGGTTCCGGCGTCGTCGATTTTTCCTTCTAAAACGGTTCGCTGGAGCCGGTTCCCGTTGAAAACACCGACGGCGAGCGCCGGTGCCATTCGGCGCCTCATACGTTTTCCAGGAAGTCTCGCAAAATGCGCTGGCCACTGCGGAGACTGGCTACTGGCACTCGTTCGTCAATGCCGTGCACGCCGTCCACGGTGCGGCCCTCCGGATCGGCGCCCAAGGGCGCGAAGCCGAAGCAAGAAATTCCCAACGGGGCAAACGCCTTGGCGTCCGTGCCGCCTCCCATGCAGTAGGGAACTACGACGGCGTCCGGGTCGTGCCGAGTGAGTGCCGTGCTCATCGAATCGAACCAGTGGGAGCCTGCGTCGGATTGGGTAGGCGGCTGGTGCGAGAGAAACTCTCGCGTAATTCCTGGCCCAAGAAGTGAGTCGATGACCGCCATGGTGGACTCTTCGGTCCCCGGTAGGCAACGAATGTCGATGTCCGCCTCAGCGGTGCCCGGGATGACATTCACTTTGTATCCGGCACGCAGCACCGTGGGCGTAGATGAGCAGCGAATAGTCACTGCCGCCACTGTTCCGGCGGCCCCCATGGTTTCGATGGCCAGTTGGACGCCTTCTTCGGTTTCTAGATCTGCGCGGTGGCCCAGCGCTGCAGTGGTCTGCTCGATGTAGGACTTAACGGCGGGTGTGAGGGTTAGTGGCCATTGGTGTTGGCCCACACGCTCGAGGGCCGAGATAAGAATTTTTACTGCATTCACGGGCACGGGGCGGGAGCCATGGCCCGAGGTGCCCTGTGCACGGACCCTGATGTGCAATGTTCCGCGTTCTGCTACAGCCACCGGATAGAGCCGGACGGGAGAACCGTCGACGGCGGTCAGCAGCGTTGCATGTCCGCCAGACTCCCCAATAGCTGCTTCGACGCCGGTAAATAGCTCAGGGTGTTCCGCTGCAAGCCAGAGAGCACCGTAGTCACCCTTGTCCTCTTCATCAGCAACAAATGCCACCACAATGTCGCGTTGTGGGCGGATTCCCTGCTGCGCCCACTCAAGCAAGGTGGCAAGAGTCATCGCCACCATGTCCTTCATATCCGAGGCTCCACGTCCGTACACATAGCCGTCAGCAATCTCGCCTGAGAAGGGATCACGGCTCCATTGCTCCGGCTCGGCTGGCACCACGTCTAGGTGAGCGTGCACTAGTAAGCCCGGCAAGGTACGGTCTCTACCTTCGACGCGGAGCACCACCGAAGTGCGCTCAGGCGAGGGGCCTAGTAGTAGCGGCGCGTAGCCTGCACTTTGCAGCAAGGAAGCAATGTATTCGGCGCATTCCTTCTCCCCTGCACTTTTGCCTTCGCCATGGTTTGTGGTGTCGAAGCGGATGAGTTGCGAACATAATTCGGCCGGGTCAAAAGCGGACTCGGGGCTAGCCATTGAGTGGGAGTCCACCGGAGGTGTTGGCAGATTATTTGTCACGGTTGGGTCTCCTTGCATGGTTTTCTGAACACCTCGGTTATAGGGTGAGCGTAAGTGAATTGCATCACGTTTTCCAAACCCGTAATTCATTTACATGCCCGTCACATCCACGACACATCTCTTGGATACTTTGAACCCGTCCCCCACATTCAGCGGGAATCGGCACTTCGGGGGACGTGGCACTACACCGATCACCACACAATGAGGGGAACGCGATGACACCCATACGAACCGCGGCTGCACCAGACCAAGCACCGCACAGCGCAAAAACACCCGGCACATCCAGACTTCGGCGAAGTATCCCGGCCGTTCTAGCAGCAGCCGTCATCGCACTGGCTCCCGCAGCGGGTACCCTCCCTGCGGCAACTGCCGCAAGTTCCGAAGCCAGCGGAACCACACTCAAACTCGCCCTCACTGGCGACATCGACTCGCTCAACCCCTTCAAAGCCATCTTGGCTAGCAGCACCAACATCCTTGCCTTGCAGTACCAGTCCTTGGTGGCCTACGGGCCAAAGAACAACGAGGACATTCCCAGCATGGCTGACAAGTGGGAGACCTCCCCGGACGGTAAGGTGTGGACATTCCACCTGCCCAAGGACCGCAAGTGGTCCGATGGTGAGCCGATTACGGCCAAAGACGGCGCATGGACATTCAAAGCCATCCAGACAAATGACGAGCTCAAGCAGGCCAACGGCTCGCTGCTGTCATCGGTACAGAGTGTAGAAGCCAAAGACGACGAGACCCTAGTTATCACTCTCAACGCCCCGCAAGCACCGAACCCCGGAACGCAGCTTCCGATCATGCCAGAACACGTTTGGTCCAAGGTTGGGGATCCCGCCAAATACACCAATGACAAGGACACGGTTGGATCCGGGCCCTTTATTGTCACCAGTTATGACAAAACGGCTGGTGTCAGCCTGAAATCCAACCCGTACTACTGGGAGGGCAAGGCCAAGATTGACGGCATCACTTACGCCCCGTACAAAAACACTGACGCTGCAGTGCAGGCACTCAAGACCGGTGAAGTTGATCTAATCAGCGGCCTCACTCCCGCCCAGTACAAGGCCCTCCAGAATCAGCCGGGGATCACCACCAACGCCGGCACTGGCCGCCGCTACCAAGCAATTGGCATCAACCCTGGAACCACAACGCCTGAAAACAAGCTGATCGGGGACGGCAACCCGGCCTTGCAGGACGTTCAACTACGCCGGGCAATTGTTATGGCGATTGATAACAAGACGCTTCTTGAGAAGGTTCTTCAGGGTCTAGGACAAGAAGCCACTGGTGAGGTTCCTCTCGCATACCCGCAGTACAACTGGGATACCAAGGACCTGCCGTTGAAGTACAACCCGAAGGCGGCCAACGAGCTGCTGGACAAGGCGGGTTACACCAAGGGTGCCGACGGGATCCGCTTGGACAAGACCGGAAAGCCACTCAAGCTCCGCCTTGCCGGCCGCAACAGCGAACCAACACACCAGCAGATGGCTGATTACGTCAAGCCGTGGTTGAAGGAAATCGGCATCGACGTCACCACAGTAATGAAGTCTTCAGCCCAGCTGAACGATGACTCAGTTGTTGGTAACTTTGACCTCTACTTCACCGGTTGGGGAATGGGCCCGGACCCGGACTTCCAGCTGTCCATCAACACTTGTGCTTCACGTCCTAATGCCGATGGCACAGGCGCAACCTCGGAAAACAACTACTGCTCGCCAGAATTCGATGCGATCTTCAAGCAACAGCACGAGGAACTCGATCAGGCCAAACGCAGCGCCTTGGTCAAGAAAGCTCAGGAACTGATCTACAACGCAGCGGTTAATAACGTGATGTACTACGCCAACACGCTCGAAGCGTACCGATCTGACAAGTTTGAACCGTTCGTCACGCAGCCTGAAGAAGGTGGCGTTATCACCGGCCAGAACGGCCCGTGGGGCTACTACAGTGCCACACCAGTGAGCAGCAAGTCCGGCACCGAGCAGTCTGATGGTGGCTTCAACCCAGCCGCTGTCATTGTGCCCGCTGTCATTGTGGTGGTGTTGGCTGCTGGCGGATTTGTTCTCTACCGCCGCCGTAACGCAACGGCAGGAGACCGCGAATAACAATGGAACCTACGCTCAGTGAACCCGTCCTCGCAGGGACCACATCTGCACCAAATTCTGCCGCAGAAGGCGGGCCAATCAAGGACATCGACGAACCTCGGCGCGGGGGCAGCTGGCCGCGTTATATCGGCGCAAAAGCCGGCGGCGCCGCCGTTTCCTTGGTGATGGTGGTTGTCCTTGGCTTCTTCGCCTTCCGTATCCTGCCCGGTGATCCTGTGCGCTCATTGGCGGACGGGCGGCAGGTGACACCGGAACAGATGGACATCTTGCGGCGGCAATACGGCCTAGACCAGCCTCTCCCGGCCCAGTTTTGGCGGTATTTGACGGACCTCTTTCAGGGCAAACTGGGCGATTCCTACACCTACAACCGGCCGGTCATGGAACTTATCCTGGATCGGATCGGCCCTACCTTGCTACTCACCGGCACCGCTGCCGCGCTGTCCGTTGTTCTGGGCCTCTGGCTCGGACAACGGGCCGCGTGGCGGCGCGGTAGCAACTTCGACAAAACTCATACCGGTTTGGCGCTGATCTTTTGGTCTGTCCCCACCTTTTGGTTGGGCCTATTGATGCTTTTGGTCTTTGCTGGAGGTTTGCGCTGGTTCCCCACCGGTGGAATGGTGACCGCTGGCGTTCAAGCCACAGGCTTCAACTACCTCTGGGATGTGGCACGCCACATGGTGCTACCGGTGTTGACCATGGTCGCCGTCGTCTACGCCCAGTACTTGATGGTCATGCGGGCATCCCTCCTTGAAGAAATGACCTCAGACTATTTGGTCACGGCGCGAGCCAAAGGCCTGCGAGAGGACGACGTACGCATTAAGCACGCTGTGCCCAATGCGCTTTTGCCCACCGTGACACTCATCTTTCTGACCCTGGGCGGTTTGGTAGGCGGGGCTGTGACGGTGGAGACCGTCTTCTCCTGGCCGGGCCTGGGTTACCTCACTTTCCAGGCGCTATCTGCCCCTGACTTCCCGCTTCTTCAGGGAACCTTTGTTGTCTTCTCTTCGATTGTGATCTTTATGAATTTCTTCGCCGACATCGTCTACCGACTCCTTGACCCGCGGCTGCGTGCATCATGAGCACACTGACCACTGGCCAACGCAACGTGGCCAACGCCCGGCGGATTCAACGGCTTCGTGAGGTCTGGGCGGAGTTTGCCTCAAACCGAGCCGGGCTCATCGGACTGATCTTATTGGGCCTCGTTATTCTTCTAGCGCTACTAGCCCCCGTGCTAGCACCCGAAGAGACCCTCGATGTCACACGCATCACCGCAGCTCAAAATGAACCACCAACATGGGCGAACCCTTTGGGCACGGACCCCTCGGGCCGGTCTATTTTGGCGATGCTGGTTTGGGGCGCCCGGATCTCTCTCTTGGTTGGTTTTGCTGCCACTGGTGTGTCCATGTTGATTGGCACAGTGGTGGGTATGGCTGCAGGCCACTTCACCGGAGTCACCCAAGGGGTGTTGATGCGAATCATCGACTTCTTCTTGGTTGTGCCAAGCCTGGTCTTGGCGATTGTGCTCTCCTCAGTGATTGGCCCCGGCGTTGCCACCATTGTGATTGCCATCGGGATCACCTCGTGGGCCGGAACAGCCCGCCTGGTACGTTCCCAAACGCTCAGCGTGGAATCCCGCGCCTACATTGAACGCAGCTGGGCCTTGGGAGCTTCGGACGCCCACATCATTGGCAAGCACGTCCTCCCGGCCGTGATGCCACTTGTCCTCGCCAACACCACCCTGACAGTAGGTTCGGCCATCATCGCCGAATCCACCCTGTCCTTCCTTGGTATGGGCGACCCCGGACAGATCTCTTGGGGGTCCATGCTCAAATCCGCGTTGGATACCGGCGCGGCAACCGGAGGCTATTGGTGGTTTGTCCTTACCCCCGGTATTGCAATCGTTGTTGTGGTGCTGTGCTTCACTTTGGTGGGGCGCGCCTTCGAGTCAGTTATTAACCCGACCCTGAGAGGCCGCTAATGCCGCGTCTTGAATTCAAGGACCTCCGGGTCACCTACTCCACTCAAGGAGAAGAAGGCCGCCGCTCGCTGACAGCGGTCGACGGCGTCAGCCTCGTCGTCGAACCCGGCTCAACGTTGGGTCTTGCTGGCGAGTCTGGCTGCGGAAAGTCCACACTGGCCATGTCAGTGCTCCGTTTGCTGCCTGCTAATGCCAAGGTTGAAGGCAGCATCTTGCTGGGTGAAGACAATGTGCCTGACCTCAGTTGGGGCCGTCTGCGCGCCGTGCGTTGGACTGAAGCAGCAATCGTTTTCCAGGGTGCCATGCACTCACTCAACCCGGTTCGCAAGGTCCGTGACCAAATCGCCGAGGCACTGCGTGTCCACGCAAAAGTGCTTCCGTACAAGGACGATGCTGCACGAAATGCACGTGTTGCCGAACTCTTGGAGCTGGTGGACCTCTCCCCGGCCAAGGGCGCTTCCTACCCTCATGAACTCTCCGGCGGGCAGAAGCAGCGCGTGATGATCGCGATGGCTTTGGCTTGCGATCCTGAGCTCATCATCGCTGATGAACCAACCACTGCATTGGACGTGATTGTTCAGGCACAAGTGCTGAACGTGCTGACTGCACTGGTGGCCTCACGCGGGCTCTCGCTCATTATGATCAGCCACGACCTCTCGGTTCTTGCTGCCACTTGTGAGCGGATTGTGGTGATGCAGCAAGGAAAAATTGTGGAGGATGGTCCTTCTGCTGACGTTATGCGTAACCCGCAGCACCCACACACCCAGGCCCTCGCCGCGGCGTTTCCATTGATCGGGGATCCTGCCTCTCGACTCCGTTTGCCCGGCTACACTGCGCCTGACGCACCCTCAGCAAACGCAGGGGAAAAGGCCGGCGCCTTTACTGCCCCCGACCCGGAAGATGTTGTGTTGGAGGCGCGAAACTTGTCCGTGACGTTCGCCGGACGCGGCGGCACGGTCAAGGCTGTGGACTCCGTGAATCTGAGCTGCGGCCGGGGTGAAATTGTTGCGCTTGTGGGTCAATCCGGGTCCGGTAAAACCACACTGGCTCGTACCATGCTTGCCTTGCAACGTCCCACCTCCGGGGACGTGTTGTTCGAAGGCAAACCGCTTTCTCACCATCGCAAAGCGCTCAAGGATTACCGGCGGAGCGTCCAGTTTGTGCTGCAAGATCCGTCGGCGGCACTAAACCCTAAGCACTCTGTCTACGAAGCCGTGGCCGAGGGGCCTCGACTGCACAAGTTGCCAGGGAACGAACGGGAAATCGTTACAGCGGCACTGCAAAAAGCCGAGTTGAACCCGCCTGAACGTTACCTAACGGCCATTCCTCAAGAACTTTCAGGAGGGCAGCGGCAGCGAGTGGTGATTGCTGGCGCTCTTGCCTTGGAACCGGAATTCCTGGTTGCCGATGAGCCGGTGGCTAGCCTGGATGCCTCCGTACGTGCCGAAATTCTTGCCCTGCTCTTGCGTTTGCGCTGTGAACTCGGCTTGGGTGCCCTGGTCATAACTCATGACCTCGGCTTGGCGTGGAACATCGCTGATCGAGTGGTGGTGATGTTTGAAGGTCAGATTGTTGAAGAAGGCAAGGTGGAAGACGTTTTGCTGAACCCTCAACACGAATACACCCGCAAATTGCTCAGCGTGGTGCCAACCAACAATGTGCTGGCCGATGACTCCAGCGTGGCCATCGGTTCGGACGCATGATGGAGCATCCGAAAACAACTGACATCTTGGCTCCGCTGCAGCTAGGTGACCGGGTGGGGCTGGTGGCAACTTCGGGGCCGCCAGTACCGGCGATGATTGAACGCTCGGTGGCACTTTTGGAATCGTGGGGGCTAGTTCCAGTACTTGGCGATCACCTTCGGGCTGCACATCCCCGCGCGTTGTATCTTGCCGGAACCGACGAGCAGCGGGCCGCTGACCTGCAGAACGCGTGGTGCGATCCAAGCCTCGCCGCAGTTTTTGTGATCCGAGGCGGCTACGGGTCAGTGCGGCTTTTGGACTTGCTCGACGTCGATCAGCTCCGTGCCGCCGAGCCGAAGCCGCTCTTTGGCTCCTCTGATATCACAGGGATTCACGAATTTTGGGGTGAAAAGTTGGGTTTGCCCTCGTGGTTTACCCCCATGCTGGCCACTGCTGCCTTGCTCGATGATGCTGTAGCAACTACAAGGCTCAAAGCGGCCGTATTTGCTCCCTTCCCTGGCCGGAGTTACACAGCGGCAACCGCCCAAACTCTCGTCAGCGGCACTGCCCACGGAATCCTTACCGGCGGAAATCTGAGCCTTCTGGTGATGACCTTGGGGGGCCGTGGGCGGGTGCTGCCGAACAATACCGGCCGAATCGCCTTACTCGAGGATGTCACCGAACCCACCTACAAGATTGATGGGATGCTGACCTCACTACTCCGGGCCGGCTGGTTCGAAGGATTGAGTGGCATCGCTTTGGGCTCATGGCAAGATTGCGGTGACCTTGAGGAAATCAAGAAGCTCTGTGTTGAACTACTCGGTCCGCTAGGCGTTCCCTTGGTGTGGGAACTGGGCTTTGGCCACGGACCTGCGGCACACAGTATTCCTCTGGGCGTTCCAGCCACCTTGCACGCGCCGGACGGAAGCCAGCCACGTTTGGTGTTGGAGTAGTGAGAGCCACTGGCCTCAGCCCGGGGCACGAGTCATTGCATACCGAGCTGAAGCGTCTGCTAAGCGCTGCTGTCCAAACCGGTGTCACGCCGTCGGCAGTTTGCGCAGTTGCTGTGGACGGTGAACGGCTGCCGGTGATCACCGTGGGCGACGCTGTGCGTTTTGGTAGCGACGGTACTGAACTTCCGGAGCAAGAGCGGATCCCGGCGAGCGCCGAAACGCTCTACGATTTGGCGTCTGTGACGAAGGTTTTCACCGCTGTCACGGCGCTGGCACTAGTGGACGACGGCGTGTGGGACCTTGATCAGACGGTTCCAGTGCCGCTGGGCAAATTTGGTGTGACATTGCGTCAGCTTCTGACCCACACCTCGGGGTTGCCTGGGACGTGGGACGGCTGGCGCGGGCCGCTGGCTACCGGAGCAGTCTTTGACCGTGAAGCGCTGCTGGCCGATCTGCTGGCTCTTGAACCGCTTCACCAGCCTGGCACCCACTTTGAATACTCGTGCGCGGGATTCAACACCATCATGGCTGCGGCCGAGCAGATCACGGGAAAACCTTGGCTTCAGCTCGTCAACGAGAAGGTGCTCTCCAAAGTGGATGCCAATGGTGGGCTGAGTTTCACACCAGATCCGCTGTGTAGCGCCGCGACTGAGTACCAGCCGGAACTCGGCCGGGGCATGATTCGTGGTGTTGTCCACGATGAAGCTGCCTGGTCTTTGGGCGGTGCGTGCGGAAACGCTGGCCTGTTCGGCACCGCTGGTGCGCTCTTGGGCTTCGCCGAATTCTTGCGCGCAGGCTTGCCTGGCATCTTGTCCCCCACACTGGCAACTGCCATGTGGACGGATCAGCTCCGGGACGTACTTGGTAAGTTTCTGCCCACCTCTGGAGCCGAATTCGGCCACGGTCTGGGGCTAAGAATTGGCCAAGCCGCGTGGATGGGATCCCCACATGCGCGCGGCCACAACGGCTTCACCGGTACCTCATTGTTGGTAGACCGCGATGCTCGAATGAGTGTTGTTTTGCTGAGCAATCGGGTGCATCCTCGGCGCGAGATTTCCGACTTCCAACCCGTTCGTTTGGCCGTCTCGGACACGGTCTACTCTCATCTCAGCTAGGAGCCACCATGCCCGTTCAGTCTGACTATAGCGACGGCGTGCCCACCATCGCGTATTGCCTCACAACAATGGATGGTGCTGTTTTATCCCAACGGGAAGCTGACCTTCCGTTCTACTCGGCAAGCACTATCAAGCTCGGCGTGATGGTGGCAGCAATCAGGGCTGTGGAACGTGGCGAGCTGGACTTGAACCAAGAAATTGCGGCGGCACACACTTTTCCCTCGGCCACCGGCACCGAAGACTTCACCTTTGAACCCGAAGAACGGGACATGGGGATGCCTTCGCCCGGAACGCTGATGCCGCTCTCTGAGGTACTTCGGCGCATGATCACTGTCTCCTCAAATGAGGCTACCAATCTGGTGGTGCAGCTGGTTGGGCTGCCCGCGGTCAACGACGCTTTGTCTGCCTGCGGGGCAGCCTCTTCGCGTATGGAGCGGATGATCGGCGACATCCCGGCACTGCGGGCTGGGTTGAGCCACCAAGTGACTGCACGTGATCTGACAGCCGTGATGCGCGCCATTGTGACAGGTGCCGTGGCTGGTCCAGAGCTGACGGAATTGATGACTCAGTGGCTGATGGCTCAAGAGTTCGGAGATCTTGGCGCGGAGCTGGATTCCGCAGGGGCCGAGGTGCGTTGGGGTAGCAAGTCCGGCTGGGTCACCGGCATTCAACACGATGTTGCTTTTGTTGCCCCACAAAACGGCTTCCTCAGCGACGGCTACGTTTTGGCAGTGTGTACCCGGGCCTACGAGGAAAAGGACGCCTTGCCCGCCATCCAAGCGCTTTCACGGATGGCTTGGGAACTGCATAGGGCAACACAGTAGCTGCCTAAATCCTAGGCGAGGGATTCTTAGCCGAGAGCCAGCCCGCTAATTCCCAGGCCGGGGGCTGTGGAACGCTGAATGTTCATACCCTGATATTCGATCCCTCCGCGCACAGGAGAGGCGGTGAGCCACAGCCCGCCGTCGAGGTCCTGCGCGGCAGAACGGCCGTCACTTGCAGAGCGGCCGTCACTTGCAGGCAACTGAGCGGCGAGTGCTACCGCTGCACCAATGCCCACATGGCTCTCCAGCATGCACCCAATAACCACATCTATGCCTTCGGCAGTGGCCCGTTCCAGAAGTCTCAATCCGTGCCGGAGCCCACCCGTTTTAGCCAACTTGATGTTCACCATGGGTGCGGCCTGGTAGCGCAGTAATTGCTCTAGGTCTTGGAGGTTCCAGAGACTTTCGTCCGCCAAAACCGGGGTCTCGACGGCGGCACTCACCTGCGCGAGGCCTGCCCAGTCCCCTGCCGGTACTGGTTGTTCTGCAAGCTCTATGTTCAAGCCTGCGTCTTCCAATGCCCGGATCACCCGGATGGCCTCCGAGGCGTTAAATGCTTGGTTTGCATCGATGCGCAACACGGTCTGGTCCCCGGCGGCCGCACGCACGGCTTGCATCGAGGCAAGGACGTCCATCCGCGCGTCGAGCTTTACCTTCAGGCAACGGAACCCGGCCGCCACATGTGCAGCTGCTTTAGTGGCGAGCTCCGCTGGCGGTGCGACGGAAAGCGTTATGTCAGTCTCGATCTTCACTTGGGGTACTTTGGCTAAGGCCTTGATACCGAATCCAGACTGAGCTTCGCCGCTAGCGATAATGCTGGCTAGATAAGTTGCCAGATCCACACCGTGCTGCTGGGCTGCTAGGTCGTGGAGGGCACAGTCCATAGCCATACGGGCAGCCGGTGGTTCCGTGCTTTGTTCCAACCGTGCCAGGGATTCGCTGAGTTCCCCGGGCAGCGCACCCCCCAACCCCGTACCAGAGTGGGCATTTGTGCCGTGCAATCCGCCATCTTGATGAAGAACTAGGGCGGCCAGCGGGCCTTCAATGCTGGCGACTGTTTGCTCAGTGGAGAGGCGTGTGACTTTACTGATCGGCGCCTCACCCCAGCCGCTGAACCCATCCGAATCGATGGCTTCGACTAGCACTGTCTCGAGCTCAGTGGCGCTGCGAACCGCGGTGGTGAAGTGTCCCACTAGCGGCACACGAACGCGGTGAACCCGCACTTCACGCAGCCTAGCCATGTGGCTCCTTTTTGCTCTCCCCTGCTCCCCTTCCGCCGAGTGGGTAGATAACGTCGTTATGAATCACTTCAAAGCGACGTTATCTACCCATTCGGCGGTGGTTGAGGGCGAGGCGGGGGTTATTAGTGGAAGAAGTGACGCGAACCGGTGAAGTACATGGTGATGCCGGCTTCCTTGGCCGCTGTCACCACTTCCTCGTCCCGCACGGAACCGCCAGGCTGAACAACCGCGCGGACACCGGCGTCGATCAGGATTTGCAGACCGTCGGCGAACGGGAAGAACGCGTCGGACGCAGCAACAGCACCACGAGCACGCTCGGGAGCACCCGCACCGCTCGCGTTGGATGCTCCACCGGCACCGTCAACGTCGGACTCAACAGCAACACCAAGCGTGTTGGCCCGTTCCACGGCCAAGCGGCAGGAATCCAGTCGGTTCACTTGGCCCATTCCAATACCCACTGCCGCACCGTTGTTGGCGAGGAGGATGGCGTTGGACTTCGCTGCACGGCATGCGGTCCACGCGAAGGCGAGATCGGCGAGGGTTGCGTCGTCGGCGGCTTCACCTGCGGCGAGGGTCCAGTTGGCGGGGTTGTCGCCGTCGGCGTCTACCTTGTCGCTCGCCTGAACCAGCATTCCGCCGGAGACCTGACGGAATTCAGTGGGGTAACGTCCGTAACCCTCAGGCAAGGCCAGGAGGCGGATGTTCTTCTTAGCGGAAAGAATTTCCACGGCTTCCGGCTCAAAGTCCGGGGCAATCACCACTTCGGTGAAAATGCCGGCAACGGTGCGGGCCATTCCGGCGGTCACAGTGCGGTTCGCGGCAATGACACCACCAAAGGCGGAGACGGGATCGCAGGCGTGCGCCTTGGCGTGGGCATCAGCAATCGGGTCCTCGGAGTCAGGGGAAGCAACCGCAACACCACAAGGGTTGGCATGCTTCACCACAGCCACTGCGGGCTCGGAGAAATCGAAGGCTGCGCGCAGGGCGGCGTCGGCGTCAACAAAGTTGTTGTAGCTCATGGCCTTGCCGTGCAGCTGATCAGCCTGTGCAATACCGGCCGGCGCCGCCTTGTCCACATACAGGGCAGCCTGCTGGTGCGGGTTTTCGCCGTAGCGCAAAACCTCGGATCGCTCCAGGGCGAGGCCGGCGTAGGCGGGCCAGTCAATCTGCCCGTCGCCGTCTTCGTCCAGGAACTGGGAAGCGGTCCACGTTGCGACGGCGGTGTCATAGCTTGCGGTGTGGGCGAAAGCACGTGCCGCGAGACGGCGTCGGGTTTTCAGATCAAAACCGCCGGCGGCAGCGGCCTCAACGACGGAATCGTAGATGGCCGGGTCGGTGACGATGGCAACCGATGCGTGGTTCTTGGCGGCGGAGCGCACCATGGCGGGGCCTCCGATGTCGATTTGCTCCACCACATCATCTTGGGCGGCGCCGGACTTGACGGTTTCAACGAAGGGATAGAGGTTGACCACCACTAGGTCAAAGGCTTCAATATCCATCTCGGCGAGGGTATCCACGTGGGACTGCAGACGACGGTCGGCCAAGATGCCACCGTGAACGCGCGGGTGCAGGGTCTTTACCCGGCCATCAAGCATTTCCGGGGAACCGGTGACTTCTTCCACTTCCTGAACCGGGATTCCGGCGGCGGCAATTTTCTTGGCTGTGGAACCGGTGGAAACAATCTTGACGCCAGCGGCGTGAAGGCCCCGTGCCAGCTCCTCCAATCCGGTCTTGTCGTACACAGAAATCAATGCGCGACGGATGGGAACACGGTCAAATTGCGTCAAGGTCACAAAAGTCTCCGGTGGGAATCGCTAGTGGGAGGGCTGGGTGCCCGGCCAGTTTATCGCGTCCACGCGTCGGCCTCCCCTCCGCGCCTTTGTATGACTCTGCGCCTTTGTATGACTCCCACCTTTGTATGACTCGTAGCTTGGTGTGACCGGACACGCGAGGCGCCGGGATAGAGTTGAGACATGGATCACTTTGCGCCCAAGGGCCCCGCGCGGATGGTTCTTGCGGCGGACATTGGCAAGAGCAAGTGCCGCCTCGAATTGCGCGAAAATCACGTGCCTGGTGCAAAAGTTTTGGGCACCGCCGAAGCCCCTGGTTTCGCCGGCCTAGCCACTGAGGGTGGCTCACGGAAGGCGTTCGAATTAATCGCCGACGCCGCCACTCACCTCCCCATCCACGGAGCAGTCAGCGTTGGTGCAGCAGTCGCCGGCGTAGCCGCAGACACCGCTGGCGGTCAGCGTTTGGCCACCGAACTTGCCGCTCACTTCCGCGGGGATGCCACTGTCCTTTCGGATGCCACCGCCGCCCAGCTCGGCGCTTTTGGTTCCAACCCCGGCACTGTGTTGATAGTAGGCACGGGCGCCGTTGCGTTCCGCTTTGATGGCGCCGGTGAGCTGCACCGGGCTGACGGTTGGGGGCCGTTTTTGGGTGATCGAGGCAGCGGCCGGTGGATTGGTCAGGCGGGCCTGAGCGCCGTCTTGGAAGCGTACGACGCCGGCCCGGCCACTACTCTCACAGCCGCCAGTACCGCTATGGTCCGGTCCCCCGAGCTACTTCCTAGCTGGTTGGGCAGCTTCGAGAACCCTTCGCGGCCGTTAGCTAGCTTCGCTCCGGCTGTTCTGGCCGCCGCTGAGAACAAGGACGTTGTGGCCGCCAAAATCATTGATCAGGCCTGCAAGTACTTGGCCGAGTCAGTCCGGCGGGCTAGCGTCACAGTCACAACTAGCGTCTCAGGCTCATCTAGCGTCTCAGGCACGATTAGCGATTCAAGGACAACTAGCAGCTCGGATGCAAGCAGTGGAACAGCAACGGTTTCGGTTTTGGGCGGCCTTGCCAGCTCGCCGTACTTTGCCCGCACCTTGGCCGCAGCATTAACCCAAAACGGCTTCGCCGTCGTCGAACCTCTTGGCACCGGGCTGGACGGCGCAGCACTGGCCGCCGGCCCTGGTCCGCTTTTGCAGGAAAGGCACCTTTACCGTGAATCAGCCCGCTGAATCCGCTGCCTACTCTGAGGATCTAGGCCCGCTCCGCGCCGAGCTAGCCAGCCTCGCCACCGAGCGCAGCAACCCGGATTTTCAGCTCCTAGACACCATGAGTACTTCCGAGTTGGTGGCGGCGATGAATGGTCAGGATGCGCTGGTTGCCGCGGCAGTGAGCAAATCCCTCGGGCAGATCGCGCAGGCTGTTGACGCAGTCACCCAAAAGCTAGCGGCTGGCGGCAGGTTGATTTACACCGGTGCTGGGACGGCCGGCCGGATTGGTGTGCTTGATGCGTCCGAATGCCCACCAACCTTTGGCACTCCTGCGGAAATGGTGGTTGGTGTGATCGCGGGAGGTAGCCGTGCCGTGCAGCATGCTGTGGAGAACGCCGAGGACAACGTTGAAGCTGGCGCAGCCGATTTGCATGCGTTGAAACTGAATAAAAACGACGCCGTGATCGGCATTTCGGCATCCGGCCGAACCCCCTATGTTTTGGGTGCCTTGGCTGCGGCCCGGGAGGTTGGTGCGTTTTCGGCAGCGATTGCGTGCAACACCGGTTCGGCAATTGGCCAGGCCGCGGACGTTGCCATTGAAGTTGAAGTGGGACCGGAGTTTGTGACGGGTTCTACGCGTTTGAAGTCCGGTACTGCCCAAAAGCTGGTGGTCAACATGATCAGCACTCTGAGTATGGTCAAGCTGGGCAAAACCTACGGGAATTTGATGGTGGATTTGCAAGCCACTAATGCCAAGTTGCGTGCCCGTTCCCAGCGCACCGTCCAACAGGCAACAGGTGTGGACGCAGATCAGGCAGCAAACGCTTTGGAGGCGGCGGACGGTTCGGTCAAGCTCGCCATATTGTTGTTGCTTACCGGTGTCACACCCGACGCCGGACGTGCAGCTTTGGGGCAAGCCAATGGTTTTCTGCGTGAGGCCATCACAAAAACCCGCTGAGCACCCCCGCAAGAACCGGGCCGCGTACTAGAGTTTTCCCAGAGTAGATCGGGAGATGTTATGAACACGTACACAACGGTTCCTAGCGGCGAGCAAATCGTTCAGGATTTGCCGTGGCGGTGGAAAGTGCAAGGCCGCATCTTTATCATCGGTGGCCTTGGTTTTATGTTCGACGCATGGGATGTCACCCTCAACGGCGTTCTGATCCCTTTGTTGTCCAAACACTGGGCGCTTGCAGCCTCGGATGTGGCGTGGGTGGGTACAGCAAATCTGATCGGAATGGCACTTGGCGCGTTTGTGTGGGGCACCATCGCTGACAGCATTGGGCGTAAAAAAGCGTTTACCGCCACTTTGCTGATCTTCTCCATTTTTACGGTGTTTGGTGCTTTTGCTCCCGACTTTGTGTGGTTTTGCATCTTCCGTTTTATCGCCGGTTTTGGTCTGGGCGGTTGCATCCCGGTGGATTACGCGCTGGTGGGTGAATTTACGCCCCGCAAACAACGCGGCCGGGTGCTGACGGCAATGGACGGTTGGTGGCCGGTGGGCGCTGCCTTGTGCGGTGTGGTTTCCGCAGCCTTGGTGGCCGCTTATGGCGACTGGCGAGTGATCATGCTGGTGATGGTAATCCCGGCCCTTTTGGTGTTCTGGATTCGGCGCGGTGTTCCCGAGTCCCCGTTGTTCCTCATTAGCAAGGGCCGGCGTGAGGAAGCTGCAGCCGTGATTGACCAGTTGGTCAAGGACACTGGCGGCACCGCTGTGGCGTACAGCTTGCCTGAACCACATGAGGCCCCCAAGCTTTCGGCCGGTAGTGTTTTGGCGCAGTTGCGCGGAATTTGGGCGTTCAACTGGAAAATCACGGCCACTTCCTGGCTACTGTTTTTTAGCATCCTGTTGGTCTACTACTTGTCCCTGACGTGGATGCCGAAGATCCTCATTGGCGCGGGTTTTGCCGAGTACAAAGCCTTTGTGACAACTGCTGGTATGGCCGGCGTGGGCCTTTTGGGTGTGGTGGTTGCAGCCCTGCTGGTGGAGCGTGTGGGCCGCAAATGGATCCTGGCGATCACTGGTCCGCTCGCAGCCGCAACCCTTGTGGTGGTGGCCTTTGTGGTGGATATTCCGGCTGCCGCTGTGGGTTGGCTGCTCGCCTACGGTTTTGTGGTTCAGGTGGCTATCCCGGTGTTGTACGCCTACGTTTCTGAGCTTTACCCCACGGAGTTGCGCGGCTCCGGCTTTGGCTGGGCTTCAACGTTTTCACGCATTGGCGCCGGGTTTGGGCCACTGATTTTTGGTGCGTACTTCTGGCCCACTTTTGGCCTGGCAACCAGCTTCGCCCTAGCCGGCGCACTAGTGGTTATTGCCGTGGTGTGGATGGCATTCTTCGCCCCCGAGACAAAACAGCAGCACCTTCGGTAACGTCACAAAACAACCTCAATACAAGCAAGAACTGTACGACGCCGAAACTCGCCGGAGTTAGTCTTTGCGGCCTAAGGTACGGGCCAGGACAACGCCTTCACGGGTGGAGACGTCCGGCAAGTACGCGCGGGCAAGCGCCATACCGATGGTTGGGAGTGCTGCAAGGTCCGGGAACGCCATGTAGAGCGTGGAGTATTCGGGGTGGAATTTTGCCTTGAAGCGGAACAAGGAACCGAAGCCGTATGCAGGTTCTAGGGTGCGTGAGAGCCAGGCTTGGAAGGCAGCAATGTCGGTGCTGGGTGCCTGGTCTGCTTCGGGTGCAACGTCTGCCGGTTTGGTGGCAAGCGGCGCCCCGGACAGACTCAAGAACCGGACTCCGTCGCGTTGGAATTGCAAGGCCGCGGAGGCGATCAGGAATTCCATCACACCGTTCTCCGATTCGGGGGCACGGCGCATAAAGTCCAGAGTCCAACCCACTACTTGGCCGTGTTCATAAACAGGCATCCACGAAGTAACAGCCTCAATGTGGCCATCCTCAGCCACAGCGAGCATCAAACGAACCTCAGGATCATTAAGCTCCTCAATCCCGCCCAGCGTGAAACCCATTTCTGGGAGTTTATTTTCAGCAAGCCAAGCTTCTGAGATGGCTTCGATTTCAGAGGTGGCAGCAAGAGGTAGCTCGTGCCAAGACGTCCAAACAGTAGTCCTGCCGTCTCTGATGGCTTTGTTCAAGGAGGTCCGGACGCTTTGCCATGCTTTGCCTTTGAGGGAGAAACCGGTCAGGTTGATGATGGTTTCTTCACCAACGGGCAAGTGCCGCCAACCGAGCTTGCCAAAGACTGGCAGTAAGGAATTGTGGAACGAATAAAACACGGGTGAGAAATTTTGAGCGTCGCAATACAGCAAAAATTCCTGCACTGTTGATTCCACGCGGACCGGGGAACAAACCGGTTCCCCTAGGACCAGGGCATGCCCATTAACCACCCGGTACGCGAGCGCTCCCTCGCCGTCGTGAGTGAACCACGGGGTGTTTCCCTCCCACGTGGCCATATGTCCTAGCGAGCCACCGCCATGGCGGCGTAAGAGCTCACGGAACCGGGCGCCGTCGTGCGTAGAAACGGTGCGCGACGATCGCGAAAGCAACCACAAGCTCGCCACCACAAAAATCGTCCAAAAGACTGGCCCGGCCCACTGGTAGGCCCAACTGACCGGGCTGTGCCGTGGCAGGACGAGGGGGACCAAACCGCTGAGGAAGTGCGGTGGGATAAAACGGTGCGGGACGTCTAGGAGAACCCTTGCGGCAGTAACGTGGGGTGCCAAGGATTTAAGTACCAGCAAAGCACTGAGTGTGTACGCGATGGAAAGCGTCAAAAACGCTCCGCCAATAATCACCCAGAAGTGTTGGAGTGCTTGACGCGGGGCCCGGATGCCAAAGTCTTTGCGCTTGATCCACAGCATCACCAACGATCCCACCGGCACTAGGGCGGCGCTGATGATCCAGATGTTCAGTTCTTGGCCGTTGAACGGGCGGTGAATGCCCGTGCCGGATTGAGTCATCAGCCGGGTGACGCCGAAGGAACCTGGCCATGCAAAGAGGATTGCGGCGTTAGCGCAGACAGCCAGCCACCAGCCGAATCGCCTGCCGCGGTACAGCCCCCACGCGGCGAGCGCTAGCAGGACTACTGGGACAAAGGCCAGTGCCATCATTCCGGGACCGTGGGAGCCCAAGCGAGCCAATTGGTGGATGCAGGCACGGCTTATGGGGCTGGCACCGTGGCACGCTGCTGCAACAGAGGTGGAGGTTCCGGCGTCGTTCATCACCAGGTAGGAGCCGAAGGCGAAGGGCGTCAGGTCAGTGCTGCCAAGGAAAGCAACCAAGGGTCCAATTGCGGTGACCAATACGACGGCGGCTACCAGAGTTCGCGTCTCGCGGTGGGAACTCGAAGCGAACGTCAGCGCGTACTTGGCGTGTTTGCTGGCGCCGTTGCGCCGGTGCCAAATGATTCCGAGGCCAATACCTACTAGTACAGCTAGGAGCCGGTAAAAGTCCTCCGGGTCTCCCGAGTAAAGGACAAAAATCAGCACAAAGGACACCAGAACTACTCTGGTTCGCCGGCGCCACAACAGGCCCATGCTCCCTGACGCTGTGGCAAGGGCGCCGAAGATCCCGGTCACGGGGTCCAGTGTGACGTTCCCCGAGGCAGAAGTGGACCACCATTCCCAGGTGAGGGTGCCAACCCACTGCATCAGCACACCCAGAACACCGCCAGCTAAACCTGTGGCCAAGAACGCGATGGTGGCTTTTTTGGTGCCCAACACGCGTTCCGCCACGCCGAGCAGGAGGACCGCTCCACCCGCTGAGACGAGTGTTGCGGTGGCGTCTTGTGGGATGAGTAGAGCCGTAAAGGGGGTCCACCAACGTCCTGCGAGGAAGGTGTTGTCAACGCCTTGGCCCCATAGCTGAGCGGGATTAGCTGAGCCAAAGAGTGTGCCGCTAAACGCTGCAGCTGCGAGGAGAATTGCGGCTAGGGCGAAGGAGAAGGGGATGCGTTGGAGGAAGCTTCTGATCCGGTCTTGGCTAGTGCGAACCTGCCCACTCATGGGGCCGCTAACCCCCAGCGTGGGTACAAAGTCTTAAAGGCGTCTGGCATTCCACCGGCTACGGCTCCCTTGACGTGGCCCACTCCAGCAAGGGGAAAGAAGGCAGCTTTGATGCCCACGTGCAGGGCCGTGGCCAACAGATGTTTTGCTGCAGCCACGTAGGCCGGATCGTTGCTGCCGGCCGTGTAAACACCTGACAGATCTTTGTAGGTTCCGTGGGCCAGCATAATGTTTTTTGGCTTCACTGCATCGTACGCTTTTTGATTGCCGCCAAAAAGAGCGGCCAGGTTGTCTGCTGGCTTTTCTGAGCCCGGGAACTCTTCTCCGGAGATGGAGATGTAATTTCCAAAGTCTTGCGGGTACTTGGCAGCGTAGTAACTGGCACACACCCCGCCGTTTGAAAAGCCGGCAACTGTCCAGTCCTTTCGGTCCTTAAGGATGGGCAGGTTGGCCCGCGCCCACGGGAGCACGTCATCAATCACATACGTTTCTACGTTGCCCCGGGCAGAATTGATGCAGAGGGTGTCGGTGTAGGGGTCACCGATCTGATCTACTACCAAAATGACTGGCGCTAACCCATGATTTTTTGCTGCCATGGCGTCCGCCACTCGAGCAACAGGGTCCGGGCTGGGACCACCAGGCTGGCCCATCATCATGATCATAAATGGCAGCAAGGGCGGGTGCTTCACCAATGCTGCTGGCGGAAGGTAAAGACCTGTCCAGCGGGCTTTGAACTTTGAATGCGTTGCTGGGATAGGCAGAGGAGTTTTGCCTCTCAAGCCCACTTTCGGCATGTCAGCCGGGGCCTTCCACTCTTTGTATAGGGTCTCGTTATTGCCTTTTTGCCAACGAGACCGCAGCGGAATCTTGACTATTCCGGCTGTGTTGATGTTCAGTAGCGAGCCGAGGGTGGGGTTCAGCCCGTAGGCTGCGTTGACTTGAAAAACGGCGGTGGTCAGAAAGATCAGCACGGAGAACCCGGCAACGATGCTCCGCCACCAACGGCCGCCACGCAGGTTCACCATAGCTAGGCCAATACCGGCGAAAGCTGCAGTAGCCCAGAACCAGACCTCAAAAATGAGCGGACCGCCAAAGGTGTTATCCACAAAAACGCAGTACCACAGCACTGCCAAACCAATTGCGGTGCCCACTGCCAAACTAGCGGCTGCCAGAACAAACCAGCGCGCCCGGCGTCGTTTAAGCAGTAAGTAGACCAGAAGAAGTGAGCTCAATAGGGTCCAGGCAAGAAGGAAACGGGGACCCGTGACTGCCATGTTCAAAACTTGTTGCCAAAAACCCATGCCCATTCCTCTACGTGCTGCACCGCAAGTAGCGCTGCGTTCTCAAGCAGGCCGGGATAGCAAAAGTTGTATCAAAGTGGCGTGCAGTTCTTTATAGCCAAGGAGTCTGGGAGTAAGCCGGGAAGAGACTGACAGTCAGCAGCTGGGAAGTCGGCGGATCCGCATCATCAGGACGGTTAGTTTTGATGGGCTCCGCGGGCCAGCTCGCCAAGGGTGCGGACTAGTAGCCGGCGCTCAACAAGTTTGATCCGTTCGTGGAGCTCTTCTTCGCTCTCACCCTCAGAAATAGCCAGGGCTTCCTGGGCGATGATGGGCCCGGTGTCCACCCCAGCATCCGCCCAGTGAACGGTGCAGCCGGTGACTTTTACGCCGTAAGCAAGGGCGTCCCGTACTCCGTGCGCACCTGGGAAGGCGGGCAAAAGTGCGGGGTGAGTATTGAGGTATTTCCCGTCAAAGGCGTTGATGAAGTCCGCCGAGACAATGCGCATAAACCCGGAAGAGACAACCACATCCGGGTTGTAAGCGGACACGGCTTCGGTGAGTGCGGCGTCCCAGCTTGCCCGGTCCGGGAAGGACTTGAAGTCCACCACAAAAGTAGGGATTCCGGCTGCGGCTGAGCGCTGGATGCCCAAGGTTCCAGGGCGGTCGGCACCCACTGCGGCAATCTCAACGTCCAGCTCACCGCTTGCCACAGCATCGATGACGGACTGAAGGTTGGAGCCGGTTCCGGAGACAAGGACCACAATGCGCATGCACCTACCTTATGCACAGCTACCGTAGGCTTGAAATTATGAATCCCCGCCCCGTGTCCCCCACTGCCAAGGATGTGCAGTTGGGACGCACTCAGCAGTATTTCCGCTTCTTCTTGATTTGTGTGCTCGGCACGTTTTTTGTGTTCCAGCTCAGCGTTGACTATGTGGCACTGTCTGCTCTGTTGGCACTGATCGGCGTTGTCCTGGGAGTTGTGGTGATTGTCCGTACCGTGCGGGCAAAGCAGTCTAAGTTTCTGATCTTTGGTGCAGTTTCAGGCATTGTGGTGTGCGGCATTTCTCTGCTGCTTGCCCTATTTTGTGTCTTCGCCTTTGATCAGGTCAAAACACTTCAAGAGTGCTCTAAGTCCGCCCTGACTTTGCACGCAGCGCAGCAGTGCACCACGGACTTTGAAACCAGCATTATTGGTGTGAAGCGCTAAACGTTTCTTTGAAGCTGCGTAGTTGCCCGCGTTCTAGCCAGGGGCCGGCCGCGTAACCAATAACCACACCGATGCCAACTTCAATTGCTAGGTAGATAGCCAGCTGAACCGGGTCAGGGCCAATCTCAGTAAGGCGCCCAAGACCTGCTGAACCGCCGGCCATCCAAGCCATCACAAGACCCAAAATTCCTGCCACGGCACCGATTGCCAGGCCTAGAACCAAGGTGGAGGCGGCGGCTGTGAACCAGCGCGTTTTGATTTTGATGGAGAGCCATTCGTCAAAGTGGTTCTCTCCGTCGCGCAAAAACCACCAACCGGCCAAAGCCCCAGCCAAGACGGGTACCACCAGTGCCACCGCTCCAAAGGCGAGGTTGCCGGATGGAATGGCTGCCAGAACTGGGATCGCGGGGACTGGGCCCATGGCGGTTCCAAGGGCGCTGGCTGTTGAGCCAACACCAATGCTAAATCCGGCGCCGGAAAGCCACGCGAGTGAGAAGACTGCCATGTTGGGCAAGTAGCCCATCTGGGCGAGGGTTAGTACTGCCGCTCCCCAGGGGTCCACTTTGAGGGCTTCGAATACCGTAACAACGTCCGCCCAGTGAATCAGCAGGTCCACGCTGAGGAGTACCGCGGCGAGCGCAAAAGCGGTCAGGATCGCCACAAACCCGGCGCGAACCACTGACCACAAGTAGGATCCGGCCCAGCGTGAGTGTTGGCTGGTACGGGAAATCCAGTCAACAGCTTCCACGCCGATCAGCCGGCTCCACGAGCCAGATTCAAGCCGTGCGCCAATCGCCAAGCCCAGGCCCACAGGTATGAGTGGAATCAGCGTGGCGTAGAGCAAATTGACCCTTACGTCCCCGGTTTGGCAGACAAAAGCTGTGGCCAGACCAAACGCAGCATAGATGCCCCCTGCGCCGAGGAGTGCTTGCCAGAGCTGATCGGTGTAGGAGGCTCTGGCTAGTCTGCGGCCAGCGCGCCATGACAAAAAGAAGGGGATGAGCGTCAGGCCAAGGGGAACCAAGGAGAGTGTGGAACCAACGTTTTGTGAGCTGGCTTCTGAGAGGAAAACCCGCAGGCTTAAGGGAACACCATGAATGATGAGCCAGGCTTGGCCGCCAAGACGGGCCAAAACGTCCACACCGGAACCACTAAAACCACCGGAGAACCAAACGGCCAACAGCGGCACTAGGACCAATGCTGCTGAGATGACCGCGGCTTGCCCCGATTCGAGCGCGCCCTGAAGCCATAACGGCATGGGTAGTCCACGGTTTCCGGTTTGGTCGGCTTTGAGTTTCATCGTGTTCCATGTTGCCACGAGCCAGCCTCAGATCCCGGCTAAACCTAGCCGGAAGCGTCTAGAAGAGCTGGTAATTTGCGCCACCTAGGACAAATCCGTGGCCGGTCCGTAAGTGTGCGCACGTGATCTGATTCTGCGCCCGTTCACACACAATGTCCCCGAACCTGCCCACTTGACCGGGGTTCAGTGTCCTTCCGTTAAAGGCTGGATTGCCCTTGGCTGCGTCCGTTTCCATGGGCGAGAGCCCGTATCCACACAAGCCATATTGCGCGCCGGATGTAGCACTGACCACCGCGTACCCACCGAAGTATTGTGTGCTACCCGTGCATTGCCCTTTGATGTCCTGAGGTGCCGGCGGGACGTTGTTGAGGAAATAACAAGCCGCAGCATCAACGTCCACGGAGCACTGCATATCATTGCTGGCTGAGCGGAATACCACCGGCATCCCGTTCATCACGGGCCGAGTATTCAGGTCCATCAGCATCGCTTCGGCTCGGTTTAGGGACGACACGCGGGCAGCGTTGTTGGTAGCGGTGGTACTAGGACTTTGTTGAGCTGCCGCCGGTGCCGGGGCCGTGGCCGTGGCACTTACTGTGGGAGTCGGCGTCGTACTGGCTTCTGAAGAAATCCCAGCCTGCGAAGTTGGCGCCGCCGCGGCGTCCGCCCGGAGTGTGACGCTGCAACCGCTAGCCCCCAGCACTGTCAGCACGCAGGCAGTGAATATTCCTGCCACTGCATGCATTCGGTGTGAGGGTTTGCGGGGGCTCATAAGCATAAAGTCCACCAGTAAATGTGCGAGTTGTCGTTGGGCAGAACTCCCCATCGGCGCGGATGGCTCTCCCGTCTGCTGTTAACCAAAGCTTTCCTTGGCTGTCACGCCCTTTCTGCCGGGGGGTCAGACGCGGCCCGCACCTTGGAATGGTGAGGATCGCAATTGTTGCCGAATCTTTTTTGCCGTTGATGAATGGTGTGACCCATTCGATCCTGCGGGTGTTGGAGCATCTGCGGGAGCGGGGGGACGAGGTGCTGGTGATTGCGCCCTCGTCCGCCGAGGCTGATGCGCCTGATGTGGTGGAGGGTGCGTTTGTGCATCGGCTCCCTGCAGTGCCGCTAGCCGGGTACACAAATGTGCGGGTTGCGATGGGCGGTGTAGCTCGGGTCAAGCGAATCCTTGCCGACTACTCCCCCGACGTTATTCACCTCGCTTCACCGTTTGTGTTGGGTTGGCGGGCGGCGCAGGCAGCGCAACAGTTGGGAATCCCCACGGTGGCGATTTACCAGACCGAGGTGCCCAGTTACGCGGCCCGGTATGGTTTCCCGTTTTTAGAAAATTGGGCGTGGCAGCGCGTGGAGAACATCCATTTGAGCGCCGCTCGAACGTTGGCACCGTCCACGTTTGCTGCGAATCAGTTACGGGGCCGCGGGATTTTGCGGGTGGAGATGTGGCGCCGCGGGGTGGACACTGTCCGTTTTAACCCGCAAAAGCGCTGCGAGGCGTGGCGGGCTTCGGTAGCGCCCAACGGTGAGCGGATCATCGGCTATGTTGGCCGGCTCGCGGTGGAAAAGCAGGTTCAGGATTTGAGTGTTTTGGCTGATGTGCCGGGCACTCGTTTGGTGATTGTGGGTGACGGCCCCCAACGCGCAGCCCTTGAACAAGCGTTGCCGAATGCCGTGTTTATGGGTTTCCAAGGTGGCGAATCCTTGGCGCGAACTGTGGCTTCCTTTGATCTTTTTGTTCATCCGGGCGAGCTGGAGACGTTCTGCCAGACCATCCAAGAAGCCATGGCCTCCGGGGTTCCTGTGGTGGCCACCGGCCGCGGCGGGCCGCTGGATTTGGTGGAGAACTCACGCACCGGTTGGTTGTATCAGCCTGGGGATTTGGCTCAGTTGCGTGCCCGGGTGGCGGATTTAACGGGCGACGACGCCAAGCGCCGTGCGTTCGCATCGGCGGCTCACGCATCGGTTCAGGGACGGACGTGGGCAGCGCTTTCAGCCGAACTCGTGCGGCATTACCACGAGGTGATTGCCGAACATCTTAACGCCCGGACCGCCTCTCCGTCCGCGCAGCGATCAACACAAACTTATAAGGAGTCAGCATGAAGATTTCCGTTATTGGCTGCGGCTATTTGGGAGCTGTTCACGCCGCAACATTAGCTTCGATGGGTCACACCGTGGTTGGTATTGATACGGATGCTGCCAAGGTGGATCACTTGTCGCGTGGTTTTGCACCGTTCTACGAGCCGGGTCTTGAAGAGCTACTCAAGGATGGCCGCCAGGCTGGAACGCTGACGTTCTCCACTGACATGGCGGCTGCTGCTCAGTGCCAAGTCCACTTTTTGTGTGTGGGGACCCCGCAATCAAAGACTTCAGATACTGCCGACCTGAGCTATCTGGTCTCAGCCACCGAGGCACTGTTGCCGAATCTGGGGCCTGGGGCTGTTGTTATTGGTAAGTCCACGGTGCCGGTGGGGACTGTGAATATGATCGCCGCGCTGCTGAATGGATGGGCCGATGTTTCGGTGGGTTGGAACCCGGAGTTTTTGCGGCAGGGTACTGCGGTGAAGGATTCGTTGGTGCCGGACAGGTTGGTTTACGGGGCTGAAGGAGATTCAGCCGCCCGAGTGACTGAGGTTTTGGACGCCGTATATAGCCCCTTGTTGGCAGCGGGTGTGCCACGGATTGTGTGCAACTTTGCTACGGCTGAGTTGATCAAGTCTGCTGCTAACGCGTTTTTGGCCACCAAGGTTTCTTTTATCAACGCGATGGCGCAGTTGTGTGATGCTTCCGGTGCTGACGTCACTCAAATGAGCGCCGCTATGGGGTTGGATCCGCGCATTGGTTCACGGTATTTGCAGGCCGGACTGGGCTTTGGTGGCGGGTGTTTGCCCAAGGACATCCGCAGCTTTCAGTCTCAGGCCCGGGCGCTGAGTGTGCCCAGTGTGGATGAGTGGATGGCGTTGGTGGACGGGATCAATAAGGATCAGCGGTCCCGTTCGGTGCTGTTGGCACAGTCGCTGGTGGGTGGGGTGTTAGCAGGGCGCCGGGTGACGGTTCTGGGCGCTGCGTTCAAGCCCGATACTGATGACATTCGTGATTCGCCGGCCTTGGATTTGGCATTACAGCTCGCCGAGTCTGGCGCTCAGGTGACGGTGACGGATCCCAAAGCGATCAACAACGCCTGGATGAGATACCCACAGTTGCAGTTTGAGAACTCGGTTGAAGCAGCGTTGGAAGGTGCCGAGTTGGTGGTGTTGGCCACCGAGTGGGCGCAGTACCGGGAGCTGTCCCCGCTGGTTGCGGCTTCGCTAGTGTCCAGGCAGCTTTTGTTGGACACCCGTAACGCGCTCGACGCCGATGCTTGGCGGCGTGCCGGTTGGACAGTTCGGTGCCTGGGAATTGGGGCTACTGTTCCTGCTGAGCCGGGTGTTTCTTCCGATTTGGGCCTTCCCGCCCAGTTGCTCTCGGATTCTTCGGTGGGGCTCCCCGGAAACTAGGGGTTTTCGCCCTGCTCAGTGGGCTGGAGTGCCAGCAACTGGGCTGGAAGGTCGCTCCGAAGTGGATTTAAGTGCCCCTCGGAAGTCCTGCGAGCTTTTCGACGACGGCGAGTCCAGCTGGTGTACCTGGCCACTGGCGGCGTAGCGCGTCCGGGCCGGCTGAGCGGATGACGGAGCGGAGCACCAAGGCCAGGATGATGACGTCGTCCGCGTAGCCGATTACGGGTAGGAAGTCTGGCACCAGGTCTATGGGGAAGAGTAGGTACCCCAGTAGTAGGACGAGTTTGATGCGGACGCCACGGGAGACTGTTTGGTCTGCCACGAGGCGGCGGAGGACTCTGAGCACGTCGGGCAGCAGCCGCAGTGCGTCTCGCATGCTCACAGTCTCGGGGTGGCGGCGCGCGTACATCCAGAGAGCTAGCAGTAGCACTGCATAGATGACCACGAGCCCTGCAATGATGCCTAGGGCAATTTTCCACCAATCCATGGTTTCCATGATGGTCTATGGGGACAACAAAAAGCAGGACCGGTCAATGACCGGTCCTGCTAATTTAGTGAAACTAAGCGGTGAGGCTTAGAGACCCTGGATGTTTACAGCCTGAGGACCCTTCGGGCCCTGCTCTACCTCGAAGGAAACCTTCTGGTTTTCTTCCAAGGAGCGGTAGCCGGAGGAAGCGATCGCGGAGTAGTGTGCGAAAACGTCCTGTGAGCCGTCCTCAGGAGCGATGAAGCCGAAGCCTTTTTCTGCGTTGAACCATTTTACGGTACCTGTAGCCATGATATTTCTGTCCTTACTGAAGGGGGTGGAGGTGATCCCGACTTTCGGGCCTCCGGTGTGGGGTGTTCTCAACCGCTACTTCAGAAAGACACGGTCTTGCAACCGCGGGTCATACTGAATTACCAAATGCGCAACACAACAACAGTCTTCAGTCTACAAGGGGTTTGCCGAGAAAGCCAACCCCTTTTGAGAAGTTTCTTTATTTAAGGTTCCGTTCACCTGAGGTTTAGCTTTTTGGAAGCGCATTTGGCCAGCTGGCAGTAGGGCGAAATTGGCATTGGTCCAGAGTAATACGTTGATAATTATCCGGAAATGCCGCTGGTAAACGCATCCAACCATTAGTCCGACGACGCCAACACGACCTAACTCCGCTAGTGCTAGCAACCCTCGCCGTGGGGATTCTGGATGCAGTTATCCGCATAGTTCTTGGTGATGGAACGCCAGACCTGGATGGTTTGAGGAGCACTTGTGGCAGAACCTCGGCCGGTGATGGGTAGCGGTGGGCCACCGTTCACCGAGTACGTACCGGTGAAGGACGTTGTGACGCTGACGGGATAATTGCCCGTTGCCGTATAGACGTGGCTGGTCCGGGTTTTGGTTCCCCACTCGTCTTCCGGCAACGGTCCGCCGGAGACTGGCGTGGGACCAAGCGTGGAGCCATCGCCGTAGTTATAGGTGTACTCAACGGGTGTCACTGTGACGTGAATCTTCTGGCCGAGAAGCACGATGTCGAATCCTTGCTCAGCAGCTTCCGCATAGATATTTGTTTCTGCCCCTCTCAAGGTGTGGGGCGCAGGTTGAAGCGTCGCCGTCCCAGCCTTAATCGGAAGCGATTTGATTTCTTTCTCCATACGCTCCGCAATCAATGGCAGGAGGTCCTGAGCACGGGCATCATATAGGCAAGTGGGTTTGCCGTTAGCAGACCAATCCGTCCATTCCGGATCGTCAATTGCCTTTGGCGCAGTCTTCCAAATCACAGGAACGCCGGGCTTGTCATCGGCTGACCGTGGAGGGCAGTCTTTCTGCGCCGCAAGGCATTTGGGGTCAAGCTTGTCTTCTTCGACACGACATGGCATATCGGCCATGTACTGATTTGGATCTGGAGGTCGCAATCCAGGTGTCAGAGAAACGTATTCTCCGGTGCCTGGCACTACGACTATTAGCCCGATGGTGGCCGTATCATGTGCCAAACCACCGCTGACGGGAGGTGGCACCGAGGGATCGCCTGTGCTGTGCGCAGGCGCCGCTAGGAAAGCACCGGCGAGAACCAAGGCAGTTACCCACAGCGATTTGCAGCGCTTACGCATTTCGGCTTCCTAAGCCAGTCCACGGAGATCGGTCATCTGCCATGCCCCATTTAAAAACGTGACGGTCGCGCCGAGGCCTGTATTAGTTCGCCCCTCGGCCGCCCTTTCCGCACTGCCATCAGCAAGGTAGTACTGACCGGGCTCTTGGATTGCTTGAAGAGTGACGTTCTGCTGAGGGGTCAACGCACCAATCGCCTCCACGCGTTTCGTGGAAATCTGCCCACCAGCTTTCCACCGCCCCTGCCCGAAAAAGTAGTCCAAACCATCAATCTGCAGTTTGCAAAGTTGGCATGTAGACGCAGACAGTTTTGTTAGGCGTGTAGTGTCGCCCGTTTCATTGGCGTAGCTGAGCAGCGCGAACCAGTACTTCACGAACGCCTCGGCACCTTCTTTGGTGTTCGTCTTTCCCACGGCTGGCAGAACGGGCAACGGCACGTTCTGCGCTTTGCCCTTCGCGGTGGCCGGCTTATACACGGCAGTAGCGGTAGGTGCCGCGGTCGGCGTCGTACTGGCAGTGGTAGCCGAACTAGACGAAGAAGCCGAGGAGCCCGAACTAGACGGCGACGGTGCCGGGCTATTGCAGCCAGCCAGGCCCATCATCAGTACAACAGCAGCGGCCCCGAGTGCCGTGCGCTTACTGGTCAGTCCCTTGGTGAACGGTGCGAATGTGGTCATAAGAGGAGTCCCCCGGTCGTCGGCTCTGGCCTAGCTTCACTCAGCCTAATCAATTTGGAAAATCGATGTAGAAGTTATCCACAGGCTTCTTCGGTTGTAGCACGCCCTCGCTTGGGGCGAAAGTCACATGGCCTCCAAATGCCCCTCACTCATCTATGGCGAGGTCCATCATTTTCCATTTCGCGTCCACCAAAGCCAGATCAAAAATGAAGCCATAGAACCAAGGGGTTGTCTTCCCGCGCAGTTCACCACCCATTCATGCGCGCCTCACAAGCAGTCCAACCGGCCTCACTAGCGTCGAGAAGCATGGATAACATTTCTCGCAGATCCCTCCTGACCGTCGGCCTCGGTGCCGGACTCGTGGCCGCCCTTCCCGGCGCAGCAGTCGCCAATTCAGCTGCCACCTCAATCGCGGACGACGCCGGTCTTCGCGCCGATCCGTTCCTTTTGGGCATCGCCTCCGGTGAGCCTTGGCCGGACGGTTTTGTGATCTGGACACGCCTTGCCCTGGACCCACTAGCCGAGGATGGACTAGGCGGAATGCCCTCGCGCAACGTCGCCGTCGCCTGGGAAGTTGCCGAGGATTCGTCCATGCGCAGGGTTGTTGCCCGCGGTGTGGAGTTAGCCCGGATTGAAAACGCTCACTCGGTGCACGTGGTTTTGCGCGGTCTAAAGCCGGGGCGCGAGTACTTCTACCGTTTCCGCACCGGCCGGCACATCAGCGCAGTGGGCCGCACCCTCACCAGCCCTGCCCCACACGAAACCCCCGCAGCGTTGGCCATGGCTTTCGCCAGCTGCGCACAGTACGAGCACGGCTATTTCACTGCCTACTCGCGGCTGGCCCAAGATCATCCCGATCTTGTCCTGCACCTTGGCGACTATCTATACGAGTACAAAAAGGACAGCTACGTGATCCCCGGCGGCAATCCTCGCGATCACGCAGGCCCGGAGACCACCGACCTGGCCAGTTACCGTCAGCGGCACGCCCAATACAAGGCCGACGCCGATCTGCAAGAGGCCCACTCGATTGCACCATGGTTGGTGGTTTGGGATGACCACGAGGTGGACAACAACTGGGCCGACGAGATCCCGGAAAATGCGGACCCTAGCCAGTTGAATGACACCACCGCTCACTTCCGTCAACGACGAACTGCAGCCTTCCGTGCGTACTACGAGAACATGCCCTTGCGCGCCTCCTCAGTTCCGTCCGGCGTGGACATGCAGATCTACCGCACCATCCAGTGGGGTCAGCTGGCTAACTTCCACATGATGGACACCCGGCAGTACCGCGACGATCAGCTCGCCGGGGACGGCTGGCAAAAAAACGTCACCGAGCGGTTCGCCGAGAACCGCACCATTACCGGCGGCCAACAGGAAAAGTGGCTGCTGGACGGCTTCAAAAACTCCACCCAACGGTGGGACATTTTGGGCCAGCAGGTGTACTTCGCCGAGCGAGACCGTGCACAGTCCCTCACCGTGGACGACGTCTCAATGGACGGCTGGGACGGTTACGCAGCCTCCCGCCGTCGCATCACCCAAGGCTGGGTGGACGCGAACGTTCGCAACGCCGTCGTCCTCACCGGTGATGTTCACCGCAACTGGGCTAACGACGTCAAGGTGGATTACAAGGACCCGTCCGCCCCTGTGGTCGGCTCCGAACTGGTATGCACGGCCATCTCCTCTACCGGTGATGGAAACGGTGCAACCACTGATCCGGTGATGGCGTGGAACCCGCACCTGAAGTTCTACAACGACAATCGCGGCTACGTAAACACCAAGATCACTAAGGACGCGATGACCGCAGACTTCCGCACCTTGGACTACGTCAGGACGCCGGGCGCCCCGGTCAGCACCAAAGCCTCCTTCGTGATCCAGGACGGTGTGCCGGGGCTGTCCGCTTAAGCCCAGCGGCGCCTGCCTTTCGCAGGCTGAATGCACGACGACGGCGGGCGGCTAGCGCACACTGGCCGCCCGCCGTCGTGGTTGGGTAACGGCAGAGACGATGGCCCTGCCACTGGACTTTCACGGCCATTCGAGAGAAAATATAACCATAATTGGTTTTTCCTAAAATTGGTTATAAATACTCGTCAGGCCTGCCGACTCCTTGGACTCAACATGCAACAGGATTTAAATACTCGGGCTTTACAAACCTTGCGCCGCGCCGGCGTTCGCATCTCCGGTGGCGGACTCGATGCGCTTGCGCTGATTCTCCCGGACTCCTCAACGCTTATTGTGCGGATGAAATCGTACCCAGTTGCGCCGACCCCGAGCGCAGTGGAGAACCTAGTGGCCAGTCATAAGTCCAAGCTTCTGATTGCCACCCCAAGACCCACAAAGTCCCTTGTACAAGCAGCTCACTCGGGTCAAGTGGACCTAGTCGGCCTCAGTCCCGAGTCGCTCATTATTGACGGGACGGAGCTGCTGCTTCCGCAAACCGGTGACACGACGCTGGACCCGGCCGCTGCGCAGGGAAAGCCGGCGTGGGGCCGGTACGCGCTGATTCGCTCGCTCCTAACTGCTACTAACCCGCTGAAGCAAAGGGAGCTGGCCGAGCTCTGCGGGACCAGCCAGCCAGCCGTCGTGAAGAATCTCAAACACTTAGGCAATTTAGTCGAGCGGACCTCGCAAGGGTGGTCATCCCTCGACCGGGAGCGGCTCCTAGATCTGTTTCTCCAGACCTATCCCGGCCCTGGAGGCGCGGTCACCTACTGGTACGGTCTCGGTTCCGTCCACGAGCAGTCACGCCGTGCCAGCGACTTTGCTGCAGAGGTTAGCGCCAACCCTCTGGCGTCTGGAGATGTGGCTGCGGACGTTTACGCACCGTGGCGTCTGCCTAGCACCGCAACTATGTACGTCAGCCAGATGGTCGATCTTGGCGAGGCTGGATTCAGTCCAGCTACGAAGTCCGAGGCCACCTTCCTCTCCGTGATTCCCGAGGATCAGAGCCTGTGGCGGACCGCGTCCCCAACGATCCACGACGGCTTTCGGCTCGCCGATCCACTACTGACGTTGTGGGAGCTAGCGCAAGCCACAGCGCCTGACAGTCCCGATGCGGTTGAACACCTGCAGCGGGCAATCCTGGCCGGGGCCACACAATGAAAACCGTCAGCATTATCTCCTTGTCTCATGCTTCAGATCTGGGCTACCGCGCCTTGGCCGATGTCGCCGCAGCCGGCATCGACACAGACACCACCGGCAACCATTACATCCGCCAGGATGAACTTAACGGAGAGATCATCGTCGACGTTCTGATACCGCAAGAATTGTTGGGCAAAGTAGAAACTAACGTCATCAATGGCCGCGGATTTGACGCAATCCCGGGACTTTCCTTCGCCCTCTCCCAAAGCCCTCTCCTCGTGAATGCCAAGGTTCTCTTCCATGACGGCAGCGACCTGAGCTTTACAGTTCCAGTGCCCGACGTCCAAGCCGCCCTTATCTTGAAGGCCATCGCCAGGCCGGCAAGACTCGCTGCCCTGATCCAGCATCACATCCCAAACCCTGCCTAGAACACGACGACGGCGGGCGGCTAGCGCACGCTGGCCGCCCGCCGTCGTGGTTGGGTCGGGAGGATATAACCAATCTCGGTATTTTCGAGAAATGGTTATCAATTCACTTGCAGCCCACCAGTTAGTAGTGCGTTCCCAAATGCACGAGGTCGCCTCGCAGTTCTAACTTTCCAGTATCCAACGCGTGCTGCAGGCCTTCGTTCAAGCGTGCCGTAATGCCCACAGTTCTGCGCTTGCCGCCGAAGGTCTGGATCGTTTCCCGATGCAGCTCGTCCACGGAAAGCCCGCCCGTTGCGCCCACAATGTCCACCATCGCGTTGCGAAGTTCCACAACACTAATGTGTTCAGGTTTCCGCACAGTCTCGGCACCATTTGCTCGGAACGCGCTCCAAGCCGCCCGATCCACTGATGCTTCCCACACGAACCCATCGATATCAACGCTGTGAGTTGACGGTTGGATCAGACGAATCACGGACTTGGCCCGGGCATCGTTGACCTTGTTGAGACCGAATGCAGCACACACGAGCTTGGCCAAGCGGTCGCGGTGAATTGGTCCCTCGGCTGCAACAACTGCCCCAATGGCATCTCGGACAGCTGCGACGGAACGCCTGGTCTGAAGAGAATCCAGGACGTCAGTCGTACCGAAGGTCTGTACCGTCCACGGTACGTACCTGTCGCCGTCGAACGCTTTCGTGACCGCTGGTCCGGCTGGGGCCGCGGGAACTGCAGGAGTCGTGGGAACTGCAGGAGTCGTGGGATAGACAGGAACCGCAGGGACAGCTGTGAACGCATGCTTGATCTGGTCGAACGATTGGCTACGAACGCCCATGCTCTCGCGGAGAACCTCCCGCGCCGGAGCCTCTGAAGCGCTCCGAATCTGGGGCACCCTTGCCATCTGCGACTCAGCTGTGACTGGGCCATCAGCCAACTGTTGAGTGGCAGCTTCGTGTAGGGCCAGCTCGAGCCGGTCAAGAACCGCTTCGCTATCCGCCAACCATGACGGCAACCAGATCCTCTCTACCGCAGGCCACCGCATCATCCGAGTCAGGACATCTCGAGGAAGCCCGTCGCGATCCCCCGCGGTTCTGCGAGCTGCCCAGGCAGGTCCGTCCAACAGAATCGCCATCAGCTGACGTTTAGGATCGTCGGCCAAAGCGATGCTCAAATCAACCTTGAACTCAGAGAGCCCGATATCCGATGACACACTGAACCCACGGTCACGGAGGGCATCTGCGATCTCTTCCCTATGGAGGTCAATACTCGGAACACGGAGACCGTCATACGGCAGCGCTGACGTCCCTTTCTCGGCAAGGTCCAGGTAAGAGCGCAGGTGTTTGATACCTAACGAGCTGGTGTCTTCCGAGCGCAAATCGGCTGGACTAAAACTTGAGAACACAATCACCTGGCGGCGGGCGCGAGTTACAGCCACGTTGAGCCTGCGCTCGCCCCCGGCACGGTTTAAGGGGCCGAAGTTCAGCGGCAAATATCCTTTGTCGTTCTTGCTGAATCCCGTTGAGAACAAAATGACATCCCGCTCGTCGCCTTGGACATTCTCCAGGTTCTTGACGAAAAGTCCCTCGGAGTTCTCATCCAATGCCGCCACGATACGGGGGTCCTCTGTGTCCCGTAGCAGCCCTTCGATCAAGGCGCGCTGTTGCAAGTTGAAAGTCACCACGCCTACTGACGGGGTGAGCGCAGGCTCAGCATCAAACCGTCGGCGAATCTCGGCAACCACGGCGGCCGCTTCTACGGGGTTAGTCCTGAGAACCTTCGAGGGGCCGGAGCGGTGGAACTGCCCGTCCACCCTAATGAAGTTCACTCCATGTCCATGAATGCCAGCATTGGATTCCCCATGGGACGGCGCCGGGAAAGAGGAAAGCTTGCTTTCGTAATACTGTTGGTTACTGAAAGCGATCAACGATTCGTCTTGGCTGCGGTAGTGCCAGGACAGCCACTGCCTCGGAACCCGCGCTTCCACACTCTCGGAGAGGATGGATTCCATGTCTTCAACGACTG
Organism: Pseudarthrobacter sp. J1738; assembly: GCF_050490315.1. NCBI lineage: Bacteria > Bacillati > Actinomycetota > Actinomycetes > Micrococcales > Micrococcaceae > Pseudarthrobacter > Pseudarthrobacter sp. J1738. The sequence continues at coordinate 196,154 of NZ_JBNPEO010000003.1, read as the reverse complement.
CAATTTCAGAGTCCCCGTCACTCCCTGAATCAGAGGAAACCTCTGCGAAGGACGTTGGTGGCATTTGCTTGCTGTCACCAACCACCACCACGGACGCCCCGCGGCCCATGGCACCAACAGCGTCGGCCACACGGATTTGCGAGGCCTCGTCAAAGACCACGATGTCGAACAACCCGGCCTTGGCCGGGAAAAAGCGAGCCACCGAGTCCGGGCTAACCAGGGTGCATGGCATGATCCCCGCAATGAGATCGGCGTAGTTTTCCATCAAGGTCCGCACGGACATTCCACCTCGTTGGCGCGTCAGCTGCCGTTGCAGCTCACCCATGCGGCCGGAGCTCGTCCACGATGAGACTGTCCGGGATGCCAACACGCCAGAGGCCAGATTCGTCTTCAGCAATTCCCTCACCGTTTCGGCTCGGTTGGTGAAGCGATCGATAGTCCGGTCATGAACCACGGCGTCAAAGTCGGCCAGCCCAGTTGCCAGCTGCCTCTCGAGCAAGGACCCCTCAGCCAAACCACGCTCAAAAGCCGCGGCGCCGTCGTCGGGATCTAATTCGCCATCCAATATGGATCTCCGGACATCCAGCAGCTTGCCCGCGCTCAATGGTTCCACGTGGCGAAGCAGCTCCAACCACCTCGTGAGTGAGCCCGAGCCAACTGGCTCCAGCCGTCGAACCACAGAGGTCTCAGCCCAGCGTTTCAGGAATCCATGCTCACCCAGCCAACCCCTCATCTCGGTACCGTCCACACCCTGAGCATTCAAGAGAGCGCCCCAAGCTTGGGATAGTTCGCGCAGCCAACTGACAATATTTTCGTGGACGGCTGGCGAAGCATTAAGGAACGCCCGAAGCTCGCTTTGGAAGTCGACGCCAGAGTTTTCCGCGGCAGGCTGCACCGCTTGAGCTGCCCAACGCAACCAAGAAATTCGGTGCCGCAGCTCCGCCTGTGCATCCGATACCAGCGGGTTCCACCTGCTGTCCGTCGGCAAACCTGGCAGAGAACCACGGCTGGTGCGAAGGCGCGAAACTTCCTGCTGCACCGCAACGAGCCGCTCCAACAGCGGCACCAATTCCTTGTGCCCAATCACAGCCCCCGGGATGAGAACTGGATGAAGTTCAGACGCCACCAACAGCAAACGTTTCTTGCGTCCCCAGAAACCGGAAGCCGCTGCTTGATGAGCGCGACCTAGGACTTCGTTCAATGGCAAGTCCATGGCACCGGGCACTACTTGCTCCAGCCCTGGGTGGTGCAGGGAAGCGAAAGCGGTAACTAACTGCTCGAGCTCGCCGGCAGAAGAAGACCAGTCTCCGGAGCGAACTACGTCCAACGTCTCCACTGGGACGGTGCGGTTCTCCAACAGGGCTGCCAGCGTGTCAATTTGAGTTGGCGACGTGGCAGCGTTCAGGATCGATTCGAGCCCACTGGTCCCGGACAAAGCATTAAGGGCTGCGTTGATCCGGTTCCCCGCGGCCAGTAACTCACGTTCTTGGTCTTGGCTTCCGGCCGTGGAGACAAACTTCCATGGATGATCCGGGCCGGGCTTGGCCGCATCAGTAAACTCCGGAAGCTCTCGCAGGACCCGGCGCACCGACTCCAGTATGGGAGCCGTCAGAGATGCAGTTAGCTCGGGGCTGAGAGGAACCGTCGCATGATCTGGATCGTACGTCAGCGCCTTGGTGCGTGCCGTGTACAGCGAGAGCTGAGCACCGTTCTCCTCATGAACGTTGTGCGCATAGCGGATCAGTCCTCGACGGGCTGAAGCGAGATCCGTGGAAGCCGTTTCGAGTCTCTGGCTATCGGCCGCGAGCCTCATTTCCAGTGCGTGCTTGATCTGCGCTCGAACCACTACTGGCTTGCTGCCCTTGTCATGCAAATCGAGAGAGAAAGGCCCCATTCCTACGTCTTCGAGACGTCGCTGAACCACGTCGAGCGCAGCCCGCTTCTCAGCAACGAAAAGCACACGTTTTCCTTCAACGATGGCTCGGGTCAGCAGGTTGGTGATGGTCTGCGACTTTCCGGTACCCGGCGGGCCTTCCAGAACAAAAGTCTGACCGGCCACGGCCGAAGCAACAGCTTCCAGTTGCGATGAGTCCGCGGGTATCGGACACTGCGCTGCGAGGGCGTCTAGATCCACGTCCGGCGTGACCGGAATGCTGTCTGAAAACAGCTCAGTGGGCGTGTGGATCAGGTGATTTACCAGACGGTTGGACCCGAATTCTTTCCAATTCTCATCAAGGTCTTTCCACAAACGAAACTTGGCGAACTGCAGCATGGACAGGTCAACAGTGTTCTCGACTCGGAAAGCCAGGCCCTTGGCAGACACCGCCTCTCGGACTGCAGCAAAAGCAGCGTCCAAGTCGATCCCTGCACCGTCCTCTTCCGGAACGGCCAAGCCGGGGATACGGAGATCATGCGACTGCGCCAGCTTCTCAAGCAGGCAATAGTTCGGCGTCGATTGTCCGGTTTCGTCCAAGGTGACCCGATACAGGCCGTTCTTCCCGGCCGATGTCAGTTTCACCGGGACAAGAACGAGCGGCGACCTGAGGGCCCGGCCATCCAACTCCCACAGCAAGCTACCGATTGCCAAGTAGAGGTTGTTGGCTCCGGTTTCCTCGAGCTGCGTTTTGGCTTTGTAGGCGAGACCGCGCATTTTGGTGGAGTAGCCGTCTTCGGTAACTTCAGCGAAGACAGCCTTTTTTGAGCTGAGCAGTTCTGCCAATTCGTCTTGCGGCAAATCCCTGCCGAATCGAATACCGCGCTCTTGGTGGATGGCACTGATTTGATTTGACGGAAGCATACTGACTGACGTTCCGTTGCTGATGAGGTCTTCAAAGGCGCCCATCCATGCTGTTGGAACGGCCAACGGAAAACGCGCTGTGTCAGTAAAGTTGATGAGCCTGTTACGAAGGCTCAGGTCCAAGAGAGCGTTTTTCCACTGGACCACGCGATGCGGCACCTCCACTGCTGCTTTGGACATTCCACCGCTACGGCTGGTCTTTTGCGGGAGCGTTGGTGTGGTCTTGGATTCTGGGACGTAGTTGACCACAAGGTGGTTGCCGTCCGCTGAAACGGTGCGGGCTGGTAGCGGAAAGATTCCGTCATGGCGAGCGCGCCAGACATCCGTGACGGCAAGAATTTCATCATTGCCACTCTCCACGTACTTATTCACCGGGGAGCTACTGAGCGCAGCCCGTGAGACCGGCTGGTTACCCGTGAGGAGGGTGGTCTCTATCAGGCCGATGTAGCCCCTCTGGACAAGACTGACCAATTCCGCGGCGTCGTCAGAGGCCGCCGTGCTCAGAGCGCTTTCTTCCCTCCAGTAACCGAGGAAAGCGTGACCCTTCACCATCCAGAGAAGCGGTCTAATACCGCTGGATTCCAAGGCAGCGGCGAGCACCAAAGTGGTATCCAGGCACGTACCCAACCGTCCTTCAAGGACTTGCTCCGGCGTGCGCACCTGCTGACCTTCTAGTCCCCAGCTTGCCGGGGGCATGCTGTACCGAATGTCGTGGGAACTCATCGCTTGAGCTATGGCGAACACGATCTGATCAACGCGGTCGCCGTCTGCGATGTAACCGTCAAAGCTGGCGCTACCGGTAGTCGCACCCAGAAAATCGGCTGCTTTAGAGATGAGCTTGGTAATGCTCGGGTGGTGTGGCTGTACGTAGGACGCCAAGAATTCGTAGGACACTAACCCGCGCCCGGCCACCCACAGCTGTGCAGGCAAAAGGGTGAGGTCCGCCTCCGCTCGGCCAATTTCGGTGGCGACGGAGTCCGCGCCGACTGACTGAACGGTTACCAAGACCCGGCCGGTTTGCTTGTCCGCCAATTCGTACATAGTGGTTGCTTGGACTGGGACGTTGAGGTCGTCAAGCGTGATGGTCTGGCCGGCAGCCAAGTCTACGTACTGCTGGAAGTCGCCAGAGATTCGTCCAGACAGGGCGGTGGCTTCGATTTGCACCAGCGCGCCACGGATCTCGGCGCCGTTATTTGTGATCTTGACCTGCCGAACAAAGCGGAATCCGTTGTGTGCCATGGCGTAGCTGAGGAATTCGGCTGTGGTCACTTGAACAACAACGCTCGGCAAGGAGGCCGCCTCGGATGGCTCCTCCACGGGCTCCGGTAGTTCGTTGGGAAACACGTCGCCCGGCGGAACTTCCGCTGCCAGGTCCTCTTGCGTTTCCGCAGCGCGGTGCTGATAGCCGTTCAACACAGCGACCAGCTCAGAGTGCGCGCTCTCCAAACCAATGGTCTTCGCTAGCCGGACCGCCGTATCCAAGATTCGGAAAGTATCTGGATCATCAAAAGCCTCGTTATGCGCCCACAGGTTGCGCGCCTGACGAATCTCAGAGACGTAGCTGCGAGCGTCATGCGGAAGGTTAAATGGATAGCCGAGCGAGCCCATGGATTCGGTCATGATGCGCAGCTGCACACTGAGATCCTTGGACGAGTAATTCTTAGCCGTCCGGCCGGCTGTCTCGTCCTTGTGTTCAACGAGCCTGGTCCATTCCACGCCGGGGGCAACGGCACCGATTGTCAGTGCAATATATGGTTCAAGACCCAGGGCCAATACCTCAAGTACGCGGCCCACGTATTCGCGGTTGGACAAGCTCATTTGATACCCCCGGCTAGAGCACCACAGCGGTGCGGTAAGTCACTCAGTACACATCATGGCACCAAGTACTGACATTCACGCACGCGGGCGGTTTGAGACCCAACACCTAAGCGCTTAAGCCCAGCCGCGCCTGCCTTTCGCAGGCTGAATACACGACGACGGCGGGCGGCTAGCGCACGCTGGCCGCCGGCCGTCGTGGTTGGGTAACTCACGTTTATTGGAACATCGCGGTTATGCCGTCAAACTAGGTAGATGCAAACTTTCCTGCCGTACCCCGATTTCCGTCAGAGCGCTGCCGCTCTGGACACCGCCCGGCTTGGAAAGCAGCGTGTTGAGGCGTTGCAGATTCTCCGCGCGCTGACCATCCCCGAGTACGGTTGGGCATCTCACCCGGCGGTCCGGATGTGGATGGGGCACGTTCCCGCCCTGACCATGTACGGCTTGGCGATGGTGGACGAGTGGACTAAGCGCGGTCACCCGGATAACACTCGGGAAAACATCACCGAGTTCGCCCCACAGGCAGCTCACCCGGCCTATGTGGACAAGATTCCTATGCCGTACTGGCTTGGGGATAAAAACTTCCACCGCGGCCACCGTTCCAACTTGTTGCGCAAGGACGCCACGTTCTACGGCGAAGCTTTCACCGATGTGCAGCCGGATTTGGAGTATGTGTGGCCGGATCCTCGGATGGAGATCATTCCAGAGGAACCGGAGGAGGACTTTTTGTGGATTCTGCGCAACCCGCACCCTGAGGTCACCCCGGAAACACTGACCACCGTGGCGCTTCCGGCGGCTCGCAGCGCCCTGCGTGCACAGGCTGTTGCTGAGATCACCGAGGCTCAGCGTGATGCGAAACTTCAGGCGCTGGAAATTTCCCGCCGCCCTTTGCCAAAGGTTCGTCGTGGACCCAAGCCGAAGGAAAAGAAGCCAACGCGCAAGCGCCAGATCCAGAACGAGCAGTTCGCTACGCTTCCGGGCAAAACCACTTTGGCTGTCCCGTTCGACGACGGCGCCAAGTTCGCGCTGGGATTCGTCCACGGCCGCCCCATCACCTTGGAAGACGGCCGCTTTGGCCGGGATTTCACTGTAGAGAAAGTGTTTGAGCGCTCGGCGTTTGACCAGCCAGCACTTCTTCAAGACCCGCGTGTGTTCTTTAAGGTTCCCGCGCCGGAGCTTGGCTAGTCGCTTAGACCGAACAACAGGCCACCCCAGCATTGAATGCTGGGGTGGCCTTTTGTTGGGTGGCCTTTTGTTGCGTTGGCCGGTGAATCTGCGAGCTTAGAGCAGTGTTCCGCCGGAAGCTTCGATGCGCTGGCCGGTGATCCAGCCTGCGCCCGGCGCCAACAGGGTGGCGATGGCCCCGCCAATGTCTTCGGGCAAGCCCACGCGGCCCAGTGCTGTTTGGGAGGCGAAGAAGGCGTTGGTTCCTTCGTCGTCGCGGACTCGCCCGCCACCGAAGTCGGTGGCGATGGGCCCCGGCGCAATGGAGTTGACGGTGATTCCACGCGGGCCGAGTTCTTTGGCCAGGTAGCGGGTGTAGTTGTCCACTGCTGCCTTCACGGAGGAGTAGATACTGAAGCCCACTCCCACAAAGCGGTTCAGTCCGGTGGAGACGTTAAGGATCCGGCCGCCGTCGGAGATTAGGGGAAGGAGTTCTTGGGTGAGGAACACCGGGCCCTTGAAGTGGACGTTGACCATGGCGTCGAAGTCCTCTGTGGTGGTGTTGCCCACTGTGGTGTGGGCACCGCTGCCGGCGTTGTTGACCAGAAAGTCGAAGGTGTCCCGGCTCCAGGTGTTCTGCAAGGCGTAGCTCAGCGCGGTGGCAAAAGTTGGGAACGCGGCAAAGTCGGTGGTGTCCAGCTGAAGGGCCACTGCTTTGCGCCCAGCGGCTGTAACCTCGGCGACGACGGCGGCAGCTTCGGTTTCGTTGTTGCGGTAGGTGATAACGACGTCGGTCCCGGCTGCGGCAAGTGCCAAGGCAGCGGCGCGGCCCAGACCGCGGTTTCCGCCGGTGATCAGGGCGATGGGTTGTGTGTTCATGGCGTTGATGTCTCTTTCTTGGTCTGCGGTTGTTTCGCTCAGTCAGCCCGGCGGAACAGTGTTAACAAAACCATGAATCCATCGATAACGCAACAGTGGTAACACAATTGCGTTACCATTGATACATGCCGGAGCTAGAGAATGACCAATCACCCCGTAACCGCATCCTGGAGGCGGCCACCTCGCTCCTGCGCGAAAGCGGGCGGGATGCAGTCTCCACTAGGTCAGTGAGTGCGGCAGCGGGCGTTCAGCCGCAAACCATTTACCGCCAGTACGGAGACAAAGCCGGATTGCTTGATGCCGTGGTGGCAGAAGGATTCCGCGAGTACATCGCGTCTAAAACAGCCCGGCCACGTTCGGACGATCCGGTGGAGGACCTGCGTTCCGGCTGGGACTTGCACATTGCCTTCGGCTGCGAGAATCCCGCGCTCTACGTGTTGATGTATGGGGAGCCGGACGCCAGCCGCCCGCTGACTTCTGCCGGGCAAGCTGCTGACATTTTGCGTGAGCTAGTGGAAGCGGTGGCTCGGGCTGGGCGGCTCCGGGTTGACGTGGAAACAGCTGCAGCGATGATCCACTCTGCCGGCGTGGGCGTGGTCCTCACGCTTGTGGCACAGCAGTGTTTCGCGGTTGAAGGGCTCGCCGATGCGGTGCGGGAGGCGGTGATCGCTGCGATCACCACCGATGCTGAAAGCAAGGGCGCGCGTGGCAAAAGCGGTTCCGGGACCCATGCGCCAAACAACCGTGCTGTAAGCAACCATGCCGCAAACAACCATGCCGCAAAGCATGCCATCGCACTGAGAGCCAGCCTCGGAGACGCAGCGGACACCCTCTCCCCCGGCGAAGCGCTTCTATTGGATGAGCTCCTGCGGAAGATTGCGGCTTCCTAGTCGCGTGGGACTTCCCTGAAGATCCAGACGTCTTGCGGGAGGCGTGGTGTGTAGTAAAAACCGCCGAGTGTGGAGGCAGGGTTGGCTGGAGCTTCTGGGTGATAGTTGACCACAAGGTCGTTTTCCCTGAGGTGCTTTAGCCATTCCTGAACGTCCACCTTGTTCTGAGGGTCTTCCTCTTGCCCGCTCAAGATTCGAAAGAAGCAGTTGATCAGGCCCGCCATGGCCGACTTTTGGTGCTGCTCAGCTACTACCCAAGGCAATTTGTGCACTTTAGTTTCGATCGGATTGTCCTTAGCCGCTTCCTCAAGTGCCCGCCACACAGCGGACTCGGTCACACCGTATTCTTGCGCGATATCGTGCAACCGCCAGCCGTGTTCGCGGAGGCTCCGTAGGGTCTGCGGGTCCGGCATTTTTCCGGAATCGTCCGTGGGCTGGCTCATCAAGGCACCTTTCTAAAGTCAACTTCCCGGCTTGCGTCACGAACTTCTAGGTCCGTACACAGGATGCTACTGGGAGGGTCTGACAGTGAAAGGAAGCACCGAATCCACGGAGGGCTACGTGGAGGACAACCACGCTTTGATGGCATATGACGATTGCTTCTCCGAAAATCCCTTGGTTTTTAGATGGTTTTTTATCTCAGTTTCTGAGGACCACGATTGACTAGCGAAGTCCCGGCACTCCAACAATGCTTCTTCATTCCAGCTGATCTTCAAATGGTCCACAGCCCAGGTGGCGTCTACATTCGAAAACCCATCTTCCTGTACTGCTTTGATTAATGCTGCGCGGGAGTGAGGATGCAGGCGCAAGGTGGATTCGGCTTCCAAAACCGCCATCAGTTGACCCGAGGTCTGCGCTGCATCTTCGGCGTCGGCTAGCGCTTCAGGGCTAATGCGGCTCGGTAATTGCGTCGAGGGGTAATCGGGCATTGTGTAACCGCTGCTGGCCGCAGGTTCCGATGCACTCTCGAACAGGCCTGAAAGTTCACGGAAAGGCATGGTCAACACGCAGACCAGCAGAATTCCGAGGGTGGTCACCCTCGCCCCAACAATGTGGTCTTCGTATCCGGACAGTTCGCGGCCATCCTTGTCCGTAGTGACATTTGCAAGGAGAAAGAGCAGGTCTATCCAAACCCAAATCCCTAAGCCGCCCAGGGTCAGCAGCTTGAGCCAGCCGGTCCCGTACTTTTCTAAATAAAAGCGGTCGAAGCCTAGGAAGCCCACGGTGAGGGAGAGCAGCCAAGCGGTCTTGAATTGCTTGCCGCTATGATTTGTCCGCCGAACAAGCGAGCCTCGAGTAGGAACGTATTGCCCAATGTCCCCGGTGCGGAACGGAGCCTGCAAAACCTGGATGCTTTTGTCTTCGCTCATGGGCGTCCTTTCGATCAACGCCCAAGCTACCCGGGAACCGTCCAGCCCTCGTGTCAACCGAAGATTGCCTGTGGATAACTGACAGACGGGGGCGCGGTTGGTGGGGCGTTGCTGGTGGTTCTTCTGAGCGCCTCGTTGGGTTTGACTGCGTGCTCACCTGCAGAAAGTCCGACGCCGGATAGCACCTCGAGCGGGGCCAGCACCTCGAGCGGCACGACTGTGCCGCCGTCGGCCTCTGTGGCCGAGGCGTTTCCTAAGTACGACGCCTTGCGTACGGAACTGGTGACTGCGGTTGGACGGTAGTGCGGAGCATGGACGCCGCAGGTGCCATTGTCAGTGTGGGATCCAAGAGTGGGGCGTACCTAAGAATCAGCGTGCCCGTTGAATCTGAAAAGTGTGACTCTAGCGAGCTTCCGAAGAGCTAAGGGACTCCGAAAGCGCAAAGCCCTCGGCATCACGCCGAGGGCTTTGCGCTTTTCGCTATGTTCTAGTGAACGTTGAGAGCGAGTGTTACCTGACGGCTACAAATACCTTGTCCAACACCATGCCGGGCCGCACGGCGAGAACGCCCTTGGCAGCGGTGGCGGTGGGTACTTCAAAGGCGATATTTCCCTTAGCGCTTGCTCCCTTATAGAGCGCACTCGTGGAGTCGATCGGGGTCGGTGGCAACACTGCCTTAGTGAAACTGTCGATGCTATTGCCGGCTGCGGTGACATATTCGATGCCCACCATGGCGGGCATCTGCCCGCTAGTGTCACTCCCCAGGTACGTGGTTGTGTAATTGACCAGAAGATACTGCGAACCTGTGGCAGGTGCCTCGTTGTACTCGTTCGCGGCTGCTACAGCAGCAGTACCGTTCAACGTGACTGAGTTGATGACTACGCGCCAGTCCTTGGACTCGATTACGGAGCCAATCTTGTAGGGGTTCTCGCGAGTGCCAGCGGCCTGTGCTGCCGGAGTTTCAGTCGTTGCGGGGCCGCTGCTGGCTGCTGCCAGTGCGGCCGGTTCAACGACCTTCGTCTGCCCTTTACCGGTGGCCTGGTCAAAGGAGTCCGACACAACAGACATAAAGACAACAACTCCAACGATGGTTCCCACGATGGAGAGAATGAGCGCGGTCACCCCCATCCACTTTGATTTGCCCTTCTGGAACAGCGAAACCAGGGCCAAGATGAATGCGATCGGCAAGAGGATCCAGCCGAGAATCAGCGCGCCGGGGATGCAAGCGAAGATAAAACCGAGCACACCGGTGATGAGTGCGATCAGGCCAATAACGTTTTTGGCCTTTTTGAGCTTGGACGGACCGTTGGGCTGAACCGGCTGCTGCATTCCCTGCGGCGTGGGTGCGTGGCCCGGCGCGGCCGGGAACGGGCTGGTGTTTGGAGACTGAGTCATGGAAGTCCCTTTCTAAGGACAACTTTCCGTTGCGCGATGAGATGCACAACGGCGGTGCGAAGATGGGCGCTTGGCTTGAGTTCCAGCCGCGCGTCACGGGCAATTGAGTCCGTGCATCGGATGCTACGGGGAGGGTCTGACAACGAAAGAAGTCGAGCACGTACCAAAGAAATGAACGACTTCGACCGGCGTGGTGGTAGCCCCACGGCGACACGTAAGAGGGGGCCACCGTCACAATGAGTCGCCAATAAACTTGAAGGTTACACTTTCCCCGTTACTCGCATCGTGGCCTTTCCGGCCGCAACAACTGAATCGGGGAAAATTGAAAAAGATCGTGATCGCTGGGGCCATGGCAGTCCTTACGCTCGCAGGTTGCGCTGGCACACCACAAGCTGCCCCAACGGTAACTGAGACCGTGACCGCCATGGTGACAGAAACGGCGACGGTGACCATTACGGCTACTCCGGAAGTCGGACCAGTCGCTCTGGCTGAAGTCCCGACGCCGACCGCTGCGGCGGTAACAAAAGCAGTAATTCCAGCCGACGTTGTGGGAAAGAATGCTGAAGCCTTGCGGGAGGATCTCGAAGCACTCGGATTCACGAATATTGTGATGAATTCGGACACCGGAAAGACCCCTCTGCTGTACAGCAACTGGACCGTAACGTCTATCGACAACCCCGGGGTTGAGCAGTTGACGGACCGCGCAGTCGTGGTTCACGTGACGAAGTAAGGGCAGGCCATGGAAGCCTCTGTAATTGCAACTTGGATGTTCGTTTCCGAGTGCCCCATTCCGAACGATGTGGCCGAGCTCCTAGTCCCGGGAGAAGAACCAGTGGCCGCGTATAAGACGTTTCGCGATAGTGCCATCTTTACGACGAAACGGCTGATAGTCCGTGACGCTCAGGGGATGACAGGGAAAAAGGTAGAGGTTTATTCTCTGCCGTACTCCGCCATCAACATGTGGTCCTCCGAAAACGCCGGGACGTTTGATTTTGACGCTGAACTAGAACTCTGGACCCGTGCCGGCCACATCAAGATTCGCGTCGGCAAGAAGACAGACATCAGGCGGTTGGACATGTTGATCGCGCACGTAGTTCTGGGCGCCCACCACTGATAACCGGATACGCGATGTCTATTACCGCCCGCCCTTTTGCTGGACTGTGACGTATCGGGACACCACAAAAGTGTCCCGATACGTCGTGGACCACAGTAGTCATGCTGGCTCGATATCCCTCGATTAACCTCGCCCAAAATGAACATAACGTGAGTCTCGCCTGCAGAATACCTGAGGTGAGAGGCAGGCAACGTGCGCGAGAAGCTGGGCATCTTCAAAAGTTCCTGCAGCTGGATTTTCCAGAATGGACGCCGAGCACAGCCATCGCGTCCGCCAGCCATTCCACAAAGAGCGCTTCTACAACCACGCTTCTCGCCTAGCGAGTGCCCCCAACAACCGTGAAGTTCCGATCAGTTTGGTTGGATTCGAGCCATTAACGTAAATGTCTGAAGTAGCTGATATGAATACACCTATGACATCCACATCCGTGCCGGGGGGCAAAAATGATGAGTCCAACTTCATTGAGCACGATGCGTCTGGAGTAGGGGCCGAAGAAGCTGCGGACAATCATGCAGAGCCATTGCCCGCGGACGCGCCGGTGCTCTTGTTCTTGCACGGTGTTGGCGATGGCGATCCAGACAACAACTGGCGCCCCGTTTTCGACGCTGCGTTGACCGAAGCAGGCTACCCCAATCTGGACGAAGTGCGGGTCATCGCCCCAAAGTTCGCGCACGCTCTCGTGGGCAGCGACGATCGAGAAGCCGTCCCATGTCTAACTATTAAGGTACCGACTCGTGACGAAGCCAAGACCAATCGGCGCCGCTTTGAAAACCGCATGAGGGCAGCCGAACTTCGGTTCGGAGGCCACGAACGCGGTTCAGGCATACCGGGCTTGCCAGCAGCAATCAGTGCCTCCGTTGACCTGCCTTCTTTCAAGGCTGCGCAAAACTACCTGCACGTGCCGCATATCCGTGCGCAAGTTCTCAATCGAATCCTCAGGATGCTGCCCCGCGAAGGAAGACTTGTGATTGTTGGACACAGCCTCGGTTCCGTCATTGCGGTAGATTTGCTTCGCAGATTACCTCCACAACTGCATGTCACCGGGTTGGTGACAATTGGTAGCCCGCTTGCGACCAAACGCTTTCACGTCGACAACCTCCAAGATGTCCTCGCAGAGCCTCCCAGTAATCTAGGTTGGTGGGTTAACTTCTGGAACCCGGCTGATCCCGTTGCAGGGCGTCGTGGCGTCTCATCAGCATTCCCGTGGATGGTGGATCTGCTGATTCCAACCAAGAAAATACTCCATCAAGCACACTCCGCAACTGAGTACCTAGCGCAACCAGCAGTCGCCGATGCGGTCGGATACGCCCTATTCGGGTCCAAAGGCAAAGAAGTTGCTACCACAGCTACGGGTTTCGACATCCCCCTTGATCCGGCGGAAATCTATGCAGTGGTCGCCCTCCGCTTTGCCCACCTGGTCGCACAGTCTCTGACTGGCGACCTGGGCGAAAGATACTCAGGTGCACTTCGCACGGTTCAGGCGCTAAGCGTAGTCGCACTGCAGGAACGAATTGCCAACGAAAAGCGTCTTTTGCCAGCGGCTGTCGCGCAGCTTTCCTTTGATTTCTCCGATTTGAAGACTCCTGCGCCAATTCCTCAGCGCATCTCCGGGGTCCCCAAAGACATGGCCGTTGTCCTATTTACGGTCCTTGGAACTGAAAATGTAATCCATCCGTTCGAGATCACCGTTTCTAAGTCAGCCAAGCAACAAGCCATGGAGGAGCTTTCAGCCGAGATGGGGTTCGGCATACAGTTTGGTCGCGACGTATTCACGGCGGCTAACACGGCGAACACCGCACTTAGCGGACCCAACCTAGGGTGGATTAAGTGGGGGGCGCTGGGCGCTGGCGCCACAGCGATCGTGTTGGCAACTGGAGGGCTGGCACTGGCCGCCGCCCCTGGCTTGGCCGGCGCAGCTCTAATCACCAGCGCACTAGCTAGTTTCGGGCCCGGCGGAATGGTGGGCGGACTCCTAACCGCTGGAACGCTCATGAGTGCTGGCGGGGGCGGAGTCGCTTTCGGACTAGCGAGCAACAGCACTTCTGCGGAAACGGTTGAAGCCGTAGTCGTGCGACAGCTAGCGGCAGTCGTTCTCCGTAAACTCCAAGGGCTCAGTCAAGACGATTCCGTGTGGAATCAGCTCACGACCATGGAACTTGATGTTCGCCGCGAGTATGAACGAGCAGACGAATTTTCGGATGCGTCCTCGCCGATGTTGAAGGAAATCAAGAAAAAAATCGCGATCATCGAGCGAGCGATTAACTACCTCAAGGACAACAACCTAGAGCCCGAGGACTCGTTGACTATTCACATGGATAGGGGGCGGCAATGAGGTGCATACCGGAGAATCCGGAGTTCGGTGACGGACAGCTTGCGGAGAAGGTGGTTTGGGAAGCTCTCAAGCGCTCTCTGCCAGATGACGCAGTTCTTGCCCATTCCGTCCAGGTCCGCAATGGGCGCAGCGAACACGAGATCGATTTGCTGGTTCTTTGGCCAGGGGTTGGAATCGCCGCAATTGAGGTCAAAGGCGGCCAAGTCAGCATCGCGGACGGGCAGTGGTACCAGTCTGATAGGACCGGCAGGCACCCGATCAAGAGCCCAGTGGCACAGTCGCAAAGTTCACTCCATGCGCTCAAGACCTGGTTGGAACCCCAGCTTGGGACACGAATCAGTAGCCGTGCCGCATATCTGGTCAGCTTCCCGTACACGAACGTGCCTGCTGCCTGGACCATGTCTGGTTGTCCGCGCCAGCTCATCCTCGACCAAACAGACTCCAGATCCCCGGCTGATCTAGTCCGGCACGCTATCGAAACTGAGGGCGGCGGAGCCACGGCCCTGGCCCCAGCATTCTTGGAACGGATTGTCGCCAAGCTCGGAGGCACCTTTGAATCCACTGCTACTCCGTCAACAACCGCACAAGAAGACGAAGCCGCCCAGGACCACCTCACCGATCGCCAGTCGGTACTACTCCAAGCCACTCGTTCCCTCCCCCGCGTTCGGTTCACCGGCGGCGCGGGCAGCGGAAAGACATGGCTAGCGGTCGAGAAGGCCAAAATACTGAGTAAGCAGGGCAAACGAGTAGGACTGTTCTGCTACAACAAAGGGCTGGGCCAGTATCTGCAGGATCAAGTGTCCACATGGCGGCAAGCCAAGCCAGTATTCACGGGAGAATTTCACGAATACGTCCGCGGCCTTGGGGTCCCGGACGGCACCGGCCAGGACTATTTCGACGTCGAAATGCCTCGACTCTTGAAAGAACTGGCAGCTGGCCTCGAGCCGCACGAGCGGCTGGACGCCGTGGTTGTTGATGAAGCGCAAGACTTCGCTCCACTGTGGTGGGAAGCGTTGCTGGCCTGCACCAAGGACCCCACAGACGGCGAGGTGTACGCGTTTATGGATGACCACCAGGACGTCTACCGCAGGTGGAACGGTACGACGGCGGATCTCACCTATGGGCCCACGGCCACCTTTACGCCGATCCACATTAACGAAAACTTGCGAAATACTCGCAAGATCGCCGACACATTCAAGGGTTTTGCTGGCGAGAATTTCACGTTCCGTGGCAGCACCGGACTGCCCGTCCGACGGGTGGAATGTTCCACAGAAGATGCCCTAGATTTGGCCGCAGATTGCGTGGACGCGCTCATCGAAGAAGGTTGGGCCAACAACCAGATCGCACTGCTAACCACCAAAAACAGGCACCCCGTACATCAAGAATTCTTCGAACGCGATGCCACCGACGAGTACTGGCGGGAGTTCCACGCCGGCGAGGATGAGTTCTACGGCCACGTCCTAGGGTTCAAGGGCCTAGAACGATCCGTAGTGGTGCTCTGCGTCAACGGATTCAAAAACATGGACCGAGCAGCCGAGCAACTCTACGTGGGGCTTTCGCGGGCACGGAGCTTGTTGGTAGTAGTCGGCGATTCAGGACTCATTGAAGAGGCAGGCGGTCGCGAACTGAAGCACGCGCTCTCGCGGATGCAGCCCTGGGACCCAACGCCCGCCGAGTAGCCGTTCGAGCTACCGACGAACCCACAAACGTGACGCGGAAGATTCCCTCGCGTTGTGGCCTATGTAAATTGTCAGTGGCCTCGCATAGTCTTCAACTACTAGATTCAACACAGTTCAATCAGGGGGAAGAATTGCCAGAACTGCTCGACGCAGAATCAGGCCCAACAGCGTCACTTACGCCGTTAGTCGTCGAAGATACGTCTCATTCCGTTCCGACGTCTTACGACTACGCATTTTTGTATCGTTGGCAGCAAGAAGCCCTCAAGGCATGGCATTCCAACGCACGCCGTGGTGTTGTTGAAGCGGTAACGGGCTCGGGTAAAACGCGAGTTGGAATCGCAGCTGCGTTCGAAGCCGTCCGGCAAGGAATCAAGGTTTTGATTCTGGTACCCACTGCGGAACTCCAGCGTCAGTGGTTGGACTCGCTGCGACGTGACTTACCCCAAGCGCGACGCGGCGGGCTCGGAGACGGTCGCACGGATTCGTTCGAGAACGTGGAAATACTAGTAGCCATCGTTCATTCGGCATCAAATCGTGAAACCCTCCGCTCCCATCAAGCTGGACTAATCATTGCTGATGAGTGTCACCGATACGCAGCCCCGATGTTTACAGGCGCACTGCAAGAAGGCTATGCCTGGCGCTTAGGTTTGACGGCAACGTTTGAACGAACCGATGGCGAACACGAAACTCAACTTGCACCGTACTTTGGTGGCGTTGTCTACAAGCTCTGGTACGACCGCGCTCTCCGAGACGAAGTTATCGCCCCCTTTGATATTGCTTTGGTCGGAGTTGATCTCACTCCTAAAGAACAAACCGACTACGACGACCTCTCACAGACGATGCAGGAATCGGCCCGCAACCTGGAAACATACGCGGGAATCTCGCGTCGACCGTTTCACAAGTTCATCGTTGCGGCCGCCAAACTTGCCGCATCGGATTCTCCCAGCAGGGAAGCCGCTATCGCCCGCAAGTAGATGCGTTCCATGGCCTCTCGCCTGAATTTGTTGGCTGAAGCAAAGACGAAGTATCTTGCGCTGGCCGCCCTTCAGGAAATTGTCGATGGCTCCCACGGAACCCTGATATTTACTCAGACGAAGGACTCAGCACGTCGTGCCCAAGATCTGTTCACTTCCTTGGGTACGACGGCCTGCGCACTATATAGCGGCATGGACCGGGATGAGCGGCGCCAAGGTATGGACCAGTTCCGCAGCGGAGCCTCGCAGATCCTTGCGGCTCCACGATTGCTCGATGAAGGTATTGATGTTCCGGCGGCGGACTTCGGTGTGATCGTGGCCGCCAGCCGTAGCCAGCGTCAGATGGTCCAACGGTTAGGCCGAGTCATCCGTAAAAAGAACGACAGCCGAGTCGGCCGCTTGGCCGTTCTCTATTCAAAGGGAACAGTAGAAGATCCCGATGTCCAAGGAGAAGAATTCCTCGGGAAAGTACTGCCATTTGCTCGGAACGTGGACTTCTTCGACATCGCTACAGAGCAAGACCGTCTGATCGAGTTTCTCCGTCCGGAAACAATAGTAATCAGCCCACAGCCTGATACCTCAACTGTGAAAGCAGCCCAACCAGTCCCGGAACCGCAAGTGATCCAGGAAGTCGAGGCAATACCGGCTCCAGAATCATTTGATTTGGGAACGGACCTCTTGGTTGAAGAGCTTTCAGGAGTCGACGGGCTCACCGACGATCCGGTCAAAGACTACCTTCGCCGAATTGGTCGCGTCCCTCTGTTGTCCGCTGAGCAAGAAGTTAGACTCGCGCAAGAAATAGAAGCCGGCGTCTTTGGGGCGTATCTGCTGCAAAAGGACATTCCCCGCAGCCGAAAAGAGTCTCGAGAGCTCCGTACGATCGTTCTCCTCGGCGAACGCGCTGCAGAGGCTCTTATGGCCGCCAACTTGCGTCTAGTGGTATCCATAGCCAAGCGTTATGCCCACCGCGGCCTTGAACTTCTTGATCTTATTCAAGAGGGAAATTTAGGTCTCCACAGAGCGGTCTGCAAATTTGATTTCAAACAAGGTCACAAATTTTCTACTTATGCAACGTGGTGGATTCGTCAGTCTATAACCCGGGCTCTTGCGGACCAGGGGCGGCTGATCCGGCTTCCAGTGCATGTCGTCGAACAGCTCATGAAAGTTTTGGCTGCCCAGAGAAAATGTCTGTCTGACGGAACAACCGTCGACGTCGCGTATTTGAGTAAAGAAACTGGGATTCCAATTGACAAAGTCAACTACCTGCTGCGCCTGGACAAGCCGATTTTGTCTTTGGACTTGCTCGTCTCCAACGGACGTGGCGGTTCCGAGCCGATGCGCGAACAAATGGTCGATCCCGATGCGTTGGATGCATTCGAGGAAATTGCAAACCGTCAGATGACCGACGCGATTTATGCATTGCTAGACACCTTGACGGAACGCGAAGCCTCGGTTATTGCCATGCGGTTTGGATTCACGGACGGAGAGGGTAAGACCCTAGATGAAATCGGGAAAGTCTTCGGGGTCACCCGCGAGCGTATCCGCCAAATCGAGCGGGCAACCATGGAGCAGATCAAGGACGATGCAGTGGCCGCCCCGCTGAAAGCTTTCCGTTACGGACTGGACAGCGAGGATGTACGGAAAGCAGCCGAGGGCAGCAGCGTCGATTCTGCCCTCGATCCC
Organism: Pseudarthrobacter sp. J1738; assembly: GCF_050490315.1. Taxonomy (NCBI): domain Bacteria; kingdom Bacillati; phylum Actinomycetota; class Actinomycetes; order Micrococcales; family Micrococcaceae; genus Pseudarthrobacter; species Pseudarthrobacter sp. J1738. Next base: position 178,062 of record NZ_JBNPEO010000003.1, on the reverse strand, counting down.
CTCCGCGGCGCACGCTAGGTGGAATTATCTGAGGCTCCAATGCCTACCAATTCTTCTCAGGAGATGCCGTCAACGACCTTGCCTGACAGATCGACCATGAGGTCGCTCGGTCTCTAAGGCGACTGGTCAGGATCCAAGAACCGTCCATCAAGCCTTAAACGGTTGGTACCTCCCAGTATGGCCAGAGATACAACAGCAACTCAATTCGCAGCTAATTGCATTTCTTGCGGAGCAATTGCGGCAACCCGATCGTTGAACTCCTCGATCAGGGGTTGTATCAAGCGCCCCACTGCGAGAGAAAGCCACGGAGAAACAGCGTTGCCGACCTGGGTGTATTGCGGCACCTCGAACTTTCGTCTGGCCGAGCCCGTAGTCTCCTTCCCGAGAAACTCAAAGTCATCCGGGAAGCCCTGAAATCGTGCAAGTTCCCTCACTGTGAATATTCTGGAGCTCAAAGGATGCACGTAGTCATCAGGAAGGGTCACCACGGTCCTCGCCGGTTGAACCCAACTCAGCACCTTTTGACTATGTTTTTTCGTTGCCAGTGAGGCAGCGAATTCAGCAAATTCATCCAGTTTGGCGAAGGTTCGGAAATCGTGGGGGCCGGATCCGACCTGCAACGTAATTGGAAATTCCATGCGCCCGGTCAAAAGTTCGGTGGCCAGCGCTGTAGCCGTGTTCAGATTTAGCCCGGCCAGCCTATTAGGCAGCTGTGCATCTGCTCCTGCCTCAGCCAGCGCACGGTAAAGCGAGAAACGGGAGACAACGCGTGCAGTGTGCGTGCGAAAAGTATGGTTGTTTGGCTTCGACTGAGACCGGCTAGAGGCGACGTTGCGGGCTAACTCACCGAGGCGCTCTCGATAAACAGCATTTCTGGTCGGAAGCTTATGGGGTGACTCGAAGAGATCCGCAACAGCGTCTCCGACGGAAAAGGCACAACCGTTGGCAATGACTGGCATCGGCGCAAGGCTGGGTTTGTCAACTATGGAATCAGTAAAAGTTGACTTCCAAATATCAGCGCCAACCTGAATACCAAGCAAGTCGGCGACGTCTTGCCGTAGCGCAATCAACATTAGTCTCGGCCGATGCTGTGGAGCTCCATAGTGCATCGCATTGACCAGGACGGCCTGGACGACGTAGCCGGGGCCAGTCTGTGCAAGGGCCCGGCGCAACTGGGCGAAAGACGACTCACTTTGCGACTCGAATTTCCGGCTCATGCCAACCACGTTCTCGATTACGACGGCCTTTGGCCTCGTAGCGGCAACGAAATCTAGGTACTCCCAAGCGAGACGGTTTCGAATATCGTCGTGATTTCTTCGCCCAGCCAGCGAAAAACCTTGACAGGGCGGACCGCCTACTACGAGGTCAAGGCTGTCGCCCGCCAGTGATGACATCACTTCATCGTCAGCCAACACTTTTGCGAGCTCGCTGACAATCACTTTTCCGCGCATCTGGACGCTGAGAGGACGTCGAATGTAGTCCTCCCACTCGCTCAAGTCCGACATGTCACCTACGGAGTTATGATAGAAGGTCCGAGCAGCCATGTCCGACTTTTCTACGGCAGCAACAAGCTGCCCACCGGCATTTTCGATGCCCAGAGACAGACCGCCGCATCCGGCGAAGAGATCAACGTATTTCATATCCTGTCCATTGTCCCGCATTCGCGCGGGCACCAGAGCCGGCACGCTACAAACCGCCCAAAGTGATCAGGAAGCTACTCTTCTTCCGCCAGCAAGCGGAAGAAGGGGATGTCCTCGATAAATTTTCCGCGGAATCCCAGCGAGCTGTAAAGAGCCTGATGTTTGTCCAAATGCGTCACTGTTTGCGCGACCGCTGGGGCCGCGTCTCCCAGCCCAAGCTGAGTCAGCTCCCTTGGGCTCGCTGTCTTGACCTTATGGATGAACCAAGTCAAAAGTGGCTCGCCGTAGTTTTCTTGATCTTTTTTGAAGTGCGACAGATACTGTGATGCAAGCATCACACCGAATCCAAACTCTCTCCCTTGCAGCAGCAAGTTCATGAGCACAGGAAATTTATACTTCATAATATTTACTGCCTCGTCGACCAGCAGGAATGAGTTCAACCTTCGCAACTGCGGCTTCTCACCAACGTATGGCCACTTATTGGCGCTCAGCATGTAGTCGTAGTACATATTCAGGAACATGACGACGAGAGCATTCTTTCCATCATCATCGGTACCGAACTCGTTCAGCGGAAGAACAAGTACGCGGTTATTCATGAGGGTCGAGAATGATTGAAAGCTCTCCGGCGACTCACTGAAGATTTCAGAGCTAACAAATTTCCGAATAATGGAGGTGACCGCATCTACTCTCTGATCCTCGCTGTACCGCTCGAGAATTCGTCCCAATGTAGGAGGGGTGGCCTGATTTTCACGGTACAGATCGGTGATGGTCATAGAAAGACGATCTTTCTGGACTGGACCAATTCCGCCGTAGATTTTATCCAAAACATCAATAAACTCGTTCGCCCGCTGATTCGCAGCCATCGGCGAATATCCTTGGCGGAGCTGGAAAAAGTTGAGCGGAATGTTGTTGATATTGAGGACAGTTCCGCCAACGGCGTCCAAGAAGTCCCGCTCCTGAAAGTCTCGTTTGTAGTCCAAAATCAACATCGACAACGGCGTTTCTTGAGCCCGCTCCGCGCCTCGCCGTAGCTGCAACACCAACGCCTTCATGAGCTGGGTCTTTCCCGTGCCCAGATCCCCAACGATTCCGACGTTCATCTGGTTCAGGTCGGTGTTGCTCGGCCAAAAGTCAGCAAACGATTCGGAGGTTGCACCAAGCAGACGCCCTACTGGGAACCTGACGCCTTCCCCGACTACGCCGCCGGTGAACGGCGCGCGTTCGCGGCCCGGGTGTCCTTCAACGGGTTTCGCACGGCGGCCTCTCGCCCGCTCAAGACTGGGCACAGCGTTTGGAACCGCCGGCCAGGCAATGTCAGTCAGCGAAGGTCTGGGGTTCACTTGATTGGGTGAAGCGACGCCTGTCGCGTCCAGGCCATGGTGAGTCGCCTTGTCCACGTTTTCTCCGCCTTCGCCATTTTCGGATTTATTGGATTCTGCCTGCTGAGCTGTGACCGCCGCCGAGTTTTTTGAATCTCGGCCGTCACCGAAATCCTCGCCGCCAGGGCAACTCGCTGGGCGAGAAAGAGACTGCTCAACGATGCCGCGCCACTCGACGACCAGTTTGCTTTCGGCACTTAGCGCACTATCGAATGCCGTCGCAGCATTCGCAGACACGAGCGAGAATTCAGGCACCTGATGGTCCATGCCCACATTGCCAGACCAGACATGATACGGAGCCCCAGTAGCCGTGAACGCGTCGTGCTTGAAATACGCGATGATTGGGCGGCCGATGTTGAGTTTCATGTCACCGTTTACCAGCTTCGCTAACGATCTGGCGAGCACTTCCGGCTCGCGAGCTGTCCTAGGTTGTAACTTGACTGCAGCTTCGATCAATGCCGTGAAGCCATTCGCCCAAAGAGCGCGATCCGACTCCCGCTCGGGACTTTGAAGATCATCCCAAACTTCAGCGATGTTCTTCAGCAAGCGCTGAGTGGAATTGATCTGACCAAGTGGATCCTTTAGAGCCGCGTCTCCTTCTACGGGGAGCGAACCGTAAGCTAGTTCGGCACCCAAACCATAAAATTTGATTTCGATTGGCGCCAAAGTGACGCGTCCGTCATCGACACGGACAATCAATAGATCCGCTCTTTGAGTAAGTTCTGCGTGGTCTGCCCCATCAGCTAACGCGCGCAGGAACGAGTCGCAAGCATCGATGGGCAGAACGTAGGTACCTTCGGCCTGACAATGTTCCATTAGGGCAAATACAAGATAGAACCCCAGAGCTCCCGCAGCATGGGTACCGCCCATGGACAACATGGATGAAAGACCGACACCTCGAGAGCCGAGCGTTCCTAGCAGGCGGTCGACGGCCTCATCGTCCGTATCCTTCCCTGTGGCCCTCTCTAAGAGGGCACCGATCTGCTTGCGGAAACCGTGTGGCACGCGAGCAATCGAAACAAACGGACGTCGTTCGAGTGCTGGTATTCCGGCTGCTTTGTCCAGAAATGGAGGACGCCATTCCCATAGCATTTGTTGTCCCCCGCTGGCGTCATGGACGATTGCAGCCATGGCGCTAGGATTCATCAGCGCCTCACCTGATACGGTCCAGTCAGCCGTATCACTTACCAAATTCGCTTGAAAAAGCTTCGTGGTAATCGTCGCCGGCGTTGGTCCACCTTCGCACTCTCGCAGCGCGGCGGAGAACGGCTCCCACCCTTGATCCTCGCGGAAAGTTGGTGACGAGACGCTCTCGTTCTTCCGCCCTGACGAACGAATACCCGCCTCAAATCTTCTGAGGGGAACCGGTCCCATTACGCCAAGCCGTGAGGACCCACGATCCGCTTTCACCGATACACGAACACCGGCGTCCTGCAAAATACGAATATTGCACTTCTTCAGTGCACCCGAATCCGCAAAGTAACGCATCCAGGTCAAAGGCGTAGTGGCCGATGCGCGGACCATTCGAGACAGCCTTTCCTGAGGAGGCTCTCCACTACGGTTTATTGAGTCGAAAATCCTCGCCCCACCAATTAACGGATATTTGGCCTTCACAGTCCACGATTCGACTGCGGACAGCACCGCTTCATCAACTTCCGGAAGCCGATTAGTAGCAGCAACGGCGGCCAGATCAATTGTCAACGTTGAAATTTGTGGATTCATGTGGCGGAAACTACGAAGGGCTGCGGAAACTGCCGTGGCATTGAGGCCACTCGCGGCTGTACCAGGCACTGCAAGTTTGCCGGCCCGCTCAGGAGCCTTCAATGGCCGTGGATTTTCGGTCGATGCCTTTACGAGCACCGACCATCCCATGAACACCTGATCCTGCCCTAGATCTACGGGCACCGCAATAAGGCGGCCACCTTCGGCCTCACGCGGGCCGAATAGCGGCAAGTTCCAGCCTTCAATCGTGCCTGCCAAGCTTTGAGCCAGCAAAGAGTCCCACAATACTGATTCAACACCGGCTAGCCACGCCAGCCGAATTGGGTGGAGGGGGCTAAGCAGCACGGCCGAGCACTCCGCCGTAGATTGTGTTTCCCAAACGCTAATGCTCATTGGATAGGTCGCCCAAAAAAGGCCGGCAGGGTCAGCAATCTTGCGCGCCAACCTTATGAGTTCCGAGTAAGCACGCAAATATCGTTCCAGCCCACTGCGCTGTCCACCCCAAAGCGCCCGCCAGGACGTCTTGGACGGAAGGCTCCGTGCGTCCTCGCTGCCGGTTCCTCTCAGCTCAGTCAATTTCGGCACGTCAAGATTTGCGAAGGCGTCACGAAATTCTTTGGCTTCGGGCGACTGGCTGAGCTCTTCGGGAACCTCGTAGTCCGATACTGTATCCCAAATGCCGCGAAGATCATCCGACATGATGACGCTTCCGTGCGAGGGAGCTCCACTGGGCAATAAATCGAAATCACGGTCCTCAGGTACTACAACGTGCCCCAAAGCATCTAGCCAGGAGGCCTCTGCAAGATTCCTAACCGCGTACTCCTCGTAGATGCCGCGGACAGACGCAAGAGCTTCCTTGTCCAGGGGATCTATAGTGGCGCGCATTTTTGAAATTGCTGCCACGACCGGAGAGTGACTAGCCTTGTTGCTTACAGACGACCTGCATTCGTATTTGGACTCACCTATCTCAATTATTCCAATGTTGGTTGCCACCGTTTCAAGCACAAACAACCCAGTACGGCCGTTCAGCGACTCGAATTCGATCCCTTCGTAACTGGGCACGAGTTCGGAATCGTCCGTCCAGATGACATAAAGTACTCGGTGGGACGACGCGTCGAGCGTCACCGCAGTCGTGTTTGTCAGCGATGAGTCAGAATCCGGCGGAAGAAAACTTGCCCCCCAGTAGCGAGCCCGTCCTAGGACCCCCGACGGCTTTACTGCAAATGCCCACATGCCTGAACCGCTGGGAACGATTTGATAAACCTCCGTGGAGGCATCGGGACTGATGACGCCCTCGAGCGCATCCCCCTTCGGAACAAAGATGCCCAGTTTTGTCACCAGAGGATCGGCCTTCCAAGGGGCCTTCCGCAGCGTCCGTGCTACCGAGCCAATGGCCCACAAGACGCCGTTACTGTCTAGGGATATCGAGCCTTCCCAAGTTACTTTCGGCGTAGTAGATTTCAAATTGACCTGAGAGCTGTCGACTTCCCGGGCAGTCAATTTTCTGAGGACCGGGATACGAATCCGGAGCAGCTCAGACTTCATCACTCTCTGATCCGAATCCAGCGTTGAAAGAGCTAATCTCGGGGATCTGGATTTTGGGTCCGCAGACACCTCGAGCGGCCGACCCGTCGCGTCGGTGGGCAGCAGGGTCGTCTGCTCCTCCTTCTGCAGGGGGCTGACAAACTGATCGTAAGTCAGATGACGAAGTCCGGACATGAAACCAGGGGAGTTGGTGTCGTAGTCAACAAACGCAAGACAATAGTTATCGGTCGAAGCTAGAACCTGATCAAAGTTCATCCAGTCAACCTGCGCTAGTGGATGAGGACGCCCGCCAGCGTCTGGATGGTGCTCTAGCATTTTCACGGTAGTCGAAATCGTGGCAGAGTCGGACCAGTTCGTCTGAAAGGCTTCGACTACCTGGGAGGGTGAAAATTTTTCGGCGTCATTCTGCGGCGGACGAGGGAGTCCAAAGCAGGCATAAATATAGTCTCGAAAAAATTCGTCCAGAGACAGCGCCTCGGCCAATTTCAACTGTTCCACCAAGTGCCGCAAGCCTTTATCGACATGCCTGAACCAATAAACGTTCCAGCTCTCTGTTCCTTGATGCAAGTCGCGGTGGACGTCAATGAGAATTAGCAAACATTCATGCAGCAATTCAGCCGCTTTGCCACTGTTAAAGAAACCATCGGCGGTGACTTCAGCGGCGGAAACTACTTCGTCGATAGCCACCTCAGAAAAGGATTCTAAGCTTGCTTCGCCACGAGCGTCTTCAGGATAATTAAGCCCGACAATCTCATGAAATGACTGATTGAACGAACCCAAATCTGAGTGTCGACCCGTCACCACAGCTAATCGGTTGCCTTGCCTATACTTCAGCGCCTCGCTGGACGAAATGCCGACTTCGTTGCCATTGGGCGTAATCAGGATGGCATGATCATGAATGCCGGGACGCAGCTCATTGGCCCGGCGGACCATTGATTGGGCTATATTCTCGTGGACTCCGGCCGGAAGGTATACGGCGTTCAAGCCTTCCAACCCGGACAGACAACGTCCAAGCACTGATCCAAACATTATTTGCCTTTCAATTTCAGAATGCCGATTTGATCTGGACGCCCAAATCAGCGTCTGCGCTGCCGCGAGCCAGACCGGCACTCTCAAGGAGTGTCACGACATCCGCGAGTTCCGGATTTAGCCCGAGCTCGGACAAATCATCCATTAGAGCGCCCACATGCGTGGTACCTCGAGGTTCCTTACAGGCCAAGCTAGCCACGACTGCCACCCACTCCGTGCCGGGGTTGACAGTCAGGAACCTTCCGGTCGAACGCAATAACCCGTAGTAGTCTGCGAACGGGCCGGCGATGTCCCGAGTCTGCAAAGCGTACTTAATTGCTTCCCAGGTGTTTGGTGCATGCCGGGTTTGGCTCCCCAGAGCTGAGGTGAGATCGTTCCTCAGAGAACTATCCCCTTGCATTTGTTTGACTGCATCATCGAATTTCATGTTCGGCGATGAGTTCGACTTCAACCACGAATCGATTTGTTTCCTGACACCAGCACCTTTGTGAACCCTCCAGACAAGCACTGAAGCCACATCGCGAACCGACATCGACGCTCTGGAAGACTTCCACGGCAAGATCTGGGGCACATCGTTCAACACCTCCGGCTGAGTGAACGGCCGGCCCGAAAGAAGTTTGCGCGCGAGCGTTTCGTACCATGCAGCTTCCCAAAGGAACCCCATGCCAAGCGCCAAACGCAATACCGTAGTAGCCCAGTCGACCCAAACTCTAGCCGGCAGGGCTTCAACCCAGACATCACTTGTCAGCGAATCCCAGGATCGGCGAAACCAAGTAAAGGGAGTCGAAGGATACAAACCACAAACATTCTCAAGGCCACCATCTGCAAATGTTTTCGACTGAATATCGTCGTTCAAAAGACTCTTGAATACCGCCGAATCCATGGCAGCTAGAAGCGGATCAATTTCGCACCGAATGGAAGCCGCTCGGAGCCAATTACGTGCCACGCCACTTTCAATTTCCCCTCCACCGAAGGAATATAGAGATTCAAGAATCTCCGCCAAATCGGGAGGGTTCTTCGACTTCTGGATTCCACGCATGTCCTGCAACAGCGCAAAGCCCGGCGTTAACGGACTGGCGGCTTGATGCGTGCTCTTCTCCGCTCTGATGCCCGTGACGCTGTTGACAACTGACATGGCGAGAGTGGTTGCATCTATTGCGCTGGGACCGATCCCTGCTTCTTTGAGTGACACTCCGAAGTCGCCGAGTGCAGCACCTTTCGGAGCGGTTTCCCATAAGTCGAAGTGTTGTGTGCCGGTCTGACCTTTTGCTCGGAACATCATCGCTACCGGTTTTTCACTACCCGCATGTTCTGGCTTCCATTCGAATACTTTCCAAGCCAGAGATGAGATAAAGCCTTCTGGCACAGAAACGTACTGCGGTCGATTGATTTTCAAGTACATATCACTGGCAAAAACCATGATCGGTTGGGTCGACATATTAGCCTTTCGCAACGTTCAAGAGTAAATCGCGGTCGCCATGAACAACCCTGTAGTCAGCCGTTATCAATTGAGATGGAACGAGCCGCGCGGCTCGAAACCGCTCGAGACGGGGAGATGTACTTTCAGTCAGCTCCGTCATACCGGGGCGGTCGCTGCCACAGGCCGTCGCTTCACGAACTAGTTGGAAGTCGAGCGGCATGCGAGCGATTTCCACCCCCTGCTCGCTCAGGATCAGAAAAATGTCCTCACCAACCGTGAGCGTCTTCATGTCGACATCCCCGGTTCGTAGCGCCATTTTGGCTTCGGTCTGCTGACCGACCACGGGGTCCGTCCGGCTGTCAAGAATTGGAATCAACGATGCGGAGTCATTGTCCTGCGGGCGCCGTTTCGGCCGAAGCAGGGTACGTAGACCGTCGCGAATGTCGTCGGGAAGGGTGGGAGAGGAGTACCAGGTCTCTGCCCAAAGGCTGACGTCGCGTCGGAACGCCATTACGCCATTGGCTACCGCATAAAGGCGCCCCAAGTAACCGCCGTACCAGTGAATAAACGAGTATCTATCCGCATCTTTTAGGCCATCGAAGTTCATAACTGCCGAGAATGCGGCGTCGACTCCTTCGTCGAAAGTCGTCACTACATCCCGAAACGCATCTTCTTCATCGATTCTGTCCAACAGGTTCTTCAAGGGGGACCCCGTCGCCGCGGGCCCGGTAAATGAATCCGTCACGGACGTCGCCCATCCCGTGCTGGCGTCAGCTGAAAGTATCCCCGGGACAGCGTCGCGCATAGGATCCACCGCTGAGGTGAGTCGAGTAACTGGGTTACGGCGCGGATCACTGGAGCCGCTGTCCGAGTACTCGACCCCGAATATCGCTTGGCTAAACCGCTGATTAGCGAGTTGACGCAACTCCTTGAAGGATTTCACGGGGTCCATGGCCGGCGTCAGAGTTGAAGTAGAAATTTCCTCCACGGACTGTCGATCCGCGATTTCGGGCAAGCCTCCGACAAGTGCACGTACCGTTGCACCCCAGATTTCGCGATAGGTGAACCTCTTGCCGTTTACGATTTCGGCGCCACGAAGGACTGACAACAGTCCGGCACGGATTCGTTCCGACCTAAGCGACTCAACATTGGCAAGAATGGGATTAACCTGCCCCTCGTGACGAACATTGATAGGTTCCCCCAGATCATTGACAACCTGAGCCAACAAGGAACCCGCAGGACAGGCGTCGTCTTGCCAACTTAATCTTTGACCGACGTCAGAAATTTCGTAGGTTCCGGCAGCCAGACGGTCGCCCTCTGTCGAACCTTCAAAAAACATTTCCGGACGTCGTTCAAGAAGAGAACATACGTCCACAAAAACTACAAGAATCTGGGCCTTCGGGCTGCCGGCGTCCAGCAGCAGTCCGCTCATGACGTAGTCCAGCCGCTGCTGGGATTCTACCGTCCATGATTGTCCGTGCTGAGTGCCTGAAGGATCGCTGTTTAGCCACGTCAGGATGGCCTCTCCGGCCGATAATTCGGCGGCATCCTTCCCAGCGATAGCGTTCGCCTCCTCAACGAGGATCCCCCGGTTGACACATGCGATTAGCTGGTGATCGGCGTTCTGAACGATTTCGTCGATCTCGTGACAAAGTGGCTGCCGCTCGTGTTCGTCGCTAGGAATGGTGGCATCATTTATGAGAGTCACCCGGTTCGCGCCGGTGGAGTACGTGTAGCGCCTGTGCGCGAGACCGTCATCCGGCGGCGAAACCTTCGTAAGCCCTTTTACCAGCGCACTAGCAGCATGGGATTTTCCTGCGCCGGGCCCCCCGACCAACATCAGAAACCGCGGCAAGCCGCCGGCCGACATACCTTCGCCGAACCAGTTGCATGCTTCATCAACACCCGGCGGTCTTGGAGCTGTCGGCTTTTCTTCATCGGCATCGCTGGCTTCCGGCTTGGCGGCTACATCGCCACCGCCCGTCGAACGATCCCATAACTGCTGTATTTGGGCCCAAAATTCGGGAAAACCTGTTCCGGTTTCAGATTGATGCTGAGTCATTGCCATGGGAAATTCGTTGATCCGTTTCTCGGCCAGAGTACGCAGGGATGCTTGATAATGCGCGCGCGGCTTATAGCCGTTAATGTAGCGACGCCCCAGATCCCGAAGTACGGCACTGAGGTTTCCATATTTAAACTCAATAGCTGCATGGGAACGCCTGACGTGCTCTTGGAGCTCTAAGTTGAAGCGACGCTTTACAAATGGCTCGCCGCTAACCTCTCGCAACAGCATCGCCAAATAGCTGTCTATTAGACGATCAATTTCGTCGTCAGTCCACGCACCACTACTCAAAAAAACCGTCATGTTCCCCCAGTTCCTGACGCCAAACCCAAGTACGAGGTGCTTGTTAGAATGCGCACCTAAGTACTAGAACCTTTTAGAATCCCTTTTACGCCGGTGGGAGACCTATAGGTAGTTTGGAGTGCTTAATAGCGCGTTTGACTTGCTGACGTTGAGCTATTTATATCAGGTATGCCCCGCCGGTGTATACGCGGTAACCCCGATTTCAGGCCGGCCGCCAGCGTATCCGCCACTTGTGATCCTTTCCTTTTGAAACGCACCAGGTTTAAAGCGGTCCGGGTCCCCAATTTGAGCCGTTTAGTCGCCGGCTTGAGGTACCCAAGGCCGCCATTCTCAATATTCTTGAGCACGGTGTCAGGCAATCCTTCACGTCTGACAAAATTGGGTTCTCCTGAGACCCAAGTCCAAATAATCTCGATTACTATTGGTGCCGGATCGTCCGAAGACAATTCTGGCGCACCCGGAGGTAAGGCAGATCTGCTCAACGATCGACTGACGGTGCGCCCTCAAGAGGCAACCTGTCATCTGAGAATCGATCAACGCGCCCAGAGCCCGGCCCCTAAACGGCTTTGGAACCCGGGCGGGAACAGGAAGCGTCGTCGTATCAGTAGAATCTGGCGAAAGTAACCTCACGGCGACCCCACGAATCAAGACCTCTTAGGTCCAGGACCCATCACTCCGAGCGGCGCAATCCCTTGACGGTTAGGCCAGCGCCACCGCAAGAAACCGAGCCTGGTGAAAAACAACCGTCCGGCGCCGTAACGTCTGACCCAAACCCGTGGAGACTCGTACCCATGACCCCACAACTTCTGGATCCGTTAGACACCTCACGTGTTGTGGTGTATCACCAAACCCATCACGTGGACGGCGCACCGCTCTCCCCCGCGGAGCTGTTGCACAACTGCCCGTTCTGGGCGGCCATCGTGCTGGACGCCATCCACGTCAACACGGAGCTCTAGGACGTCACTCTCGATGACGCTCCCCCTGATTACCCCAAAAACGATTCCATATGGACTGGGCCGAGCACGAAACTTCACCGCCCCGCCCGGAACCCCATCTCCCTCGAAATCGCAGCCGCAGTACCCTGCACAGGTTTGAGGAGTTCTCGCATTCTGTTCGCTGGCATGTACGGCGCCGTTGCCGAGACGCTGATGGCCCCAACAATGGACCCGGAACCGTCACGGACGGGCGCAGCCACGCACCGGATGCCTGGCTCGTTTTCCTCCATGTCATACGAGTAAGCACCGTTGCGGTAGTGAGCCATCCGGGCAACAAAGTCCTCTTCGGCTTTAGCCCCGGCCTGGCGGGCTGCGGGCGAAGCAGCCGTCTCATCCGCAGGAGTCTCAGAGCGCCAGCGCTCCACCCACGCGCCTTCGTCGTCGTCCAACAAAAGCGCCTTGCCAATACCGGTACGCGTGAGCGGCATCCGTAGGCCAACCCGCGAGCGCATCTCAGCGCCTCGCTGTCCCGGGATCTTCACCAGATACAGCACCGAGCCATGATCCCTCACGGCAAGATGCACAGTATCTAGTGCTTGGTCTGCCAATAATTCAAGATGCGGCGTGGCCACGGCCGCCAACGGATTAGAGGCCAGCGCACTAAATCCAAGCTCAATCAACGTTGCTCCAAGGGCCAACCCTGCCGAGGTGTCCCGTAAGTAGCCTTCGCTTTTCAGAGCCTGCAAGAGCCGATGCACCGTACTTCGCGGCAGACCAGTAACCCGCTGCAACTCAGTAGCTTCCTTGGCGCCACCAGCAACAAGGTGAATCAGCGACAATCCGTTCAGCAGCGTTTGGGCGCCTTTGGGCGTCGACTCTGACTTTGGCATCAATTCCATGCGTCCCACTATATGGGAACTAGTTGAACAATGTGGGACAGGACACCTAATTTCATTGCATGCATCACCTCGAATCTCCCGGTCAGCCCGCGCTGGTGGCCCTTGACTGGGGCACATCCTCGCTCCGCGCTTGGTCACTAGACCAGGACGGAACCGTTCTATCCGTGACCACCTCACGCGATGGTCTCCGAGCAGTAGGCGAGCGCGCCATCACCAATGGGCAAGAACCAGCGCAAGCCTTCGCCGAAACTTTGTCCGCAGTTTCCGAACAGCTAGGCGCCTCCGGTGTACCCGCACTGGCCTGCGGCATGGTTGGCGCAGACGGCGGCTGGACAACCGCCGCTCGCCTTGACCTACCTCTGCCAGCTGATGCCATGGCCTTACAACCGACTGCCGTTCTCAATACCTCTCCCGCAGTGAGGATCGTCCCCGGCCTCAAAACGTCTCCGGACGCAACTGGCGCCTCGGACGTGATTCGCGGTGAAGAGACTCAAGTCCTCGGAGCTCTGGCCCGCCTAGGAAACCCCACGGAAGCGAACTTCATCCTTCCCGGCACCCACACCAAGTGGCTTCAAGTAGCCAAAGGCAAGATCGTCGACTTTGCCACGGCCATGACGGGTGAACTTCATGCCGCGCTTTTGGACGCCACCATTTTGGGCGATCCCACACGTAGCGCCGGTACGACTCTGAGCACCACATCAACAACAGATTTCGGCGCTTTTGATTCCGGAGTAACGCACTCCTTGACTCATCCAGGCCAACCGTTCGCCGCCCGCCTCTTCAGCGCCCGCACTCGGTACCTATCCGGCGAAATTGCGCCCAGCAGCATCCCCTCATATTTGTCTGGCCTGCTCATTGGCGACGAGACAGCCGCCATGCTGCCCCGGACCCGGCCTGACTCCGGAGTACCTCTGGCGCTGTGCGCGGACGGTCCCCTCGGCAAGCTCTACCAGCGAGCTTTAGCAGCCCAGGGCGTCCATGTCCCGCTCCTCGAGGACACTGCCCTTGACGGTTTGCGCGCCATTGCCCGCGCCTGGGGCCTCTTGCCAAACAACTTCGCCAGCATCTCCGCTCACCTCGCATAAGGATCACAATGCCTTCCACTCTCACTGGCCTGATCGCCATTCTGCGCGGCCTCACACCCGAAGAAGCCCCCGCCGTGGGCCGTGCCCTCTACGAGGCAGGCTTCCGCACCCTAGAAGTCCCCCTCAACTCCCCCAACCCCTTAGAGTCCATCCGCCTACTCCGCAAAGACTTACCCCAAGACATTCAGGTGGGCGCGGGAACCGTCCTCACCCCCGCGCAGGTAGCCGACGTTGCAGCCGCCGGTGGCCAGCTCATCGTCTCCCCCAACGCCAATACCGAGGTCATCGCCGCCACGGTTGACTCTGGCTTGGCCAGCTACCCCGGCGTGGCTACACCCAGCGAAGCTTTCGCCGCACTCAGCGCTGGCGCCACAGCCCTCAAGATCTTCCCCTCCGAAACCGTGGGGATCGCCGGCATGAAGGCATGGTCTTCCGTCCTTCCAGCTGGCACACAACTACTGCCCGTGGGTGGCGTTGATGACCAGACACTCGGCACGTGGCTGCAAGCAGGAGCCGCAGGGGCAGGCGTGGGCTCCTGGCTCTACAAACCGGGGCGTTCCATCGATGAGATTGCCGAACGTGCAGCTTCGCTGGTCACCGTTTGGACCACACACACGGCTGCCTAGCCCCCAGCCCTTCCGAAAGATGAGCTATCAATGAAGATCAAATCCATCACCACCTACACCGTCCCGCCGCGCTGGCTCTTTGTAAAAGTTGAGACAGACACCGGGGTCATCGGCTGGGGCGAACCAGTACTCGAAGGCCGCGCTGCCACCGTTGCAGCAGCCGTGGACGAACTCGCCGACTACCTGATTGGCAAGGACCCCCGCTACATCGAAGACCACTGGACAGTGATGTACCGTTCCGGCTTCTACCGCGGCGGCGGCGTACACATGTCCGCCCTCGCAGGACTAGACCAAGCCCTCTGGGACATCAAAGGCAAAGCACTCGGTGTCCCCGTGCACGAACTATTGGGCGGCAAACTGCGCGACTCCATCAAGGTGTACTCCTGGATTGGCGGCGACCGCCCCGGCGAGACAGCAGCGCAAGCGCGTGACGCCGTCGCCCGTGGTTTTAGCGCCGTAAAGATGAACGGCCCTGAAGAACTTCAGTACGTAGACACTTGGGACAAAGTTCAACGAGTGGTCCATAACGTCTCCGAAATCCGCGAGGCTGTTGGCCCAAACATTGGCATCGGTGTGGACTTCCACGGACGAGTCCACCGGCCCATGGCGCGCGTACTACTCAAAGAGCTGGAGCCGTATCACCTGATGTTCGTAGAGGAACCAGTCCTCTCCGAACACGTTGACGGCATCGCTGACGTATTGCGTGAATCCTCCACTCCCATCGCTTTGGGCGAGCGCCTCTTCTCACGGTGGGACTTCCGCCACGTTCTCGAGTCAGGCGTAGTGGACATCATCCAGCCCGATCTCTCACACGCCGGCGGGATCACAGAAGTCCGCAAGATCGCAGCAATGGCAGAAACGTACGACGTCGCACTGGCACCTCACTGCCCACTGGGACCTATCGCTTTGGCCGCCTGCCTTGCTGTGGACGCCGTCAGCTACAACGCGGTGATTCAAGAACAAAGCCTAGGAATTCACTACAACAAATCCAACGACCTCTTGGACTACGTCACAGACCCCAGCGTCTTTGACTACGCCGAGGGCATGGTCAAGATCCCTTCCGGGCCGGGCCTAGGAGTGGACATCAACGAGGAATACGTCAAGGAGCGGGCCAAAGAAGGCCACCGCTGGCGCAACCCCGTATGGCGTCACGCTGACGGTTCCTTTGCGGAATGGTGACCCAGCTTTAACCGCTTTCCCATCACAAAATGCGTTTTCCAACTTCTCACAACGAGGTGACTTAATGAGTGCAACCCTCGCGCCGTCTATTCTGCGCAAACTAAATTTGAAGATCATCCCTCTGGTGATCATCTGCTATTTCATCGCCAATCTGGACAAAACGAATATCTCCATCGCGGCCCTCCAGATGAACGCCGATCTTGGAATGACTGCCACCATGTACGGCGTTGGTGTCTCCGTCTTCTACATCACCTACCTGATCTTCGAAGTGCCCTCCAACCTGCTGATGACCAAAGTGGGTCCACGCATCTGGATTGCCCGCATTATGATCTCTTGGGGCCTGGTCAGCTCACTGATGTGTCTGGTCCAGGCGCCGTGGCAGCTCTACACCCTGCGCCTACTTCTAGGTGCAGCTGAAGCCGGCTTCGCGCCGGGCATCATCTACTACCTCTCGCAGTGGTTCCCGCAAGCCAACCGTGCCCGCGCAATGTCCTTCTTCTACATGGGCTCCGTGGGCGCCTCAGTCATTGGCCTCCCGCTGGGCGGCGCCATCTTGAACCTGCACGGAATCCTCGGCGTCAGCGGCTGGCGCTGGCTGTTCCTCATCGAAGGTATCCCGGCGGTGATCCTCGGCGTCGTAGTCCTCTTTGTAATGCGGGACAACCCGCACAAGGCTCCCTGGCTGTCCCATTCAGAAGCCGATGACCTCGTTGCAGTGCTCGACGCCGAACGCGGCACCGCCACCATTGGGGTCCACGTTCCTTGGTACAAAGCCATTGCAAACCGCACCGTACTGGGACTCTCCGCGGTGTGGCTGTTCCAAGCATTCTGCACCATTGGCGTCACACTCTTTATGCCGTTGATCCTCAAGGGCATGGTCCCCAACTCAGGCAGCGTCCTAGTGGGTGTGCTTTCCGCGGTACCGTTCCTGGCCGCTATCGTTTTTATGTACTTCAACGGCCGCAGCTCAGACAGGACCGGGGAACGTTCCAAGCACCTCGCATTCCCCCTCATTGCAGCCGGAGTGTGCATGGCTCTTGCCCCCTACACCCCAGCCCTGCTGGCGTACATCTTGCTAATCCTTGCAGTGGGCCTCACCTTCGCTCTGACCCCGGTGTTCTGGGCAGTAACCACCGAGAAGATCGTTGGCGTTGCAGCAGCAGCCTCAATCGCCGTCATCAACACCGTGGCGCAATTCGCTGGACTTGGCCTGCCACCCATCCTCGGCTCCATCAAGGACAGCACCGGAAACTACAACGGCGGACTACTGCTCATCGCAGCAGCCCTCATCCTCGGCGGCATTCTGGGACGCATCATCACCCGCAACCACCGATCACACAATCAACCAGTTGTTCCAGTTGATCTGGACTCACACGCTCAACTCGCCACAGATGAGGTATCTAAGCGATGACTCCCAACACCGGTGCCCTTCCCCTCGAGGAAGGGCACCGGGGCCCCCTTCTCCAACACGCCCCCGTCCCGGACATGCTCCTCGAGGCGCTCCGCCAAGACCACGAAATTGTGGATTTTTATGCCCTCTCCCCCGCTGACTTCGAAGCCCGTGCACCCGAATTTCGTATCCTGCTCACCAACGGTGAGGACACCGTGTCACGGGAGCGGATACAGTCACTGCCGAACCTGGCATTGATTGCGAATTTTGGTGTGGGCTATGACGGAATCGATGTGCTGGCAGCGGCCGATCATGGTGTCCAAGTGAGCAACACCCCGGAAGTTTTGACCGAAGACGTGGCGGATTTAGCAATGGGGCTGCTGCTCTCAGTCTCGCGCCAGATCCCGGCAGCTCAGCGGTTCCTTGAGTCCGGAGCGTGGTCAAAGGGTGGCTTTGCGTGGACGCACAAGGTGTCCGGCTCGCGGCTAGGTATTGTGGGGATGGGTCGGATCGGCGAGGCGATCGGACGCAGAGCTGCGGCTTTCCATATGCCGGTGCGTTACTACTCCCGCCAGCCCAAACCTTCCGTCGACTACGAATTTGAGCCATCCCTCGTGGAGCTGGCGACTTGGGCTGACGCGCTAGTGATCTGTGTTCCAGGCGGCGCCGCCACAAAGGACTTGGTCAACGCAGAGATCCTTCGCGCCCTCGGCCCCCACGGCTTTTTGATCAACGTGGGCCGGGGCTCGGTGGTGGACGAAGCAGCGCTGATTAAGGCTCTTCACGCTGGCGAGCTCGGTGGAGCGGGGCTGGACGTTTTCGCCAACGAACCCCACGTCCCAGCCCAGCTGCAAAATCTGCCCAATGTGGTCATTACTCCCCACATTGGCAGCGCCACGTGGCAAACACGTGAGGCCATGTCTCAACTAGTGGTGGCGAACATTCGGGCGTTTGAGGAAGGCCGGCCACTGGTCACTCCAGTGGGTCACTAGCGCAAAACCCAACAACGGCGGGCCAGGTCCCCACCCAACCTGGCCCGCCGTCGTCGTTATCCCTTCAAGGCAAAACCAAAACCAAACCCTACGGGTGCACCAGCACCTTCACCGCTGTGTCCTTGTGGTTGATCAGGATGTCGAAACCCTGCTCCACCAGGTTATCCAGCGCGATCCGGCCGGTGATAAACGGTTTGAGGTCCACCTTGCCGTCCTGCACCATCTTGATCACCGCGGGATGGTCGCGCACATAGGCGATGGTGCCGCGCAGGTCGATCTCCTTGAGCACCAGCTTCTGCATGTCTATGGTGGCCGGGGCGCCCCAGATGGACACGTTGACCACCACGGCGCCGGGCCGGACGGCATCGAGCATGGTGTCCAGGACCGCGTTCACCCCGGCGCATTCGAACGCGACGTCGGCCCCCGTCCCGCCGGTCAATTCGCGCACCCGCGCCGGAACGTCCTCCTGGCTGGGATCCAGGACGTGGTCGGCCACGCCGCTGGAGGTGGCCTTCTCCTTCCGGGCCTGGGTGAGTTCGCTGATGATGGTGGTCACGCCCATGCCCTTCAGGACGGCAGCGGTCAGCAGCCCGATGGGCCCGGACCCGCCCACCAGGGCAACATCGCCTTCCTTGACGCCGCTGCGGGCCACCGCGTGGTGGGCCACGGACAGCGGCTCGATCAGGGCGGCCTCATCCAGCGGGATGCCCCCAATCGGATGTACCCAGCGCTGGTCCACCACGATCTTTTCACTCAGCCCTCCCCCGCCGCCGGAAAGCCCGATGAACCCCATCTGCCGGCACAGGTGGTAGCTGCCCGCCTGGCACATGTCGCAGTCCCCGTCCACAAAGTAGGGTTCGACGACGACGTTGTCACCCACTGCCAGCCCCTCCACACCTTCGCCGATCCCAGAGACAGTCCCGGAGAACTCGTGCCCCAGGGTCACCGGGGATTCCTCGTGGGACAGCGGGTGCGGATGCCCCGGCGCCGGACAGAAGATGGGCCCCTCCAGGTACTCGTGCAGGTCTGTTCCGCAGATGCCGCACCAGGCGACGTCGATCTTCACCGCCCCCGCCCGCAGCTCCGGCTCCGGGATGTCCTCGATCCGGATGTCCTTGCGGGCGTGGAATCGTGCTGCCTTCATGATGGTCCTCCAATTGGGTTTCGACGGGCACAACCACCGGCTCAGCGGGTGTGGTGGCTGGGCTGCAGTTCGTAGACGGGTGTTTCCAGTCCTTCCATCCGTGCCTTGAGCTGCAGCGCGAGGTAGGCGGAGTAGTGCCGGCTCTGGTGCAGGTTGCCGCCGTGGATCCAGAGGTTGGGCACGTTGGTGGGCTTCCACATATTGCGCAGTTCCCCTTCCCACGGACCAGGGTCTTTTGGCGTGTCTGACCCGTATCCCCAGCACTTGCCCACCTGATCGGCGACTTCGGGCGAGACCAGGTCGGCCAGCCATCCGTTCATGGAACCGTAGCCGGTGGCATAGACAATCAGGTCCGCCTCCAGCTCGGTGCCGTCGTCCATGACCACGGCGTTGCCCGTGATCTTGGCGACCTGCCCGGACTTGAGCTTCACCCGGCCGTCGATGATCAGCTGGGAGGCGCCTACGTCGATGTAGTAGCCGGAGCCCCGCCGCAGGTACTTCACAAACAGGCCGGATCCGTCCACGCCGAAGTCCAGGTCGAACCCTGCTGCTTCCAGCTGGGAGTAGAACTCCGCATCCCGCGACGCCATCTCCTGGTACACCGGCACCTGCGCATCGGGGAGGATGCGCATGGGCAGCGAGGCGAACAGCAGGTCCGCCTTCTCCGTGGTGACGCCGGCCGCGAGCGCCCGCTCCGAGTACAGGTCCCCCAGCGCCAGGTCCATGAGGGATTCACTGCGGGCGATGTGGGTGGAGGAGCGCTGGACCATGGTGACGTCGGCACCGTGCTCCCACAGGTCGGCGCAGATATCGTGGGCCGAATTGTTGGAGCCGATCACCACCGCCTTCTTCCCGGTCCAGTCCCCGCCGCCGGGGTGCTGGGACGAGTGCCGCTGCTCGCCCAGGAAGGTCTCCGCGCCGTCGAACGAGGGGATGTTCGGGTAACCGGAAACGCCCAGGGCGAAGATGAGCTGCTTGGGCCGGAGCGTCACCGGTTCGCCGTTGCGAAGGACGCTGACCTCCCATTCCTGCGTGCCGTCGTCGTACGCTGCCTTGACGCACTCGGTGCCGGACCAGTAGTTCAGCTCCATGATGCGGGTGTAGTGCTCCAGCCAGTCGCCGATCTTGTCTTTGGCGGCGAAGACGGGCCAGTCGTCCGGGAACTTCAGGTAGGGCAGGTGGTCGTACCAGACGGGGTCGTGCAGGTGCAGGGACTTGTAGCGGTTGCGCCAGGAGTCGCCGGGGTTCTGGTTCTTCTCGATGATGATGGTGGGCACGCCCAGCCGCTTCAGCCGGGCAGCAAGCCCTATCCCGCCCTGGCCGCCGCCGATGATTACGCAGTACGGCTGCTCCTCGTAGCCCAGCCGGGCCTCCTGCTCCTCCTTGAGCTCCTTCCAGGATTTGCGCCCGCGGACGATCTGGTGCGCCACGCCCTGCTCGCGCCGCGGGCCCTTCTTCTCCTCGAAGCCCTTGAGCTCCTGCATGGTGGTCAGCAGGGTCCAGCACCTGCCGTTCCGGAGCCGGAGGTGGCCGTAGCCGCGGGCCGCGCCGGTCTCGAACGTGATCCAGGCTTCCACGTTCTCCGCGTCCCCGGTGGCGTCCTCCGAGAGCGCCCAGTTGGACGGCTGGACCCGGTCCAGCGTGGCCTCGAGCATCCGGCGGATGTCCGCCTTGCCTTCCAGGGTTTTCAGGTTCCACGTGAATGCCACGAAGTCCCGCCAGTAGGTGTCGTCCTCGAAGAGTTCCAGCGCGGCGTCCACGTCGCGCCGCTGCAGCGCGTCATCCAGGCCGGATAGCCATGCCTGCGCGGCAGCGGTGGGTGTTTGGGTCATCTCCACTCCTTTGTGCTGTTCCTTGGGCTCCGCCTGCCCTGCGATATGCTGGACCGGGCGTGAGCTGCATCACTAGTGGAACTCGGCGGGGGTAACAGCGGCGTTACACGGATCCGGCAAGGGCGCCGGCTGTGAGGAGGAAACAGTGGACCACGGCCTGAGGTTTTCGGACCCGGCAACGTATGCACGGACGCTGCGCCGCGCGCATGAGCTGGTCATTTCCGGCGTCCCGCGGCCGGAAATTCCCACCAGCCTGGTCGATTCCTGGCACCGGTCCATGGCCTTGGGCATCAGCCCGGACCAGCACAGTCCGCGGCACCTGCATGAGGTGGCCGAGGTGCTGGAGCTGCGCCGGGAACACCGGCTGCAACAGGTGATGCCCGCGCTGCACGACCTGCTGGCCGATGATTCCCGCACCGGCCGCCACCTCCTGGTGCTCACCGATGCCAGCGGCGAGATCCTCTGGCGTGTGGGCAGCCCAACCGTCCTCCGCCGGGCCGACCACCTGGAATTCCTTGAGGGCGCCGACTGGTCCGAGGCCGGTATCGGCACCAACGCCATCAGCGAGGCCTTGGTCACCGGCGGTCCGGTGCAGCTGTTCTCCGCCGAACACCTGGTCCGGACGCACCACGAGTGGGCCTGCACTGCCGCGCCCATCACGGACCCGGGCACGGGGCGGGTCCTGGGGGTACTGGACGTGTCCGGACCCTTGGACACCCTCAGCGCGGACACGCTGCGGATGGTGCGGTGCGCCGTGCGCGTGGCGGAGGCTTTGCTGGGAACGTCCGACGCCGGCACCTCCTTGGGAACTTCGTCTCCCCAGGGTGCGTCCCGGCGGACGCCGGTCCCTGTTGTCCGGCCGGCTGCCGCCGTCGAGTCGCTGGAACTGCTGGGCGACAAGCCGGCGGCGGTGTTTGCCGATGGGAGCCGGACTCCCCTGACGCTGCGCCGGGCGGAGATCCTGGCGCTGCTGGACTCCCGGTCGCACGGCTGGTCAGCGGAGGAGCTGGCCTACGAGCTCTATGGCGACGCCGGAACGCCCCAAGCCATCCGGACCGAAATGTTCCGGGTGCGCTCGATGCTCGGCGGGGCCGTGGAGTCGAACCCCTACCGGCTGGCTCCCGGGCTGGCCGGACGTTCCGATGCGGGGCACGTGCTGCGGCTGCTGCGCGAAGGCCGGGTTGCCGAGGCGCTGGCGCAGTACCGCGCTCCGCTGCTCAGCCGCTCCGGCGCCCTCGCTGTCCAGCTGCTCCGGGACCAGCTGGACATGGCGGTGGGATCTGCGGTGCGGGCCAGCCAGGACGCCGGGCTGGTGGCGCGCTGGCTGTCCACGGACATGGGTTCAGCCGATTCGCTGGCCGTCGAGGCACTGGGCCGGCTGGTGGGCCGCAGCGATCCCCGGTACCTGACGTTCCACGCCCGGGCCGCGTGTTAAGCCCAGTCCTACCGCCGCCCCGGCTTGGTGGCGGCCGCGTTACTTCTTTTTGGTGACCTTGATATCGATGCTCAAGCCGTGGTTCCAACTGATGTGGATCGAAACGCTCGTGGTGCGCGCGATGGCCTGGTCCGTAACCTGCCCTTCGTCCGGCCCCGGCCCCACTTCCACGGCCAGGTCGGTGTGCACTTCCCGGAGGGCGGCCCGCACCAGCTCATTGTTCTGCCTGTGGATGCCTTCGGCGAATTTGGCAGCCGCGGCGGGATTTGCCGCAAGGGATGACATGGCGCTGATCATGGGCAGCAGGATGCGGCGGGCATCCTCGGCTCCGGCCAGTTCCTTCGCCGAAACGTGCGCTGCCCCGGTCGATGCCGCCGGCGTTTGGTGCCCTGCTTCTTCGGATTCCATGGCTTTCTTCCTTTGAACAGCCTCCGCCACCGTGGCGGATGGTGGGTGCATTCTGGACCCGGCCCCTGCCCGGACTCAACAATCACTTATTGCAGACGGCCGATTCAGCACGACAGTTCTTGTCATGCCATTAACGCGTTGTTCATATCCTCCTCAAAGCCTGTACAGAAGCTGGAAATAGCTTGGGAGCCATGGACAACATCTCCCGCAGAAGCCTCATCTCCGCCGGCCTCGGCGCCGGCCTGGTCGCCGCACTGCCGGGTGCCGCCGTCGCCGTTTCCACCGCTGACGACGCCGGCCTCCGCGCCGATCCCTTCATGCTCGGCATCGCGTCCGGCGAGCCGTGGCCGGACGGCTTCGTGCTGTGGACCCGCCTGGCCCTGAACCCGGTGGCGGAGGACGGGCTGGGCGGCATGCCGGCCCGGCCCGTGGCCGTGCAGTGGGAGGTGGCCGAGGACCAGGGCATGCGGAAGGTGGTGGCCCGCGGCGTTGAGCAGGCGCGTCCCGAGTCCGCACACTCGGTGCACGTGGAGCTGCGCGGATTGAAGGCGGGCCGCGAGTACTTCTACCGGTTCCGCGCCGGCAAGCACCTCAGCGCGGTGGGCCGCACCCTGACCAGCCCGGCCCTCCATGAGACGCCCGCGGCCCTGGCCATGGCGTTCGCCAGCTGCGCGCAGTACGAGCACGGCTACTTCACCGCGTACCGGCGCCTGGCCGAGGACCACCCCGACCTGGTGCTGCACCTGGGCGACTACCTGTACGAATACAAGAAGGACAGCTACGTGATCGGCGGCGGCAACCCGCGCGACCACGAGGGCCCGGAGACCGTCACGCTGGAGACCTACCGGCAGCGGCACGCCCAGTACAAGGCCGACGCCGACCTGCAGGCTGCGCACGCAATGGCACCCTGGGCAGTGGTGTGGGATGACCACGAGGTGGACAACAACTGGGCGGACGACGTCCCGGAGAACCAGGACGCCGGCCAGCTCAACGACAGCGTGGAGCACTTCCGGCAGCGCCGCGCGGCCGCGTTCCAGGCGTACTACGAAAACATGCCGCTGCGACCTTCATCCCTGCCCGCCGGCCCGGACATGAAGATCTACCGGAAGATCCAGTGGGGCCAGCTGGCCAACTTCCACATGATGGATACGCGGCAATACCGGGACGACCAGTTGGCCGGCGACGGCTGGAAGAAGAACGTCACCGAACGGCTCGCGGAGGACAGGACCATCACCGGCACGGAGCAGGAAAAGTGGCTGCTGGATGGCTTCAGGAACTCCACCCAGCGCTGGGACATCCTGGGCCAGCAGGTCTTCTTCGCCGAGCGGGACCGGAACAAGGCGCCGGAGATCGACGACGTCTCCATGGACGGCTGGGACGGCTACGCGGCCTCCCGCCGCCGCATCACCCAGGGCTGGGTGGACGCAAACGTCCGCAACGCCGTCGTGCTCACCGGTGATGTGCACCGCCACTGGGCCAACGACGTCAAGGTGGATTACAAGGACCCGGCCGCCGCAGTGGTCGGCGCGGAGGTGGTCTGCACCTCCATCACCTCCACGGGTGACGGCAGCGGCTCCACCACGGACGCCACCATGGCCTGGAACCCGCACCTGAAGTTCTACAACGACAACCGCGGCTACGTGAACACCCGCATTACCCGCGACGCGATGACGGCCGACTTCCGGGTGCTGGACCACGTCACGACGCCGGGCGCGGCGGTTTCGACCAAGGCCTCCTTCGAGATCCGCGACGGCGTCCCCGGGCTTCAGGCGCGCGCCTGACCTTTCGCGAGGCCCGGCGGGACCTTCGGCACTTTTAGTGTCGAAGGTCCCGTGGCATTTTGGCGGCTATGGCTGGACGGCTACTTTCCAGGCGGGCAGGCCGCGGAACGGGCCGCCAGAGGCGGTGGCAGTTCCTGGCGGTATCGCTCTGCGCCCAGATGATGGCTTATCTCCTGTGGCGCCCGGCCATGCTGCGCTGGGGAACCGAGGGGACGGAAGCGGTGGAGCCCCTGCCCGGCGACAACCTCCAGCCCCGCCCTGCATTCCAGAGCACCCGTGCCATCAGCATCGACGCACCGCCGGAACGCGTGTGGCCCTGGATCGTGCAGATGGGAATTTACCGGGCAGGGTTTTACACGCATGACCGGGTTGAGCGGGCCCTGTTCCACGCCCGGTACGTCGAAGGGAAGCATTCGGCGACGCGGATCCATCCGGAGCTGCAGGACCTTAAAGTGGGCGACAAGGTCCCGTACGGCGCCGGTGTTTTCGCCACCGTCTCCGAGCTTGAACCCAACAAACATCTGGTGGCGGGAGAGCAGTTCATCCTGCGGCCGCTGCCGGTTGACCGCACCCGCTTCATCATCCGGTACCGCGGCCCGGGCTACCTCAGTGCCGCAGTCCGCGGCGCCGGTCCGGATGCTCCTGCGGTGACCCGGGCCCTGGCGTTCGCCCTCGAAAAGGTGCCGGGCGCGATGCTGCTGGCCCGCGCCGTCGACCTTTTCATCGGTGACCCCCTGCACCACTACATGGAGGTCGGCGTGCTCCGCGGGGTCAAGCAGCGGGCGGAGTCCTGAGGAACTCCAGGGTCTTGCCGCCAGGAGGTCGGGCCGGGGGTCGGCGATGAAGTGCCCCTCCCGCGCACCTGATGTACTACTTAGGCGGTGGGGACGTCAGCGCTACTGCACCGCCTTTTGCGCGTTCACCCGGCCATAGGCCCAATACGTTCCGGTGCCTGCAACCTTGTCCGCCGTGGTTTCCAGGTCTGCCCTGATGGAGGTGTTCGAGGCCCCGGGATGCGAGCTCCACGCGAGCGCCGCCGCTCCTGAGACGATGGCCGAGGACATCGAGCTTCCGTTGCCCACGTCGTAACCCTGGGACCGGTTGTTCTGCGTGCCCAGCACGAAGGGATGGTTGGGGAAGGTGGAGTAGACATTGACGCCGGGAGCGGCGATATCCACCCAGCTGGCGCCGTACGTGGAGAACGACGCTTTGGCGTCGTTGTTGTCAGTGGCTCCCACCGCGATGACATGGGTGTACGCGCCCGGGTAGATCTTGGTCTGGTTCCCGCCGTTGCCGGCGGCCGCCACCAGCACCGCGCCCTTGTTCCAGGCGTTGTTGACCGCGGTTTCCAGTGTCCGTGATGCCCGCACCCCCAGGCTCATGTTGATCACCTTGGCGCCGTTGCTGACCGCCCAGTTGATGCCGTTCGCCAGGCCGGAGCTGGAGCCGACCCCGTTGTCGTCCAGGACCTTGCCGGCCAGGATGGTGCAGCCCGGGCAGACCCCGGCCACGCCGATGGTGTTGTTGACAGTGGCCGCGACGTTGCCGGCCACGTGCGTGCCGTGCCCGTAGTAGTCCTCGGCCACGGGGTCCCCCGCTTTTGTGGCCGAGCCGCTGAAGTTGGCGCGGGCCACCACTTTGGGGGCGATGTCCGGGTTGTCGCTGGCCACCCCGGAATCCAGCACCGCGACCTTGATGCCGGTGCCGGTGGTCACGTTCCACGCTTCGACGGCGTCCGCGTCCGGCGTGCCGGCGGGGATGGTGATGTCGCCTGCGGTGTTGGTGAATGACTGCCCGGTGTTCTGCAGCGCGTACTGGCGCGGGAAGTACTGGTCGGAGGTGAAGGCGGCCACCGGCTGGTCCGCTTCGGCGTACTCGACGGCGGGATCCCGGCTGAGCGCGTCGATGAGCCGGCCTTCGCTGCCGGCAGGCACACTGAGCAGCCTGGCGCCTGTACTGCCGACGTCCGCGCCGGCCTCCAGACCGCGCCGGTGCAGGGCGCCGGCGGCAGCACCGTCGTCGTGGAACTTTACGAGGATGTGCCCGGGCTGAATGGACGTGCCTCCCGCAGCATTGGCGGGAAGGGCACATGGGACGGGGCCAAGCACCATCAGTGCTGCCGTGAGGCCGGCGGTGAAGAGTTTTCTCATGCGGGCCATCTTGGCCCCACATGCTCGAACCCGGTAGGGGCGGGAGCCTCGAAAGTGCTCGTTTCCTGCCAATGACGGCTCTGGCCCACGGTCCCGGCCGAACCTACACTGGCGGGATGGAAGCGGTGGTGAGGGGTGTGCCCGTCCATTTCGTTGAACATGGCAGCGGAACGCCCGTCCTTGCGCTGCACGGCGCCGGCGTGGACCACCGGGAGATTGCCGGCGGCCTGGAACCGATGTTCGGCAACATCCCCGGGTTCCGGCGCCTGTATCCGGACCTCCCGGGGATGGGCCGTACCCCGGCTCACCGCTCGCTCAAGAGCAACGACGATGTGCTGGACCTCCTGCTGCGCTTCATCGACAGCATGATCGGTGATGAACCGTTCCTCATCATTGGCCGGTCGTACGGCGGGTACCTGGCGCGCGCGGTGGCCCATTTGCGGCCCCAGGCGGCCGGGCTTGCCCTGATCTGCCCGGTCGGCGCGCATGCCGGCAGCGTGCCCAAGCACCAGGTCCTGGTGTCGTCGGCCCATCCCGCCGGCCTCGACGCGGAGATCGAAGCCTCTTTCCGCAGCTATTTCGTGGTCCAGACGGACGGGACGCTGAACCGGTTCCGGCAGCTTGTGGCTCCTGCGGCATCGCTCGTTGACGAGCCGGGGTTGGCCCGTATTTTCTCGCGCTGGGAGTTGCGGGATCGTCCGGAGTCGGCAGCGCGGTATCCGCATCCCGTGCTGGTTCTGGTGGGGCGGCAGGACGCCACCGCCGGATACGCCGATGGGTGGGCACTGGCGCGGGACTACCCGCGGGGCACCTTTGCCGTGCTGGACCGCGCCGGCCACGCCCTGCTGCACGAGCAGCCCGCGCTCGTCCAGGCCTTCCTCGCCGAATGGATTGAGCGGGTGCGCGAAGACGAGGCCGTGGTGCAGAGCGTCGCCCGTTTCCCCTGACCATGACGACGTCGGGCACCTCGGTGAGTGCCGCCGTCGTACTTACGCAAAGCCGTTGTGTGCCGTGGTGGCCGGGGCTACGATGCTCGCGGGGAGAGGTCCTTCGTCTCAGTGACAGACAAAAATAGGGGCCCACAATGACTGACTTCTTCACCATGCAACCAGGCGAGACCGCGCCTCCGCTCCCATCAGGACCTGTCCTGTGCGCAGGGACGGCCGGGATGCGGCGCATCCACCGCTTTTTCCTCTGGGCCTACGGTGAGGCCCCGGGGCTGGTGCGTTCCGTCCGTGCCGGTGACACTGCCCGGGCCGCCTATGTGGGGGAAGTGCTGGGGAACTTCGACAAGGTGCTCCACATCCACCACGAAGGCGAGGACCTGCTCATGTATCCGCAGCTGAAGGAGCGGGCGCCTGCCTGTGCGCTGCATGTGGGGCAGATGCTGGAGCAGCACCGGCAGGTGACGCAGCGGCTTGAAGCGATTGAGCCGGTGCGGCTGCGCTGGATGGACCGGGCGGATGAGGAGTCAGCGTCGGAGTTGGCCGCGCTGTATGAGGACCTGTCCCGTGTCCTCAACGTGCATCTGCGCCGCGAGGTCACCGAGATGATGCCCGTGGCGGACCGAGTGATGACCGAGAAGGAAATGAACGAGACGGGGCAGCACGGCATCCGGCAACTCGACAAGAAATTCCTGGTGGGCTACCTCGGGATGGTGCTGGCCACGAACCCGCCGGCGGACCGGAAGGAGCTGTTCAAGGAGATCCCTCCCCCGGTCCGGCTCGGCTACAAGCTGGTGGGGCGCCGGATGTACCGGAAGCAGTACGCCACCCTGTTCCCGGGGCGGCCGGTGCCGGATACGCTTTAGCGGGGGAATGTTACTCCGCTTGATGCCCATGCAGCCAGAGCAACACGGATCTAGTAAAATCTTTGGGTGCCTTCTCCAAGAAACCTCCCCTTTGGGCGCCGGCGCTTTTTGGAGTGGATAGGGGCAGCGGCCGTAACTGCCGGCCTGCCCAGCATGATTGCCCGTGCAACTGATCCGTTCCCCGCCGCCGCACCTGCCCCCGAGCCTTCCCCTGCCTACGCGAACTCCCGCTTCGTGAGCAGCAGCGGTAATGACGCCGGCCCGGGCACCCAGGACGCGCCCTGGCAATCGCTCGCCCGGGTCCGGTCGGCGCTCGAGGCCGGCGAAGTGGGCCGCGGCGACGCGGTCCTGCTCCGGCGCGGCGACGTGTTCCCGGGCTCGCTCCAAATGCCTGCCGTGAAAGGTCCCGCCGGGGTCTTCACGCTCAGCTCCTACGGCACCGGGGCGCTGCCGCAGATCAACGGCTACAAGGTGAGCAGCGACGCCTGGACGCTGCACAGCCCCCAGGTGTGGAAGCTCAACCTGCGGCCAGGGTCCGGGCAGTTCAGCGGCAACACTGACGGAGCCTCCACCAACGTCGGCTTCCTGAAGGCCGGCGGTGAGATCCGCGGCTGGAAACGGTGGAGCCTGTCCGGGTTGGTGCAGGACTGGGACTTCTACAGCGACGACACCTTCGTGTACGTGAAGCTGCCGGCGTCGCCGGGTGCCGGGGTGGAGATCGCTGTCAAGCAGGAGGGGTTGCGGCCGGCCTCCAACACCGTCACCTCCGGGGTGCACATTCTTGGCCACGGCGGCCACGGCGTCAGGACTTACGGCATCCAGGACGCAGAGATCAGCGGCTGCCTGATTGAGGAAATCGGCGGGTCGCGGCTCAAGGACACAACGCGTTACGGGAATGGCGTTGAGGTCTGGATTGGCTGCTCGAACGTGCTGGTCCAGGGCAACACCATCCGGCAGACATACGACACGGCCACCACGATGCAGGGCAATATCGAGGGGCCCAGGGTTGCCTGGACGGACTGCCGGTTTGTGGGCAACACCATTGAGAACTGCAACCAGAGCTTTGAGATCTGGTCCCACGGAACGCCGGCGGCGGGCACCGGACACATCCGGTGCGCCTTCACCGATAACCAGTGCCGCGACGCCGGGTACTCCTGGGCCGCCAATATCCGTCCGGACCAGGCGGGGATGGGCACCCACCTGTTGACCTACGACGTGCAGCTGCCCTGCGACGTCGAGATCGCCCGGAACCAGTTCATCGGCGCCAAGGACAACTTCGTGCGCTCCAGCGGCAGCGGCCGGCAGATCCCGGCGGGCATCAGGATTCACGGCAACACCATTGCGCTGGCCAGCGGCCAGAAGATTGCGTACCAGAACCCTGAAACCATCGAGCAGCTCGATGCGTGGCGCTCGCGCACCGGCAACAGCCAGTCCTGACATGAGCCAGTCCTGACACCCGCCGGTACCCATTGAAGACGCGGCAGGCTCAGGGCGCTGTGCACCCCACTGCCTTGCAGGCGTTCACCCGGCCGTGGGCCCAGTAGGAACCGGTGCCCGAGATGGGATCGGCCGTGGATTCCACCTTGGTGCGGACGGATGCATTGGACGTGCCCGACGGCGTACTCCACACGAGTGCGGCAGTGGCGGCAACGATGGGCGAGGCCATGGAAGTGCCGCTGAGGATGTCATAGCCGGGTGACAGGTTGTTCTGCGTGCCCAGGACCGACGCATAGTTCGGCAGGGTGGAGTAGACCCTGACCCCCGGGGCGGCGACATCCACCCACCTGCCGTAGGTGGAGAAGGATGCCTTGGTGTCGTTGTTGTCAGTTGCTGCCACGGCCATGACGTTCGGATATGCACCTGGGTAGACCTGCGCCTGGGTACCGGCGTTGCCCGCCGCGGCGACGATTACCACGCCTTGGTTCCAGGCGTTGTTGACGGCAGCTTCGAGGGTTCGTGATGACACCTTCTGTCCAAGGCTCATGTTGATGACCTTGGCGCCCTTGCCGACAGCCCAGTCGATGCCCTTGGCAATGCCCGAGGAGGAGCCGGAGCCGCTGCTGTTCAGGACCTTGGCATCGAGGATGGAGCAGTCGGGGCATACACCTGCCACCCCAAGGGAGTTGTCCGCGGTGGCGGCCACGATGCCGGCTACGTGGGTGCCATGGCCGTACTGGTCGTAGTCCTCCGGGGTGAGGATTTGGGTGTCGCTGAAGTTTGCCCGGTCCACCACCTTGGACGAGATGTCCTCGTGGTTGATGGCCACGCCTGAATCGACGATGGCAACCCTGACACCGGCCCCCTTGGTGACGGCCCATGCTTCAACCGCATCCACATCCGCATCATTCTTGCCAGCGGGCACCGTTACCGTGCCGGCGGTGTTCGTAAAGGACTGCCCCACGTTCTGGAGCGCGTACTGGCGGTCAAAGTACGGGTCTGCCGTGGTGGCGGTGACCAATTCGTCCGGTTCGGCGTATTCGACGGCGGGGTTGCGGCTTAGTGCGGCGACGAGTTGGAGTTCCCTGCCGGCCGGGACCTTGATGAGGTGCGCGCCGGTGCTGCCGATCGGCGGGCCGTCGCTCAACCCATGCTGGCCGAGCACCCCGGCCGCCGCGCTGTTGTCCCGGAATTTGACCATGGTTTGTCCTGCTATGGGCGAGGACGGCACGGACACGTTGCCGGGAACGGCAGCGTTGCCCGGAACGGCAGCGTTGCCCGGAACGGCGATCGTGATGGTGCTGAGCACCATCACGATCGCTGCGAGACCGGCTATGAGTACTTTTTTCATGCCGTCATCATGCGCCCCATGCGTAACAGCTGCATAGGGGGCAGCCCAAGACGGCTACTGCTGCGCCTTAGAGGCAGACGGGCTGGTAGGCCGGGTCCGCCGGGCCGGACGGCTGGGCCAGGGCGTTGCCCACGAGCTGGTGCACCACGGGATCGTTGGGCGTCTGGTCGTGCTCGATCACGTCCGCCGGGCACTTGTCCTGGATGGTGATGTTGGTGACCTGCCGCGTGGAGCCGTTCAGGAACTGGCTGTTGTACGGGATCACCACCTCATCGTGGATGGTGGAGATGACGGTGTAGGCGGGGCCGGCGACCGTATCGCCGATGGAGTTCAGCTCCTGCATGAACGGCGATCCCGCCTGCTGGTCTGCACAAGCGGCACAGCCGGCGGCGGTGTAGTCCGGCGTGGGCACCAGATCCGGAGGCGGAAGGATCACGCCCTCAGTGCCGTGGTTGGATGGGGCGATGCCGACGAGTTGATGGACGTACTTCGCCCCGCCCAGGAAGCCCATGTAGTACCGGGGCATCATGCCGCCCTGGCTGTGGCCCACCAGGTCCACCTGCTTGGCACCCGTGGCGGAGCGGACGGCGTCCACGAACGGTGCAAGTTCCTTGGCGGAATCTTTGACGGGAGCCGTGGCGTAGACGCCGTTGGTCTGGCCATAGTTCAGGGCGAAGACGCAGTACCCCTGGCTCTTGAGGTACGGCGACATGGTGGACCAGTTCTTCTCCATGCTCTCGAACGTGCCCGGCACCAGGACCACGGGATACGGATGTGCTGCTGACGGTTTACAGGACCAGTCGTTGGCTCCCGGCGGCGAGACGTCAACGGCATGGGCGGGAGCGGTTACCAGGGACGTGGCGAGGAGTGTACCGGCCGCGATGGAAAGGGCCCGGGTAAGGAGTGACATGGAAACCTCTTTGTTCGTCTGTCTTAGGGGACGGCCGGAGCTGATGGTTTTGGGGGTGTCCATCAGTTCCGGCCCGGGTTTTCCATGCTGGCAGCGCTGCGGCTCCTCTGCAGCGGAAGTGCACGAACGTGCGGCGGAAAAGGTCTGGTGCTGCAGCGGCTGTCACGACTCGTTTGTGACTCGGAACACAGCGTTGTTACTGGTGAGTAGGTAGTTTGGGTAAGGCCCTGTGTTGGTCACCCTCCCACAGGCGCTTTGCACAAACGTGCACTCCGCGGTCGGCCGGACGATACCTCAACCGCGAGGTAGGAGAGCTTGGCAGCGGCGAAGTCGCCGGATCGGCGCGAAACCGCCGGAACCTTCCGGCGAGCCGGTACCGTTCCGGCGATTTGACTCCCCGCGAGGCCACCTTGAGGTGTGAGAATCAGGCCGTAGTTTCCGCGGTGTGACCATCCGACGGCGCTACTGGAGTTGGGGGTGATGGGTCCTTTTCCTTGAACCGGCTCAGGTAACCCGACCTGGACCCGTGGACGTGGGCTGCCATCCCCTGCTCGGCGGCCTCCGCGTTCCCGGCATCGATCGCTGCCATGATGCCGCGGTGCTCGGCCCAGGACCGGATGCCGCGGGAGTCCACATCGGAGGCGTAGAGCCACTCGATCTTGCCCGAAATCTGGCGCAGCAGCGCCGTGAGGGACGCGCTCCGGCTCAGTTCAGCGACCCCCAGATGAAAACGGATGTTCAGCTCCGGCAGCAGCTCAACCTGCCCGTTTGCCACCGCCTGATCGCCCTCGTCCAGGATCGCGGCCAGTGCGCGCCGCGTCTCCCACCACTGCGTATCCGGGCCGCCCGCGGAGAACTGGGCGGCCGCCCGCCGGGCCGCCCGGCGGGCGGTGGCAGCTTCCAGGGCCTCGCGCACCGCGAAGAGGTCGTCGGCGTCGTCCACCGGTATCTCTGACACCGTGGACCCGGCGAAGGGCTTCGACTCAACGAAGCCCTCCACCTCAAGGGCCCGCAGCGCTTCCCGCACCGGAACCCGGGAAATCCCGTATTTCGCGGCCAGGGAGGACTCGGTGATCCGTGTCCCGGCCGGGAGCTTCCCGAAAATGATGTCCCGCCGGATTTCATCCTGGACGCGGGCCCGTGGGGTGGGATCACCGCTAGCTAGCGAAGGCTGCACCGGGTATCGCTCCAAGTAGTTCCCTGGTGTAGTCGGCCGAGGGTGCCATGAAGACCTGCTCCACGCTGCCGGTTTCCACCACTTTTCCTGTTTTCATGACCACCACGTTGTGCGCGATCTGGCGGACAACGGCCAGGTCGTGCGTGATGAAGAGGTAGGTCAGGCCCAGCCTATCCTGCAGGTCCCCCAGCAAAGTGAGAATCTGCTCCTGGACCAGCACATCCAGGGCTGAGGCGGCCTCGTCCAGGATCAGCAGTTCCGGTTCCAGTGCCAGGGCCCGGGCGATGGCCACCCGCTGGCGCTGCCCGCCCGAAAGTTCATGGGGCCGGCGCTGGGCCACAATCCGCGGCAGCGCCACCTGGTCCAGGAGTTCGGCCACGCGTTCACGCCTGCTCTCACGCGTCCCTATCTTGAAGATCCGCAGGGGCTCGTCGATCAGCCGCTCAATGCTGAAGGTCGGGTCCAGGGATCCGTACGGGTCCTGGAAGACGGGCTGCGCGATGCGGCGCAGGGCACGGCGCGTTTGGGGATTGCTGGTGGCGATGCTCTCCCCCTTGATCAGCGCCGAGCCGGAAGTGGGTGTCTCCAAGCCCAGGATGATCCGGGCAACCGTCGACTTCCCGGATCCGGATTCACCGACCACCGCCGTGGTGGTTCCCCTGTGCACGTCGAACGAGACGTCGTCCACGGCCTGGATCCTGCGCCCGCCCTGGCCACGCAGCTTGAATTCCTTGGCCAGGTTCCTGACCGACAGCACGGGAGCCGGCCGGTCCTCTTCAGCAACTATTGGACCGGAAACCGCGTCGGCGGAAAGGCTGGCCGACGGCGCCGCGGCCACCAGGCGCCGCGTGTAGTCCTCCTGCGGATTCAGCAGCACCTCCCACGGCGTGCCGGTCTCCACAATCCGCCCCTCGGCCATGACGATGATCCGGTCCGTGCGGTCCCCCGCGAGTCCCAGGTCATGGGTGACGAACAGCAGCGAGGTGCCCCGCGCGTCCACCAGCGTCTGGAGGTGGTTCAGGATCTGCCGCTGGACAGTGACGTCCAGGGCCGACGTCGGCTCATCCGCAATCAGCAGGTCCGGCTCACCCGCAAGGGAGATGGCGATCAGGACGCGCTGGCGCATGCCGCCGGAGAACTCGTGCGGGTACTGGTTGTACCGGCGTTCGGCGTCCCGGATGCCGGCTTCCGTCATGAGCTCCACGGCGCGCTGCTTGATGGCATCCCGGCCACGCATGCCGTTGCTGGCCAGCGCGTCGGCAATCTGCGCGCCCACCTTCATGGAGGGATTGAGGTTGGACATCGGATCCTGCGGGACCAGGCCGATCTTCTTGCCCCTGATGCCACGCAGCTCCTTTTGGCTGGCATCCGCCAGGTCTGCCCCGTCGAGCAGGATGGATCCGTGGGTGATCCGGCCGGAGCCGGACAGCAGGCCCAGGATGGCGCCCACCACGGTGGACTTGCCCGATCCCGACTGGCCCACGATCGCCACCCGCTCGCCCTTCTTCAGGTCGAAGGAGACTTTGTCCAGGACCGGGGTGCCGCCGTAGCTGACCTCCAGCTCGCGGACCGATAGCAGGACGTTTCCGTCGTTCCTAGCGTCCTGCTGCATAGCCCTGCGCTCCCCTCGGGTTGGCGGCGGCCTTAAGGACACCGGTTTCGGGGTCGCTCACCACCGATGAGAGGCGGCCCAGCGCCCAGTCCCCGGCCCGGGTCACCACGTGGCCGCGTTCTTCCAGTTCGCTAATCACGTCCTCGCCCAGGCGGTCTTCAACAACCGCGCCGCCCGGCGTCCAGGTACGGGGCCAGAAGGATCCGGGAATGGAGGTGGTGTGGAGCGAGGGTGCGTCAACGGCCTGCTGGGGCTCGTAGCCGCCCACAATCGTCCGGAGCAGGTACAGCAGTTGCCATTGGTCCTGCTGGTCACCGCCCGGAGATCCGAGGGCGGTCACCGCTTTGCCGTCCTTCAGCACCAGCGTTGGCGTCAGCGTGGTCCGTGGGCGCTTACCGGGGGTCAACGTCGAGGGTGCGCCCTCCTCCAGCCAGGTCATCTGCAGCCTGGACCCGAGGCAGAAGCCGAGTTCGGGGATGGCCGGGGAGGACTGGAGCCAGCCCCCGGACGGCGTTGCGGAGACCATGTTTCCCCATTGGTCCACGACGTCGATGTGGCAGGTATCCCCGCGGGTCTCCCCCGTCGGCATGACGGTGGGTTCGCCCACGCCGGCGAAGGCAAGCTGGCCGTTTTCCGCGAGCGACGGCGGGAGGTACTCCGTGCGCAGCGGCGGAACGAAGGGTTCGTGGCCGGGGACGTTGCCGGGCCGGAATTCGTGCGAGGCCTTTTCGCCGATCAGCTTCCGCCGCTCCGCTGCGTACTCGGGGCTGAGCAGGTAATCCATCGGCACCTCGGCATCGCCGTAGTAGGCCTCGCGGTCCGCGATGGCGAGCTTCTGCGCCTCAAGGATGGTGTGCGCGCCGATGGCCGTGGACGGGTCCAGCCGCTCGTCGTCGAACCCTTCAAGGATGGCGAGGGTCTGCAGCAGTGCCGGTCCCTGCCCCCAGGGCCCGGTCTTGGCGATGGTGTGGCCGCGGAACTCGATGGTGGTGGCGGGTTCGTAGCCGGCCGAGAATCCGGCGAAGTCAGCTTCGGTCATGACGCCAGCATGATCGGCGCCGGACGAGTGGCGGTGGGGCGTGGCGAGGAATTTGACCGCTGCCTTGGCCACAAATCCCTCGCCCCATTCCCGGCGGGCGGCGTCGATGCGTGCTTCCCGCGACGCTGCCGCGTCCGTTTCTCCGGCGGCAACGAGCCGGTCCAGGACGCTCGCGTACGCCGGGTTCTTGATGATGTCTCCGGCGGCGGGAATCTTCCCCTCCGGCATCCACAGGGCGGCCGACGTCGGCCAGTGCTCGGTGAAGAGGTCGGCGACGGTTTCGATGGTGGTCCCCACGCGGCCCACAATCGCGTGCCCGTTGCGGGCATAGCCGATGGCGAAGGCCAGCACGTCCGCCAGATCCCAGGTGCCGTGGTCACGGAGGAGCAGCAGCCAGGCGTCGACGGCGGCCGGCACCGCGGCGGCGAGCGCGCCGGCGCCGGGCACCAGTTCCAGCCCTTCGGCCAGGTAGTGCTCGCGGGTCGCGGCGGCGGGGGCTGGGCCCTGTCCCATCAGTACGACCGGTTCGGACGGGTTCTCCGCCCTGACGAACACGCCGGTCATGTCCCCGCCGGGGCCGTTCAGGTGGGGTTCGACGACGTGCAGGACGAAGGCGCCGGCGACGGCGGCGTCGAAGGCGTTGCCGCCGCGTTCCAGCACCGCCTGGGCTGAGGCGGTGGCGAGCCAGTGGGTGGAAGCGGTCATGCCGAAGGTGCCCTGGAGGGTGGGGCGGGTGGTGAAGCTGTCTGCGGGGGTGTAAGTCATGGCTATTTCTTTCGGGTGGTGGCGGCGGGGTCCAGGGCGTCGCGCAGGGCGTCGCCGAACAGGTTGAAGGCCAGGCAGATCGCGGCGATGCCCAGGCCGGGGACGATGGCCGCTGTGGGTGAGCGGAAGAGGTACTGCTGGGCGTCGGAGAGCATGATGCCCAGGCTGGGTGCGGGCGGTTGGATGCCCAGGCCCAGGAAGGACAGCACCGCTTCGCCGATGACGGCCGCGGGCATGATCACCGTGGCCTGCACGATGAGGGAGGAGGCGGTGTTGGGCAGGATGTGCTGGAAGATGATCCGCCCGCCGGAGGCATCCATGGTCTTGGCGCCAATGACGAAGTCGCTTTCCTTGATCCGCAGGGTTTCGCCGCGGATGATCCGGATCATGGCGGGGATGTGTGCGATGCCGATGGCCACTGCGGCGTTGCCCAGGCTGGGGCCGGTGATGGCCACGAGGCCCACCGCGATGATCAGGAAGGGGAAGGCCAGGGTCACGTCGTTGAGCCGCGAAATGATGGCGTCCAGCCACCGCCAGTAGCCGGCGAGCAGACCCAGCGGGGTTCCGATGACCACCGAGAGCAGGACCGCGAGCACCCCGACCTCGAGGGAGGAACGGATGCCGAAGACCAGCCGGGAGAAGATGTCCCGGCCCAGGTCGTCGGTGCCCAGCAGGAAGCCCACCGTGCCGGGCTTCTGGAATGGCGTGGCGAAGTGGACCTGCGCCGGGTCGTAGGGGGCCAGGAGCGGTGCCAGCAGTGCGACCAGGACCACGAGGGCCAGCAGGATGCCGCCGGCCAGGCCCAGGGGGTTTCGCCGGAGCGACTTCCAGATGCGTCCGCGGTCGGAGCCCAGGCTGGTTGCACCCGGGGCTGCAGGGCGGATGTCGGTGACGGCCATCAGTTGCTTCCTACTCGGATTCGCGGGTTGATCACGGAGTACAGGATGTCCACCGCAAGGTTAATCAGGATGTACCCAACGGTGATGACCAGCACCACGGCCTGGATCACGGGATAGTCGCGGGTGAAGACGGAGTCCAGGGTGAGCTTGCCGAAGCCGGGCAGGGCGAAGATGCGCTCCGTGACCACAGCTCCGGAGATCAGTCCGCCCAGCTGCAGGCCCACGATGGTGACCACCACGATCAGGGAGTTCCGGAGCCCGTAGCGGAACAGGATCCGGCCGCCGCCCAGGCCCTTGGCGCGGGCGGTTCGGACGTAGTCCGTGCTCATGGTTTCGATCATGGAGGCCCGCGTCTGGCGCAGGATGACGGCGGCGAGGCCGGTGCCCAGGATCACCGCCGGCAGCGTCAGGTAGTACAGGCCGCGCACGGGGTTCGTAGCGACGTCGACATAGCCTGACGCGGGGAACCAGCCAAGGTTGACGGCCAGGTAGAGGATGGCCAGCAGGCCAAGCCAGAAGCTGGGGACGGACAGGCCGATGAGGGCAAAGCCGTTGGAGAGCCATTCCGGCCAGCGGCCGCGGTACCGCTCGGCCACCACGCCGAGCAGGACGCCGACGACGACGGCCACCACGATTGCGTAGGCGGCAAGCCACAGCGTCACGGGCAGGGTGCCGGCGAGCAGGTCCGTGACGGGTGTTCCGGTGCGGGTGGACTTTCCCAGGTCTCCCTGCAGCAGCCGGCCGATGAAGGAGAAGTACTGGACGGGGAGGGGCTGGTCCAGGCCGAGCTGGGAGCGGATGGCGTCCAGCTGTTCAGGACTGGCCTCCTCCCCCGCCATGGCAATGGCCGGGTCACCGGGGAGTTGGCGGATGCCAATAAAGATGACCACGGAGGCGAGCACCAGGGTGATGGCTGAGTGCCAGAGACGGGTCGAGAGGTATCGGATCATGGTGGAGTCCTTATTTCTTCACGAAGGCCGCGTTGCTGAGGTGGACCACACCGTCCGCGAACGTTTCCACTCCGGCCACTTTGTTGGAGTAGGCCGTGAGGCTGTGGATCCGGTAGAGGTAGATGATCGGGTCGTCGGCCTGCACCTGCTGGACGGCTTTCCCGTAGAGGGCCGCGCGGGCTGCCTGGTCTGTGGTGGTGGAGGCGTCGGTGAGGAGCTTGTCCACGGCAGGGTTGCTGTAGCCGGAGTAGTTGTTGCCGCCGCCGGTGGCCAGGAAGTTGTACATGTTCCCGTGCGGGTCCACGCGTCCGGACCAGCCCAGCAGCAGGGCTTCGAAGCTGCCGTGGCTCTGGACGTCCAGGAGCGTGGAGTACTCAACGGGCGCGATGGTCAGGGCGAATCCGCCGTCCGCCGCGGACGCCTGGAGCGCCTGCGCATACCGCAGCGAGTCCGGCGAGTTGGTGACCTGGACCTTGATGGGGAAGGGCACCGGAACCCCGGCGTCCTTCAGCATCTGCTTGGCCTTCGCCGGATCGTAGGCCGGGCAGCCTTGGGCGGCGTCCGAAGAGAAGGGGCTGGAGGGTGCCACGGGGGAACAGGCAGGCTCGTACCAGTTGTTGAAGAGCGTGCTCACCAGGGCTTTGCGGTCGATCGACATGGACAGCGCCTGGCGGATGGTGGCGTTCTTGGCCAGTGGCGTGTTGAGGTCCCCCACCGGTTTGCCCACGCCGTTGGTGTTGCCCAGGTTAATGGTCAGGCCCTGGTAGCCCAGGGATCCCACCTGGAGCACGCCGACGCCGCGTTCCTTGGCGAGCGCGTCCACGTCCTGGGGTGCGATGCTGTCCGCCACCTGGACGTCGCCGGAGCGCAGGTTGGCGGTCCTGATGTTGGAGTCCGTCATGATCCGGTACGTCACCGTGTCCAGGTGGACGTTTTTGGCGTCGTAGTAGAGCGGGTCCCGTTCCACCTGGATGGAGGTTTGCGGGATGCGCTGCTTGAACTTGAACGGTCCCACGCACACGGGGTGGTCTCCAAAGGAATCCCCTGCCGCAGCAACCGCCGTGGGCGAGAGGATCATGCCGGCCCGGTCCGCGAGCGCCGCGGTGAGGGGAGCGAACGGCTTCTTGTAGCTGATCTGGACGGTAGTGGGGTTCAGGGCCGTGATGCCGCTGATCGGGCCAAGTTCGCTCTTGCGGGCGGAACCTTTCATGGTCAGGTCCCTGTCCAGGGTGGCGCGGACGGCCTCGGCGTCGAACTTGGTGCCGTCGGCAAACACGGCGTCGTCCCGCACCTGAATGGTCACCGTCTGCCCGTTGTTGCTCACCTCGGGAAGCTTGGTGGCAAGCTGCGGAACGATCTTGCCCTCGGCGTTGATGTCGTACAGCTTCTGGCACATCGTCTGCATGACGTACCGGGTGTAGAGGGACGACGACGTTGTGGGGTCCAGGCGGTCGGGTTCAGCCGAGAGGGCCATCACCAGGTCGCCGCCGTCCACCACTTTCTGGTTGCCGATGGGGGCGGAGGTCACGTCGTTATGCACTACCGCCTCGGGCAGGGGCTGGATGGGGGCGCAGGCAGTCATCGCCAGTGCCAAGGCGGCCACGCCGCCGCCCAAGGCAGCGCTTCTCGCCCTGAATGGAGTGCCGTCCGGAAGGGCCCGGGGGCGGAACGGGAGTCTCATACAAGTCCTATGATCGAGCACGGAATGTGAGATTGAATACAATCGCTGAACGAACATATCCTTGGTATACGTTTCGATTCAAGGGTGTATTGGAGAATTTACGGTGAGGAAACATTTTTTCCGCTCAGCTGAGCGGCTGCATCTGGTGCTGATGCTGGCCCTGACGTTTTCCACCGGCGTGGTGGACGCGATGGGCTACCTTGGCCTGGACCGCGTATTCACCGGGAACATGACCGGCAACGTGGTGCTGCTGGGCATGGCCATGGCAGGCGGGACAAGCCTCCCCGTGCTGCGGCCGGCGCTGGCGCTGGCCTTCTTCATGCTGGGCGCAGCCCTGGCGGGACGGCTTCTTCGGCGCAATGGCGAAGGCTGGTCGCCGCAGACCTCCGCGGCCCTGCTCGCGGTGTCGCTGGGCCTGTGGGCACTGACGGTCTTCGTGCTCCTGGCCCCCGTGCAGGCGGACCCCACGCTTGGCAGCATCGTCACCAGCGCACTCGCCCTGCTCATGGGCACCCAGGCCGCGACGGCGAAACGCCTGAAGGTCGCGGAGATCACCACCGTGGTGGTCACCTCCACCATCACCGGCCTCGCGTCGGATTCGCGGCTGGCCGGCGGCAAGGGAACGTTCTGGCAGCGGCGCGCCCTGGCCATTGCCCTGATCATGCTGGGAGCCCTGGCCGGAGCGGCTGCGCTGCATGTGCACCTGGCGCTTGCACTGTCCATGGCTGCGGTGATCGCTACGGCAGTCACGGTGACAGGGCACGCCGCACATCGCCGCCCTGCCGCAGAGGCAAAGGCAGACTCGGAGAGTCCCTCGCTGGCCCGGGACTGAGGCGGCGCTGACCGGGGACTAAACCGGTCAGTGGGGCGGGACGGCGGGCACGTCTGTAACGGCCGCCGTCGGAGGGCTGCGCGATTCGCGCATCAAGCCTTGCGCTAATCGCGCATCAGTAGCTATGATCTACATCATGCTTCGGGCCCGCAGCCCGACCTCCCTCTCCCCCACACAACAATGAGGTTGCACATGTCTGTCCCCATCAAGGCCACCATGGAAAAGGTTCCTGGCGGCATGATGCTGATCCCCCTGCTCATCGGCGCCTTGCTCGGCACCTTCGCCCCGGATTCCGCAAAGTTCTTCGGGTCCTTCACCGGCGCCCTCTTCACCGGCGGCACCACGATCCTCGCGGTGTTCTACGTCTGCATGGGCGCCAGCATCGACATCAAGGCCACCCCGTACATTCTGAAAAAGGGCGGCGTCCTCTTCGGCAGCAAGGTCCTGTTCGCCATCATCATCGGCGTCATCGCAGGCCGGTTCATGGGTGAACTTCCCATCGACGGCGGCCTGCTGTCCGGCCTCTCCGTGCTGGCGATCCTGGCCGCCCTCAATGACACCAACGGCGGCATGTACATGGCCCTCATGGGCCAGTACGGCAAGCCCAAGGACGTGGCGGCCTACTCCGTGATGACGCTGGAATCCGGCCCCTTCCTGACCATGGTGACCCTCGGCGTCGCGGGTCTTTCGGCCTTCCCGTGGCAGGCCCTGGTGGGTGCCATCATTCCCCTGCTCCTCGGCGCCATCCTGGGCGCCTTGGACCCGGCCATGCGCAAGTTCCTGTCCTCCGCGGCGCCTGTCCTGATCCCGTTCTTTGCCCTGGCACTGGGCTTCGGCCTGAACCTGGGCCAGGTCCTGAACGCCGGGCTGCTCGGCGTTGCCCTGGGCCTGTTCGTGCTCATTGCCGGCGGCGCCGTGCTCTTCTTCGCGGACAAGCTCACCGGCGGTTCGGGCATCGCCGGCCTCGCGGCAGCCACGACCGCCGGCAACGCAGCCACCGTTCCCATGCTGGTGGCCGCCGCCAACCCGGCCTATGCCCCGGCAGCGGGCCCGGCAACCGTGCTGGTGGCCGCGTCCGTAGTGGTGACCGCCATCGGCTGCCCGCTCATGGTCGCTTGGTACGCTAAGCGCCTGAAAGCCAAGCAGCCCGTAGAAACCCCCGAGGTGGCCCCAGCAGTATGAGCACCACCGCAGCCAAGCGCTGGGCAATCATCGCCGACGACCTGACGGGGGCGGCCGATGCGGCCGCAGCCTACGGACCCACCCACAGCAGCTCCGTCATCCTGGATCTGGACTCCACGTGGCCGGACGCTGACATCCTGTCGGTCAACACCGAGAGCCGCTACCTTTCAGCGGAAGAGGCGGCAGCCGCCGTCACCGCGGCTGTGGGACGCGCCCTGGAACAGGACCGGCAGGTTTTCAAGAAGATCGACTCGCTGCTTCGCGGCAACGTCGGTGCCGAGGTTGCCGCAGCGCTGGGCCGCGTCAGTGAAGGCCGCAGCAGGGGCCTGGCCCTTGTGGCCCCCGCCTTCCCGGGCACGGGAAGGACAACCGTTGGCGGCCTGGTCCACGTCAACGGTGCGCACAACGCGCAGGGAAGCTTCGACGGCGACGTCGCGGCGGCGCTTGCCGCCGGCGGTCTTTCGACTGAACTCGTGGAGCGGGAAACGCACCCCACCCCGGAGGAACTGGCCGCGCACCTGCGCAACGTGCAGGAACGCGGGCGTGACGCCGTCGTACTTGACGCTGTTTCCGACGACGACCTGAAACGCGTGGCTGCCGCGGCAGCCCTGCTGGACTTCCCCGCACTCCTGGTGGGCTCCGGCGGACTGGCCGGGCACGTTGCCCCTCGTGGAGAAGGGCAGGATGTTCTTCAGGAGCACGCGAGGTGCGTGACACGGACGCTGACCGTGATTGGCAGCTATTCCGGCCTCGCCCGGCAGCAGACGGACGCGCTGGTCGCCGCAGGTGCCCGGCACATCACGCTGGACCACCAGACGCTCGAGGACCCGGCAGTCGCGCGCGAAGTTGCGGCGGCGATGCTGCGGACGGACGTGGTGTTGACGCCGGATCCCATGGGCGCCGTGGACAAATCGCAGGCGCTGGTGGTGGCGGAGGCGCTGGCACGCGCCACTGCGGCTGGCGTCGAGCACTGCGAGGCGCTGGTCCTGACGGGCGGGGAAACGGCCACGGCCGTCCTCAGAGCCCTCGGCGCCGGCAGCTTCACCGTCATCGGGGAGATTGAGCCCGGAGTGGTCATGAGCCTGCTTCCGGAGCCCCTCCCCCTGCTGGTCACCAAGGCCGGTGCATTCGGG
This sequence comes from Pseudarthrobacter sp. J1738, assembly GCF_050490315.1. Taxonomy (NCBI): domain Bacteria; kingdom Bacillati; phylum Actinomycetota; class Actinomycetes; order Micrococcales; family Micrococcaceae; genus Pseudarthrobacter; species Pseudarthrobacter sp. J1738. The sequence goes on along the minus strand of NZ_JBNPEO010000003.1, from coordinate 134,328 downwards.
GACGCCGGCACGCTGGCCAGGACCAAACAGTTTTTCACTAGCACTACGACTGAAATGAGTAGCAAATAATGGGACGCCCGATTGTAGCCATCACCATGGGCGACGCGGCCGGCATTGGCCCGGAGATCATCGTCAAGGCCCTGGCGGACAGCGAACTCCGGTCCAAGGCGCGGATGCTGGTCATCGGCGATCTGCGCCGGATGCAGCTCGCCGCGGACATCGTGTCCAGCCCGCTGACCCTGCGCAAGGTCACCGAACCGTCGGAGGCATTGTTCCAGGAAGGCACCATCGATGTGCTGGACATCGACTGCATTCCGGAGGACCTGGCCTGGGGCGAGCTGTCCGCCGCCGCCGGACACGGTTCGTACCTCTTCATCGAGAAAGCCGTGCAGCTGGCAATGGATCGCCAGGTGGATGCCATCTGCACTGGACCGCTCAACAAGGCGGCCCTGCACGCGGCCGGACACAAGTTCCCGGGCCACACGGAACTCCTCGCCGAACTGACCGGCACCGAGGAAGTGTCCATGATGCTGACCGCGCCCAAGATGCGCGTCATCCACGTGACCACGCACATCGGCCTCATCGACGCCATCGCCAAGATCAACGGCGACCTGGTCTACCGGACCATCAAGCGCGGGTATGAGCTGCTGCGCACCTCCGGGATCGAGAACCCGCGGATTGCCGTGTGCGCCATTAACCCGCACGCGGGCGAGAACGGTCTGTTCGGCTACGGCGAAGAGGCGGAGAAGATCCAGCCGGGCATCGAGAAGGCCCAGGCGGACGGCATCAACGCGTTCGGCCCGCTCCCGGCGGACACCCTGTTCTTCCTGGCCGGCCGCGGCGACTTCGACCTGGTGGTGGCCCAGTACCACGACCAGGGCCACGGACCCGTCAAGGTCCTGGGCCTGGAGAACGGCGTCAACATCACCGTGGGCCTCCCCGTGGTGCGGACGTCAGTTGACCATGGCACGGCCTTCGACATCGCCGGCAAGAACATTGCCGACCACGAGTCGCTGCTCGAGGCGCTGCGGCAGGCAGTGGACCTGGCACCAGCGCGCGACGAGGCCTGAACGCTTCAGTAGTGAAACGGCCGGTCAGCGTAGAATTGCTGGCCGGCCGTTGCCGTCCCTGATTCGTTAGAGCCGGAACTAGCATGGGTAGCACTGCCACTGCCATACCCACGGGAAGGAGACCGGGAATGCTCAGCGCAAACGCGCGGCGCGAGGAGATCTACCACCTTGCCGTGACCACCGGCCTTGCCTCCGTGGAGGAGCTCTCCGCCAAGTTCGAGGTGACCGCGTCCACCATCCGCCGCGACCTGGCGCTGCTGAATTCGCAGGGCCGGCTGGCCCGTACGTACGGCGGGGCGATGGCGCTGGGCGCGCACCCGGAGGCGTCGCTGCGGCAGCGCACGGGTCAGGCGTTCGAGCAAAAGCATGCCATAGCCCGGTGGGCGGCGTCGGTGATCCAGCCCGGGGAGAGCATCCTGCTCGACGCCGGCTCCACGGCGGGTGCCCTGGCGCACGAACTGCGCGGGTTTGATCGGTTGTCCGTGACGACGCCGGGCCTGAATACTTTGCAGGAGCTGGCCGATTCGGAGGGCATCGAGGTGGACTGCCTGGGCGGCCGGCTCCGGGGCGTCTCGCAGAGTTTCGTGGGCCCGCTGGCCGAGGCGGCGCTGGAGCGGATGAGCTTTGACCGGGTGTTCCTGGGCGCCGACGCCGTCACCGCCGAGGACGGCATCTGCGAAGCCGACCACGCCCAGACCCGCCTCAAGGAGCTGATGGCCCGGCGGGGGCGTTTGGTTTATGTTTTGGCCGACTCCTCCAAGCTCGGACTGCGGCCGTTCCACGCCTGGGCGCGGCTGGCACTCCCCTGGACCCTGGTGACGGACGACGGCGCCGACCCCGCCCAGGTGCAGAAGTTCCGCGACGCGGGGGTACAGGTTGAGGTGGCCTCCGTTTCCGGGTAAGTCCCGGTGGGTAGGCTATTTCTACAACGAACGAAACCCCTGAACGATATGGAGACGCGCATGCACGCCGTGCTGGAATACACCTACGCAGACGACTACCTCGAAAGCCGCGAACAGTACCGCGCAGACCACCTCCGGGCGGGGTGGGAGGCAGTCGAACGCGGCGAGCTCCTGCTGGGCGGCGCCGTTGGCGAAGTCCCCTTCAAAGGCTTGTTGATCTTCACCGGCGAAAACGCAGTGGAAGCCGCCAAAGCTTTTGCAGCCGCCGACCCCTACGTCCTCAACGGCGTGGTCACGGAGTGGACCGCCAACCCGTGGACAACGGTGCTCGGAAACGAAGCAGCCACACCAGTCCGCCCCTAAGCCGCGTAGACCCTGCCCTACTGCACGGATGGCGCACATGCGCCTACGTCGAAGTTCCCAACGCGCCGGACTCCTCAAGCACCTGCTGTAGCCCGGTGACGGGAATGTCGGGAAACTCGGCGCGCGCCAGGCCAAACTCAAAAGCAGCCGTCCCCGATTCCTCCCAGATGCCGGCCCCTGCCACCCTGGCCAGGAACGGTGAAAACGGCTTGGCCGCCACTGACAGCACCCGCAGGGCGGCCGCCGGAACGCGCTGAACCGTTCCATGGCCTGCCCGGGCAAGCACAGCCTCCGCGAGCTGGTTGCCGGTCAGCGTGTGCGAGCCCCACTCGATGACGCGGTCCCGAAGCGCCGGGTCGCGGAGGGCACGGACCACGACGGCGGCGGCGTCCCGGACCGAGGTATAGGTCACGGGGGCGGATCCCGAGCCGAACACCGGCACCTTGCCCTTCGATTCAAGCGGGGCCGTCATGGTCTCAAGCCGCTGTTCCAGGAGGGCCCCGATCCGGACAATCGTCCAGTGCACGCCGGACGAGCGCACCGCATCCTCGGCCGCAGCCTTGCAGCGCAGGAAGTCGATAGGCCCGTCGGCGGCAGCACCATGCATGGACATCATCACCACATGTTTCACTTCGGCCGCGGCCGCCGCGCGGACCAGCCGGATGGCGCCGTCGCGGTCCACCGTCCGCGGGTTCGAGTCCTTGACCCCGAATCCTGAAGCCGCGAACACCAGCCCATCGCAGCCAGCCACCGCTTGCTGGCAGTCCGCGTCTGAGCCGAGGTCCCCGCGGAGGAGCTCGACGCCGTCGCTCATCTTTCGGGGGAAGGGCTGGGACTTGCCGCGGGCCATGATGCGGACCTGCTGCCCGGCGGCAAGGAGCAGGGGAACCACGGCGCGGCCGAGGCGGCCGGTGCCGCCGACCACCAGGATCATGACCGGTCACCTCCAACTGCCCCATGGACTGCCTCGCTGATAGCCACGTTCACGTCGCCGGAATCCTGGTCCACGGGTTCAAGGTAAAACTGGGCCGCCGCGATCTTGTCGTCGCGGACGGTGAGGATGGAGACCCCGGCAGCACGCTGTACGGACCCGTCCGGCCGGGTGCCGCGGTTGCTCCATTCCATCCAGACTTTGCCATCCGGCCCTGTGGCCACGTCGTGGACGGTGAGGGTGAGATCCGGCAGACCGGCAAAGAGCGCCGTCCAGTTCTTCCGGACCTGCGCGGAGCCGGTAAAGCTGCGGGCGGGGTGGACGGGGGTGGTGTTCCTGTAGTCCTCCGCGAATTCAGACACCATGGCCTCAAGGTCATGGCGGTTGGCCGCGGCCAGCATACGCCGCACTGGGCCTTCGGGGACGCGCTCGATTCCTGAAGCGTCCATGATCTGCTCCTTAGTTTCCGTCGCGGGAGGCGGAGAGGCTGGATCGCTGAATTTGATACAGTTAGCTGTATCTAACTGATACAAGGAGCATAAGCCCGATGGGACCCGCAGTCAACGGTGCGCCGCCCCGCCCCCGCAGCTACGATGCCCGCCGCCGGCAGGAGGCGGCCGAGGAGTCCAGGAAGCGGGTGCTGGCCCAATCGCGCGAGCTGTTCCTGGCCCACGGGTACGGCCGGACCACTATCGCGGCCATCGCCCACGCCGCCGGCGTCTCCAAGGAATCCGTATACAAGGGGTTCGGCGGAAAGCCGGGGCTTGTCCGGGCCATCTACGCACAGAGTCTGCTGGGAGCAGGCGGTCCCCCGGCTGAGGAACGGTCGGACCGCGCCCAGGCCACGGTCACCGATCCCCGCGAACTCATGGAGCAGTTCGGCCGGTTCATCGCCGAGGTCAGCCCGTTGGGCTCCCCCGTCTACCTGCTTATCAGGGACGCCGCGGCGAGCGGGGACCAGGATATGGCCGCACTCCTGCGCGACGTGGACGACGAGCGGTACCAGCGCATGCTGCACAACGCGCACCAGGTGCTCGGAAGGGGGTTCCTGCGCCCGGGCCTGACCGCGGAGGAGGTGGCCGACGTCTTCTTCATGACCACCTCGGCTGAGCTCTACGAGACCCTTGTCCTCAAGCGCGGCTGGACCGCGGAGCGCTTCGGGGTGTTCATGGCCAGGACCCTGGGGGCCAACCTCCTGCCGGACGGGAACGCTGCGTCTGCCAAAGAACGAAACCCCTAAACGACATGGGCAGACACGCGTGCACGCAGCGTGGGCGAACGGCAGCCACTGCTCTGTGGCAGTCCGTCGATCGGGCTTGCGATCAGGCTGGCTTGACCTTCGCGAGCGTGAATATCCCGTAGCGCATCGCACCGGTGCGGTAGGCCAGGATCATGCGGGGAATGCTCCAAAAGGAGTCACGGTTCCGGGCGCCAAGGGCGAGTCGACGGATCTTCGGATCGACGAGCAAGGCCTTCATCAGCCGGGCGGCACAGAGCAACCACGTCCGGGCGACACGGCGCTGACATCCTCGTAGCCGGTCACCGTAAAGCCCGCGGCAGTGGCCATTGCCTCGTACTCCTCGCGCGTGCCCATCGAGGGCAGGCGCCCTTCCCGGCAGATCGGCTCAAGCAGGTGCCGGACCTTCCAGCCCCTGGCATCGGTCCCAGCGAGCCAGGCACACACGACCAACCGGCCGCCGGGCGCCAGCACTCGGTGCGCTTCTGCGAAGAAGCCGGGCTTATCGACCATGTGCTCGCTTGACTCGATCGCCCAGGCCGCATCGGCCGAGGCATCGGGCAGCCCGTTGAAGAGCCAGTCACGCACCTGGATGTCGACGCCCGCCGCGGGATGGGCGGCGGCATAGGTGCCCTGCTCAGCGGACAGCGTGAAGCCAGTGACCCGGACCTTGCGCGTCATGGCGAGCCGCCGTGCAGTGGCACCGTAGCCGCAGCCGATATCCACGCACACATTTCCGGGCTCCAGGTTCAGCCGGTCGGCGACGGCGTCGACCAGCGCCTCGACGGCCTCTTCGGCTGTCTCGCGGCCCGTCACCCACAACCCGTGATGAACATGGTCCCCCCACACCTGGCGGTAAATGGGATCGAGCTCGTCGTAGTGGTCCGCGACCGCCGCGGCATCCTGGGAAATATCTGGGACGATCACGGCACGACACTACAACGGCGCTCCACCGCGAAGGAAGGGAAAGGACGACGGCGGCACTTGCGTCCCGCCGTCGTCCTCCCCCACGTTGGCGGGTATCAGACCAAGGGTGTAATCGGAGATACAGAGAAGGGTACGGCCAGCAGGGACTGCACCCCGTCCACGAAGTCCTTAACATGGACTTCCTCGTTGTGGGCCTCCAGGTCCCCGCGGCGGGCCCATCCCTCAATGAGGACGTACGTACCTGGCCTTTGATCGTCTGCGAAGACCGTATATTCCAAGCATCCGGTGTCCTTCCGGCTCAGCGACTGCAGTCCGAGGAGTGCTTCCTGCAGCATGGCTTCGTGCCCTGCTTTTGCGGTGAACACCGGCATTAACCAGACTTGCGTTTCGTCGTGGCTGACTGTTGTGTGTGGCATTTTTCGTCCTCGGGTGGTCCTGGGCTTGCGGGAGGGGCGGATTCGTCGCCGCCCCTCCCCTTACGTCATGCGTTGATCTGCGGAACGTCGACCCAGGATTCTTTTGCCGCCGACTCGACAATTGCGTCGTCGATGAGGGCTACCTGATATCCGTCGGCAAAGTTCGGGCTGACGCTGCCGCCTTCTGCGATGGCCTTGAAGAAGTCGTAGGCCTCGATGATCTTCGTTTCGCCGTATCCGATGCCGAGCGCAGGGATGGGCCACAGTGCATCTCCATGCGGGTGTGCGGGCCCGGTGTAGACGGTGCGGAATCCGCGGCGGTCGGCCTGGTCGGACGCGAAGCAGACCTGCAGTTCGTCGCGCCGCTCGTAGTTGAAGACGATGCTGCCCTCGGTTCCGTGGATTTCGAAGGTGATGTAGTTGTTCCTGCCGTGGGCGTTGCGGGTTGCTTCCACGGAACCCACGGCACCGTTGGCAAAGCGGATCATGGTCATGACTTCGTCGTCCACGTCGACCTGGCCACGGGGGCCTTCTCCGCCCCGTACCGTGCCGAGTGCGTCAGCACCTCCGGCTTGGAGCGGCCGCTCGGGGATCCAGGTGGACAGGAGGGCGTTGACGGCGCTGAACTCGCCGACAAGGTAGCGGGCCATGTCAATGACGTGCGTTGCAATGTCGCCAAGGGCGCCGGAGCCTGCAATGGATTTCTGGAAACGCCAGGAGAGCGGGGAGTTCGGGTCGGCGCTCCAGTCCTGCAGGTAGGTGCCCCGGAAGTTGAGGATTTGTCCGATGGCCCCTTCCTCGATGTATTTCTTTGCCAGTGCAACGGCCGGAGTCCGCCGGTAGTTGAAGGCGACCATGTGGACGAGGTTCTTGTCTTTGACTGCGTCGTACATCGCCTTGGATTCTTCGCCCGTACGCGCCAGGGGCTTTTCGCAGATGATGTGCTTGCCTGCTTCGGCGGCGGCAATGGCAATCTCGGCGTGGAGGTGGTTTGGCGTGGCGATGTCGACGACGTGGATGTCCGGATCATCGATGATGCTGCGCCAGTCTGAGGTGGAGTTTTCGAAGCCGAAGCGGCGGGCCGCTTCCGAGGCAAGGTCTTCGGTGGCTTCGGCAATGACTTTTCGGACCGGCATGGCTGGTGCGGGCCAGAAAAACATGGGCATGGCGGCGTAAGCCAGCGAGTGGGCCTTGCCCATGAAGCCGCCTCCGATGAGGCCGACGTTGAGGTTCTGCATGTGAATCGTGTTCCTTCCGGAAGGCAGGGCAGTTGCCGTCTGTGGCAGTCCCCGCGGTTGAAAAATTAGTGAGAGAGGAGCTTTTCGAGGTACTTCTTGCTGAGGGCCGCGGCTTCCCGGGGGTCACCGTCGTAGTTGTCGAGTTCGACCATGAGCCAGCTGTCATAGCCGCTCTCGCGGATGGCTGCGATGATGTCGGGGAAGTCGAGCTCACCCTGTCCAAGCGGCAGGAAATTGAAAGGGTCCTTCTGGAAGTCCTTGAGGTGGACGTGCCGGATCCTGTCGGGGTACTTCCGGATGACTGCGGCCGGGTCCGCTCCGCCGGCTGCAAGGTGTGCGGTGTCCGGGCAGAAGCCGATCCGGGTGAGCGGCATGAGCCTGTCCAGTTCTTCCGGGCTTTCCACAATGGTGCTCAGGTGCGGGTGATAGCTTGCCGACAGACCGAAGCTTTCCGCAATGTCCGTCACGCTGTCCAGGGCCTCACCGAGGCGGTGGTAGTCCTCGTCAGTGGTTCCGGCGGCGCGGCGTGCCCCGCCTCCCACTACCAGCCGTTCTGCTCCAAAGTTGGCAGCCAGTTCGGCGGCACGGTGGATCCGGTGCAGCTCGTCGGGAAGGATGTCAGCGTAGATGAAGTTCGCGCCGGTATAGACACTGGTTAGCTCGATGTTGTTGCTGCTGAGGATCTCTTTAAGTTCTTCGGGCTTGTCGGCGTATTCGGCCAGGTTGCCGTCGAACATCTCCACGCCCTCATAGCCAACGGAGGCGATGTCCTGGACCGCTTGCTGCATGGACCCGTGGGTCATGTAGAAAAGGTCCTTCACGCTCGTCACACCTTGCGGGTGGCCGACGACGCCGCCCCAGGTGATGGAACAGTAACCGAGTTTCATTGCTTCTGCCTTTCAGCTGCGGGGGAAGAGGTGAGTGATCCGGTGAGGTTGTCCGTTTGCGGAACCTCTACCCAGGTCTGGTGCGCGGCCGAGGTTACGACTGCATCCGTAAGGAGGGCTGCCCGTAGGCCGTCCCGGAAGGTGGGCATGCCGTCCGGTTCCTGGCCGTGGACGGCCGCATACACGTCCGCGACGAACGCGTTGAAGCTGTCCTGGTAACCCTGGGGGTGGCCCGGGGGAAGTTTGGCGTAGCGCCGGCCGCCCGGCGTCGTGAGTGTTTGCGGGCCGACCGGGATCTCGGAACTTGAGTCGCTGCGGCCGACGTGCAGGGTGTCGGGCCGTTCCTGGTTGAAGCTGAATGACGCTTCGGTTCCATCGAAGGAGAACCAGAGTCGGTTCTTCCTGCCGGGACTGACTTGGCTGACCACCACGGAGCCGGTGGCACCCTTGTCCGTCTCGAACAGGAGCGTGGCGCCGTCCTCGGTAGCGACGGAGGACAACCGGCCGCCGGTTTCGCGTTCGTCGTACGCCCTGCTGGTCTGGGCCACAAGCCTGGTGATTCTGTGTCCGGTGGTGAACTCCATCAGGTCACACCAGTGGACGCCGATGTCGCCGAACGCCCTGGAGGCTCCGCCGATCGTTGAATCGACCCGCCAGTTCGTGGCTTCCGCGCCGGCCAGCCAGTCCTGCAGGTAGGAGCCGTGCAGGAGCCAAAGCCGGCCGGCGTCGCCGCGCTGGATACGGTCGCGGGCCTCGCGGACGGCCGGATAGAACCGGTAGACGAAGGGCACGCCGGTGACGACCCCGGCCTGGGCCGCGAGGGTTGTCAGTTCCAACGCGTCCCCAACGTTCGTGGCCAGTGGCTTTTCGCAGATGACTGCTTTTCCTGCCGCAATGGCCTTGCGGGCAAGGTCGGCGTGGGTGGCATTCGGGGTGCAGATATGGATGACATCCACATCTGCCCGTGCGATCAGTGCTTCAGGCGATTCGGCTGCGGTTCGGGCGCCGATCGCGGATACTGCAGCTTCGGCGGAAGCCTGGCTGCTCCCGGCGACTGCGACGACCTCACCGCCTGCTGCGCGGACCGCATGGGCGTGGACAGAGCCCATGAATCCTGTTCCGATGATTCCGGCCCGTAGCTGGGAAGTCACGGGTGCTACTTCTTCCGGGCGAGGGCGACGGCCAGGATGATGATCGCGCCGCGGACCACCTGCTGCTGGCTGCTGTCGAGTCCGGCGAGGATCAGCCCGTTGTTGATCAGGCCGATCAGAAGGGCACCGAAGAGTGTGCCGATGATGGAGCCGAACCCGCCGAAGAGGCTGGTTCCACCCAGGATGACGGCGGCGATGGCGGAGAGTTCGTCTCCGGCTCCCCACTGGAACCGTCCGGACTGCAGCCGGCCCGCGTAGAGCATGCCGGCGACGCTTGCCACCATGCCCGAGATGAGGAGCACCTGGAACTTAATGCGCTTGGTATTGATGCCGGTGAACTCCGCGGCGTTGCGGTTGCCTCCTGTGGCCAGGACCTGGCGGCCGAACCTGGTGCGGTTCAGCACGACGGCGCCGATGGCCACGAAGATGGCGCTCCAAACCACCAGGCCCGGAACAGGACCGAAGTTGCCGGATCCAAACACGATGTTGAACGTGTCGTTGAGGATGGGCTGGGGCGCCGACGCCGTGATCCACTGGGCAACGCCGACGGCTATCCCCAGCATGCCGAGTGTCACCAGGAAGGACGGGATGCCCAGGAGGCTGACCAGGGCGCCGTTGATCGATCCGACGACGAGACCGACAGCGAGGCCGGCGAGGATGCCGGGCACCAGGCCCCACTGGGAGAGCGCCATCGCAGTGCACACACTGGACAGGCCCGCCACGGATCCGACGCTCAGGTCGATTTCTGCGCACGCGATCACGTACGTCATACCGACGGCGATGACGGTGATGGTGGCGGTCTGCCGGAAGATGTTCAGCAGGTTGTTCGGCGACAGGAAGCCCTGGTCGCGTAGCAGAACGGCGAAGAAGAGGAAGACAACGACGAAGCCGATGTAGATGACGTAGCGCCGCCAGTCCAGTTCCTTGAGGATAGTGCCGAAATTACGGGGTGCCGCGGTATCCCGCGGCGCGATGGTGTTTGCCTTGCTCACTTTTCAGACTCCCTGCACTGCAAGTTGGAGATACTCCTCGTCAGCAATCTCGCTGCGGGGGATATCGCGGATGATGGAGCCGTCCTTAAGGACGAGGACGCGGTCGCTGACCGCGAGTAGTTCGGGGTACTCGGAGGAGATGACAATGACGGCCTTGCCGGCACTTGCCAGCTCACGGATCATGTCGAGGATTTCGCTTTTGGTGCCGATGTCGACGCCGGCCGTTGGCTCGTCAAGGATCAGGGTGTCCGGATCGGTGCCCAGCCACTTGGCGATGACCACTTTCTGCTGGTTGCCGCCCGAGAGAAGCCGCACCGGGCGGTGGGGATGGGCTACCTTCACTGCGAACCTCTCGATCAGTGACGAGGACAGTTCCTTCCCCTTTGCGCCGTCCAGGAGGGGTCCCCGCTGGATCTGGCCGAGGAGGGGAAGCAGCAGGTTGTCCTGGACGGAGTGCTCCAACACCAGGCCCTGGGCCCTGCGGTCTTCCGGGATAAGGGCAACTCCAGCGTTGATGGCCTGCTGCGGAGACCCAAGGTTGACCTTTTTGCCCCGCAGGAGGACCTCACCGCTGTCCAGCTTGTCAATGCCAAAGAGAGCACGGGCGAGCTCGGTTCGTCCGCTGCCCATCAGCCCTGCCAGGCCGAGGATTTCGCCAGGCCGGAGCGCGAACGAAACGTCCCGCACCCGCTGCCCCGCGTTAAGCCCGCGGACTTCCAGCAGCGGCGCCCCGTCGTGGGCTACATGGTCACGCGCACGATAGGAAAGCTGGCCCTCGATCTTCTTGCCGACGATGCCTTCCACGATCTGTTCGGGAGTGACGTCCGTCAGCGGCGCGGTAAGGAGGTGGCGGCCGTCGCGGAGGATGGTGATCCGATCCGCGAGCCTGTACACCTCGTCCATGCGGTGGGAGATGTAGATGATCGAGATGCCACGCTCTTTGAGGCGGTCGATCAGTTCGAAGAGCGCTTCGGACTCATGCCGGGCAAGGCTGGCGGTGGGCTCATCCATGATGAGCACCTGGGCATTCTGGGCGAGTGCCTTGGCGATCTCCGTCAGTTGCCAGTATGCGGTGCCTAACCGTGCGACCCCGGCGCGCGGGTCGACGTCGACTTCCATCTCACTGAAAACTTCCTTGGCACGGCGCACCGCAGCACGATCGTCGATGAGCCCGCCCTTGCCGAGCGGTTCGGCGGCGAGGAAAATGTTCTGCGCAACGGTCAGGCTCGGTACCAGGCTGAACTCCTGGAAGACCATTCCGATCCCGGCGGCCTTCGCGTCCTGGATCGAGTTGATGGCGGTCGGCTTGCCTCCAATAAGGATTGTGCCGGCGTCTGCCTGGTACACGCCCTGAAGGATCTTCATGAGCGTGGACTTCCCGGCGCCGTTGCCGCCCGCCAGCGCGTGGACCTCACCCTTGCGGACATCGAAACTGACGTCTTTCAATACGGGAACGCCGTTGAAGCTCTTGGATATTGAGCGCATCTCGACGACATTGTCTGCGGTATTCATCGTTGCCCTTTCGGCGCGGTGCGGGGGCGGACCCCCGCACCGCCGGTTCTTGCCTACTTCTTGTAGGAGTCCTGGATGTCCTTCGGGGCGTCCTCGTGGTAGACCTGCTTCCACGCATCCAGGACGTTGGAGTGGTCAACCGGAAGGGCGCTCAGCGCCACATAAGCGGGTGCTTTCTTGCCGATGAGCGCTCCGGCAGCCAGCCGCGCTTCCGTGACACCCTGGTCGAACGGAACCTGCGCTCCAAGGCCGACGACGAGTTCGTCCTTGGCAAGGGCAATGGCCACGTTCTTGCCAAGGTCTTCCGTGGCAATCTTCAGGTCAGGCCGGCCGGCGGCCCGGGCGGCAGCCATGACACCTTCTGCAGGAACGTCCCAGACCGCCCAGATTCCGGACAGGTCGGCGTACTTGCTGAGCATGGCGTTCGCAGCTGCCTGGGCATCTCCAGCGAAGTCAGGGCCGGCGATTCCCTTTTCCTCGACAATCTTGATGTCCGGGTATTCCTTCGTAATCGTTTCCTTGAATCCCTGGTAGCGCTGCTTGGTCACGAAGAAATCGGCCTGGTGGAAGACAAGCCCGATCTTCCCCTTGCCACCGAGCGCTTTAGCCATTTGGTGGGCGGAGACGACGCCGTTCCCGTAGTTGTCGGCAGAAACAACAGAGACATAGTCCTGGCCGGCGGTCAGTCCCTGGGGGACGTTGTCCATGAAGACGAGCTTGGTGCCGGCAGCCGCGGCTTTCTTGTAGGCGGAGGCCGTAGCCACGGGATCCGTGGGGATCGAGACGATGACGTTCGGGTTCTGCGACATGACCGTCTCGATGTCCGAGACCTGCTTGTCCGGCTTGAAGTTCGCGTCGGTGGTGGCGATGACTTTGATGCCGAGCTTTTCAAACTCGGACTTTAGGCCGTTGATCTGGGCGTTGGCCCAGTCGTTGCCGCCATAGTGCATCACAATGGCTGCCTTGGCGTTGAGCGCCTTGACCTTTTGGATCTCGTCAGGAGTGAGGTCTGCTGCGGACGCCGGGGAGGGCGTCTCGCCGTTGGGCCCTTTGCTCAGGACCTGTCCCTTGATCTGGTCAAGGGCCTGTTGGGCCTTGCTGGACACCCCGGCGTCGGGAGCGTTGGACGTGGCCGTGGTCGAACTGCTGCAGGACGCGACGGAAAGGGACAGGACTGCGGCAAGGGCCACGAGGGGAAGCCTGCGGATCATCATTGTTCTCCAGTGCTTGGGGTGGGTGGGGGTGGATGCCTGGGATGGTTCAGGCGAGGGCTATAGCCAGGGCCGGCGGAACCGGGGACAGGACGAGGCCGCCGGAGGCCGAGGCTGTGCGGACGGCAGTGGCCTTGTCTGAAGCTGCCAGCAGCGCCTCTGCGTGTATTTTGTCGACGAAGAAGCCCAGGGAACACGGTCCGTGGTGGGCTTGAACCCACTTCACCGCTTCGTTGGCCGCCTTCGTCATGTCTTCGCCCGCTTCCCGGACCGGGCCGGGGATGGTGGACGCGGACGCGGGTTTGCCCGAGTTATCGACGGAGACCACCAGGCTTGCCCAAAGGCGATCCTCATCGAAGACTCCGACGACTGCCGAAGATCCGGCAGAGACAAAGGTGCGGACAGCAGCTGCCAGATCGCCGGGCGCCGCATCTTTCAGGAGCACTTCGAGATTTGCCCACTGGGTTTGGTCGGCGTCCCGAAGTCCGGCGTTCGGATCGAGCGCGAGTGCGTGGACGATCGTGTCGGGCATCGCGCTCCCTTTCTTCATTGAAATGTGTGGCTGCGTAAACGTTCACGAAGCGTTCGTAAACGTTTACGGACATCATCGTAAACGTTTACGGTGTTACGTGTCAACGGTCACATGGACAGTTATTCCAACGGATACGGGGGTACGGTCCGACGTAAGATCGAAAGGCACGGAACCCGAAAGGTTCCAACCAACGTGCAAGACAGGAGTGGGCATGGCAGGCACAACTGTTCCCCGTGAGGCGAACGGGAGAATGCCGGAAGCCTCACGGCGCCGGAAGCCCACCATCAACGACGTGGCGAGCATGGCCGGCGTCTCCTTCGGCACGGTCTCGCGGGTCCTCAACGACGCACCGGACGTGAGTGCGGCAACGCGGCAACGGGTCCTGCAGGTGATCAAGGACATCGGGTACCGCAGGAACCGGGCAGCCACGGCGCTCGTCACCAGCCGGTCCACCTCCATCGGCATACTTTCCGACGGCTCCCCGCGGTTCGGCCCGGTGGGGACGCTCATGGCCCTCGAGAACATTGCACGCAGGAAGGGTTACGCCACAACCGTCATCAGCGTTGAGCGGCCCTACGGAGAGTCGGTCCAGGCCGCCCTGGACACCCTGGACGACACCGGCGTGGGGGGAATCATCGTCATCGCCCCCGTGGTGGAGATGGCCGCAGCCGTATGGAATGCCTCGTGCCGTGTACCGGTGGAGATGATCGCGGCAGGAGCATCATCGACTCCCAACGTCTTCTCATACTCAGAGAACCAGGAGTTGGGCGCACGGCTGGCCACCCAGCACCTGATAGACCTGGGCCACACCGACATCGCGCACTTCGCCGGCTCCATGGACTGGTTCGACGGCCGGGTCCGCAAACGCGGGTGGGAAGCCGCGCTGCGCGACGCCGGGCTTACACCAGGGCTGTGCCTCGAAGGCGATTGGAGCCCCCGGTGGGCTTACGAGACCGCGCTCCAACTCGTGCGGGAACAGAAGGTGCCCCAGGCGATCTTCGCCGCCAGCGACCACACGGCTCTCGGGCTGATACGGGCCTTCGCGGAAAATGGGATCAAGGTCCCGGACGACGTGAGCGTGGTGGGTTTCGACGACATCGAAGGTTCAGACTATTTCCTGCCTCCCCTGACCACTGTTCGCCAGGACTTCACGGCGTTAGCGCTCATGAGCATGGAAGTGCTCCTTGGTGCCATGGAAGGGCGGGAGGTGGACCGCACCCCGATCGCGCCCACCCTTGTTGTCCGCGACAGCGCCCGCCAGGCCACCTCCCCCAAGTAGGAGGGGGACGACGGCGGCACCCGCCTCCCGCCGTCGTCCTCCACACGCACTGGTACCAGCAGCGCTAAGACCTGCGGACGCCGCTTGTCCAACAAACGCATCAGACGCTGAAGTAGGCTGGAATCCCAGAAGAAACCAACCAAAAGCGAGGCTAAACGTGCACCAGGACGCCGTCCGGTTCCTGTCCCAGCCGGTGGCCGCCCAGCCCGGCGCGCCGCTGCGCGTGGCGGTGTACTCGCGCATCGCCGAAGCCATCCGCAACGGCCTCCTCACGCCCGGCTCCATGATCCCCACCGAAACCGAACTCGGCACGGACATGAAGGTCAGCCGCACCGTGGTCCGCGAAGCCCTCATGCTGCTCGAGGAGGACGGCCTGATCAGGGCCAGGCGCGGCGTCGGACGCTTCGTCTCGGACACTCTCCCCCGGATCGGCATCGAACGCATCCAGCCGTTCGAGGACGTCCTCGCCAGCCCCGGCCAGAAGGTGGAGGTCAAGGGCATCCAGGTGGTCCGGCAGGCGGCCTCCGAATTTGTCGCCCCGGGCATCGGCGTCGAGCCGGGCACCGACTGCTGGCTCTGGGAATCCGTCCTGATCCGTGACGGCGAGGCCATCGCCCACCTGCAGGAAAACGTCACCGCCCAGCCGGTCAGCGTCGGCAAGGGTGCCGCCGCGCCCCTTGAGATAGAGGACGACGGCGGCGCCACCCTGCTTGCCGCGCTCACCAAGCAGCTGGGCAGGCTGGCCGGGCCGGGCGAGTGCCAGATCAGCCTCAGCCAGGTGGGCCCCAGCGGGGCGAAGCTGCTGGATCTGCGCCCGTCGGACCCGGTGCTGGTCCTGACGCAGTACGTCCGGAACGCCAACCGGCCCTTCTACCTGGCCAAGTGCCTGGTTTCGGCCCGGGCCGGGCACCTCTCGGTGATGCAGCAGTTCCAGTCCTAGGTGGTCACCCGGCGGCTTGACTGCTGTCGTACCCCAATGCACGGCTGGCCTCCAGTCCCGCCCGGGCCACCACCGGCCCCAGCCGTTCAACGTCGGCAGGCCCGATCCGCTGGGTAGGGAACCCCAGGCCCACGGCACATGCAAGCCGCCCAGTATGGTCGAAAACGGGCGCGCTGATGGAGCCCACGTCCTGGTTGCGTTCCCCGAAGGCCGCAAAGAAACCCTGCTCGCGTGCAACGGCCGCCTGCTGCCTGAGCGTCTCCATTGACACCGGCGTATCGGCCGTAAAGCCCTCGAGCCCCTGCTGGTCCAAGGCGTCCCAGGCTCCGGGGTCGAATGCCAGGAACACCTTGCCCGGGGCGCCTGCGTGCAACGGCATGACCATGCCCACCATGAACGGCCGCATCACAACGTGCCGCGTCTCGGCCACGGCAACGATGGTCCGGAAGGCCCCGTCCCGGACGTACAGGCAGGCAGTTTCGCCGGTTTCGTCGCGCAGCTGCTGCAGGACCGGCTTCACCAGCCGGACCACGTCCAGCCCGAACGTCCCGGGGGTAGCCCAGCGGACCAGGCCGATGCCGATCCGGTACCGGTCGCCGTCGCGGTCCAGGAATCCCTCGCGGAGCATGTTCTGGACCAACCGCTGGCACGTGCTGGACGGCAGCCCGGTTTTGCGGATGATCTGCTGCAGCGTCGGCTCGGGCTCCTCCACGGAAAAGCAGTCCAGAATCTCCGCCACCTTGTGCAGGACCAACAGGGGCGAGGCCCCAGCTCCCGGTTCCTTCGCCACTGTCCGAACACCCTTTCAATCTGTTTCCGCCAGCCTCCAGCTTAGTGAGCAGGGAGCCGTCCCAGCATGTGATCCATTTGACATCCCATCAAAGTGACCCACATCATGGGATTAGAACCCACTTTATGGGTTTACTCGCAAATCCCCAACACAACGACGTGGAGAATCCATGAGCACCCCCGCAATCACCTGTGAAACAGCCCCCGAGCCCAAGCGCCCCGGGATGAGCCGGGTTGGACTGATCGTCCCCAGCTCCAACACCACCATGGAGACCGAACTGCCGGAACTGTTCCGGCGCCAGGCCGAGGCCACCGGCCACAAGTACACCTTCCACTCCGCCCGCGCCGGCATGAAGAAGGTCACCAGGGAAGAACTGCTGGCCATGGTGGGCAAGGCAGCGCAGTGCGCCGAAGCGGTCTCCGACGCCGACGTGGACGTCATCGCCTACGCCTGCCTGGTGGCCGTCATGGCCCAGGGCCCCGAAGCCCACGAGGGCTCCGAAAAGGTCATCGCCGACGCCGCCGCCGGCAACGGACACCCGGCCCCGGTCACCAGCAGCGCCGGCGCCCTGGTCCGGACCCTGCACGAAATCGGTGCCCAGAAGGTCGCCATGATCACCCCCTACATGAAGCCGCTGACCAAGATGGTGGTGGACTACATCGAGGGCTCGGGCATCACGGTGCTGGACGCCATCAGCCTCGAAGTTGCGGACAACCTCGAGGTTGGCTGCCTTGACCCGCAGAACCTGCCCGCACTGGCCCGCAGCCTGCAGCGCGAAGGCGCAGACGCCGTCGTCCTTTCCGCCTGTGTCCAGATGCCTTCGCTCGCCGCGGTCCAGGCAGTGGAGGACGAGCTGGGGCTCCCCGTCATCACGGCGGCCACGGCCACCACGTACGAGATCCTCAAGGCGCTGGGCCACCAGCCCGCCATCACCGGAGCGGGCAGCCTGCTGTCCGGCGCCGGCGTCCCCGCCCCGGCGAACGCATAGGCGGCGGGCACCATGTCGCTCTCACTCATAGCGTTCCTGGTGCTGGTGGCGGCCTTCGCCGTCGGTTCCTTCACCAAGATCAACGCCGGGCTGCTGGCCACGGTCGCCGCGTTCGGCGTGGGCACCCTCCTGGCCGGGATGTCCATCAAGGATGTCATCGGACAGTTCCCCGCCGGACTGTTCTTCATCCTGGTGGGCGCCACCCTGCTCTTCGCTATCGTGCGGATCAACGGCACCATCGACCTGCTCGCGTATTGGGCGGAACGGCTCGCCGGCGACCGGAAAATCCTGGTCCCTATCCTGATGTTCCTGCTGACCGCAGCCCTGGCTTCCGCCGGCGCCTTCACGCCGGCCGCCATCGCCATCGTCGCCCCGGTGGGCCTGGCACTGGGCGCGCGGTTCGGCATCAGCACCCTGGCTATGGGCCTGGTCATCGTCCAGGGCGCGAACGCCGGCGCGTTCTCTCCCGTTAACCCCTTCGGCGTCCTGGGCAACAAAATGCTGGACGGTGCCGGCGCTTCTGGCGATTCCTTCAAGCTCTATGCGTACTGCTTTATCTTCAACGCCATCCTGGCCGTGATCGCCTACGCCCTGGTGCAGGCCATCATGAAGCGCCGGGCAGCCAGGGCGGAGGCGCGTCAGGCGGACGGCGGCAATGCCATGAAGAACGACGACGGCGCTGACGCCCCCTCAGGTGGCAGTGTTTCGGGTCCCGGCGGCGCCGGAACGGCCGTCCTCACCGCACCGGCACAGACCATTGCGGCCACCGGAACCAAAACCGGCCCGGTGAAGGTGGCCGCAACCCCCATGCGTATCCTCACGCTGGCGGGCATCGCTTCCCTGCTGGTGCTCACCACCGTCCTGGGACTTGATGTGGGAGTGGCCTCGCTGGTGATCGCCGCGGTCCTGATCGTCCTGGACTCCAACGTGCAGAAGCCGGCGGTGGAAAGCATGCCGTGGTCGGCCATCATCCTGGTCACCGGCATCGTCACCTACGTGGGCATGCTGGAGAAGATGGGTGCGCTGAAGGAGCTCCAGGAAGGCATCGCAGGCCTGGGCAACAGCTCCCTCGCTGCGCTGATCGCCAGCTACGTGGTGGCCATCGTGTCAGCGTTCGCCTCCACCACCGGAACCCTCGGTGTCATCAGCCCCGTGGTCGTGCCCATCGCCATGGACCCGCTGCTCACCCCCGTGGGAGTGGTGACGGCCATCGCCATCAGCTCCTCCGTGGTTGACGTCAGCCCCATGTCCACCAGCGGGGCCCTGCTGATGGCGAGCGCCCAGCCCAAGGACGAGCGGATGTTCTTCCGTGCCCTGCTGCTATGGGCCATCGCGATGATCGGTGTGGTGCCGCTCCTCGTCTGGTTCGTCTTCGTCCAGCTCGGCCTCGGCTAAGAGCCCCGGGCGGACAAGGGAAAGGGACGTCCTCGCCGGGCGTCCCTTTCCTTTGTCTTTCCCCTTGCACGGGCAGGGCGGGCCGGCCGGCCCTAGTCCTTGGGCCGGAAGTCGCCCGGCCAGTCCTTCAGCCGGATCCGGCCGAGGTCCTGGATTTCGCCGAGGGTACCCCACTCATCCAGGCCCAGCCGGGCCAGTGGCTCCAGCAGATCGATGCGCGGGTGGCTGCCGTCCAGCACTTCTTCGCTCACGGCGGCATGGGTGACTTCGCCGAAAACCAGGGTCGAGTCCCCTATCGGCAGCACGGAGTGGAGACGGCATTCAAGCACCGCCGGTGATTCCTTGACCCGGGGCGCGGCCACGGTGAGGCTCGGCTCCCGGGTCAGGCCGGCGGCGTCGAACTCGCTGGTCTCCGGCGGGAAGTTGGTGCCGGTGGCGTTGACCTCTTCCAGGAGTGCGGCCGGGGCCAGGTTGACCACGAATTCGCCGGACGCGGTGATGTTGCGGAGCGAATCCTTCTCCCCCACCGACGTGAACTGCACGATGGGCGGATTGGTTGACGCTACGGTGAAGAAGGAGTGCGGGGCCACGTTGTCGATGCCTTCCGGGGAGACACTCGAAACCCACGCGATGGGCCGGGGCACCACCACAGCGGTGAGCAGCCGGTAGAAATCACGGGCGGACGTCGCTGAGGGACTGAAATCAGTTCGCATGCTGCCAGACTAACCGGCGCCGCAGACAGGAAGGACACGCACATGAGTTTCCAGCCGTACCGTTCACCCTCAACCGGGCGCCAGGTGCACGCCGTCCTCTTCGACACCTTCGGGACCGTGGTGGACTGGCGCACGGGTGTGGCAAGGGAGGTGGCAGCTTTCGCGGCAGCACACGCGCATACGCTCGACGCCGAGGCCTTCGCCGACCACTGGCGGGCCCTCTACCAGCCAGCCATGGAAGCCATCCGCTCCGGAAAGCGCAGCTTCACCAAGCTGGACACCCTCCACCGCGAAAACCTTGACGAGGCACTCCGCCGGCACGGCATCGAACCGGCACCGGTGCCCAGGGAAAACCTGGAGGAGCTGAACAAATCCTGGCACCGGCTGCCGGCGTGGCCGGACAGCGTGGAGGGCCTCGCTGCAATCCGCCGCCACTACATCGTGGGCCCGCTATCCAATGGCAACACCTCACTGTTGCTGGACATGGCCAGGAACGCCGGCCTGCCGTGGGATGTGATCATCGGTTCGGACATGACGGGCACCTACAAGCCGTTGCCCCAGGCCTACCTCCGGACAACGGAGTTCCTGGACCTTGAGCCGGGTGAGGTAATGCTGGCGGCGGCCCATAACAATGACCTGCGGGCGGCGCGCGCCGCCGGGCTGGCCACGGCGTTCATCGCCCGCCCCACCGAACACGGCCCCGGCCAGACGGCGGACCTGGCCCCTCAAGGTGACTGGGACCTCGTAGCGTCGAGCATTACGGAACTGGCGGAGCTGCTCGGGGCCTGAACGCGCCTTGGCAAGGGGCCCCGGATCAGGCCTACTTCGGCGCGGTAATTCCGAGGCGGGCCATCCGGCGGTAAATGGTGGCCCTGCTCAGTCCCAGTTCGTTGGCGGCCGCGGCCACCGTGATGCCGGGCCGGGAAAGGCACCGGATGATCTCGTCCCTCTCGACGGCCTCGATCCGGGTGAGGTGTGGCCCGGCACGTCCCACGAGCCGGGAGGGCAGATGCCGCACATCGATGATTTCCGTCCGCATGGCCGCGTCATTGACCATGGTGAAAAGTTCGTCCACGTTGCCTGGCCACCCGTAGCCGGTCAGGGCGTGTTCGGCAGCGGCCGTGAAATCCACTTCACGCATACGCGTTTGCCGGGCGGCGTACCTGGCCAGGGGCATTACATCGGCAGGTCGCTCGCGCAGGGCAGGCACCGGCACCACGGTTTCCACCGAGGCGGCCAGCGGCTGCGGGACGGCGCCCAGGTCCTCCGCGGTCATGGCCCAGGTGATGGAGGCTGGGCTTCCGGCCGGTGCAGGCAGTGTTTGAACCGCGGCGGCAGCCCGGGTGCTCAACTCCTGCGCTGCCCAGGCGGGCAGGAGGTCAACGTTTTCGACGATCACGGCGGTATCGGGCTTGGCCAGCTCGGGCGTCCAGAGCGACAACCACGCCTCCACGTCCTCAGGCTCCGGAGCTGCTGCACACAGGATGCGGCTCCCGGGGCGCGCCTGTCGGATAGCCTGCCCCAGCAAGGTGGCGCGCCCGGAGCCTGGTTCTCCGACGGCGGCCACGACTCTGTTTGTCGCAAGGGCCAAGGCCGCACGGTCCAGTGCCTCCGTCCAGTCCGGGGACATGGCGCGCAGCGTTCCCGCACCCGGCTCAACCCGGCCCCGCTGGACCCGGAAGACGCCGCCCTTGGGTCCCGCTTTCGGCCTGTGGCCACCCGACTTTGCGAGCATGAGGGCAGCGGTATTGCTCGCTGCCGACTGGGCCAGAGCCAAGAGCAACTCGGGAGACGACTTGGACCAGGTGGTGATGTTCACGCTGCCCTCGAGGCGTCCACTGAGGGGATCGATCACCGGCACGGCAGCGCAGGTGTACGTCCGGAGGCTTGCGCTGAAGTGTTCCTCGGCACGAACCAGGCTCGGCGTCCGGTCCGCAAGCGCCATACCCAGCCCGCTGGTTCCCGCTTCCCGCTCGGAAAACGCGAAACCGGGAGCCAGATGGACCTTGTCGAGCGCCCGCAGCAGTGAGGTGTCGCCGCTGAACCGGTTGAGGACCAGCCCGTTGGCGTCGGTGAGCATCAGGCTCAGTGGCTCGTTGGCCAGCGTTTGATGCAGGCTGGTGAGCACCTCCTGGCCGCACTGGTAGAACAGCGAGTCACCGGCCACGGACCCGGCCCAGACGGGATCGATGGCCTCGGCCGAGACGCCGTATTCTTCACTGCGCTGCCATGAGGCGAGAAGGCGTCTTGAGACAGTAGTCATCATGCCTTCCGGCCCGCCGGCCTGTGGCCGCGGGACGGGAACGTTCTGGTCCGGCACCATCGCCGCCCTCCTTGTCCTGGTCATTCGAGATTACGGCGTGGTGCTTCGAAAGGCGATGCCACCCTGTCTCAAAATGAGACACCGGCCACAGGTTGACAGGTGCCTTTTGGCCATAGCGTCGTCTCTGTCGCGACTATGGCAGTCGCGGGGAGGAGAACGATATGTACAGCAAAGACGGCGAGAACTACTTCATCGTCGACGCGCACGTCGCGTTGTGGGACGCCCGCCCGGAGAACCAGCGGAATATCCAGGGTAAGCAGTTCATTGATTGCTTCTACGACTACCACCGCAACCTCGGTCCCGAGGAGGAACACTGGTCCTACGAGGAATTCCTTTACCAGGGCGGCGAACGCCTCATGAAGGACCTGTTCCAGGACGGCTACGTGGACCACGCGATCTTCCAGCCGGCCTACCTTGGCGCGTTCTACAAGAACGGCTTCGCGCAGGTGGAGGAAGCCTATGGACTCGCCGCCGCGCACCCGGACAAGCTCACGTACAACCACTGCTATGACCCCCGTGAGGGTGAGGCAGGCCTTGACCGGCTCCGCGCCGACCACGAGAAGATGAAGTTCAAGGGGGTCAAGCTCTACACCGCCGAATGGCGCGGCGAATCCCGTGGGTACAAGCTCTCCGATCCCTGGTCCTACCGGTATTTCGAGGAGTGCCGCAAGCTCGGCATCAAGAACATCCACATCCACAAGGGCCCCACCGTCCGCCCGCTGGACCGGGACGCATTCGACGTTGCCGACGTCGACCATGCCGCCTCCGACTTCACCGACCTGAACTTTGTGGTGGAGCACGTCGGCCTGCCCCGGCTGGAAGACTTTTGCTGGATCGCCACCCAGGAACCCAACGTCCACGGCGGCCTCGCCGTCGCGATCCCGTTCATGCACACCCGGCCGCGGTACTTCGCCCAGATCATGGGCGAGCTCATCTACTGGATTGGCGAGGACCGCATCCAGTTCTCCAGCGACTACGCCATCTGGTCACCCCGCTGGCTGATCGAGCGGTTCGTTGACTTCCAGATCCCCGAAGACATGACCGAATACGCCCCGCTCACCGTGAACCAGAAGAAGAAGATCCTGGGACTGAACGCGGCCAAAATGTACGACATCCCGGTGCCCGCAGAGCTCCAGCTCCCCAACGCGGACGAGACCAAGACGGGACCGCGGCAGCCGGAACGGGCGGACCTGGCAGGCGCGGCATGACGGCGGCACTGACGGAGCGTACGCTCCGGTACCGGGACACGTCGGTGACAGCAGAGGACGTCCGGCAGGCGCTGGCGGCCGTCCTGGATCCCGAACTGGACGAGCCCATCACGGATCTGGGCTTCGTCCGTTCCCTCCAGATCACCGGCTCCCCGGCGGGCGCGACAGTGGTGCTGCACCTGCGGCTGCCCACATCTTTCTGCTCGCCGAACTTCGCCTACCTGATGGCGTCCGACAGCAAGGACGTGGTCTCGGCGCTCCCCGGGGTGGCGGCGGTGATGGTTGAGCTCGATGACCACCACGACTCCGCACTGATCAACGCGGGCCTTGCAGCTGATGCCGGATACCGCGGCACCTTCGGCCATGAAGCCGAGCACAGTCTGGAGGAGCTGCGGTGGACGTTCCGCCGCAAGGCGCACACCGCCGCGATGGAGCGCTGCCTCACGGAGCTGTTGCGGGCAGATCCCACGCTGGCGGAAGAGAGCGTGGGGACGGTGCGGCTGGGTGACCTGCCGGCCGGCCGGACCAAGGACGCTTTAGTACGACGGCGGACGGCGCTTGGGCTGCCGACGGAACCTGCCGCCGTCGTCCTCGTAGACCATGACGGCACGCCCTACGCGCCCGGCAACGTGCCGATGGCGCTGCGGCGGGCGCGCTCCACCCGCATTTCCATCGACGGCAATGCGCACTTCTGCCGCGGCCTGCTGCGGACACGCTACGCCGGCTCCGGCGTCGACCAGACAGACCGGCCCGAGGGAGCCGAGCCTGCCGACCAACACCACCTGCTTCCGTTCACAGTCAAGGAGATCCACCCATGAACACCATGCGAGCCGTCCAGGTGGTCGGCTACCACGAAGGCCTGAAGATGACCGAGGCGCCCATTCCGGAAGTGGCCGGGGCTTGGGACGTCGTGGTCAGGATCGGCGGAGCTGGCGTGTGCCGGACGGACCTGCACATCCTCGAGGGCCAGTGGGCCGAAAAGTCCCAGGTGCAGCTGCCCTACACCATCGGCCACGAGAACGCGGGGTGGGTGCACGCCGTGGGCAGCGCGGTCACCAACGTCAAGGAGGGCGACAAGGTGATCCTGCACCCGCTGATCACCTGCGGCCTGTGCCGCGCCTGCCGCTCCGGCGACGACGTGCACTGCGAGAGCAGCAAGTTCCCGGGCATCGACACGCACGGCGGGTACGCCGAATACCTCCTCACCTCTGCCCGGTCCGTGGTGAAGATCGACGATTCATTGGAACCTGCGGACGTGGCGGCCCTGGCGGACGCTGGGCTGACGGCCTACCACGCCGCGGCGAAGGCGGCCAAGCGGCTGACGCCGCGGGACAACTGCGTGGTGATCGGCGCCGGCGGGCTGGGCCATATCGGGATCCAAGTGCTGAAGGCCCTCACCCCGAGCCGCATCATCGTGGTGGACCGCAACCCGGCCGCCCTGGAGCTGGCGAAGTCGATCGGGGCCGATGAAGGGGTCCTCGCGGACGGCTCGCAGGTGGAACAGGTGCGGGCCCTCACGGGCGGCAACGGCGCCGAGGTGCTGATCGACTTCGTGGGCGAAGGCGGCGCGACGTCGGAGGGCATTGCGATGCTGCGGGAGGCCGGCGACTACTTCGTGGTGGGCTACGGCGAGGACATCAGCGTGCCCACCATCGACATCATCTCCTCGGAGATCAACATCATCGGCAACCTGGTGGGTTCCTACAACGACCTGCAGGACCTCATGTCGCTCGCCGCCCGCGGGGCCGTCACGCTGCACACCCAGAAGTACAAGCTGGACGATTTCCAGCAGGCCATCAGCGACCTGGACGCCGGCAAGGTCCGGGGCCGCGCCATCCTGGTGCCCTGATACCCGTCTCGGACCAGCCCGCACGAAGCTTTCTGTAGAGGACAACCGATGATCTTCATTACCGCCAAATTCCCGGTGAAGCCGGAGCACGCCGACGCGTGGCCGGAGATTTCCGGGGACTTCACTGAGAACACGAACGCCGAGGAGGGCTGCCTGTTCTTCGAATGGGCCCGCTGCCTGGCCGACCCCAACACCTACGTCCTGATCGAGGCGTTCCGCGACGACGAGGCCGGCGGCAAGCACGTGCAGTCGGAGCACTTCAAGCGGGCGACCGCGGAACTGCCGGCGTACCTGGCCCGGACTCCGGACATCGTCAACGTCACGGTGGACGGCGGGAAAAAGTGGGAGGAGGTGGGGGTAGAGACCCCGGCCCCTTGCCGGCAGCGCAGGCTGCCGGCGGGGCACCCCCCCCAGTTGGTCCGGTCCTAGGACCCGGCTTCCTGGTGTGCAGGGATGGACTCGGCGATCCGCTTGATTGCCGCGAGCGTTTTCGGGATGCCGTCCAGCGCCTGCCCGGTGCGGTCGGCGATCTGGGCGTCAGCCTCATCACCGAACTTCTCCTTGAACATGGCTATTCCCTCCGGCAGGAATTCCCAGGACTCGGTCAGGATGGTTCCGTCCTCCGCCGGGGTGAGGGTGAAGCCCCAGCGGACAAACCTGCCGCCCACCAGCCAGGCGAACTCGCGGCCGGGCTCGGCGGCAACCACCTGCGACCGGGTCTCCCAGGTCCGGTGCGGGAGTTCGTTCCGGCCGGTGAACCAGGCGCCGGGCTGGCCGGCGCTGTCCTCGTCGTCCCACCAGCACGAGGTGCACACCGGGCTCCACTCGCCCGTGCGGGTAACGTCGGAGACCAGGTTGTAGAGTGCCTCGGCTGGTGCCTTGACCGTGACCGACTCCTGGTATTGGCGGATGCTGTTCTCAGTCATAAGTCCATCCTTCCAGTCAGTTACTTCTTCTGCCGCCGGCTGCCGCCGTGCCAGTCCTCCTGCTGGCCGACCGCACCGGCGGTCACCCCGAGGGCTGGAAGCTGCGGCCGCTCGCGCAGGCTGCGCTTGAGCTCCGCGAACCCGGGGAACCGCGCCAGCCCCACCACGTGGTCCCACAGCTCGGCGGCCGACTCTTCGTCCGGCAGCCGGCTGATCACAGGCCCGAAGAAGGCCACGCCCGCGGGAGGTTCGAAGTGGATGATGGGCGTGCCCACATCCTTGCCCGCCAGCGCCAGCGCCTCATCCGTTTCCTGCCGGATCTCCCGGTCCCAGGAGTCGTCGTCGAGGGTTTCGGCGAGCGCCAGGGGCAGGCCGGCCTGGGCGAGGATCGGCTCCACGAAGTCACGCGTCCCCCGCCGCTCGCGCACTTCGCCCTCGGATTGCCCGCTGCTTGCGTCCGGGGCGGCTTCGAAGATGTGGGTGCCGAACGCCTCGTACAGCCGGCCGATCGACTCGCGGCCATGCTCCGCACGTGCCCTGGCCGCTACCCGCAGCAGCCGGAGCCCGGCGGTGTGTCCGGCCTCGTACTCCGGCGGAAAATGCGCGTCATAGTCCACCGCCGCGTTGACCTGGCGCAGCGAGATAAACCGCCAGTCCACGGTGTACCCGCGCTGAGCCTGGACTTGCCGCACCCATTTGCTGGTCATCCAGGCGAAGGGGCAGACCGGGTCGAAATAGAAGTTGATGTCGGCATTCACGCGTCCACCCTTGCACCTGCAAGTGACCTGCGTCTAATCAACAAGCCCGGCCCGGACAGGCGGACGCTCACCTCCGCGCACATACAAAGGAAGGACGACGCCGGCACTCGCCTCCCGCCGTCGTCCTTCCTGCTGTGCTGCCCCCGGCCCTACGGGTGGACCAGCACCTTCACCGCGGTGTCCTTGTGGTTGATCAGGATGTCGAAACCCTGCTCCACCAGGTTATCCAGCGCGATCCGGCCGGTGATAAACGGTTTGAGGTCCACCTTGCCGTCCTGCACCAGTTTGATCACCGCGGGATGGTCGCGCACATAGGCGATGGTGCCGCGCAGGTCGATCTCCTTGAGCACCAGCTTCTGCATGTCTATGGTGGCCGGGGCACCCCAAATGGACACGTTCACCACCACGGCACCGGGCCGGACAGCATCCAACATGGTGTCCAACACGGCATTCATTCCGGCGCATTCGAACGCCACATCGGCACCCGTCCCACCGGTCAGATCCCGCACCCGCTCCGGCACGTTCTCCCTGCTCGGATCCAGCACATAATCGGCCACACCACTGGAGAGAGCCTTCTCCTTACGAGCCTCACTGATCTCGCTGATAATCGTTGTCACGCCCATGCCCTTAAGCACCGCGGCGGTCAGCAGCCCGATTGGTCCCGAGCCACCCACTAGCGCCGTGTCACCAGCCTTCACACCGCTGCGCGCCACCGCGTGATGCCCCACGGACAGCGGTTCAATCAGCGCAGCCTCATCCAGCGGAATGTCCCCAATCGGGTGCACCCACCGCGCATCCACCACGATCCTCTCGCTGAGCCCACCGCCACCACCGGAAAGCCCAATGAACCCCATCTGCCGGCACAAGTGATAGCTACCTGCCTGACACATGTCACAGTCACCATCCACAAAATACGGTTCCACAACAACGTTCTCACCAACGCTCAGACCCGTCACCCCTTCCCCGACCTCCGTGATGGTCCCGGAAAATTCGTGCCCCAAAGTCACTGGTGATTCCTCATGAGTCAGCGGATGAGGATGCCCGGGCGCCGGGCAGAAAATGGGGCCTTCCAAAAATTCGTGGAGATCGGTACCGCAGATACCGCACCACGCAACGCTGATCTTCACCGCCCCGGGCCGAAGTTCCGGCTCCGGGATGTCCTCAATACGAATGTCCTTGCGAGCGTGGAAACGTGCTGCCTTCATGATGTTTCTTCCTTCTAGCGGGGGACCCATCTGGCAGGGGTGCTGTGCGGAATCCACAACGCTTTGGCCCTGCATGGTTTTCACATCCTAGGCAGCTAGTTGGACCAGGGACTAGGGTCTTTTGGCACGGTGGGAACCCGGGGAACAGCTCGCACTCCAGGGAGCTGCTGTCCGGCAGCTGCCTACTCCACAGTGAACGTAATTTGGTGCCATCCGCTGGAACCGTCTGGCTGCGGAGGTGCCTGCTTCTCTTCCTGAAGAGTGCCGTCAGCGGCGTAAGCGCGGACCCGCACATTGTGCGAGCCTGATTCAGCACCATCCCACTGGTAGGACCATTGACGCCAGGTATCGACCGACAGCTCGGCTGCCAGCGTTGCCGTCTCCCACGTGCCGCCGTCCAGCTGAACTTCCACCTTAGAAATTCCTCTACGCTGCGCCCAGGCGGTGCCACCAATACCCACCTTGCCCGCCGGTACTCGGCCCAAAGCCTTAGGTACTTCAACACGGGCGGCAGTTTTGATGGGTCCATGATCGGACCATCCGCGCGAGGTCCAGTAGCCTTCCTTTTCAGCAAAGGTGGTGACCTCCAAGTCCACTACCCACTTGGTTGCCGAGACAAAACCATACAAACCCGGCACCACCATACGAACCGGGAAGCCATGCTCCAAGGGCAACGGCTCGCCATTCATACCAACAGCCAACATGGCATCCCTGTCATCCTGAAGTACCGGCAGCGGCGTTGACGCGCTGAACCCGTCCGAGCTAGTAGAAAGCACCATGTCCGCGCCGTCCTTAGGCTTGGCACGGGCCAGCACTTCACGCAGCGGGTAGCCAAGCCACTTAGCATTTCCGGCCAAGTTTCCACCCACCACATTGGATACGCAGGTCAAGGTCACATAGGACTCCACCAGATCGGTGGCCAGGAGCTCATCAAAGGTCATGGTGAACTCGTTCTCCACCATCCCGTGCACCCGCAACTCCCACGTACTCGGATCAAGTTCCGGGACCACCAGTGCAGTATCAATGCGGTAAAAGTCAGCGTTGGGTGTAACAAAGGGCGTCACACCCTTCACGGGCGCCTGCACACCTGCCGGCACCGCCTGGGCCGCCCGCTTTGCGGCCGGAAGTTTCAGCGCGTCCCGCACCTGACGGGCGGCATTGCGGGCAGTGGCCAACAGATTTCCACCAAAACCAACGACGACGGCGGCACTCGCCACCATGGCCGACCTTACGAAAAACGTGCGTCTGCTTGGCTGCAGAACCGCAGCGCCTTCAGCCTGGATTTTCGGGGTACCAGCAGAGTTGCTCGTTGTTGAGATCTTGGCGGAAAGCGCTCGAATCAAGTAACGCAGCACTGCTAGTCCCACCACGGTTCCCAGCAGCAGCGGCAACAAGTCCGTCAGCATGGCACCAGCGCGGGTGATGATGCAAGTACCCATCACCAACGCGAAAGCCACCACCATTCCTGCCCCGATGACCAACCGCTTCACGGCAAAAACGCCTGCAACAGCGGCCAGAATCACCACCACGATCATCATGGAGAACAGCAGCACCGCTTTGTCATTGGTGCCAAACGTATCGATCGCGAAGTTCTTCATCCACGCCGGGGTGAAGTCAATAAACGCCGCCCCCACGGCAGTCAGTGGGGAGGAACGGGGGCCCACAAAGGCGGACAAAAGTTGAGCCACGGCGAAGAGTGAACCAGCAGCAAAGACGCCACCAAGACCCGGCCACAGCATGCCCCGAACACGGGTCCAGAAATGGCCGTTTGTGGGGTTGTTATTGCGCGTTCCCATCACGTGCTCCTCGCCAAAAGTCAGATGCCGCCCCGTAAAAACGGAACGCTTTATTGCTCTGTACTTCGGAACCGGAAGCTCTGCGGATTGGAACGGGGCTCAGCTTCTTTAGCGCAGGTTCAAGCAAGCAGTTTGGGACTAAACCGGCTGCAGCAAAATGGGCGTGCTGGTGGGCTGGACCGAACCGCCAGCGGGCTCCACCGTAATACCAATGTGCGTGGCACCGTCCAGGGAACCGTCCAAGATCTGGAAGCTTGACGCGCTACCAGAGTCCTTCATCAAACCCGCAGCCACTGCACCCTTGGCGCTAATAAACCACAGCTCGTAGGCTTTTCCTTCAGGCGGAGCCGGCATGTTCTTGACCATCACCCCGGCCCGGTTCACTTGCCCGGACGTAGCTACTGTCACTAAAGTGCCTTGCCCCACTTTGGCTGTGGAAACCTTCGCATCTTGGGCTCCCATAATGGCCAGCATTGACGCCTGTTGCTCTTGTTCAGAGGCCAAGCGTTGCTCCAGAGCCTGCTGGTCTGCACTCGGTTGACCAGTGTTGTGACCGATCACCCAGCCACCCACACCGGCACCACCGAAAACCACCAAAGCGGCAGCAGCCGCTACCCCTGGCACCCAACGACGGCGAGGAGCACCGGAAAGCCGGGAACTCGGCGTCGTACCTTTCCGCACGTCACCGCGGAGTACGGACTCACGCTTTGTATTGAGGTCCGGAACAACGTCCGACGCCGACAACTGAGGTGTGTTGCGGATGGTCGCCATCAGCGTGGCTTTCAACTCCGCAGGCGGAGCTTCGGCCGGTGCACCGTAGGCCAACAAGGCGGCCGTCTGACTGAGACTGCGGACCTCTTCTTGTGTGTCCGCGTCGGCCAGAGCGTAGCGTTCAAAGTCTTTGCGTTCAGTCTCTGAGAGGGCATTGAGCGCATACGCCCCGGTCAGCAGATGTAGTTGTTGTTCCATTACGCCACCCCTAACCGGTCCCGTAGTTTGATCATGCCGTCACGAATTCTCGTTTTGGCGGTTCCCACCGGAATATCAAGGAGTTGCGCCACCTCTTGATGCGTATAGCCGCCATAGTAGGCCAAGCGGATCGCTTCTTGCTGTGAGGCTGTTAATGTTTCAAGCGCTTGCTGGACGCGTTCCGCCTCCAGATTGCTTTCAACAGTGTCAGCGACGTCGTCGTAACTGGCTTGATATTCCTTGGCGCCTTCGCGAAGATCCCGTTCTTGGCTAGCCTGGCTAGCTCGGACTCGGTCTACGGCCCTGCGGTGAGCAATAACCAGGATCCAAGACATTGCTTTTCCACGGTCTGCATCGAAGCGTACTGCCTGAGTCCAAACGTCTAGGAAAACTTCTTGTGTAACTTCTTGGCTCTGCGAGGGGTCCCGGACCACCCTGCGTACCAGGCCATAAACTCGGGCCGAGACTGCATCGTAGAGTTCAGAAAAGGCCGCCTCGTCGCCGAGGGCGACGAGGCGGATCAGTTCTTCATGCGACGGCGGAGTCATAGGCTCCACCGTCCGCAGCCAGGGCATGCGCATGACGTCTACTCTGTCATGCTCTGAGCCCATGTAACCATCCCTTGTTATCCGTGTTGCTGGTGTTGTTACTTCATTGCCGGGGGCATCATGACGGAGTCAATCAGGTAAACCGTGGCGTTAGCGGTCTTCACTCCACCACAGATCACCTTGGCGCCGTTGACCATGATGTTGTCACCGCTGCCGGTAACTTTCAGCTCGCTGCCCTCGGCAGTTTTGTGGGTACCATCAACCTCGCTCGGGGAAAGCTGGCCGGGCACTACGTGGTACGTCAAGATGGACGTCAAGGTCTTGGAATCGGTCTTGAGACCATCGATGGTTGCCGCAGGAATCTTAGCAAAGGCGTCATCAACAGGTGCAAAGACGGTGAATTCGCCCGAGTTCAGGGTGTCCACAAGATTGACATCCTTGTTCAACTTGCCGGAAACAGCTGCGGTCAAGGTCTTGAGCAACGGGTTATTGGAAGCTGCAGTGGCTACCGGGTCAGCGGCCATGCCGGCTACAGAACCTGAACCTGAAGGGACAGCAGCGGCGTATGCAGCACAGCCCGAACCAACCATGTCGCCTGCGGCGGCCATGGGAGTGGTTGCGTCAGAAGTTGCAGCCGGTGAGGATGCAGCAGATGAGGCTGGGGCGCTCGACGTCGACGGTGAAGTAGTGGTGCTACCGCCACAAGCCGTGAGGCTCATTGCCGTAACTGCGAGAACTCCCAAACCAAGGCTGAGGCTCTTGCGGGTGGTGGAAGACTTGAAAACGTTCATAACGATTCTCCATATGTGGAAAGCGGAAGGTCTCCGCGGGCTTCCCTTGCCACCGATTCATAAGTGAAAGATTCGGGGGCTGTTCGGGCTGTCAGAAAGTAATTCGGAACAACGGCTGGTGTGGATTGGAAAGATTCAAAAAACTTTAATCGGATTAGCTGCGCGATTAGATTTGTTTGATTTAGTGATGGTGACCAGAATTGTTTAGCCGTTCAAGATTGCTGGTGCCGTGCTCGCCGGCTGTGCCATGTTCCCCGTGCGGGACTGCGAATTCCCCAGCGGTAGATGCCGCCAAGCCAACAGTGGTTACAGATGCCACCACAATTGACGCCACGAACATCACTCCAAGCACCACAAACGCAGGTCGATTTCGGCCGTTATTGGATTCACGCGATACCCGAAAGGTCCTATTACGTCGCCAACCGATCACGGCCAACAGCGAAAGTTCCAGAACCAGCAGCGAACCCACTGTTATGTCTAAGTGCCGTGACCCTTCGGCCACTCCCCAGACGCCAACAACAAGTGTTGCCAAGTGAACAACAGCAGCAACTACCAACAACCGGAGGGCCGGCACAATTTGGGGAAGGCGGCCGCTGCGAAAAACGGCTACCGAATAAATCCCGGCGGCTACCGCCCAAACTGAGGCCAGTATCGCCGCGGTCCACCCCCACCACGCTGCCGGACCGTCCGCACGGACGGCGCCGGCAGCAAGACTCGAGGCTGCGGCAAACCCCAAAGAAGCCACACCCACAGCAGCGAGGCCTACATACATGCCGGTCAGCTCGCCGCGGTTCTCTGAAGATTCACGGGTTCCGGAGGAGTCCTGGTCTTTAGAGGCGTTTGCCAGTGGCTTTGCCGTGCCAGCCATTGCACCGGCAGCGTGGAAGGTAGTCATCTCTAGGCTGTGCGAGCTGGCACGGCCCGGTCCTGAGAGAGACCCACCGCCAAGAGCAGGAGTGCGCTAGCCAAGTGGAGAACGTTGTCCGCCCCGTTGAGCGCAATGATGTTCAACGCGGAGGAGGTCAGGAACAGACCAACAATTCCAACCAGCAAGTAGACGGCACCCACGGTGGTGTTAACAGATTTAGCAACGGCAACGGAGGTCATTCCTGCAAAAAGCAGAGCACCGCCGATCGCCAAGTGGATGATGTTGTGCAGCGGGTTGACCTCAAAAATGATCAGGTTCCGGCCTTCTGTGGCAAAAAATCCGATTCCACTCGTGACAAAAAATCCGAGAACGCCCACCAACAGGTAGACGGCGCCGAAGATGGTCGCCAGCAAGCGGTTGGGTGAAGTGCGCATGACGTTTAATCCTTTTCCGTAGTGCGGAGTACCTGGTCCGCATCGACTCACGTGATCCGGAAGGACCTCGCAAAAGACATTCGTAACCGCGCTCGGAATGGATTGGTGTTTTTCTTGAGTGTTTCCCGCCCTCCTTGGATGGTGCACTTGGCCGTCCAGCCCAGTTGCTCGGAGATTTCCGTACCACCGCCGCAAAAAATCCCCTAGATTCCGGGGTTTAGGGCCGCAGAGTTTGGGCGGGAAGGTCAGCAAGTGGGCAGGACGGGCAGCAAAACGTGAGCGTCAGAGGTGCTGTGCGGTTGCCGGGCTGTGGATCCGTACGCTACGCAGACACTGTCACTGTCACTGTCACCGTCACCGTCACCGTCACCGGACCATTACTGCGCATCTGCTAGTGCGCATCGGCGGGATGCTCAGTGTTTTTGTTTGCCCGACGACGGCGGGCGGGTAACGCCGTCGTCCCAGGTCACTGGGGCACTAAAGTCTGCTGGGGCACTAAGTACTGTGGCGCTAAATACCGTGGCACTAAAGTCTGCTGCGGCGGCACCGGGTGCGGCTACGGCAGGACTTAGACTCCGCCGTCACCCCGTGCCTTCTCCAGACGCTCCTTGGCGGCCTGCTCAAGGTGCGCCAAATCGGAGGCCATGGAGGTGAACGTGTACCCCTGGGTAAGTCTCTGGGCGGCTACCTCACCGGACAGTGTGTGAATGCCGGCGGCAATACCCGCAGCCTTTGCAGCGGCGGCAATCCGGGCCAGAGCCTCGTTGAACACAGCCTCCACCGCAGGGTCTCCGGGGAACGCCCCACCCACCGGTGGATACTTTGGCGCCGCCACAGCCGTGGCGGCATCCTCAACCGTATTGATCAGCGGCACAATCACCCCCACTGCCCCGGCGTCGAGCGCTTTGCCAATAGCTGTGAGGTTATTCGCTTCAACCCGCACCATGCCCACAGCCGCAGCGCGGGCGTCGATAGCCATCAGACCGTGGACAATTCCCGAATAATCCAACAATCCGTGCTGAGCATCGAGGGCAACATAGTCATACCCCAGCCGGGCAATCCGCTCGGTGGCCGCTGGTGCATCCAACACCACCCAGTACCCGACCACCTGTTCGCGTGCACGGATCTTTCGAGCAAACTCAAGCGCCAGCGGGGAAGTCATAGTTGCCATTCAACCAGTGCCCCACCAAAAGCGACACAGCCAGCTAGCCTTAGGCAGCAAACGGTGTGGAAACAACTGGCTCGCCCCGCATCCAGATTGGAACGTCTCATGGAAATGATCTAGGAGTTCTACACCAAAATCACGTGGGACATTACCCCCGTGGGCGATTCCTGCCACTTGGTCCTCACCCACAGCGAATTGCGCGCGGACGCAAATAACCAGCTCTACGGCGGTTGGTCCATGATCCTCTCGCGGCTAAAAACCTGGCTCGAAACCGGTGAGAAGCTCACGACTCCCGGTTCGCTAATGTACGGCTAAGCGCCGCTAGCATCCTTAGCTGCGAGGGCAAGGTCAGCAAGTCCGCGCTCAAAATCGCCGCCCACCAACTTGTCCATGTTGATCAGCTTGGCGAACAACGCTGAGAATCCCTTGTTCTCCCCCGTCATTCGCCACGTGACTTTAGTCCCGCCGTCTGCAGGTTCAAAGGTAAAAGTTGTGGGATTCACGGCCCTAAAGGGCTTGGTAAATTCCAGCCGGATCCGGATTGTGGTCGGCTCAGTAGACTCCACAATTTCCATGGTCCCGCTGCCGGCTTTACGGTTCCCACTCCACGCATACTTGGCACCCACACCAACATTCGTGCCTGAAAATTCGCGGCGCATCTCCGGGTCCACCTTCTCCCACGGCGACCACTTGCTCCACTCATAAAAGCTGTTCACCAAAGGAAAAATGACCTCAGCAGAGGCGGGAATTAGCTTGCTGCGGCTCACTTCGAACGTAGACATGCGCCCATCATAAGCTCACCCCGCCCTAAGATCGATGGGGAACAACCAACCAGGTGGAGGCAGGCATGGACTTTCAGCACCTTATCGAGACCGTGGGGCGCTTGGTGGACTTCGCCGGTGTGGCGGTAATGGTCCTCGGAGCGATCGTTTCCATCCCCATGGCCCTGCGCGGTTACCGTCCCGGCAAGCTCGCAGCCACCCCCGGTTCTAGCCCACTCGGCTTCTACCGCCTCTACCGCCAGCTCCTGGGCCGCTCCATCCTGCTTGGCCTTGAACTGTTGGTTGCCGCGGACATCATCCGTACCGTCGCTGTCACCCCCACCTTCGAAAGCGTCGGCGTTTTGGCCATCATTGTGCTCATCCGGACGTTCCTCAGTTTCTCTCTGGAACTGGAGATCACCGGCCGCTGGCCGTGGCAAAAAGCGCCAGCCAACCAGCCGTCGTCGAACTCTTAGGCTTTTCCCGAGGCCTTCCAGCCCACACGGACGGCGACACTCCCGGGCGTGCGGTGACACGCCGACGTCGGGCCCGTCCTGACGCCGAACCGCCCCCACCGCCTTTGTCTCGATTTGATAACGACGGCGACCTCCCTTACCGTTGATGGATACCCGCAAAGCGGGAAACACAAAGCTGCCGAACGGGCCGGACTCGTGAAATCACGGGCCGGCAGCCGGTAGTGACATATGCCAGGTTCCGCCACCACCAGATACTGCCCGGCCGGCGGAAACCGTAAACATGACCTCAATTTGTCAGAGGCGGGCAGTGGCGCAATGACGTCCGGGGACGGACCGAGCGCAGGTGGCCTTTCGGAGCATTTTTTAGATGAAAAAGACAACTCTCCGCACTGCCGCACGCCGCTCACTTGCTGTAGCCGCAGTCGCAACCGCAGGCGTAGGACTGGCAGGAACTGCCGCCAACGCCGCAACCCCCACCAACACGTGGGACCAGATCGCCCAGTGTGAAAGTGGTGGAAACTGGTCCATCAACACCGGCAACGGTTACTCCGGTGGACTCCAGTTCAGCCCGGAAACATGGGCCGCCTACGGTGGAACGGGTAACGCCGCTGACGCAAGCCGCGAGCAGCAGATCGCTGTAGCAACCAAGGTTCAGGCAGCACAGGGCTGGGGCGCATGGCCTTCCTGCACCGCCCAGCTGGGAATTAGTGGCGCAGCTCCTGCCGCTGGCACCGCACCTGCTTCCACCACCACCGTACAGAGTGCACCAGTACAGAGCGCACCAGTACAGAGTGCACCGGTTCAACAGGCTGCTGCACCGGCTCAGGCTGTAGCTCCCGCCCAGTCCGCAGTTCAGGCTGCACCGGCTCAGGCTGCTAAGCACGTAGCCCAGGTTCCGCTCAGTGGCGAGACCTACACGCTCAAGGCTGGCGACACCCTGTCCAAGGTTGCCGACAAGCTTGAGATCAAGGGCGGCTGGCAGCTCCTTGCCGACGCTAACGCAGACACCATCAGCGACCCCAACATGGTCTTCGCTGGTCAGGTTCTGCAGCTCCCCGCGGAGTAATTTCCGCACAGCCTTTTAGGCTTGGCCTTTGAGGCTCGGCGAGCAAGTGAGAACTTCCTCGCCTGCATCACCAGGCACGCCCCGTGGTTGACCGTTTTCCCCTTCCGGTCAGCTGCGGGGTGTTGCTGTTTAAGCTGCCATTTCCCCGAAGCGTTAACGTCAGCGCTTATTGGGAACGTCAGCGCTTATTGGGCCGGCGGCCGAAGAGGAAGTAGCTCACTGGGCCAACAAAGTTGATCAGGCAGGCGGCCCGCCACGCCCAACGGTTGCCCTGGATTTCGGCATCGCTGCGGTGGCTAATGTCCTTTTGGGCGGCAACAAACAAAGCGATTTGCGCGCCTCCCACCACCACAACGCCGGCTCGTTGCAGCGCGTTCAGATCTTTCCACGCCTTCTTTTTGCTCCGTGACCTCATGGCAATTCCTTCCATTGATGGTGCGTTTTACGGCTGGTTTGTGACCGGGATGGCATAGGAGCAGCTGACCGTAGCTCCATGCCCGGCAACTGAACTCAGCCTACGGCAACGTCACTGGGCGGGAGCATCTGAGTTTTTGCGGTTTTAGTTACTGCATGGCGAAGCGGTACTCGGCCGGAACAGTCTCCTGGGGGCAAACTTCTTCCCACAGCTCCGAGATTGCGTCTTCGCCTTCCCGCAAGTCCGGGATCTGAACGCCGTCGCGAAGAATCTGTGCCGCCTTGGCTGCTTGGCCAAGGCGCGCCAAGGCAAGTGCTTGAAGGAACTTGGGCCGCCCGGTCCCGCTAAGGTCCGACGGCGCCCGTTCAGAAAGTGCCAAGGCCACCTCGGGCCGGAGGTGACGAATGCTCAGTGTCATCGCCTCAACAAGCAACGAGGCATTTTCTGGCTCCACCGTGCACGCAGCCTCGAGCTGAGCTACACCTTCCGCTATGCGTTCCGCCGCTGCCGATCCTTCCGGGTCCTGAGCGGCCAGGCTCAGTAACGCCACTCCCCTGCCGCGCAACGCCAAGGCCTGAGAGCGCCGGGACAACTCCTTCAATTCCAATGCCGCACCGTAGGCCTGCACTGCGCTGTGTATCTGAACTGCACTGTTTATCTGAACCGTAGTGTCCAATTCCTGCCGGGCGTGGCGAATTATTGCCACATGGAACATTGCCTCAGCACTACCTTCCGCCAACAACAGCTCTTCCCAATCGCTGCCGCAAACAAAACTTGCCGCCCCAGTAAATCTTGGCTCGTGGGCATCCAACTCCGGGGAAGCAACTTCACGGGAACTACGCAACAGCTGCAACCATGGGGCAGCCTCGTCATCAGCATCCACGTCACCAAATGGTGTACCGGATTCGTTCACCCAGGCCCGGCCGCCGGAAGCCTCGGCCCGCCGTTCGCGTTCAAGCGCACCCCAGGCATTACCGCGCAGCAACATGTGCGTGGGGGCCGTGTCAAAGCCAGCTTCCGCTTGGGCCAACGCAGCTTCCATCGAGGCACTGGGCATCAGCGTTTCAAGCCGCGCACTTGCGTGCTCCACCGCTTGGTTCCAATCCGCCGAATGCGCGGGCACAGATTCCAGCGCAGCGTTCCCAAAGGCCTCCACCCAGGACCACGAACTGTGCGCGGGCAAGGACAGGTGCTCAAATTGTGTTTGCGCCAACCCTGCCTGAATCTCCGCATACTGGCCGCCACTTGGGCTAAGCCATTCCTGCCACCGTTGACCGCCGGAACCCTGCCCCCAAACGAACAACTTTTTGCCCCTCAAACGGCCAGTTGAAAGCATTGCCAGCCCGTCGCCGTCGTGATCAACTGCGGTAATCCAGTGCCGGCGCCCGGGCGCAATGTCAAAGAAATAGTCCGCGGCGTGTGGGCTGTTCTGCGGCCACGTGGCGTCCCCAAAGTCCATCTTGGTAGGCGTCACACGTTTTATATCAGTGCTGTAATCACTGCTGTAGGCCTCAACGGCCGGGGCGATCACCCGGGTGCTTGCGGTCTGCGGAACCGCTGCGTTGCTCCACCAATACATGGGAACGTTGTGGCCGTTCGGGTTCTGAATTCGGACAGCAGAGAGCAACACTTCCGAGTCCTCGGGCAGCCACAATTCCACTTGAAAAACCACTTCATGCAGCCGCTCAAATTCCCACATTCGCAGCACGTTCCGGCCATCTGGCAACTCAACGATCGCGGTATGTAGCGTCTGACACGTGCTCGGAGAATGGCCGCGGGTGCCGATGTTCCATTCGATCCCACCGGCAAACCAGCAATTACGGAGGGCCAAATTAGCGAACTGAACCGTATCCCCGGTGTGCAGCAAGTGTTTGCCGCTGGGCTTGTGGAACAGCTCCCACAAGTGTCCGCCCATGGTTGGCAAAACCACCGCACGCAAGTACTTATTTTCAAGAACGACGGCGGGCACGTCACGGGTGTGAAGTTCCCGGCTATACCCGCTCTGCACAGAATACGGGTAAATATTTGCCACCCGCCCGTACTCGGTGGCCTCCCTCAACTGCGCCGGCACACCGGTTCCGATCCGGTATGGCTGGGCCAAAGCAGCTTGCACAGGCGGCAACGGATTTGCGTCACCCGCGTCCGGGATCCGCAAAGAGACACTGGTAAAAGTGACGTTTCCGTTGCTCGCCACGGCCGTATTACCTTACGGACCCTGCGGCGTCCACGGCGGCGCGTGCCGCCCGGACAACTTTTGGATCGGTGAGCATATAAGCCGTGGGGTCCTCCCCGTCCGCGGTGCCCAAGGACAACGCCGAGTTCCGCAATGTGGAGGAAATCCGTTTCGCT
This sequence comes from Pseudarthrobacter sp. J1738, assembly GCF_050490315.1. Classification (NCBI taxonomy): domain Bacteria; kingdom Bacillati; phylum Actinomycetota; class Actinomycetes; order Micrococcales; family Micrococcaceae; genus Pseudarthrobacter; species Pseudarthrobacter sp. J1738. Next base: position 94,947 of record NZ_JBNPEO010000003.1, on the reverse strand, counting down.
GACAAGTGAACTGCGTCAACACCAGCCCGGTGCATCAAGGGAATGTCGGCGACCTCCAGCCCACCGCCAGCCATAATTTGCAGCCGCCCTGCAGCCCGACGCACCATCCGCTCATGTGTGCCGACACCGTCGCCGGCCTTAGCAGCATGTCCAGAACTCAATACCCTGGTAAAGCCCAAGTCAATGAGTGTTTCCACAGCAGCCAAAGCATCTGGTGACTGGTCAATGGCCCGGTGAAACGTCAGTTCAATGTTCGGGTTCACTGACCGCCCAGCATCGGCGATAGCCTGCACTGATTTCACATCCAAGAACCCGCTCGGCGCCAGTGCACCAATCACCAAACCATGAGCGCCCTGGCTCGCAAGTAGGCGAGCCTCGCGCTCCATAGTGCGGACATCGTCAGCCGAATACAAAAAGTCTCCCGGCCGGCAGCGCACCAAGGGGTGTACTTCCGTACGGGTGCCTACTTCTTCGAGGGCTGCTTCCATTAGCCCGGCCGACGGCGTGATCCCGCCACGTTCGAGCACCGTGCACAGTTCGATTCGATCAGCTCCGCCCTCAGCCGCGATGCGTGCACCTTCGGCCCCGATAACGGCAATTTCAAGCTTCATGTACCAAGCCTATCCGGCACGCCGCACAAAATCAGACGCGCCGGATAGTGGAGGGTCTTAGCTGCGGACTGCGGTGGAGTCGTCCACAACCTCGTCCTCAACATCAGCCCCAGCGAATTGGGACATGTAGAGCCGGTAGTAGGCGCCCTTCGCGGCCAAAAGAACCGTGTGGTTGCCCTGCTCCACAATCTTGCCGTTCTCCATCACCAAAATGGTGTCAGCATCGCGAATGGTGGAAAGCCGGTGCGCAATCACAAAGCTGGTCCTGTCAGTGCGCAAGGCCGCCATGGATTTTTGAACCAACAACTCTGTACGCGTATCCACCGAGCTGGTGGCCTCATCCAAAATCAACAACGACGGGTTAGCCACAAAGGCCCGAGCAATGGTGATCAACTGCTTTTCACCAGCGGAGACGTTGTTGCCTTCTTCATCAATGATGGTGTTGTAACCATCCGGCAGGGCCCGCACAAAACGGTCAACGAAGGTTGCCTCAGCTGCAGCCATCACCTCAGCCTCGGTGGCGTCCAGCTGGCCGTACTTGATGTTGTCGTAAATCGTCCCGCCAAAAAGCCAAGCGTCTTGCAACACCATGCCCACTTTGGAACGCAGCTCGGCTCGGCTGAGGTGAGTGACGTCCACACCGTCCAGAGTGATTGCTCCAGAATTCAGTTCATAAAACCGCATCACTAGATTTACCAAGGTGGTTTTACCGGCACCGGTGGGCCCCACAATCGCCACCGTATGACCGGGCTCGGCGTTAAAGGAAAGATTCTCGATCAACGGCTTGTCCTGGCTGTAGCTAAAGGAGACATTCTTGAACTCCACATGCCCGTCAGTCTTAGCCGGCAACTTCTCTGTGACGGTCTCCGGATCTTGCTCATCAGCATCCAAGAACTCAAAGACTCTCTCAGCTGAAGCCACACCTGATTGGAGCATGTTAGCCATTCCGGCCATCTGGCCTAGAGGCTGGCTGAACTCGCGCGAGTACTGAATAAAGGCCGTGGCGTCACCCAAGGACATGGAGCCAGAAGCAACCCGCAATCCACCCACCACGGCGATTCCCACATAAGAGAGGTAGGAGATGAACTGCATCACCGGGAAGATCATTCCGGAGACAAACTGCGCACCAAAGCTAGCCTTGTAGAGCGACTCATTCTTCTCTTCGAAGTTCTTAAACATGTCTTCATCGCGGCCAAACACACGCACCAGATCGTGGCCGGAGAAAGACTCCTCAATCTGGCCGTTGAGATCACCGGTGTTCTTCCACTGGGCTGCGAAGAGCTTCTGGCTGCGTGCTCCAATAATCCCCGCAGCAACGCCCGAAAGCGGCAGGGCAATGAGGGCAATCAGAGCGAGTTGCCAGGACACAATAAACATCATGATGGCAATACCAATGACCGTCAGAACCGAGCTCACCAATTGCGCGAAGGCCTGTTGGAGTCCCTGCTGAACGTTGTCGACGTCGTTAGTTACCCGAGAAAGCACGTCACCGCGCTGGCGGGTATCAAAGTAGTTCAGCGGCAAGCGATTAAGTTTTTCCTCGGTCCGATCGCGCAGTTCCCGAATCACTTTCATCACAATCCGGTTCAGCACGTAGCCTTGCAGCCACAAGAAGATGTTGGCCACAAAGTACATCACCAACACGATGGAAATCAGCATGGTGAGCTTCTGGAAGTCAATCCCAGCACCAGGAACAAGGTCCATCTTGGCCAGCATGTCCGCGAAGTTGTTATTGCCTTGAGCCCGTAGCCCTTCAACCACTTGGTCCTTGGAGGCATCGGCTGGCAATTGCTTTCCAATCACACCGCCAAAGATGACGTCCATGGCTTGGCCCAGAATCTTCGGGGCAATCACGTTGAGCACCACCGAAACCACCACTAAGCCCACCACCAGGTAAATCCCCATGGCCTCAGGCTTGAGCAGACCCATCAATCGCTTGGCAGAGGGCCAGAAGTTCTTGGCCTTTTTGGCCGGAACATCCCCGAACATGCCGCCGTCGGCCTCTGTGGGTTTGTACTCTTCCTCTTCGAAGTCCTCCTCGGAGGGGACAGCCGGGCTGGTGGTTGCTTCAGGATCTACGGAGGTCACGGCGTCCTTCTTTTCCCCGCTCATGCTGCTTCCTCCACACTCATCTGGGACTCAACAATTTCTTGGTACGTTGGGGAAGAAGCCAATAGCTCTTGGTGCGTGCCGCGATCTACGATTTTGCCCTTATCTAACACCAGGATCTGATCCGCCTCTGTGATGGTAGAGATTCTCTGGGCCACAATGATGGTGGTGGCGTCAGCGGTGTTGTGCTTCAAGGCAGCTCGCAAACGCTGATCCGTCGCCACATCCAAGGCGGAGAATGAATCATCAAAAATGTAGACCTTGGGCTGCGTCACTAGTGCCCTAGCTATGCACAGGCGCTGCCGTTGGCCACCGGACACATTCGTCCCGCCCTGGGAAACGCGTGAGGCCAGACCATCCTTCTTTTCCCGGACAAAACTCTCCCCCTGTGCCACTTTGAGAGCCGCCCACAGCTCCTCATCCGTTGCCTCGGTTTTACCAAAACGCAGGTTGTGGGCGATGGTGCCCGAGAACAAATACGGCCGCTGCGGCACGAGTGCCACTCGCTTGGTGATCTCCGCACGATCCAGCTGGTTCACTGGAACACCGTCCAGCAGCACCTCGCCCTCGGCAACATCGTAAAGCCGAGGTAGCAGCGAAATTAGTGTGCTCTTCCCGGCCCCGGTGGCACCAATAATCGCCACCGTCTCCCCCGGTTTGGCCGTGAAACTCACGTTGCTCAACACAGGCTCCTCCGCACCCGGGTACGCAAAGGTGACGTTGCGGTATTCCACCACCCCCTTCAACTGGGCCGGAGTAACCGGCTGTTCGGGATCATGAATGGAAGGCTCCACGTCCAGTACCTCACCAATTCGGTCCGCACACACGGATGCGCGTGGGATCATCATGGCCATAAAGGTCCCCATCATCACTGCCATCAGGATTTGGAGCAGGTACTGCAAAAACGCTGTCAGCGAACCAACAGCCATCTGTCCTTCATCCACTCGATGACCGCCAAACCACAGAACAGCAGCAGTGGACAGGTGCAGGATCATCCCGATAGCCGGGAACATCAGGACAAACAGCGAACCGATCTTCAGCGAGACATCTGTCAGATCCTTGTTGGCCGCGGCAAACCGCTTGGTCTCATAGGGTTCCCGAACAAAAGCACGTACCACTCGGATACCAATAATCTGCTCCCGCAGCACCCCGTTGATTCGGTCAATTTTGGTCTGCATAGCCCGGAAAAGCGGCATCAATCGAACCACAAGGTAACCCACCACGGCCACCAGTACCGGCACGGAGACCCATACCAACCAGGACAAACTGAGGTCCTCGCGAAGCGCCATGATGATGCCACCGATGCACATAATCGGTGTGGAGACCATAAAGTTCAGGCCCATCAAAACCAGCATTTGCACTTGTTGGACATCGTTAGTGCCACGGGTGATCAGCGTTGGGGCGCCAAAAACGCTGACGTCCTTCGCCGAAAAACTTGTGACCTTCCGGAAGACGCCGCGGCGCAAATCCCGCCCAACCGCCATGGCAGTCCGGGACCCAAAGTACACTCCGGCAATGGCGCAAGCTACTTGGGCGAACGCCACCAGAAGCATCACACCGCCTGTGCGCCAAATAAAATCTGTGTCTCCTCTGGAAACACCTTTGTCAATAATTTCAGCGTTCAAGCTGGGAAGGTACAGGGCTGCAATGGTGGATGCCAATTGGAAAATAATAACGGCGGCAATAAATCCGGCATAAGGCCTGCTGTAGCCCCGGATGAGAGTGAGGAGCATAGGAATTACTCTAATGTCACCCGCCGACACTGGATACGTTTTTCCCGCACAATCATCCGTACGAATGAGCCTGCGCGGTGCGTGGCTGTCCTCAAACGGTAGCTGTCCGCAAACGCAACAGTGCCCGGCAGCGGTGCGATCCGCCGTCGGGCACTGAATGCTTTTTAGTTATTCACGCACACTAGTCAACTGGCGTGTGCGGCACATCCTCAGCACGCAGGGAGTGCTTGCCATTGCTGGTTAGGTACAAAGCCGCAGCCTGCTGAACCTTGCGCTCCTTAGCCAGCTTGCGCTTGACCCGGCTCAGCTCGGCGGCCGTCGCTTCCTGCTGAGCTGCAACTTCGCGCTGAACGCGCAACTGGTTCTGAACCTCGGTCATCAGATTGCTCAACTGCAGTTGCTGGCGGGCCAGCAACTCCTGGGTCTGCTGAACGCTACGAACCAATGCCTCGCTCGCAGCAGCGGAACCAGCCGGTTCCTTGGTTGCGGCAGGGGCCAAAAGTTCGACGCCGGAACCACCCTGAGTGGGCAAGTCAGCGAAGCTGCGGGCAAAGTCCCGGTCGAAGGGATCAGAGTCCAAGTCAGCAGCAGAATCAAAGCCACTAGCGTTCCCCACTGCGGGGAACTGACCGGTAGACAGGTTCTCCGTGGGTGAAACCATTCCAGCTTCAGCAGCCGAGTTGGCCTCCAACGAGCCCTCCGGTGTAATGTCCACCGTCCGGCGCAGTGGCTTCTCCTTGATAAAGAGCACGGCAATAAGAGCAACGACGGTAATGATCGCAGTGATCGTAAAAATCAACGCTGTGGCGTCACCGTAAGCACTACGCATCACCTCGGCAACGGGCGCAGGCAAGTCCTTCATGTCCAATGTTGAGCCAGCGCCGCCAGTGTTGTGAATCCCCAGCTTGGCCAAGCCGTCAGTAGCCAAATCCTTGACCTGATTCGACATCACGGCACCCAAAACTGACACACCAATCGCGCCACCGAAGGAGCGGAAGAACGCTACGGAACCACTGGCGGATCCGATGTCCTTGGCTTGGACCGTGTTCTGCACAGCCAACACCAGGTTCTGCATGAGCATGCCCAACCCCAGACCAAACACAAAGGTGTAGATGCCCACCAGCCACAGCTCAGTGGTGTGATCGATGGTTCCAGCAAGACCCAGACCACCCATCAAAAAGAGAGTTCCGGCAATCAGGAATCGCTTCCACTTGCCGTACTTACTAATCAATTGGCCGGAGAAAACCGAACCAATCAAGTTTCCGGCGATCATGGGCAAGGTCAGCAGACCTGCCTCAGTAGGCGTGGCACCACGGGCCACTTGGAAGTACTGGCCCAAATAGCTCGAGGAAGCGAACATTGCCACACCCACGGCGATCGAAGCGATAATAGCCAAAGCGGTGGTGCGCTCAGAGATGATTTTGAGCGGGATGATTGGCGCTGAGACCTTGGATTCAACCAAGACCAGCAGGGCAAGCAGCAAAACGCCGCCACCAACCATGACTGCTGACTGCCAAGACCACCAGTCGTAATAATCGGCTTTGCCTGCGAAGGAAACCCAGATCAGCAAAATGCTCACGCCACTGGTCAAAAGGAGTGCCCCCAACCAGTCAATCTTGGCCGGGCGCTTCACGTGCGGAATCTTCAAGGTGATCTGCAGCAGGATCAAAGCCACTACAGCCAGCGGGACACACACAAAGAACGTCCAGCGCCAGCCTAGGGAGCTGTCCACAATAAAGCCGCCCAAAAGCGGGCCGCCGGCGGTACCAACAGCCATCACAGCACCCATGTAGCCCGAGTACTTGCCGCGCTCACGCGGCGGGATGATGGAACCGATGATTGCCTGAGCCAAAGCGGTCAGACCACCCATGGCCACACCCTGGATCACACGTGCGGTCAGCAGGAACGGGATGCTCTCGGAGAACCCGGCCATCACCGAGCCGCCCACAAAAATCACAATGCTCAGCTGGACCAGAACTTTTTTGTCGAACAGGTCAGCGAGCTTGCCCCAAATGGGGGTTGTGGCCGCGTTGGCCAAGAGGGCGGCAGTAATAACCCAAGCGAAGTCTGTCTGGGTTCCCTTGAGCTCGGACATAATCGTTGGCAGCGCGTTGGCCACGATGGTGCTGCTGAGGATGGCAGTGAAGAATGCGGCAAGGAGCCCGGTGAGGGCTTCCATAATCTGCCGGTGGGACATGGGCGCTCCGGGTTCGTGGCGTTTTGATTGCCGCGATTCTTTGGCACCGGTGCGTTCGCGCTCGTGTTGCGCGGTGGCGATGACGCTAGCCATTGATGGACTCCTGCAAGGTGTTGGATTCGTGTGTGGTGCCTGACTCACGGTCCTTAATGGACTTCCGGAGTGAGGCGGTAAGTTTGCTGATCATGGCGCCGGTTGACGCGGCGTCGTCCTCGTTCCAGTCCGCGAGGTAGGAGGCCAGTGCTGCTGCGCGACGCTCCACCAGGTAGGCAAGTTTTTGCTCGCCTTTAGGTGAGAGTCGGAGCACTTGGGCGCGGCCGTCGGCCGGATCGGGGGTGCGAATGACTAGTCCCATGTCCTCCAGCTCGGCGATGTGCCGGCTCAGAACTGGAGCACTCACACCCAACCGCTCGGCTAGATGCGTAGCGCGCGTCTGGCCCTCGCCAATAAACTTCAGGACACCTTGAAGTGCCAAACCGGCTTCTTGCCCCTTGGCGTTTTCCATGGTGACGCAACGCAGGGCGCGCTGAAGATCAAAGATCTGATTGACGAGCTCGGCTGCGGTGGCTGGTGCGACGGACATGTTCCCCTCAATGAGTTAGTTGCTATAAGTAACCATATCTCAAAATAGTTGCCTAGGGAAACAAAGTGTTAATCCTCACAGAGCGCAAGTCTCCGGACAGTGTGCACGGCAGCTCAACTTTCACGATCCCCAAAAATCCTCCGCCCCGGAATTCAGGGGATTTTCACCACGGTTCCGAAGGACTGGCCCTGAAAACTGAGCTGCGGTGCACACAAAAAAGCCCTCCGGACTTCCGCTGGGGAAGTTCCGGAGGGCTGAAATTGATACGAATCTAGAGGTGCGTGGGTGCGAACATCTTGAGCAGGGTTTCAACTACGACGACGTTAGGGCCATCCGCTGCAAAACCATCCTTGAGCGCCTGGCCAACATCCTCCGGGGCCACCCGGACGGCCGGGACACCAAAGGATTCAGCAAGTTTGACGAAGTCGGGGCGGGCTAGCTCAGTGGCCGTTGCCTGCCCAAAGGCGCCCACCATGTATTCGCGCAAGATGCCGTAGCCGCCGTCGTCCACAATCAGCCAAGTGACCGGTACATTGTGCTGCTTAGCCGTGGCCAACTCGGAGATGGAATACATGGCCGAGCCGTCACCGGAAACCGCCAAGACTCGCGAAGGCTTCCCCGTAGTCTCCAAGCCCACCGAACCACCAATGGCGGACGGGAAGCCAAAGCCCAAACCGCCAGCACCCTGGGCCGAGTGGAACTCACCCTCACGGGCGTCCCAGCAGCTCCAAGCCCAATAGGCCGAGATGGTCATATCCCAGAAGGTCTGCATATCCGCCGGAACAGCCTCGCGAATATCCGCCATAAACTTCAGTTCCTTGGCAAGGTCCTGAGATTCTAGGCGCTCGTTCACCAGCTTGAGCGAGTCAGCTACCAAGGCTTCCGCGCTTTGGCCGTGCCAGTCCGCGGTGGCCGGTTCCACGCCGTCGAGCGCTTCAAGCAAAGCGGATAGCGCCTGGCCAGCGTCGGCACGGATGCCCAAACCGGGGCGGTTGGATTCCAACACCCGGGGCTCGGCGTCGATCTGAATAATCCGGCCGCGCGGCTCAAAGGTGAAGTAGTTGGAGGTGACCTCACCGAGCGAGGAACCAATCACCACCAGGACGTCAGCGTCTTCTAGCAAGTCAGTCATGTGGCGGTCCTCCACCCATGACTGCAGCGAAAGTTTGTGGTTCCACGGGAACGCGCCATTGCCGCCGGGGGTACAAATAACCGGGGCGTCCAACTTCTCGGCAAGCTTCAACAGTGACGCCTCGGCACGGCCGCGGCGGGTTCCACCACCGGCAATGATCGCCGGGCGCTTGGCCTCAGCTAGCCACTTCACTGCCTCGCGGACCAGCTCGATGCGGGGCGGGTTGTCGGCAGCTTCAGCGAGCGCATCTTCCACGGGCGGGACCATAATCGGATCCAACAAAACGTTCTGCGGGACCTCAATCCACACCGGTCCCTGCGGGGAGGAGATCGCTTCAGTCCACGCATCCTGGATGGCGGACGGAATACCTGAGGCGTGCTGGATGAGCCGCTGGCTCTTGGTGACGTTCGCCGCCGATGCCTTCTGGTCATCGAGCTGGTGCAGCATTCCCTTGCGGCGAGCGCCGAGGCCCTCGAGCGGGATCTGGCTGGCAATAACCACCATGGGAACACCCGTAGCGTAGGCCTCTTGCAGCCCAGCCAAAGACGTCAAAGCGCCGGGGCCGGTAGACAGGAACAGCACACCAACTTCGCCGGTGGCGCGGGCATAGCCGTCCGCGGCGAAGGCCGAGTTGTTCTCCACACGACTCGAAACGAAGTGCAGATTTCCGCGGCCCATAGCGTCAAAAAGACCTAGGGCGTGCTGGCCTGGGATACCAAAAACGGTTTTGGCACCAAGGGCTTCGAGAGTTTCGACGACGAGATCGCCGCCGTTACGCTGATCGCTCACTTGGCACCACCCAAAGCCTGTGCCGCATAGCCGTTGGGGGTTCCGTGACGGTCCCCTTCCACAGCGTTATCCGCCATGAGGGTTACTAGCTCGTAGGCCACGTGGCTCGCAGCAACACCAGTGATATCGGCGTGGTCATAGGCGGGGGAAACTTCCACCACGTCCGCGCCCACCAAGTTCATGCCGCGGAAGCCACGGATGATTTCGAGGAGTTCACGGCTGGTGATCCCGCCAGCTTCAGGAGTTCCCGTGCCGGGCGCGTGCGCGGGGTCAAGGACGTCAATGTCCACGGAGATGTAGAGCGGACGGTTGCCAATTCGGTCACGGACCTTCGCAACGGTTTCCAGCACGCCTTGGTAGTAGACATCTGCTGAGGTGACGATTCCGAAGCCGAAGCGGTGATCATCGTCGAGGTCTTTTTTGCCGTACAGCGGACCGCGGGTACCAATGTGGCTAATGGCTTCGGTGTCCAGGATGCCTTCTTCTACGGCACGTCGGAATGGGGTTCCGTGGGTGTATTCGGCACCGAAATAGGTGTCCCAGGTGTCCAAGTGCGCGTCAAAGTGCAGCATGGCCACGGGGGCACCGGCGCGTTCTGCAGCTGCGCGGAGCAACGGAAGTGCGATGGTGTGGTCGCCACCGAGGGTGAGCAGCTTGCTGCCGCTCGCGGTGAGGTCTAGGGCGTTTTGCTGGATGGTTTCGATGGCCTCGTTGATGTTGAACGGATTGACGGCCATGTCTCCGGCGTCGGCCACCTGAATGTTTTCGAAGGGGCTCACGTCCCACGCGGGGTTGTAGGGGCGCAGCAGACGGCTGGCTTCGCGGACGTGGTTGGCGCCGAATCGGGCGCCGGGGCGGTATGAAACACCTGAGTCAAAGGGCACGCCCACCACTGTGACGTCGGCTTTTGTGACCTGATCCAAGCGGGGCAAGCGAGCATAGGTTGCTGCTCCCGCATAGCGTGGGATCCGGGCTGAATCGATGGGACCAAGGTTGCCGTTGGTCTCGATGCGTAGCTCTTCCAAGGAACGCTTCTCCTTCGCGTTTGCTTTCGCGTGTGCTGTGGGATCAAAGCGTCGACCACAGTCGGTTGTGATTGCCATCATACAGCTCTTGTTTTCAAATGTGCACCAAAAGTTTACGCGTTCAGCTTCCCGTGGGCCCGCACAACCGTTTCCTCAATGCCCGCACAAAAAACGACGGCGAGTGGTCCCCCCAATCGTGACCACTCGCCGTCGTTATGAACTGGCAGTTTTACCGGTAACTTACGCTCAACAACATCGCCTTGAGCTGCGCGTAATCGGAGCTGCGCATCCACGCCTTGACCGCGCCGTCGGATGACAACCCGGAGGCCTTTACATTGGCGCGGAAGATTCCCACACCATTGGGCAGTACCAGCTGACCACTGCCGCCACTAGTGCTACCGTCCTGAAATTCAGCGGCCGGGCGAATGTCCATCAAGAGGTTCTCTCCCGCACCTGGGACGGTGTCACGCACAAAACCAAAACTAGGTTCCCCGCCAAAGTCCGCCAAGCCCGGGACCGGTGCAGAATCAAAAACGTGGCGATCAACCGGACCGGCAGCCCCGTCCCCATAAAAACCGCTGACCATAAACGCCATCTCCTTGCCCCGCTGATCAGTCAACACCGCCTGATAACAATCAAGCGGACCACCAGGAATCGTTGGACCAAGTTCCGCCCGGACCTGCCAATTCGCCGGGAAGGCAAAGGAAATATGACCATCCGGGAAGGTATACGTCTTCAACGCAGGTGCCGTGGGTTTCTGAGCTGCGCTTGCCACGTTCTGAGTGAGTGAAGTTAAGGTGAGCGAGGAGTCAGCGGCGACCTTCGCCGTCGAACGCGCCGCTCCCGTGGCCGCAGACCCCGCAACCGGTGTCTGCGAACAAGCTGTGGTAGCTGCCAGCGCCAACACCAATGCGGCCCCCGCCGCGGCCTTGGTGAATCCTGTCTTGGTCAGCCCCGCCTTTGTGAATCCTGAAGCATGCATGGTGATTCCCCAATCCTGAACATCGTGCTTTGTGGATGCCGAGGCGCCTCTGCCCCGCCACCCTCTTAGTTGTCTGACGCACCGCGATTTTTACATCGGCTTGAAAAAATCTTTTCAGCCTTGCGGAACCCAACGGAATAACCGCGCGTAAAGGTTCCATAAAAACCGGGGATTCTGCGCGTGAACTGGGCCTACGCTCCAAGTAGTAAGCAACACTCACGCACTCGAAAGAACCCTCGTGACCACCCTGACCCGCCCACCAGCCGACCCTTCCCAGTACGGAGACAAAAAACTCCGCTTCCGCAATTGGCTCCTTGAAGGACTCCCCGATTCCGGACGGAAGGGTCAAGGCCCACACGGCAAACCCGAGCACGTGGAAAAGCCCCAGACTTGGTGGAAAGTGATGTGCCTGACCGGCTTGGACTACTTCTCCACGCTCGGTTACCAGCCGGCCATCGCAGCCCTCGCTGCCGGTCTGCTCTCCCCCTTAGCCACCATGGTTCTGGTTGCAGTCACACTTCTCGGCGCACTCCCCGTCTACCGCCGGGTAGCCAGCGAAAGCCCTCGCGGCGAAGGCTCAATCGCCATGTTGGAAAGGCTCCTCCCCCGCTGGGGTGGCAAACTTTTTGTCCTCGCGCTCCTCGGCTTCGCGGCCACTGACTTTATGATCACCATTACCCTCTCCGCTGCCGACGCCACAGCCCACGTGATCGAAAACCCCTTTGCCCCGGAGTTCCTACAAGGCCAACAAGTTGTGATCACCCTCGCGCTGGTGGCTGGACTCGGCGTCGTATTTTTGCGTGGCTTTAAGGAAGCGATCAACGTTGCAGTAGTACTCGTGGCAGCGTTCCTCCTGCTCAACACGGTAGTGATCGGCGTCTCCGTGGTTCACCTGTTCACCGAAGCACACAAGGTGAACGACTGGTGGGCAGCCCTGAACACCCAACACGGCAACCCGCTACTGATGGTGGGCATCGCGTTACTCGTGTTCCCCAAACTCGCTTTGGGTCTGTCCGGGTTCGAGACTGGCGTGGCAGTGATGCCCCAAATCAAAGGCCACCCCAGTGATACCGAAGAGAATCCCGCGGGCCGGATTCGTGGAGCCAAAAAACTCCTAACAACGGCGGCACTGATCATGAGCACGTTCTTGATCACCTCCTCCTTTGCAACAGTTGTGCTCATCCCCGCGGAAGAATTCCAGCCCGGTGGCAAAGCTGAGGGCCGCGCACTGGCCTACTTGGCGCATCAGTTCCTCGGCGACGGATTCGGAACCGTATACGACCTCAGCACCGTAGCCATCCTCTGGTTTGCCGGGGCCTCCGCCATGGCCGGGCTACTCAATTTGGTCCCCCGCTACTTGCCGCGCTACGGAATGGCACCTGCCTGGACCCGCGCAGTCCGGCCCCTGGTGCTGGTGTTCACCTTTGTGGCGTTCCTGATCACCATCATTTTCCAGGCCGACGTCAACGCCCAAGGTGGCGCCTACGCCACCGGGGTTCTGGTGCTTATGACCTCAGCTTCGATCGCCGTAACGCTGTCCGCCCGGCGGAAAAAGCAGCGCTTGGCCATGATCGGATTTGGTGTGGTGTCGGTGGTGTTCCTCTACACCACCGTGCTCAACTCAATCGAGCGGCCGGACGGTTTGAAGATTGCTGCACTGTTTATTGTGGCGATTATGGTACTGAGCTTTGCCTCGCGAATCCGACGCTCCTTTGAACTGCGCGCAACACTGGTCAAGCTGGACCGCACCGCCTTGGAATTTGTGTCCGACGAAGACGACGCTCCTGTCCGGATCATTGCGCATGAGCCTTCGCAAAATTCAGACGCCCGGTACAAGGAAAAACTGGACCACGCCAGACTCGCTAACCACCTTCCCGTGGACTGCGACGCAATTTTCATCGAAGTGATAGTTGATGACAGCTCTGACTTTGAACAAGAGCTGATGGTTACCGGCGTGACCCGCCACGGCTACCGAATCTTGGAAGTCCACAGCAACAACGTGCCCAACACTGTGGCCGCTGTCCTGCTGCATATTCGCGACGTCACCGGATTGATGCCACACATCTACTTCCGTTGGACCGAGGGAAATCCCATCGCCAATCTGAGCCGCTTTTTGCTCTTCGGCGACGGCGAAATTGCCCCCGTAACTCGGGAAGTGCTGCGCGAAGCGGAACCCGATATCACCCGCCGCCCCTGGGTGCACGTCGGCTAGGGCGGCTTCGCGCTCCCTTGCTAGGTCTTCCAGCCCAGTTACTCGCCTTCCCGCCCACGCCGGCCCCACAAAACCCCCACATTCCGGGGATCCTGCGGCGAGCGCATCAAGATTTTCCCGAGCAACTGGGCTGGAAGGCCAAGGAATCTGGGAAAACTTGTCCACATAGAGCACCTGAGCCGTAGCTTTGGAAGCCCGCATCGCGTGAACTCGTTGAATGGACCCCGTAGTAGCACTCAAAAAACATGGTGGTGTAGCAAGGACGCGCCAGCTGATCTCCAAACGGCTGTCATCAACAACGCGTGGTTAACATGTGCCAGCGCCGCAAGTCACTACGGCCTGTGGATACGCAACCCGCCCACACAGCTCCATTTGGGATGCAACCACGGCCACGGCTCTGGGTTTGTTCGGCATCGGACCGTCCGATTCGACGCGGAAGGCTTACTTCCGCTGGCAGCAGTTGAGGATGCGGTGATCCATGCACTCACGTGCCTACCTATCCCCGCCTCAACTGCCCTCGGCACCTCAGCTATTCGTCTTTGCGGTGTGCCCCTTGAATTACTGACCCAAGAGTTGAAGGGCTCACGCTCGGCCCCGTCGTTGCAACAATTGCGGGAGCTGGATATGCGCGCCGAGTCCATCGTGGAGGTGGATGGGTTCCAGTTTCATTCGAGCCGGCAGTCCATGCGCAAGGACCTTCAACGCAACAACGCCTCAACGAGCCAAGGTTTTAGGGTCCTCCGGTACATGCCGGAGGACCTTTGGGCCCGACCAACCGAGGTTATTGCCCAGATTCAGCAGGTTCTGCGGGCGCAAGTGCGGTGAGGGCAAACGGGAGTATTACTGCCCCGTTGCGGCCGGTACAAGAATCCAGAGGACTTCGGTTTCTTCGCTGCCCGGGTTTTCCCAGCTGTGGGGCTCACGCCCGGGAAATGACAAGGTGTCCCCGGCGGAAAGTTCATAACGTTCATTGGTCATGATCAGGCTCAGTTTGCCTCGAACAACATGCAGGACATCAACATCGCAGTCCACGGCATACAGTTCGCTTTCGCCTTTACCGCGCGGGGCAATAACACCTTGGAGGACCTGGACGCGGCGTTCAGAACGGGCAGTGAGCAGCCGCTCAACAATTCCCTCGCCACCGAGTGAGATCCGCGGACCATCGCCATTGCGGGTCAAATGAGTTTCCGGAGCGGCAAATAGATCCCCCACGGAAACGGATAGCACCTGGCACAAGGTCACCAAGGAAGCTACCGACGGCGAAGTCAGGTCACGTTCAACCCTGCTGAGAAATCCTTTAGTCAAGCCAGTGGCGGCAGCAACTTGTTCGATGGTCAGGCGCTGGGATTGGCGGGCGGCCCTAATCCGGGAGCCGATCGCCACGGGGGTACTGCTGGGTTCTACGGGCAATGCCTTCATCAAAAACCTTTCACCGCTGGTTCGCGCAGCCTCGGCCAAACACCGTTGTTCCAGCCAGAGCCTGCCCAGGTCACTGGAGCAATCCTAAGGCGTGGCTTCAAAGCTCACTTGTTATGTCACGAGATTGACTGTTAGGCCCATCACATAATAGCGTGGCGGGCAACAAAGGTTGCCTCATAGGAAATATCCGCGTGGTCACCACCCCAACCTCTTATATAACGCTCTGAGGAGCTCCCCATGAATGCCGCTTCTGGCAACATCATCAACATCGTTATTGTGGTGGCATATTTGCTCGCCATGCTGGCGTTCGGCTGGTGGGGCAAGTCCCGCACCAAAAACAACAGCGACTTCCTCGTAGCGGGCCGCCGCCTTGGTCCCCTGCTCTACACAGGCACCATGGCCGCCGTCGTACTGGGAGGCGCATCCACCGTAGGTGGCGTTGGCCTCGGCTACAAGTTTGGTATTTCCGGTATGTGGCTGGTGGTCGCCATTGGCGCCGGTGTTTTGCTGCTGAGCTTGCTCTTCGCTCCCACCATTCAGCGCCTCAAAATTTACACTGTTTCCCAAATGCTCAGCCTGCGTTACGGCCAGCGCGCCACGCAGACCTCTGGCATTGTGATGCTTGCCTACACCCTGATGCTCTGCGCAACTTCTACGGGCGCCTACGCCACCATTTTTGTGGTTCTCTTCGGCTGGGAACGTTGGCTGGCCATCGCCGTGGGCGGTGCCATTGTGCTGGTGTACTCGACTATCGGCGGTATGTGGTCCATTACCCTCGCTGACCAGGTTCAGTTCATCATCAAAACTGTGGGCATCTTCTTCCTGATGCTCCCGTTCACACTCAACGCGGCCGGCGGCCTAGACGGCATCCGCGAACGCGTTGACGCGAGCTTCTTCCAGATGGACGGCATCGGGGTCCAGACCATCATCACGTACTTTGTGGTCTACACCTTGGGCTTGTTGATCGGTCAGGACATTTGGCAGCGTGTGTTCACCGCCAAAACCCCTGCGGTTGCCCGTTGGGGCGGCGCCACTGCCGGTATCTACTGCATTCTCTACGGTGTGGCCGGCGCTTTGATCGGCTTGGCCGCCAAGGTAGCACTGCCCAATATTGACGTCAAGGCACTCGGCAAGGACGTTGTTTACGCCGAGGTTGCCACCAACATTTTGCCAATCGGGATCGGTGGTCTGGTCATGGCTGCCGCTGTTGCCGCCATGATGTCCACTGCGTCCGGTGCGCTCATTGCCGCAGCAACCGTGGCACGCGCCGATGTTGTTCCTTTTGTTGCCAGCTGGTTTGGGAAAACCGTCAACACCAATGACACCGAAAACCCGGAGCACGACGTCAAAGCCAACCGTTATTGGGTCCTTGCTTTGGGCATCATTGCCGTGCTGATTTCCATGGCCGCGCAGGATGTTGTGGTGGCTTTGACCATCGCTTACGACATCCTGGTGGGTGGCCTACTGGTGGCAATCCTGGGTGGTCTGGTGTGGAAGCGCGGTACCGGAATCGCCGCTGCATGGTCAATGGCTGTTGGCTCCGTCCTCACTCTGGCACTGCTGATTGCCTACTCCGCTGGCATCATCCCCAGCGAGGATGGCGTGTACGCCAACGATCCCATCTACTGGGGCCTTGGCGCGTCGCTGGTGGTTTATGTGGTTCTCTCACTCTTGACTAAGCCCACTGACGCAGCTGTTCGCGCCGCATGGGACAAGCGTGTATCAGGCGCAGTTGTGAAAGAAGAGATGCCGGTAGCAGTTCCTTAGACGCACCGAGCACGTAACAAAAGCACCTCCTGCGGCGGTGCCGGATTCACAAATTCTGGCACCGCCGCAGTGCGTTGTAAGCTGGTGCGCAGCTTCAAGACTTGTGGTGCCAAGCTCCGACTTACCACAGACCAACCCCATGTTCGCGGGTGGTTCGGATGAGGAAGCGGCCGCGGCCAGAAGGCCGGGGCAAGAGCAACGGAAGGATCCGGCCGTGTCAGCCGCCCC
Source organism: Pseudarthrobacter sp. J1738 (assembly GCF_050490315.1). Lineage (NCBI taxonomy): Bacteria > Bacillati > Actinomycetota > Actinomycetes > Micrococcales > Micrococcaceae > Pseudarthrobacter > Pseudarthrobacter sp. J1738. The sequence continues at coordinate 78,160 of NZ_JBNPEO010000003.1, read as the reverse complement.
CACAGACCGCTATTCAGCCCCGCAGCAACCAGTTCAGTTTCAAGAACCAATTCAGTTTCAAGAACCAGTTCAGTTTCAGCAATCGCTTAAGTACGACGACGCCGCGGACACCGCGTCCCAGCCCACCACGGTGCCGGTCCTGCCAGCCGTGGATCTAAATTTGGGCACCGTCACCATCTGGCGCTCAAGTGGGTCTCAACGGTATTGGTGTGCCGAGCCGAAGGAGTTGGCCCGAGCACTGAACAATGCTGTGGCTCAACCGGGCTGGGATGAAGTGAACGCTGTGCTGACTGTCCGTGTAGCCGCCATAGGGCACCGCCGTGGGAAACCTCTGAGCTTCACTCTGAAAGCCACAAATTAAGGTCTACCGAAACTTTTTCGCAAGGAATACCGGCCCAAAATCCGAGCCAATAAACGGTACAGTGATGGCTGCGCAACGGGGCGCCACCTTTCATTGAACCCAGGAGCCCGAGTTGAATTCAACGCCGGAAGAGCAGTCCGGAACCCACCAGCAAGCAGTTACTGAAGCTACTTCTGCAGACATCAAACGCTGGCGGCAGTACCTCGCCGACGAGTGCGCCGAAGCGGCCGTATACCGCGATTTGGCCCAGCGCCGCGAAGGCGAAGAGCGCTCAATCTTGCTCGCTTTGGCCGAAGCTGAGGGCCGGCATGAGGCTCACTGGGAGCAGCTCTTGGGCGAGCATGCTGAGCAGAAGCGTGCCGCCTCGCTCAACAGCCAGCTCCTTGGATTCTTGGCCCGGAACTTTGGATCCGTGTTCGTTTTGGCTTTGGCCCAGCGCGCCGAGGGCCGCTCCCCCTACGCCACAGACCCGGCTGCTACCCCGGCCATGGCCGCCGACGAAGCCATTCACGAGGAGGTAGTTCGTGGTTTGGCAACCCGCGGCCGTAACCGCCTCTCCGGCACGTTCCGCGCGGCTGTATTTGGCGCCAATGACGGCCTGGTCAGCAATTTGTCCTTGGTGATGGGTATGGCCGCGACGGGTGTGAGCAGCCAAGTTGTCCTCTTTAGTGGTGTTGCCGGCCTGCTGGCAGGCGCTTTGTCCATGGGTGCTGGCGAATTTGTTTCAGTCCGTTCTCAGCGCGAATTGCTCGAAGCATCACGCCCTACCCAGATCACCCTCCATGCAGCACCCCAGCTGGATGTGGATCAGAACGAACTAGTGTTGGTTTACCGGGCCCGCGGAATGAGCCAAGAAGCGGCCGAGCACCGGGCCGCCGAGCGCTTGGGCATTTTGAGCTGCGACTGCGATCCCAGCTTGTCCTTGCAGCCGGAATTGCCTGAGCCTGAGGACGAACACGAGGCCGTGGGTACCGCATGGGGCGCTGCCACCTCAAGCTTCTGCTTCTTCGCTTCCGGTGCCATCATCCCGATTTTGCCGTTCATCTTTGGGATGGCCGGAATGCCGGCGCTGATCGTCGCCGCCGTTCTGGTGGGCTTGGCACTGTTGGTGACTGGCGCCGTCGTTGGTTTGCTCTCCGGTACCTCCCCACTCAGCCGGGCACTGCGCCAACTGGCGATTGGCCTCGGTGCTGCCGGGGCCACGTACGGTTTAGGTCTACTGTTTGGTGCCACGATCGGCTAGGAGACTTTCACTCTCCCTTTCCGTTGGGTTATTTGGAGCGTAAAAGTTCGACGGCGTCTGCCACAGTATCCACCAAGTGGACGTGCCGCTCCATCGGCTTTCCCGCAGCCAGAGAACTCAGCAGCTGCCACACCGGGACCTTGTTTTGCCAATACGTCCGGCCCACTAAAACCATGGGCCTGACGGTCTCTGGGGTGCCGTAATAGTTCTCGCAAGCATCCTGGAAAACCTCTTGAACCGTGCCGGCAGCACCAGGCAGAAACACAATGCCCCCGGTGCACAACTCGAGGAGGATTGCTTCGCGGATCGAGTTGGCGAAGTACTTGGCAATCCCGCTTGCGAACAGATTCGGCGGCTCATGACCGTAGAACCAGGTGGGAATTCCGAGGCTTGCTACGGGGCTTGGCACTGAGTTCACCACGTTTTGTGCAGCTCGCGCCCAGGCAGAAATTGAAGGACGAAAGCTCGGGACCTGCGCCAAGGACTTCAAAGCCGCCTGAAGGTCAGCGTCTGGCCCCGCACTCATCAACGCTCCGAGGTTCGCCGCTTCCATGGCGCCCGGCCCACCACCGGTAGCCACCAAAAAGCCCTCTTGAGCCAGTGACCGGCCCAATTCCGCAGCTTGTGCGTAGTCATCGCTCCCGCGTTGCGCGCTATGACCGCCCATCACACCGACCACCCCACGGCGAGTCTTGGTTTCAACGAATTCCTCGAGCGCATCACCAATGGCGTGATCGTGCAAGGCTGCTGCCAAGGTGGCATCCAAACTCCGCCTCTGCCCCACTCGCAGACTCCACTGGTACACCCGGGCGTCCAGGGTTTCCTCGTAAGGGTGTTCACTGACTCCGTTGTACAACTCCCCCGCTGTGTAGAGCGTGCCGCGGTATGGGTCAAAGTCGATCCCGCCGAGTTTGGGAAACAGCAGTGCTCCCCGTGAACGCAATGACTCATCCATCCCCGTGGCAAAACTGCAGCCTAAGAAAATGGCCCCCTGCGGGTTCAACCGTTTCAGCTCAGCCGATCGTTCTTGCAGGTCTAGGGACTGCACGTGCCAACCATGCATGGACCTAGCCCCAGCCGCCACTAGCTGGTCAAAGTGGGCCAGGGATTCCACTTCGAGCGAGCGCGGGCTAGGTTTCAACGATGAATGACGCGACATAATCCCACCCTATCCAGCGCAAGATGCACAATGGAGCATGCACCGTTTTGCCGCACCTGCCATTGGTATCCCTGTCCGCCTGAGCGACGCCGAGGGAGCCGATTCGCGGGTTGGGGAAGCTAACCAACTTTTCGACTTTATTGTCCAGCTGGTTCGCGACGCAGGCGGGTCTCCCGTGCTGTTGCACAGCTCGGATGACTATAACGCTCAGCCGCTGGACGGTGTGGTTCTTCCCGGCGGCGGAGACGTCAACCCGCAGCTCTACGGGCAAACGCCGATTCGGGAGTGCTACGACGTTAACCCCGCGCAAGACGAACTGGACCTTGCCATCGGCCGCCGGGCGCTCGCTGCGAAGGTTCCGCTTTTGGGGATCTGCCGCGGGCACCAACTGGTCAACGTCCTGTGCGGCGGCACGCTCATCCAAGACTTGCTCATCCAAGACTTGCCACGGCCTGCAGCTTCCGCCGTGAACAGCGTGGTTCACAGCATGGGCCCGGCCGTCGAAGGGCAAGAAACGGCCTGGGCCTTCCATGAAGTCAGCATCACTCCGGGATCCCTGGTGAGCCGCTTGTACTCCGGCGCTACAAGCGCCCGCATCGCCTCCGGCCACCACCAGGCGGTGGCAAATGTTGGCGCTGGGCTACTGGTTACCGCAGTGGCGCCCGATGGTGTGGTGGAGGGTCTCGAAGATCCAGACCGGAACGTTGTGACAGTGCAGTGGCACCCCGAGTCTGACGAACTCGACGCCGAGGACCGCCTCGCGCCGTTCCGCGCGTTCGTGTTGTGGTGCGGCGAGCTAGCGCGGTAGCTTTCCCGCTGAGAGTGCGACGGCGGGTGTGCGGTTAACTTCGGCGGTGGCACGCTTGGCTTGTGCGGCGGCGAAGATCATCACCACCAGACCTAGCAGGGTGATTCCGGCACCAGCCCAGATGGGTGAGGTGTAGCCGAGCCCGGCAGTGATTGTTACTCCGCCGAGCCAGGCTCCCAGAGCGTTGCCCACGTTGAAGGCTCCGATGTTGGCTCCGGAGGCAAGGGTGGGCGCGCTCGAGGCGTACTTCATCACGCGCATCTGCAGGCCCGGAACTGTAGCGAAGCCGAAGCCACCCATCAGGACAATCGAGGCGATAGTAAGCACCTGGTTCTGCGCGGTAAGTGCAAACCCTACAAGCACCACTACGAGCACCGCGAGAACCACTACGAGTGTGCGGTCTACGTTGCGGTCAGCAGCCTTGCCGCCGATTGTGTTGCCAATAAAGAGCCCTACGCCGAAGACGATCAGCAACCACGGCACGGCGGAGGCAGCGAACCCGGAGACGTGGGTGAGTGTGAAGGCGATGTAGGTGAACGCACCGAACATTCCGCCATAGCCCAGGATGGTGACCATGATGGAGAGCCAGACCTGACCGGAGCGGAAGGCACGGAGTTCACTTCGCAAGCTCCCTGGAGTGGTGTCACCGTGACCAGTTTTGGGGACCAACGTGAGGATGCCTACCAAGGCGATAACACCAATTACCGTGATGGCCCAGAACGTGGAGCGCCAACCAGCGGCCTGCCCCAGCATAGTTCCGAACGGCACGCCCAGCACGTTGGCAGCAGTGAGGCCGGTGAACATAATAGCGATTGCGCCGGCTTTTTTGGTGGGCGCTACCATGTCCGCTGCAACCACCGCCCCGATTCCGAAGAAGGCACCGTGCGAGAGTGCCGCGACGATCCGGCCCACCATCATCAGGGAGTAATCCCCCGCGGTGGCGGAGACGAGGTTTCCGGCAATAAACAGCACCAGCAGCACGGCGAGAACGGGCTTGCGTTCAAAACGGGTCACTGCAGCGGTTAGTCCCAGTGCCCCAACAACAACGGCTAAGGCGTATCCGGAGATCAGCCAACCTGCGGTGGCCTCGCTGACGTGGAAGTCGGCAGCGACCTCGGGCAGCAAACCCATGATCACAAATTCGGTGAGTCCGATCCCGAACCCACCTAGGGCTAGGGCTATCAGGCCAATAGGCATGGCGGTGCTCCTTCAAAACTGTACGGAATGGGATATGGCACGTAAGCTTTTAGTTGCACGCGCGGTATTTATTGTTGCACAAGCAGATACAACGCGCAAGCAACTATCTTTGCTTTGTGCTCCCCGTAATGCTCGGTGGCACATCAACAGCACGCGCGAGAGGAAAACAAATGGCCATTAAGGACGACGCCGTAGAGGTCCGCGCCCAGGGTTGGCGCACCCTCGCGGCATTGCACGGCCTGATTGAAGGCGAGCTGGAACGCTCCCTACAAGCCGAGGCGAAGCTCTCAGTAGTGGAGTACACCGTGTTGGACGCACTCAGCCGGCAGGACGGATGGCACATGCGTATGCAACAGCTCGCCCGCGCCACCGCCCTCAGCGCCAGCGCCACCACTCGACTGGTCAACCGGCTCGAGGACCGCGGCCTACTCACCCGGATCCTATGCGCAGACGATCGTCGCGGCATCTACACCGAGCTCACCGCCAGCGGCATCGAGCTGCTCGAGCAGTCCCGCCCGGTACACGATCAGACCCTCGAGCGCGCCATCGCCAGCGCCCAAGAGATCCCCGAACTGGCCGCGCTGGTGGACGCGCTGCCGCTACTTCACGCGAACGCTTAACACTACTTAAACGCCCGACGGCGGGTCCGCACCTTCCTGGTAAAGAAAGGGGCGGACCCGCCGTCGTCCGTTTTAAAACCAACGCGGGGTCACTTACGGCCCATGTTTAGGACAAACACCGGCCGTAAGTGACCCCGCGTTGGGGGGTAATGCTTAGAGAGCTGCGTAAACTTCGCGCAGCAGTGTGGCGGTCTCGGAAGGCGTCTTGCCGACCTTTACACCAGCAGCCTCAAGAGCTTCCTTCTTAGCCTGAGCCGTACCTGCGGAACCGGAAACGATGGCGCCAGCGTGGCCCATGGTCTTGCCCTCAGGAGCGGTGAAGCCAGCAACATAGCCAACAACCGGCTTGGTGACGTGAGCCTTGATGTAGTCAGCAGCGCGCTCTTCAGCGTCGCCACCGATTTCACCGATCATCACGATGGCCTTGGTCTCCGGGTCCGCCTCGAACGCAGCGAGTGCGTCGATGTGGGTGGTGCCGATGACCGGGTCGCCACCGATGCCGATTGCGGTGGAGAAACCGAGGTCACGAAGTTCGTACATCATCTGGTAGGTCAAGGTACCGGACTTGGAAACCAAGCCGATGGGGCCCTTGCCCGTGATGTTTGCCGGGGTGATACCAACCAGAGCTTCGCCCGGGGTGATTATGCCGGGGCAGTTCGGGCCGATGATTCGGGTGATCTGCTTGCCGTCAGCGTCAACCTTGGACTGTGCCAATGCCCAGAATTCAGCAGAATCCTGCACCGGAACACCCTCGGTGATCACAACAACCAGGCCGATTCCAGCCTCAATGGCCTCAACCACAGCATCCTTGGTGAATGCCGGCGGAACGAACACGATGGAAACGTCAGCACCGGTTTCAGCCATAGCCTCGGAGACCTTACCGAAGACGGGCAGTTCAACATCGCCGTGACGGACAGTGGTGCCAGCCTTGCGTGCGTTCACGCCGCCAACAACCTGGGTACCGGCCTTGAGCATCAGAGCGGTGTGCTTGGTGCCCTCGCCGCCGGTGATGCCCTGGACGATGACCTTGGAGTCTTTGTTCAAATAAATAGACATGGTGGCGTCCCCTTACTTCGCTGCGTTGGCGAGTTCGGCGGCCTTGTCGGCGCCCTCGTCCATGGTGGCGGCCAGCGTTACCAGCGGGTGGTTGGCCTCGTTCAGGATGCGGCGGCCCTCTTCAACGTTGTTACCGTCGAGACGAACTACCAGCGGCTTGTTGGCAGAAGAACCAAGCTCAGCAAGTGCACCAACGATGCCCTTAGCCACAGCGTCACAAGCGGTGATACCACCGAAGACGTTGACGAACACGCTCTTGACCTGCTCATCACCGAGGATAACGTCCAGACCAGCAGCCATAACCTCCGCAGAGGCTCCACCACCGATGTCCAAGAAGTTAGCCGGCTTGACGTTGCCGTGGTTTTCGCCAGCGTAAGCAACAACATCCAAGGTGGACATCACAAGACCAGCACCGTTACCGATGATGCCAACTTCGCCGTCAAGCTTGACGTAGTTGAGGTCCTGGGCCTTTGCCTTAGCCTCGAGAGGATCAGCAGCGTCCTTGTCCTCAAGTGCCTCATGGTTGACGTGGCGGAAGCCAGCGTTCTCATCCAAGGAGACCTTGCCGTCCAAGGCAACGATGTCACCGGCGCCGGTGCGAACCAGCGGGTTGACCTCAACGAGGGTGGCGTCTTCGTTCTTGAAAACGTCCCAGAGCTTGATGATTACTGCTGCAACCTTCTCGCGAAGGTCCTCAGCGAAACCAGCCGTAGCAACGATTTCGTCTGCCTTGGCCTGGTCAATTCCAACAGCCGGGTCAACGGAAACCTTAGCCAGAGCCTCGGGCCGCTCAACGGCGAGCTGCTCGATCTCCATACCGCCCTCTACCGAGCACATAGCCAGGTAGTTGCGGTTGGCACGGTCCAGCAGGACAGAGAAGTAGAATTCCTCAGCAATGTCAGCGCCCTGGGCGATCATCACCTTGTTGACGGTGTGACCCTTGATGTCCATACCAAGGATGTCATTGGCGTAATTGAATGCTTCATCAGCACTCTTGGCCACCTTGACGCCGCCGGCCTTGCCGCGGCCACCGACCTTTACCTGTGCTTTAACGACGGTTACGCCGCCGATCTTCTCGGCAGCTGCCTTTGCTTCTTCAGGGGTGTGCGCCACGATGCCAGCGAGCACGGGTACACCGTGCGCCTCGAACATATCGCGCGCCTGATATTCAAACAGGTCCACGGTTTGGTGTCCTTCTACGTCGAAGTAGTTTTCTTGGGAATACTGGCGCCTTGTACCAACAATTTTGTTAGCGGCAGGACGCATTGCTCCACTTGGAACTCTAGTCCCGTTGGAAGCTATGCCTGTCCCAGAGTACTCGTTAAGTGAGGAAGCACACAGTTCTATTGGCCGTAGAAAACCCGTGATTTTCCGGGGAATTTGGCGTTACTTACTGGTAGGAACTGGCGTGCTACTGGGTGAAGACTTGGTAGTCTTCCCCGCTTTGGCGTCCGGCGCTAGCAGTTGATACTCGGTGCGGCTCACAAAAAATCCCACACCAGCCGAAAGGTTTCCGCAGGCCACGCCGTTGTTATAGACGGTGCAGCGCAGACCATTGCGTTCCACGGCCGTCCCGTCCTCGAGCGTTTCAAGCTGAGAAATCTCGCCGTTCCGGGTGCCTTTGGGGCCAAATTCGTTTTCCATCGCTGTGGCTCCGGCCCGGCAATTCCCGTACCGCACCGCGGTGGGCGCCAGCGTAATAATTCCGCCAAGATACCCAAAGCCGGTGCCAGAACAATCGTCCTTAACGTCCGAGGTTTTCACTTGCGGGTATACGGCAAACTCGCATTGCACCACCGGAACCGTGGGGTACTTGTTGTTGGCGCTATTGCCAAAATCATTGTCCTCGTAGGGAACATTGACGTGCTCGCCTTTGGACTCGGTGATGGCGCACACTGCATTGCGATCCTTTGTCACAAAAGTCAGCGGCTCCCCCTCCGAAGGCGGTTGAGAGGGCTGCACCACGGTGGCTTGTTTGAGCTGTTCCAGCGGCGGCAAGGGCGGCGGCGGCGTGTAGTTGGGGTCCTTTTGAACCACCGAACATGCAGTGGCACTGAGCATCAACAAGGCGGCAAGAAGCCCCAAAATCATCCGTCGCATGCTGCCCATTATGCCCACCATCGGCTCCCCGTGCGCGCAAGCCGGCCACTAGTCCAGTTTCACCAGCGGCGCGTAACGCAACAGCAAGCGTTTCTCGGCGCCGTCGAACTTTACCTTCGCAACGGTTTTGTCCCCGGTCCCTTCCACCGCCAAAACCGTGCCGTTGCCGAAGCTCGTGTGGTTGACCTTGTCCCCCACCGAGACCGAAACGATCTCCTTTTGGGGTTGAACTCGGGTACGGGCCACGGCGGCAGGAACGTCAGCGTTGAATCCCGCCGAAGCGCTCGGCGCCTGTGAGCGACTGCCAGTTCCGCGGGCCGTTCCGGCACCCCAGAAAGAACCTTCGTAACGGCTGGTGCCGATGGGCGCACCCCAGCCGCCACTTTGCCCCAGGCTCTGCCGGGAAGTCCCTTCGCGGCGCCATTCAAGCAACTCCGCCGGGATTTCTTCGATGAACTGGCTGGCCGGGTTGTACTGGCTTTGGCCCCAGAGGCTGCGAACTTCCGAACGCGTTAGGTACAGGCGTTGGCGGGCTCGTGTTAGCCCCACATAGGCCAAACGGCGTTCCTCAGCGAGCTCCTTAGGATCTGTGGCGGAACGGGAGTGCGGGAAAATTCCGTGCTCCATTCCGGTGAGGAACACCACCGGAAACTCAAGACCCTTGGCAGTGTGGAGCGTCATCAGCGTGACAACACCTAGGCGCTTCGCCTCGGCAACGGCAGCCGCTGCGTCCTCCGAACTGCCCTCCGGGGCATCCGGAATCTGATCAGCATCCGCCACCAATGAAACCTGCTCAAGGAATTCACCGAGTGAACCCTCGGGATTGTCGCGTTCGTATTCACGGACCACTGCAACAAGTTCGGCGAGGTTCTCCACGCGAGACTCGTCTTGTGGATCGGTGCTAGCGCGTAGCCCCGCAAGGTACCCGGTCTGCTCAAGAACCGCTTCAAGTGCTGCAGCAGCCCCAGAACCGCTAGCAACCTCGGCCAAGTCGCCCATCATTTTCACAAAACCCTGCACAGCGTTGACTGATCGGGTGGCCATTCCCGGCGCCTCATCCGCGCGCTTGGCAGCTTCCATAAAGGAGGTCCGCTCGCGTTCGGCGAGGGAGGCAATCGCTCCTTCAGCACGGTCCCCAATCCCGCGCTTGGGTTCGTTAAGGATCCGGCGCAGGTTGACGTCGTCGTCCGGGTTCACCAACACGCGCAGGTAAGCGAGCGCATCCTTAATTTCTTTGCGCTCGTAGAACCGGGTGCCGCCCACCACCTTGTAGGGCAGACCAACACGGACCAAAACGTCCTCAATGGACCGTGACTGAGCATTGGTGCGGTAGAAAATTGCTACATCGCCGGGACGCAGGTCATCCTCGTCCTGGAGCCTGTCAATTTCCTTGGCAATAAATTGTGCTTCTTCATGCTCATTTTCACCCACATAGCCAACGATCTTGGCGCCATCACCTTCAGCCGTCCAGAGCTTTTTCTCCGGACGGTTGGGGTTGCGGCTGATCACCGCGTTGGCGGCGCTCAGAATGGTCTGGGTGGAGCGGTAATTCTGCTCAAGTTTGATGGTCCGGGCGTCCGGATAGTCCTTCTCGAACTCCACAATGTTGCGGATGTCGGCACCACGGAAGGCGTAAATGGACTGGTCAGAGTCGCCCACCACGGTGAGCTCGCTCTTGTCCGGGCCCTCGCCGACAATCTCCCGAACCAAGGCGTACTGCGCGTGGTTAGTGTCCTGGTATTCGTCCACCAAAACGTGGCGGAAACGGCGCCTATAAGACTCCGCCAATCCGGGGAAGGCTCGGAACATGTACACGGTTTGGGCAATCAGATCGTCAAAGTCCATGGCGTTGGCCTGACGCAAACGCTGCGTGTAGCCCTTGTAAACCTCAGCGACTGCCTGATCAAAGGGATCGTTGTAATTTGCGCTGGACGAGTACTGATCATCGTCAATCAACTCGTTTTTCAGGGCCGAGATCTTGTGCTGAATGGCCTTCGGGGCAAAACGTTTGGGGTCAAGGTCAAGGTTCTTGGCCACCAGTGTGATCAGCCGGAGCGAGTCAGCAGAATCGTAGATGGAGAAGTTTGAATTCAGGCCAACGTTGGACGCTTCACGGCGCAGAATCCTCACGCACGAGGAGTGGAAGGTTGAGATCCACATATTCTTGGCGCGCGGGCCCATCAACGTTTCAATACGCTCACGCATTTCTGCGGCGGCTTTGTTGGTGAAGGTGATCGCGAGGATTTCACCGTGGTGCGCCCGGTGGGTGGCAATCAAGTAGGCAATCCGGTGAGAGAGCACCCTAGTTTTACCCGAGCCTGCACCAGCAACAATGAGCAGCGGGCTACCGCCGTGTTTAACTGCTTCCTCTTGCTGCGGATTAAGTCCTTCTAGCAAGTCAGCTGCCTGTGGCGGGGTGAAGTTGCTCAGGTTTTGGGCTTCACGGCTCGGCTCGGCGGCGCGGGAAGGTGATTCCTGCGCAGGGTTGAGCGGTGATTTGGCGTAAGGGTCAAACAGCATGTCCATGGTTCGATCAAGTCTAGGCCGTGGCACCGACAGCTTTCCCACCGGCCACCCTAAGTCCCTACCCGTTCGCCCTCTCGGCCCCCGGCCAGGACACTCAGCCTAGGTGTTGTACGGATCCACTCTGTAGAGCTGCCACAACTTGTTTCACGGAATTGGCCCCACCGGCAACAAACCAGTTGAGTCCGTTGACCGCCACTACGGCAGTTCGCCCGCCAGCTGCCCGAACAATTGCCTTCCCCGGCAGCCAATCCCATTCGGGGCAGCTGTGTTGGAACCAGACGCCAATTTCTCCGTCGGCTACCCTCGCAAGATCGCAGGATCCTGAACCAAACATACGCAAGGTTGCCGCCGAGACTGCCGCAGCGTGCCATGGCATCGCCGCCATGGGATCAACCAACCAACGCGGGTGGATGTAGGTTGCGGCGCCCAACTGATCGAGGTCAGCGCTCGAGGGGCCCACCAGGGTTTCATCGTTGAGCGTTGCGGCATGGTCCACGCCGCCGAGCCACAGCTTCTCCATTTCGGGCTGATAGATGGCGCCTAAGATCACCTCAGGATCAGCGCTGGCACTCACTGTAGACGCAGCCGCTCCCCCACCCTTGAGCGCAATGGCGGAGCACCAGTAGCTGGATCCCTGCAGGAAGTTGTACGTGCCATCAACCGGGTCAATAACCCAAGTGCGCCCACTGGTTCCGGCGAATGAGGCACCCTCTTCGCCCAAGATGCTGTCCTCTGGGCGGCAACGGCGAAGCTGTTCCAAAACGTAGGCCTCGGCTGCACGATCCGCGGCGGTGACCACATCGGAGACAGAAGTCTTCTGTTCACCGCTGAGTCCGCCCATTCGCATCAGCAAGGCTAGTTGTCCGGCCTCACGGACCAGTGCCGAGGCAAGTTGATAGTCGTCGAGGGAGGGATCAAGTTGGGCTGCGCTGTGCCTACCGGTGCTCATAAATTCAGACTACCGGGACATAATGAAGTCATGTCTAAAACCCCCGCTCAGCGTCTGAAAAAACACGGGGCAAAGGCTGACCTCCCCAACGCTTCCCTCCCGCCATCGCTCACACCCCGCACTTCAAGTGGCGCACAAGGTAAAAAGCCAGCGAGTGAAAATCAGAACAACGCCAAGCTGATTGTGATTGCTGGAGTGGCCGCGAGCCTGTTCCTGTTTTGGTACCTGCACGTTTTGACGCTCAATCAGATGACGCAGCTCTCCAGTGGTTTAGCCATGCCGGATGCGTTGATCGGTGGTTTTGACCCAACGTATATTGGGCACTTGCGCGATGTCATGGACTCGGACGCACGTGGTCAGCTGAGCTACCTACACAAAACAGCTGGCACACTGTTCCCGCTGATTTTTTTGGTGAGCTGGTTGCTATTGATCGGCACTAACATGAGCCGGGGCCTATTGCGCCGAGTAATTATGGCCTTGCCAGTGGCTTTTGCCGCGGTCCGGATCGCGGCGAATATGGCCATTGATTCTTTGTTCGGTTCTTCAGCGCCCGACGCCGGAGCCGTGACTTTCGCCTCGATCCTCACCGTCGCAGGCTGGGTACTTTTGCTGGCAAGCGTTGTTGCCGCCGCCGTCGCACTCTTTGACGGCCGACGGAAACGAAACCACGTCACAACCCCCGCGGCAGGGTAGCGCTCCCCATCGACCAAACCTTGCGGACGGGCTTTACTTCTTGGAGAGCCCGTCTACAGGGTTAAAGCGATGCAAGATTGGGGAGCACTGCATGAGCACTTCCACCACAACCGCCGGGCAACAGCGTTACCGGATGAGCGTTCTGGCCTGGCCACTCGCGCTCGCCAAAAGCGCCACTAACAGCCCCACCGCCCTCCGGACTGAAACTGTTGAGCTTTTGTCCGCCCTCAGCGCTGAGGATCACACGACACTCGAGCAAGAACTGTTCGACGCCGGAATCACCACCTCCGACGGCCAGCTCAGCGAAGCGTGGCAAGAGCTGCTTGCACAAGTTTTGAGCGCGAATATCGTGGTGGATTTTGTTTCGAGGACACCCGATGCCTCGCAGCACACTCAAGTGTGGTTGTTCGGTGGATTAGCTGCGGCCTACACACAAGCCCGCACAGTCCGGCAGGAAAGTGACGGCACGGTTGAGGTCGTTGGGCTGGATCCCGTGGCGGATCTGGTGCTCTTCCGCGAAACGGATTTGTGGCCTGTCCTAGCCGCAGGGCTTCCCGATCACCCACTTCTGCAGGCTCCGGCCGCAAACGCCGCCCTCGCTGACGGACCAAAATATGCCATACCCGCTGAGGACGTTGCAGCGCTCCAAACATCAGTGCACCAAACATCAGTGCATGGTTCGACGCCGGTACCGGCAGTAGGTGGTCTGCCCCCGGAGGTGCGTGACGCCGTCGTCCGCCCCAAGGCGAGTGTCCACGTCACCGTCAGCACCCAACAGAAGCAGCAGGGCGCCGTGTGGGCGCTGTCTGAAAAGTTGTATTCGCTTCGCGGCCCCACGCGTCACGGCAGCCCCGCCAACCATGCGCCAGCCAGCCACTTGGTTGAAGTGAGCGCCGGAGATATTGCTCGCGAAGTTTTGTGGTTGGTCCTCGGGGCCCATGATCTTCAAGCGTCCGCTGAGGAACGTTCAACCAATGCCGCTGGGGATGGTGCCCGGTGAGCTTCTACGGAATGGACTTGGAGCAGGCCAAAAAGCTCCAACATGACATGCACCGGGCCAGCCAGCGGCTCACAGATCTGGGACGTCAGCTAAGCCCCGTGATTGCGCAAAGCTCATGGGATGGCCCAGACGGGCAACGTTTTAAGGCCGAGTGGAAGTCGCACCGTCTGCAGCTTTCCAGCACCGCACAATCGATCCAGCATGCCGCTGAACGGTTGCGCGAAGACATCCGCCAGCAGGAACAGGCGAGCAACAACAACGGCACTGGCAGCGGTTCGCAGACCAGAACTAGTGGCGGTTCTGAGAATCCGCTCGATAAAATTCGCCACCTTTTTGACGGCGCTGATTCTGTGGTGGATACGGTCAAAGATGGCGGCTCGAAGGTTCTGGGCTTCCTGAAAGACCAGGTGAGCGATCGCTTTGATAACCTCACTGACGCATTCGGGGATCAGGCAAAGAACTTTGGAAATGTGGGCGATTTGCTCTGGAACTTTGCAAAAACAGGTGAGCCGCCGTCCACCACCGAGCTTGTCGCCTCGGGCCTACAGATTGCTACCGGCCAGCAGAATCTACTGACAACCATCGGCACCTTGGGCTTGATTCAGCCACATGTTCTCGACGACGGCACCCCCACGGCCACTGCCCCCACTGAGGTTGGTGTAGGTGACGGACCCCGCCAAAACGGCCGAAACAACACACCTGCACCGACAGATCTTGCCTCAATCTTGAGCGGGGTCTCCGCCACATATGGTGACAATGGCAAGACTGGCACCCCTGATGCCGCAATTCGAATCACTAGCGTGGACAACGGCAACGGGCCAGCCTACATTGTGAGCATCCCAGGCACTTCAGAGTGGAATGTCCGCTCCGGCACAAACCCGATGGATACCGTGGGTAATGTTCAATCGGCCTCAGGGAGTATGTCTACTTCCTCTGAAGCCGTTGAGCTGGCAATGAAAAAAGCTGGCATTCCGGAGGGCGCGCCAGTGATGTTGGTGGGGCACTCGCAGGGCGGCATGACGGCCGCAGCGTTAGCGGCCGACGACGACTTCCGCGAGCGCTTTAATGTCACCAACCTGGTGACTTACGGAGCGCCAATTGACTCTGCGCGTGTGCCAGACTCGGTGGACACTTTGGCAATCCAGCATCAACACGACGTGGTGCCGCGCTTAGATTTGGGAAATTCCAATGCCGCTTCACCGGCCTGGCCATCACGCAATGATGCCTCGATAGTGACACTTCCCGATCCGCCAGGAGTTGGGGCTACGGATGTCACTGGCAACCACAGCTACAACAATTACACCAATTCCGTTCGCGAGAATGAAGGCCATGGTCCGCTGGCCGACTACAGCAGCAAGGATTCAACGCAACAGTTTTTTAGTAGTGGTGATTCCGAGGTCCATTCGAGTGTCTCTGGCATTGGCCGGGAGCAATAGGAGCACTAGGAGCACTGTATGAAAATAAGACCACTACCTACACTGGTGATTATGGGAATCTTGGCAATGATTTTATCCGCGTGCGGTATGGGCGCAAAGGCTCCCTCTGACGCAGATATGGCTGCCAAATACCAGTCGGCTGTCCAATCACTGGACCACGTTCAGAGCGTGGAATCCGAATACAAAACCACCGCAGGGATGGGAAGAACCGGATTCTTAGGGGTCCATGCCAACACTTCTGATCCCGCGGAACTAAAGACGCTGTTGGATACGTCTTTTCGAGCCCTTGTGACAGCCGCCGGCGGCGACCCCGAGATCGACTTGCCGCTTCAGGTGATCGGCGATGACAGCACCACCGTCCTCACTCCAAAAGACCTCGGCTGCGGCGGTGGAACCACACTCACCGAGTACCGCGACTGCCTCAAAACACTCGGCTAGCAACCTTCAAAGTACGTCACGGCCCCGGCATAGTGCAGCGGTGAACCGGCATCTTCTGGAACAAAACCAAACACGGCGGCACCTGCACCTCCTGCTCCGATCAACACTCGAGTTGCCAGTGCCGTGAGCAGCGGTACTTTCAGTGGAACGCGGGGCATCTTTGGCTTAGCCCAGACCGCCAGCTGACATTTGTGTGTCACAGCCGGCCGCGAGGTGCTGGCAAACACAGCTCGGCGTTCTCACCGTATATGCTGGTAGGCGTGTCCGGACAGACCGGTTGGCGAAAGCCGACGGTGCAAAGTCCGGGCCCAGCCCTCGTAGCTCAGTGGATAGAGCACGGCTCTCCTAAAGCCGGTGTCGTTGGTTCGATTCCAATCGAGGGCACCAAATCTTGACCCGTCGTAAACTACACCGGTGACGAATCTTAGCGATTGGCTCCTCGGCGAGTGGACGCTCAGCCGCGAACTCTGGGACCGCGCCTCGGGCACTCATGGCGAGTTCACCGGCGTCGCACATTACACACCACTGCCCGACGGCGGTCTCCGCTACCGCGAAAACGGCACACTGCGCTGGGCGGGGCACAGCTCGCCGGCGTTCCGCGAATATCTTCTGTATCCGTGCGAAGACACCTCCGCGCTGGACATGTTCTTCACCGATGGGAAACCCTTCCACCGTATGTCCTTCAAGTTTGGGCAGGAACAGGCCGAACACTTGTGCGTCAACGATCTCTACCGGGTGAACTACGAACGCATGGACGAGGATTCATTCCGTTTCCGGTGGGACGTCACAGGCCCGTCGAAGCTGCTTCGCTTGGACAGCGTGCTGCACCGTAGGCTGAACCGGTGAAAGATCTGATTGTTGTCTCTGCAGTGTGCGTTTTTGACGAACAGGGCCGGCTGCTGACCGTCCGGAAACGCGGAACCGAAAAATTTATGCACCCCGGCGGCAAACCGGAAACCGGCGAGACCGCGGCCCAAGCTGCGTCCCGTGAGCTGCAAGAAGAGGTGGGCATCAGCATCCCCGCCGAGGATCTGGAACTCCTTGACGTCTGGCTCGCCGACGCCGCTAACGAGGCTGCCACAGACATTCAAGCCACCGTTTTCACCGCTCCTGGCACGTGGAGCGCCACTGCCTCGGCAGAGATCGCAGAACTACGCTGGCTAGACCTCGACGCACCGCTGCCTGACGATCTCGCCCCGCTCCTGACCGATCATGTGCTCCCCCGGCTTCGCACCAACAGCAACACCACCGGCGCCCACTAGATTTCTGGCAATGCCTCTTCCGCCACCGATGTAGCCTCAGCGAACTGTGTGTTGTAGAGCTCCGCATATCTGCCGCCCAGCGCCAACAGCTCAGTGTGCGTTCCACGTTCCACAATGTTTCCGCCCTCCACCACCAAGATGGCGTCAGCGGCACGAATAGTGGACAGCCGGTGAGCAATAACAACGGCGGTGCGGCCTTCCAACGCCACCCCGAGGGCGGCCTGCACGGCGGCCTCATTGCTGGAATCCAGCGCGGCGGTTGCCTCATCGAGAATCACAATCCGAGGCTGCACAATCAACAGCCGTGCAATCGTCAAACGCTGACGCTCACCACCGGAAAGCCGATAGCCGCGCTCCCCCACCACTGTTTCCAAACCATCCGGCAAAGACCGCACCATGTCCTCAAGCCGGGCCTGGCGCAGCACGTCCCACATCTCTTCGTCAGTGGCATCAGGCCGGGCCAAACGTAGGTTTGAGGCAAGCGTCTCATGGAACAAGTGCCCGTCTTGGGTGACCATTCCCATCGACTGACGCAATGATTCGAAACTCAAATCACGCACATCTACGCCGGCCCCTGGCGTACTTCCACCCAACAGCACGGCCCCGGAATCGACGTCGTACAGGCGGCTCAGAAGCTGCGCAATAGTGGACTTTCCGGCGCCAGAGGACCCTACCAACGCAACGGTTTGGCCCGGCTCAACCCGGAAACTGATGCCGTGAAGTACCTCTTCTCCACCGCGAGTATCCAAAATGGACACGTCCTCAAGGGAAGCCAAAGAAACCTTGTCCGCCGCCGGGTAAGAGAAACGCACGTCCTTAAACTCCACCGCGAGCGGTCCCTGCGGTGCACTCCGAGCGTTCGGTTTCGCCTCAATCAGCGGCTTGAGGTCCAGAATCTCAAACACCCGTTCAAAGCTGACCAGCGCGCTCATAATTTCCAAGCGGGCATTCGAAAGAGAGGTCAGTGGGGCGTACAAACGGGTCAGCAACAAAGCCAAAACCACCACGTCACCCGGTGCCAACTGGCCGCCCAGGGCAAGCCAACCGCCCAAGCCGTACACCAGTGAAAGCGCCAGCGCGGAGACCAGCGTCAGTGCTGTCACAAAGGTGAACTGGAGCATCGCTGTACGCACCCCAATGTCACGCACCCGTTCAGCCCGCAGCGCGAATTCGCGGGATTCCTCGTCGGGACGGCCAAAGAGCTTCACCAGAGTGGCGCCCGGGGCAGAAAAACGCTCTGTCATTTGGGTACCCATAGCGGCATTGTGCGCAGCCGATTCCCGCCGCAAATCGGCCAGACGGGAACCCATCCGCCGTGCCGGAATCAAAAAGATCGGCAACAGAATCATGGCGAGCACCGTGACCAGCCAGGACTTATCCAGCATCACTATCAACGTCAGTACCAGTGCGACGACGTTACTCACCACACCGGACAAGGTGCCGGCAAATGCTGCTTGGGCGCCGATCACATCATTGTTCAGCCGGCTCACCAAGGCACCAGTACGGGTGCGCGTGAAAAAGGCGATCGGCATTTTCTGGACGTGATCAAACACTGCAGTACGCAGGTCCACAATCACACCTTCACCGATCATCGAGGACAGCCACCTGACCAGTAAGCCCACCCCTGCCTCAACAATTGCCACGACGGCAATCATGATCGCGAGCCACAAGATCACATTGAAATCAGTGCGAGCAACAATCGCGTCCACTACTTTTCCAGCAAGCACCGGGGTGGCTACAGCCAGCACCGCCGCCACAATGGACAACAAAATAAAGGCAATAAGCCGGTTGCGGTGCGGAACGGCGAATTTGAGAACTCGTTTGAGAGTCGCTTTAGTAAACGGCGTGCTGCCTGATTTGGCGCGGGTCAGGTTGTGCAAGGAACTCCATGCCACACGGTCCATACTCATCTGCTTGCTCCTGAAGTGTTCTCCGTAACGCGCCCCGCCGCGACTTCCCAACGGACATCTAGCCGGACGGTGTCCAACAAACGCCTGTCATGTGTCACCAAAAGCAGCGCTCCGTCATAGCTTTCAAGGGCTTCTTCAAGCTGCTCGATCGCGGGCAAGTCCAAGTGGTTGGTGGGCTCATCAAGGACCAGCAGGTTCACGCCACGTGCTTGCAACAATGCCAATCCAGCACGGGTTCGCTCTCCGGGTGACAAAAGCTCCACCCGACGATTGGTGTGATCAGCTTTGAGGCCAAATTTCGCCAGCAGAGTGCGTACTTCGGCTGCGGAATACTCCGGCAATTGGGCTTCCACGGCGGTACTTAGGTCCAGCTCGGGCGCGAGCGCGCCACGGGCTTGGTCGATTTCGCCGATGGCAACGGAGGCACCCAAGGACGCTTCGCCGTCGTCCGGGGTTTGCCGGCCCAAAAGTAACCGCAACAGCGTGGACTTACCGGCCCCGTTGGGACCGGTTATCCCAATCCGTTCGCCAGCGTTGACCTGCAAATTCACCGGCCCTAAGGTGAAGTCACCTTGGTGAGCCACTACGTCCCGCAGTGTGGCAACTACGGAACTGGACCGTGGTGCCTGACCAATAGTGAATTGCAGCTGCCACTCTTTACGAGGCTCTTCAACCTCATCGAGGCGGGCAATTCGGGACTCCATTTGGCGCACTTTTTGGGCTTGCTTCTCTGAAGATTCGGTACTCGCAGCCCGGCGAATCTTGTCATTGTCCGGGCTCTTTTTCATCGCATTCCGGACACCTTGGGAACTCCACTCGCGCTGCGTCCGCGCTCTGGCTACTAGATCCGCTTTGGTGTTGGCGAACTCTTCATAGCGTTCGCGAGCATGCCTGCGTGCCACCGCACGTTCTTCGAGGTAGGAATCGTAGCCACCGTCATAAACTGCCACCGAGTTTTGGGCCAAGTCCAGCTCCACAATCCTGTTCACCGAACGGGAGAGGAACTCACGATCATGCGACACCAGCACCACACCACCACGCTGGCCGGCAATGAACTTCTCAAGCCGTTCCAAACCATCCAGGTCCAGATCGTTGGTGGGTTCATCTAGAAGTGCGATGTCAAAGCGGCTCAACAACAGGGCTGCGAGCGCTACGCGCGCCACCTGGCCGCCAGAAAGTCCGGTCATAGGCGAGTCCATCGGCAGATCTAGTCCCAGATCTGCCAACACTGCAGGGATTCTGTCCTCTAAATCTGCGGCACCGGATGCCATCCAGCGGTCAAAAGCGAGGGTGTATTCGTCATCGGAGCCGGGGGCTCCGGCTGCGAGCGCTTCGGCTCCAGCTTCCATGGCTTCGGTGGCAGCGGCGCAGCCGGTGCGGCGGGCAATATAGCCAGCGATGTCCTCACCAGGAATTCGATCGTGTTCTTGGGGCAACCAGCCAACAAAAGCGTCAGCCGGAGCCAACTGAACGGTTCCACCGAGTGGTTCCAGATGTCCGGAAAGCACACTCAGTAAAGTCGATTTGCCCGCACCATTGGCCCCCACAACCCCCACAACATCGCCTGGAGCTACAGTGAGAGAGAGGTTATTAAAAAGGGATCGGTGGGAATGGCCGGCGGACAAATCCCGGGCCACAAGCGTTGCCGTCATGGCTCAATTCTTTCACCGTCCTAGCATCGCCAGTACCAAGCCAGGGTCAAATCCGCAGAGGGCATAAAGAAACCCGCCGGTACGAACTTGGGGGGTATCCGTAACAGCGGGCTTCGATAAATAACCTTAGACCACAATCTGCCGTCGAGTAAAATCAATTTGCGTCCCCCTGATCCCTTCCGGAAGTTGCTAATGTCTTTGAGTTCCCGCGCCTTCCAAAATTGGCTCAACGGGGTAGCCGAGGGGGCGACCACCTCGGAGGTCTGCCGCGCTGCAGGCATCAAACGGACCACCTTGGCCCAACAACTAGTTCGCGGCAAAGTCACCGAATCCACCGTTGTGGCAATTGCACGGGCCTACGGATTGAATCCGCTGGCCGAGCTGGCGTGCTTTGACGGCTACCGCGACCTTCTCACAAGCCACCAGCAGCCCACCGACGCCGAGCTCCTCAGCCAGATCAGTACCGAGGATTTATTGGCTGATCTGGCCAAAAGGCTAAGCCGGGCGAACGCCAAGCCTTGGCCCGATCAACTCGAAGTCCCCGCATTAACACCGATCCCGCACTCGCAATCAGTGCGCAACTGGGTTGACGCAGTGGATACCGGTGAAATTAGGCAGCAGGTCTCCGCCACCATGGGGGTTGCCCCACAAAACTTTTCCGCCCAGCTCAGTGCCAACCGCCTAGCCCCGGAGCTAGCTGTTTCAACGGCCAGGCTGGCAGGACTTGGCCCTGCCAGCGCACTGGTGGTGACCGAGCTCATCACTCCACAGGAGGCGAGCTGGCCGGAGCACGCACGTGAGAAAGCTTTAGCACGCATCCCAGATTCGGAATTAGCCCAACTTGCGGCGGACCGTTTGCAAGTCATGAGCCGCACGCTACGCAAACAAGAACAAGATATCGCTCAACGTGAGCAGATTTGGGAGCACCTAGGCTAATGGATACCGGATCCCTGTTGGAGTGGGCTTGCTTCGCTGTATGCATCATCTTGGCTGGATTACGGGTGCCAAGTCTGCTTCAAGGCCGCAATCCGTTGATGTTTTGGATCTTTGTACTCTCCGGCCTAGCCGTACTGTTGAGTATCCGGGGCCCATACTTCTTTTTTGATTCGCTCCTAGGCAGTAGCAATTATGTGAACCTCATCCTGCGTTACGTGGTTTTCGCGGCCGTAGTGCTTGGCGGTGCACGGATTGCGCGAGCTTTTGGCTCCTCGCGGGCGCACCGCGCGCTGGTGGGGCCACCGGGACTGATCGTGTTGGCCGTTATGTCCGTGGCGGTTCTTGCAACATTCCTGTTGATGGACACGTCGGGCACCGGTTTGGGCATGGACGGCATTAGTGACCGTAACCCTGTTAATGCGGTCTGTTATGAGATTTATGCGGCCGCGGGCAGGCTTTATCCGGCCTACGTTGCAGCAGTACTGCTGCCGGCTGCGTGGCGAGTGGTTCGTGGTGGGCTTCCCGCCATCTTTCGCGTAAGTACTGCTGTACTGGGGGCCGGGTTGCTGATGATGCTCCTAGCCGGCATCAATCCAGTCCCCCAGCTGAATCAATGGAGTATTCAGATTGCGCTTAATTACGGCAGCATTCTTTTGATTGTGCTGGGCTTGGGTGGCATTGGTCTGAGCCGCTGGTGGGCCCACTCACAAAGGGTTATGAAACAGTGATCGTAATACAATTCACGGATTCATTAGAACGTGGAACAATCATGAATATGTGAATCCGTGCTTGCCGCGTTTGTTCCTAGGTTAAGGAGACGCTGACGGTCTGATCATATTGGGGGGATGAGTGGTGGCGGTTTGTTGGGGACCGCCCCCACTCAGCCATTTAACGGCCCCTTTTCACACCCTCAAATGGGCGACGACAGCGCCCTACTGCACAAATTCACACCAGTGAGTCAAGTCACGACTACAGATTCAGCGTAAAGTTACGAAATATTAGCTCTTGCCTTGGGCGTTGTGATTGGTATCGTCACTGGACACGGCTGCGTCATTCGATGCGGCCTGATTTGTGAAAGAAGGACCGATGAACCGCCGTCGTTTTGCTCTAACTAGCCTGTTGGCAGCCACAGCTCTCGCTCTGAGCGCGTGTGGCGGCGGAGCCAGCAGCACTCCCGCGACCGGCGGGGACACTTCCCTCAGCGACGTTAAGTCCAAGGGCGAATTAGTGATTGCTACTGAAGGCACCTACAAGCCGTTCAGCTTCCACGAGAATGGCGCTGGCAAGCTCACCGGCTTTGACGTTGAAGTAGCCGAAGCAGTTGCTGGCAAGCTCGGCGTCAAGGCAACATTCCAGGAAACCCAGTGGGACTCAATCTTCGCTGGTTTGGAAGCCAAGCGTTTTGATGTCATTGCCAATCAGGTTTCCATCAATGATGAGCGCAAAGCCAAATACGATTTCTCCACTCCGTACACCATCTCTTCGGGTGTCATCGTGACCAAGCAAGACAACAACGACATCAAGTCCTTCGCGGATCTGAAGGGCAAAACTACTGCCCAGTCACTGACCAGCAACTGGTACACCTTGGCGCAGAAGTCCGGCGCCAACATTCAGCAGGTTGAAGGCTGGGCCCAGGGCGTGAGCTTGGTCCGCCAAGACCGAGTGGACGCAATTGTTAATGACAAACTCACCTACTTGGACTACGCCAAGAACACCCCTGACGCAGGCCTGAAGATCGCCGCGGAAACCACTGACAAGTCAGAGAGTGCACTGACCGTCCGCAAGGGTTCCACAGCTTTGAAGGACGCCATGGACTCGGCGCTGAAAGACTTGGCAGCTGATGGCACACTGACCAAGATCTCCGAAAAGTACTTCGGCGTGGACGTCACTAAGTAAATGCCCAGCACCTGGGATTTGATCTGGACTTCCTTGGGCCCCATCCTTTTGGGTGCGGTCCAAGGAACCATTCCGTTGACCCTTGCCTCCTTTGTGGTGGGTTTGGTGTTGGCGCTGGTGGTGGCTTTGATGCGCTTGAGCAGCAACAAACTGCTCTCTGGGCTTGCCCGCATCTATGTATCCATCATTCGCGGCACACCATTGTTGGTTCAGCTGTTTGTGATCTTCTACGGCCTACCATCCTTGGGCATCAAGCTTGAGCCGTGGCCCAGCGCCATCATTGCTTTCTCACTGAACGTGGGCGGCTACGCTGCGGAGATTATTCGCGCAGCGATCCTCTCGGTACCCAAAGGTCAGTGGGAAGCCGGGCACACCATTGGTATGTCCCCCGCACTGACTTTGCGCCGCGTGATTCTTCCGCAGGCCGCACGCGTCTCCGTTCCGCCTTTGTCCAACACCTTTATCTCGCTGGTCAAGGACACATCGTTAGCCTCGCTGATTTTGGTCACCGAGCTCTTCCGCAACGCCCAACAGATCGCAGCGTTTAGCCAAGAATTTATGATCCTTTACCTCGAAGCTGCGTTGGTTTATTGGGTGATCTGTTTGGTTCTCTCGAGCGGACAGTCTTGGCTTGAAAAACGATTGGATCGATATGTCGCCCACTAATTCAGCCGCACCCGTCCTCTCGGTTCGTCACCTAGCCAAGGCTTTTGGTGATCACCAGGTGCTTAAAGACATCGACATCGACGTGCCGCGCGGCAAGGTTGTGGCGCTGATCGGTCCTTCGGGTTCAGGCAAAACTACCGTTTTGCGCTCCTTGAACGGCCTTGAAACGCCCGACGCCGGCACCGTCACCATTGGTGAGAACCACACCGTGGACTTCTCCTCACCAGTGTCCAAAAAGGAGCTCGCTAGCCTGCGGGATCGCAGTGCCATGGTGTTCCAGCACTACAACTTGTTCCCCCACATGACGGTTCTTGAAAACGTCATCGAGGGACCTGTGCAGGTTCAGAAGCGCAAACGGGCTGAAGCTACCGCGGATGCTGAAAAACTTCTAGAACGAGTGGGTCTGCTCGCTAAAAAAGACGCATACCCTTTTGAGCTCTCCGGCGGTCAACAGCAGCGTGTGGGTATTGTGCGCGCATTGGCACTGCGGCCAGAGTTGTTGCTCTTTGACGAACCCACCTCAGCGCTGGATCCCGAACTAGTAGGCGATGTTTTGGGTGTGATCAAGGAACTAGCCGAGGAAGGCTGGACCATGGTGATTGTTACCCACGAGCTCGCCTTCGCCCGGCAAGTAGCGGACGAGGTCATTTTTATGGACGGCGGTGTGGTGGTTGAACGCGGACCGGCCGCCGAAGTGCTGCGCGCACCTACTCATGAGCGCACGCAGCAATTCGTCAACCGGCTGCTGAACAGCGACTACCAGTAGCGGCTTGGCTGCCAGTACCGCGTATTTAGCGGCTGAAGCGGAGCGTGACCAGCTGGAACGGGCGCAGCGTCAACTCCACAGAATCTTTGCCACAGTTCACTCCTGGTACCGCTATTGGCCGCTCCAGTAGGTCCACGGTAGCTGCAGCGGCTGCCGGGAAATTCGCTGTCAGGACCCCGGAGCTGCGCTCCCCCAAGGATTCGTAAAGGCGCACAATGACGTCCCCGCTGCTGTCCTCAGCCAGTTTGATGGCCTCCACCACCACGGCTTGGTTGTACACGGTGAACAAGGGCTCAATCTCGCGACCGCCGGTGAGTACTCGGGGCACCAAGTTGGTCCGGTAGCCCTCTTCAACCGCCTCGGCAATACCTGCCCCGGGACGGATAGTCACCGAATATTCATGCCGCCCCAAATCCGCTTGAGGATCCGGGAACTGTGGTGCCCTCAGCAAGGAAAGGCGGACTGTCGTCGTCGTTCCTCCGTCCTCTCGCACGGCTCTGGTGACGTCATGCCCGTAGCTTGCCGAGTTTGAAATGGCTACGCCGTAGCCCGGTTCGCCAACATGGATCCAGCGGTGCGCACAGATCTCGAACTTAGCTGCTTCCCAGGAAGTATTGACGTGGGTGGGCCGGAAGACGTGGCCAAATTGGGTTTCCGAGGCTGAGCGGTCTGCCCGCACATCCAAGCCGAACGCCAGTTTGAGGAGCTTCTCTTTCTCTTGCCAGTCCACCGAGGTAGTGATGGCGAGCGATTCGGCCCCCGCCGCTAGCGAGATCCGCTGGGTCACGGGAGATTTACCAACCAACGCCTCAACCACCACCACAGCGTCCCAGCCGCCGCGTTCTAAAGTGACTGAGCGAACGTCTGCGGCAGTTACGTTATGGCGGTAGAACTCGTCAATGTCCCAGGCATCCCATTGGTTGGGTGTATCTCGGAAGAGTTCCAAGCGGTTTCCCGGTGCGTCCGGGGAAATAGCCTCGCGCCCAGTGCGGTGTTCCAGCAGGGAGACAACCTGACCTTCAGCGTTGATCTGGGCGCGGATCAGTCCGTTGTCCAGAACGTAGCCGCCATCCAGCTCTTGGACTTGAACAGCTTCCTCGGCACGGATGGGTCTTGCGGCGGCAAAAGCGGGCACACCGTCACGTTCATGTGGTGCGGCGTTGAGCAAAAATTGTTGCTCTCCTTCACCCAACATTTTTGCCGTGGCCGCGGCGATGATCGCTTCAAGATCACGTTCAATGGCAGCATAATTTCGCTCCGCATCCTGATGAACCCAGGCGATGGAAGAGCCCGGGAGAATGTCGTGGAACTGCTGTAAAAGCACTAACCGCCACAAGCGCTTCAGCTCCTCAGCCGGATACGTATAGTCGTGGTGACGCACCGACGCGGTGGCCGCCCACAACTCAGCTTCGCGGAGTAAGTGCTCACTGCGTCGATTGCCCTTTTTGGTGTTCGACTGGCTGGTGTACGTTCCGCGGTGCAGTTCGAGGTACATCTCCCCCACCCAGACGGGAAGATTTTTGTACTCATCTTGGGCCATCTCAAAAAAGTCTCTAGCGCTACCAAGCTGAACCTTGGGCGAACCTTCCAAATCCTCCGCGCGGTGCGCCGCAGCGAGCATTTCGCGCGTGGGCCCACCACCGCCGTCGCCATAACCAAAGGGCACCAGCGAGGTGTTGCCGCGGCCATGATCACGGTAGTTTCGCTGTGCATGGGCCAGATCCCGCCCACCCAAGTCTGAGTTATAACTATCCACGGGCGGGAAGTGAGTGAACACTCGGGTGCCATCAATGCCTTCCCAACTGAACGTGTGGTGGGGCATCTTGTTGGTCTGATTCCAGGAAATTTTTTGGGTCAGGAACCACCGAGACCCGGCTGCTTTCACAATTTGCGGCAAAGCGGCCGAGTAACCAAAGGAATCCGGCAACCACGCCTCGCGGCACTCCACACCGAACTCATCCAAGAAGAAACCTTTGCCCTCAACAAATTGCCGGGCCATTGCCTCACCACCGGGCATGTTGGTGTCCGATTCCACCCACATTCCGCCCACGGGAATGAACTGTCCAGCATCAACTTTCTCGCGAATTCGGGCGAACAGCTCCGGGTAATATTCCTTGATCCAGGACAGTTGCTGGGCGGAAGAGCAAGAGAACACAAAGTTGGGATCCTCATCCATCAACGCCACCACGTTGGAGAAGGTCCTGGCACATTTGCGGATGGTTTCGCGGACAGGCCACAACCATGCGGAGTCAATGTGCGCGTGCCCGGTGGCCACAATGTTGTGAGCCGAGGCATTGGCTGGCTGGCTGAGAACTGGTTTCAAGGCCTCCCGGCCAGCCGTTGCCGTGCCGGACACGTCCTCCGGATCCATGCGGTCCATCATGGCCTCGAGGGCCCGGAGAATGTCGAAGCGTCGGGGCTGGTCCATGGGCAGCTCGTGCATCAGTGACCGCAAAGTATCAACGTCCTGGGCTAGCTCCCACACCGTTATGTCCCGTTCGGCCACCACAATCGGGCCCAGCCTATACCTGAGCTCTTCGCCTACCGTGGCCTTATCGCCGAGGTTAGTGGGAGCGAAGCTCCACGCTTGGGTAAGGTCCGGGTTCGCAGCGGCTTCCACATAGAGATTGAGCTCACCGCTGTGAGTATCCGGGCCAATCAGCTCTAAGGGAATGTGCAGGTTTTTGGGCGAAATAGCTTTGATGATGGTGCCGTCTGCTCGCCATGCGATGCCCTCGCATTGAAAACCGGGGCCCTGTCCGTTGAACCCCAAATCAACCAACACTTCAACACTGCGTTGTGGGTCTTTTCCCCAACCGGCCGGCACGGAACCTTGCAGGCGGATCCATTTGGTACTCCAACCGCGCCCCCAAGCAGAGCCCTGCGCAAGGGGTTCAAAGTTTTGTCCAAGCGCCTCAGCTGCCGGGACAGGTTCGTCCGGAACATCCCATGCAGAGAGCTCCAATTCGGTAGAACGCGCATAGATCGCGGGCACCAATCTGTCCTTAATGAAACGGTCAAGACGGGCTTCGGTTATTCCGCGATCATCATGCACAGTGGCTCCCTTACGCACCCTTCGGTGGTGCTAATCGATGGACAAAATCTACCTGTCAAGGCAGCTATTGACCAAGGGCTGTCCATCCCTTCGCCCGCGCAAGATGCTTTACGCAGTGATCCTCTCGTGGCCTGAATACACGTTGATGCTCTGGCCCCGGCTAAAACCTGCCAAGGTTACAGCACTGCTTTGAGCCAGTTCGACGGCGAGAGAAGAGGGCGCGCTGACGGCCGACAGCACGGGTATACCCGCCAAGGAAGCCTTCTGGACCAATTCAAAAGATGCCCGGCCGGAGAGCTGAAGGACTGTGCGGTTCAGCGGCAAACGCCCTTCGCGGAGAGCCCAGCCAACGACTTTGTCCATCGCGTTGTGCCGGCCAACGTCCTCGCGCAAACACAACAACTCGGCTTCCCCCTGGTCATTGACGGAGAACAGACCAGCAGCGTGCACTCCCCCGGTTTTTTCAAACACCGCTTGAGCGCTGCGAAGCTTGTCCGGCAAGGAAAGGAGCGTGGCGACGGGGACAGTGAACTCGTCATCAGTCGTCGGTGCATAGTGCGAGGACTTGTGTACGGCGTCGATCGAATCGGTGCCACAAATCCCGCACGAGCTCGAGGTGTAGATTTTCCTTCCGGCGTCCGGGACCGGAACGTCAGGCCGCAATTGGGCCTCCACCACATTGAAGGTTTGGACGCCATTCTCATCCTCGCCAGCACAAAAGCGCAGGGAGATCAGTTGCTCCGGTTCCCAGATCACCCCTTCAGAGACCAAAAAGCCAGCCACAAGGTCAAAGTCATGCCCGGGTGAACGCATGGTCACCGAATAGGACAAGTGGCCCAAACGGATTTCCAACGGTTCTTCAACGGCTAGCTGATCCTCGATGACGCGGTGTGGGTGTTCGCTTCCCACAACGTACTTATGGACTTTGGTTCGTTGCGTTAGCCTGCCCATGCTCAGCTTTCCTTGTGGGCCACAAAGCGCACAGTAATGGCTTTGAAACCGGGTGTGTTTGATTCGCGTGCAACAAGTTCACGGTGAACCAGCGCGTTGGCCTCCGGGAAGTAAGCTGCCGCGCATCCCTTAGCCGTGGGGTAGCCAACCAGACGGAAACTGTTAGCGCGGCGTTCGGTGGTGACGCCGTCGGACCCGGTGAAACTGGAGATAACATCCACCATATCGCGGTCAGCGAATCCTGCCTGTGCGAGGTCCTCGGGATGGATGAGCACTACTCGGCGGCCCTCAGAGATGCCACGGTATCGGTCATCCAGGCCGTAGAACGTGGTGTTGTACTGGTCGTGGCTGCGGACGGTCTGAAGAATCAGGTGCCCGGCCGGCGGGTTGAGATATTCCAGCGGGCTAACGGTGAAGTGGGCCAGCCCCGTGCTGGTTTTGAAAGTGCGTGTATCCCGCGGGGGGTTTGGTAGGACAAAACCGTTTCTATTCCGGACCCGGGTGTTGAAGTCTTCGAACCCGGGGATCACCCGAGAAATGTGGTCGCGGATCACGTCATAGTCCTCAGCCATGGCCCGCCAGTTGATGGGGTGATCTTCACCCAGTGTTGCTGCGGCCATCCGTGCAATAATCACCGGCTCCGCCAGCAAATGATCACTCACCGGTTCCAGCCGGCCCTGAGTGGAGTGAATAACGGACATGGAGTCTTCAACTGACAAAAATTGCCGCCCGTCCGGGTGTTTAACGTCCGAATCGGTGCGGCCCAAGGTAGGAAGAATCAGCGAGGTTTTGCCGTGGACCACATGTGAGCGGTTGGGTTTGGTGGAGATGTGGACGGTTAATCCGGCCCGTTTCATCCCGGCTTCGAGCGCTTCTGTGTCAGAACAGGCGGCGGCGAAGTTGCCACCCATGGAGACAAAAACATCCACTGCATTCTCTTCAAACGCCTGCTGGGCGCGCACCGCGTCAACGCCGTGCTCGCGCGGCATCGGAATACCAAATTCTTTTTCCAGAGCGTCTAGGAAGCCAGGACGAGGTTTCTCCCAAATGCCCATGGTCCTATCTCCTTGGACGTTGGAATGACCTCGCACAGGGCAAGCGCCCGCACCCTTTTTACCAAAGTTTCCTTGCAACAAAAGGACGTTGATGATCTCTTTGAGGGTGTCCACGGAATGTGGCTGTTGGGTCAGGCCCAGTGCCCAGCAAATGATGGTGGCTTTGGATCTAATGAGCATGCCCGCGACGGTGGTGATCTCTGCTCGGCTGAGCCCAGTGGCCAGTTCAGTCTCGGCCCAGTCCAGTGTTTCGCGAGCCGCAGCGTATTCGGTGAAGCCCTGGGTTTGGCTCTGGACAAATTTCTGGTCAACCACGGCGCCCGGGGATCGTTTCTCCGCTTCCAGCAGCAAGTGGCCCAGCGCCTGAAACAGCGCCAAGTCGCCACCAACTTTGATCTGCAGGAATTCATCGGCTAAAGCAATACCGTTTCCCACGATTCCTTGGACGGTTTGAGGGTCCTTGAAGTTCAGCAGTCCGGCTTCGGGAAGCGGGTTGATGGCAACTACCTTGCCACCTCGTTTTTTGCACTCCTGCAGGGCCGAGAGCATTCGTGGATGGTTGGTTCCAGGGTTTTGTCCGGCCACAAAAACCAGCTCAGCATCATGAATGTCCTCGAGGGACACCGTGCCCTTGCCGATTCCAATGGTGGGAGTCAGAGCGCTTCCGGACGATTCGTGGCACATGTTGGAACAGTCGGGCAGATTGTTGGTGCCAATGGCGCGTGCAAAGAGCTGGTAGATGAAAGCAGTCTCATTCGCGGTGCGCCCAGACGTGTAAAACACACACCGCTCCGGCGTGGTGGCACGGATATGCTCACCGATCAGGTCAAAGGCACCCTGCCACGAGATCGGGGAATAGTGAGTTTCTCCGGGCCGTATGACCATGGGCTCGGTCATGCGGCCCTGACTACCCAGCCAGTACTCGGTTTTGCCCTCAAGATCAGTGATCGAGTGCTCATCCCAAAACGCAGGGGTCACGGTGCGGAGCGTGTTTTCCTCAGCGATTGCTTTAGCGCCGTTCTCACAAAACTCTGCGATTTTACGGTTTCCGGTGATGCTCTCCGGCCATGCACAGCCCGGACAGTCAAAACCGTTGTGCTGGTTGACACGCAGAAGCGCCCGAGCCGTGCGGGCGACCCCGGCCTGAGCCAATCCGCGGCCCAATGCAACACCAACTGCTTCGATGCCAGCGGCACTGGTTTTAGGTGGGTGAACTTCAAGATCAGCTTCATTGATGTCTGCCAGCGGCCCGTGCTTGCTCATACCTTCATCATGTCCCTACGGTTCACCCGAGACAAGCCACGCCCCCATACAACGCCGCCGAGTCACGCTCCAGGCACCAAGCAAACATCGCTCCCCGCAGCGACTAGCCCAGTGCGCTCCAGTCAACCGGCCCCGTGGAAGCTGCTTTACGCCGTGCGGCTTTCGCTGCGCGTTCTTTGGCAGCTTGCTCCTTAGCTGCCGCTTCCTTGGCTACCTTCTCCTCGGCGCTCTCAGCCGCTTCCAAAGGGGTTGCCCATGGCAGTGAGATAGCATCAACGAGTTCACCCATTTGAACCCCATGCGGCGGCACGATCATTAGCCCATCAGCCATAGCCAAGCCACGCATCATGCCTGGTGAATGGTGCCCTGACGGCGCGGCCATCCCATACAGCTGCCGGAACGGCATCACCCGGGTGGGTCCTTGGTGAGCATCAAGACTTGTTCCGCACGGGACCTGCACTACGGCCGGGGCCGGCAAATGTCCCAATTTGGCAATCAGCGGCCAGCCAAAACTCAACAAGGCGACCATTGCCGCCGTCGGATTTCCAGGCAGACCCAAAACGTAGCGCCCGTCAGGAAGTTCAGCGAGAACCGTTGGGTGCCCCGGGCGCATCGCCACAGTGTCAATCAGGAACCGGGCACCCAATTCTTCAAGGACAGAACGCAGGTGATCCGTCGCCGAAGCGCCGGTCCCGCCAGTGGTGATAACGACGTCGGACGGCAGCTCTACTTGTTCCTCGTCAAAGGCGCGGCGCCAGTGGTCAAGGTGGTCCTCAACGTGCAAAGTTTCAGCATAAATGCCACCCAGCTGTGTGATCACCGAGGGAATCTGAGGGCCAAAAGTATCCCGGACGCGGCCCGGTGCGGGAATCCCGTGATCCACCACTTCGCTGCCCGTACGCAAAAACCGGACCACCGCGCGGCCCACCACCGGCAGCTGATCGTGCCCAGCCAAAGCCGCCAGTGCAACTTGGGCTGGGTTGATCACCGTTCCAGCAGGAATCAACATATCCTCAACGCTGGCTTCCTCGGAGGCCCGGCGGATGTGCTGACCATTGCGCGGCTCCCCCGGCTTAGCGCTGCCGCCAAGTCTCACCACGGCGAGGCCATCCTCATCCAGAGTTAATTCGGCGCTCTCTGAACGCAACACAGCTTTGGCCCCAGGTGGGATCAGACCGCCGGTCACAATGGGGCTCGCTTCGTGTGGCGCCAACCGTTTGCCAGGCTCTACCGGGATCCAGGGTCCGGTGCCGTTAACCGCCCAGCCATCCATCGCGGAGGATGCGTAGTGCGGCATGTTGTGAAGTGCCACTAGATCCTCAGCGAGCGTCCGGCCCACACACTTGTCAAGATCAGTGAGCGAGGGAGGAAGCGGCTGCGGGTGGTTGTAGGCGAGCTCGCGGGCCTCATACCAGTTGTGCGCCAGCATTTTATGGGCCGTTTTGTGCGAGATTCCAGTATTGGGTTCTACCTCGTGACTGTTGTGTGTGGAGGCTTCAGGGGCGGAATCGCTCATTCGGCGTTGTATTCACGGGAGAACGACTTCGCGGTGCTGAGGGCTCGGTCCGTTGCCTCTTTAAGCGCATCAGCGAGTGTTTCGGTGTCCAAGTCTTCTCCTGCACGGCCAGCCCGCAAACCAACTTCCAATCCTGCGGCGAGGCCGGCCAAGTAGGTGGTCAACGGAGCGGCAGGACGAACCACCGAGTGCGCGGCGACCCCGGCAAGATTCAAAATACCTTGGACATCCACTTCGATGTCCTCAAGTTCCAGCGCTTGGGCCAAGTCAGCGCACCACTGTTCAAGGACCTCGTCCTGAGTGTTCATCGTTGCCTCCCGGTTGCGTTGAGCTTGAGCGTTAGTCCCGAGTGGAACAGGTGGCGTGGCGCCCAGCTCGGCTGCGTCAGCGAAGGTATCCAGATCGCGAGCCCAGAGCTCTACAACCGGCACTTCCACCAGATCTAGACTAGCAAGCAGGCTCCGCATTGAGGCGTTAACAGCCTTGCCGGTCCGGTCCATTTCACGGGCCACTGCACTCAGAGACGAGGTCCGGTACATGGCGAGCAAGGACTGATGGCGACCGTCGGGCGTAACCGCGATTGCGCCGTCGTACTGTTTTTGTTCTGTACTACTAGTGCCGGTAGGAGGCGTTGCGGTCTCCCCCACCTGTTTGGCCAGTTCGACGACCTGTTTGGCCAGTTCGACGACGGCCGGTGCGGCGTGCGGCATATCGCACGCCAAAATCAGGGTCCACTCTGCTGTCTCGCCGCGAGTTTGTTCGGCACCTAGGGCTCGAAGCCCTGCCACAATGCCAGCCACCGGCCCACCAAACAGAGGCTCCTCACGGGCGAAAGTCACAGTACTGCTGAGCTCCCTGAGTTCTTGGCTGGGGCCCACCACCACTGTCCGCTGAGCATCCCGGGCCGCCATGACGGCAAGCTGCAATAGGGTGGAGTCCTGCACTACAAACTGCGATTTCTCCACGCCTTGGAGCCGGGAAGATCTGCCGCCGGCGAGGATGATCGCATCAAAGTTCATCCGCTCAGCCTAGGGCAGCGCTCCGTGGAGATGTGTGGTGTTACGCGGCAGACTGTGGTGCCAGAAATGTTTCCCAATCAGCAGCAGGACGCTCAAGCTCTTTGATCTGCCACGTGGTTCCCCGCGGCGGCTGGGGTGTGAACCGCAATTTCCAACCCATCTCCGCCGGAGTGTGATTCCCCTTGACGTTGTTACAACGAAGGCAACACGCCACAAGGTTCTCCCACGAATCTTCGCCACCACGGGAACGCGGCTGAATGTGGTCAATGGTGTGCGCCGACTTGCCGCAATAACCGCAACGGTTGCCATCACGTCGCAGAACCCCGCGTCGAGTCACAGCAAGGCTCGGCTCAAACCGCGGACGGATATAGCGGTTGAGGAGAATTACGGACGGCCTGCCGAAGACTTCACCCGGACCGACCACAGGCTCATCATCCTCCGCCACCACGCTGGCTTTCCCGGCCAAGACAAGGACCAACGCCCTGCGGAATGTCACTACCGCAAGCGGTTCATACCCAGCATTCAGAACGAGAGTGCGCATGCACGTACCTCTTTATGGCCGCACCTAGGAGGGGCTCGAGGGCCGGCTGCCCCCGGCATACCCGGGTTATGGATCGACTTAACTAGAGTAAACACACCCAGCAGCACACCACGTTCACTTTGCTCCGATTTCGGTTTGTGTCGGTAAAAGTTCACTCCGCCGCCACCGGCCCGCAACCCGCGCGTTCGGCTTGATGCAGGCCGTCACCTGTCTGTTCGGGCTAGGTTGTTTCGGGTTGGGTTCCTTCCAGCCCAGTTGCTCTTTGAAAAACTTCAGCGCCGAGCTCAGCTCCTCCGGAATGTAGGGGTTTCTCTGTGGCTGCATGGGCGGGAAGGTCAGCAACTGGGCTGGAAGGCCGGGGTGTTGCTGATGGGAGGAGCTAGGAAATGCGGTGAGCGCAGCGGCAATGCGGTGTGGACGCCGGCCGTGGGACAGCCGGGCGATTGAGAGTGTGCGCGGCAGCTCAACTTTGCCGCCAACAGAGTTTTGTGAGCCCCGGAATCATAGGCCAACCAGCCTAAAACCTGGAGCTCCGGCCACTAAAATTGAGCTGCGATGCACGGGTAAGGGACAAGAGTGCGGCGGGAAGAAGTGGCTGCACGGGCAAGGCTGAAGTCGGGTGGACAGCATGGGAGTGGAGGAGAAGGCTTGGCCAGAGAAGCCCTGCAGCCGGATCCAATGGCGCTGAAGATTTATGGGCGCCTAGCGTTAAAACAAAGAACCCCCGCCGCTATGCGACGAGGGTTCTTCAAACAAGCAGGTATTAGCCGCCAACGCGGATGTAAACGGGGCCCGAGCCAACGTTGACGCTGAAGAGCGCCGTGGTGAAGCCGTTCCAGCCACCGTGTACGGCCTGGCCGTTACCAACGTAAACAGCGATGTGGGCAAGGCCCGCGCCACCGTCTGCGTAGTAAACCAAGTCGCCCGGCTGCGCCTCAGCGGCAGAAACCGTGCGGCCCAAGGACAAGTAGCCTGCTGGCCAGCCGTGGTAGTTGATGCCAACTGCCTTGAGGGCGTTGGTAGCCAAGGCAGTGCAGTCCTGAGCAACACCGAGCTGAGCGTAAGCAGCGGCAGCAATTGCTGCACCCTGGCCGCTAGCCGATGCGGTGGAGGTAGCTGCCGGAGCAGCGGTTGCAGCAGCCGGAGCTGCTGCAGTCTGCTGTACTGCCGGGGCTTCTTCAGTGGTAGCAGCTACCGGAGTAACTGCAGTCGCCTCAGCCTGAACCTGTGCTGCAGGCGTTGCTTCAACGGCCGGAGCCGCAGCAACAGGAGCGGCAACCGGGGCCGGCTTAGCAACCGAAGAAGAGCGAACCTTCTCGAAAGCGATGGTCTTCTGAGCGGCAACAACCTTCACCGAAGATGCGGCGTGGACTTCCTGCGCAGAAGTAGAAGTGGACTCACGCTGCACGTTGTTCTCAGCAGCGTTAGCGGCGATGCCGCTAGTCAGGACCAGGCCGGAAGCTGCAGCGATAACCGCAGCTTGGCGACCCATGCCACCAGCGTTTTCGCTGACGGCCTTGGCAATGACAGCCAGCGAGTTGGTCTTAGAGACCTCGGCGCGGTGCCGTGCAATGTTGCTTGCACGAGTAGTCATTAGTACTCTCTTTCGTTTTCCTCAGGCACCGCGAAGGCAGCCATCGGGCTTTGGGCAGACCGGCATCTTGGGGGTGGGCCGGTATGCCCCGAACGGGTTTTTAGCGGAGCGTGAAGTACGAGGCGGAGCCCGTAGCTGCAACCGCATGCAGGATAGTGCCCTGCGAGGGATTCAACGCGCTGATCATCATGCCGTTGCCAACGTAGATACCTACGTGAGCGCCGCCATTCTGCATCACCAAGTCACCGGGAGCCGGGTTGGCCGTGGGGGTCATGGAGTTCCATGCCTGAACACGCGGGATGCTGATGCCAGCCTGGGCGTAAACCCACTGCGTGAAACCGGAGCAGTCCCAACCTGCGGGAGTAGTGCCGCCCCACACGTAGGGGCTGCCGATGCCGGAGTACGCAAGTCCAACCAGACCTGAAGCAGCCGCCGAAGAGGCGCTGTCCTTCTTGGTGGACGCCGTCTGCACAGTTGCCTGAGCATCGGCACCGGTGGACTGAGTTGCCGTTGCTGCGGTGGTGTCAGCGTTGGAGTCAGTGGTGCTGGTCTCGTCCGCGGTTGCGGTGCTGTCCGCCTCATCGGTGGACTGCGCTGCAACTTCAACAACCGGTGCAGCTTCTGAAGCGACGACAGTGCGCTCGAAGCTCAGTGCTGCAGTGGGTGCTGCGGTAACGGTCAACTGGGCTGCTGCCGAGAAGTCCGTAACCGGGGATGCCTCACGGTTGGTCTCTGAAGCGTTGGCCGGGAGGCCGATGCTCAGTACCAAACCCGAAGCTGCGGCGATAACAGCGGCCTGACGGCCTACCGTGCCGGCATTGGAGGAAACAGCTTTGGAAATAGCGTTGAACGGGCTCTTAGGAGCCACTTGTGCGCGGTGACGCGCAACGGTGTTGCTTGAAGACACGAAAGAAGCCTCTCCCAATGCCTACGAGGTGAGCTGTCGGATTCGGATGGGAGTCATCCGGCCGTAGAAATGCTCCTAGAAACACTCTTACGACTTAACCCCAAGGCCTTCTTACGAAGACCAAAGTTGGTTCCCCCGCCTCTGCCAGACGATGTAATGCGAACGGACCTCGGGCGGTGGCAGAGTTAGGCAATCCACTCGAGAACGTCAGCTTGTATAAAAGTTGACGCGTAAATGACGGTACAGGAGTTTGGATCAAATGTCACGTTCAGGTCACGACGGGGACCTTCGATATGACAAGCCACTGGGGGCAGGGCTTAGAGCCATCCCTCGGGATCTACAACGTCACCGTTCACCATTACTTCAAAGTGAAGGTGGCAACCGGTAGAAGCGCCCGTGGTGCCGCTGAGGGCAAGAACTTCTCCGCGCGTTAGCTGCTGACCAACGGTGACGCTGATCGAGGAGAGGTGGTTATACGTGGTTTCTAAACCGTTTCCGTGATCAATAACCACACGGTTTCCGCCACCATAGGGGTGCCAGCCGGCGAAAGTTACTTTGCCGCTGGCTGCTGCATGCACGGCCGTACCGCACTGCGCTACAAAGTCTTGGCCGCGGTGGAACTCACCCATGCCGCCAGTAATCGGATTAACCCGGTAACCAAAGGGCGACGCCTGGACCAGTGTGCCCAGCGGTGCACCCAAGCTTCCCTTAGCTGCTGCCGGCGTTATTTTGCCCGCTGACTGCGCGCCGAGAAGCTGCTTGAGCCTAGCGTCTGGGTCTACGGTACTTGTTACGGTGCTGCGGCTGAAGCTGATTTTTGCGCCTGAATCGGCGGTAACGGCAACCTGCGGCGCGGCTACTACTGCCGCCGCCGGGGCTGCGGAACCCATGGATTCTGCGGCCAAGGGGCCTGAAGTTGTGGGGAAGGATACTGCCAGAGCAAGACCTGCTGCGCCGAGCACAAGCCCAGCTTTTTGAGCTACCCCGGTGGCAGTTGCGAGATCAGCGAACTGACGGAGGGCGCTTTTTCGAGTCGCTGCGTGACGCCGTACTTGCCGGGGTGCCGCATCCAACGCGGATGGCGCGGTGGGGACGGCCGGTGCCGTAGCGCGGCGGCGGCCGCGAGCGTTCTCGATGGTCAAGTCTTCCCTCTCGTAAACGCCTGCGGAGTTAGCTGTCGGATTCGAGTCAGAGAGATCTAGACCCGGCCCGTAGTTCAAAACAGAAGTAAAAGTACGACGACGGACCGTTGCCGGCGTCGTCTATGTTTCCTTCGGTTTTGGCACGGACTTCACCCCAAGGCGGCTGCGAAGCCGCCAGTAAGTGGTTCCCCCACCTCTGCCATGTGCGGACAAAATACTGGTCCGTTGGCAGAGTTTGGCGCCGGATCAGGTAACGCTCATGTCTCAGCGTTACTCATTAACTATACGGTCGCACGGCCCACAGTAACAATTCCGTTATCTAAGCTGTGGGTAACTCAAGGGTTGTCCAACAGCCCAGCGTTGTTAGCTGAGTGAGACAAAAACGTGGGATGCCACTTCGGGCGGCAATTCGAGCGCTCCCTCAATGCCTGCAACTCGGACCGAAATGTATTCGCCAACGCGTTCCAAGCTGACAACTACTCCGGGGCCAATGCCGCCCTCTTCGAGTTGCTGCAAAAGTTCCGGTTCCACCTGGATGGGTTCTGCCAAGCGGCTTACCGTGACAGTGGAATCGCTACCGTAGTCCTCCATGGCGTCCAGCATGGAGACCACTCCATCGGTAAACGCCGAACCTGCTTGCCCTCCCAATTGCTCGAGGCCGGGTATGGGATTGCCATACGGCGAAACGGTGGGGTGTTCCAACAGCTCAAAGATTCGCTGTTCTACACGCTCACTCATCACGTGTTCCCAACGGCAGGCTTCCTCGTGCACATAGGCCCATTCGAGGCCAATCACGTCTGCGAGGAGACGTTCGGCCAAACGGTGTTTACGCATCACTGCTGTGGCCCGCGCACGGCCCAAGTCGGTGAGTTCCAAGTGTCGATCGCCGGAGACAACTACTAGGCCATCGCGTTCCATACGGCCAATGGTTTGCGAGACCGTGGGGCCGGAGTGGCGCAGACGTTCAGCAATGCGGGCCCGGAGAGCCACGATCTTCTCTTCTTCAAGTTCCAAAATGGTCCGAAGATACATTTCGGTTGTATCGATGAGATCGGTCACTCAGCTCAACTCCTCGCGAACGCTTTCCAGCTCTGTGGCCCTTGGCGCCGCCGCAGGTCCATGTGTAGCTTAGCTTATTTGGAATCACTCCGAATAATGCCCTGTAGAAGTCCAAAAGAGTCTCACTTCATGGAATTTGCGTCACCCGACTTCGGTCTAAGCCCGCCACTCCGGCACAATAGGCAGACGGCTGGTTCCACAACGCGGTAGCCACGCCGGCCCAGCTGAGTACAACTATTGGAGCCTCTGTGAGCAACAGCAGCATCACTATCCCCGCCGATCTCCTACCCAAAGATGGCCGTTTTGGTGCCGGACCGTCCAAGGTGCGTTCGGAGCAAATTGACGCTCTGTCCGCAGTTCGGTCAACCATCCTAGGTACCTCGCACCGCCAAGCACCGGTCAAGAACTTGGTGCGCTCGGTCCAGGAGGGCTTGCACAGCTTCTTCAAGGCCCCGGCTGACTATGAGGTGGTGTTGGGCGTTGGTGGCTCCACAGCATTCTGGGACATCGCAAGCTTTGGCCTTGTAGAGAACAAGGCACAGCACTTGACTTTCGGTGAGTTCGGCTCCAAATTTGCCTCGGCCACCAACAAGGCACCGTTCTTGGCTGAGTCCTCGATCATCTCGTCGACTCCCGGCACTCGCCCTGTTGCCGCCGCTGAGGCTGGCGTGGATGTTTATGCGTGGCCGCAAAACGAAACCTCCACCGGTGTTGCTGCCCCGGTGCAACGTGTGGCTGGCGCCGATGATGGCTCACTTGTGTTAATTGACGCTACTTCCGCTGCTGGTGGCCTCGCGGTGGACGTTTCAGAGGCTGACGTTTATTACTTCGCCCCGCAGAAAAACTTCGCGTCCGACGGCGGATTGTGGCTTGGGTTGTTCTCTCCCGCCGCGCTGGAACGCGCCGAGCGGATCAAAAAGTCGGGACGCTGGATTCCGGACTTTTTGGACCTTCAGACCGCGATCGATAACTCGCGCCTGAACCAGACTTACAACACGCCGTCGTTGACGACTTTGGTGACCTTGGACGCTCAAGTTCAGTGGCTCAATGCCGAGGGCGGGCTCGACTTTGCTTCGGCACGTACCGCTGATTCGGCGTCGCGCATTTATGACTGGGCGCTGGCCTCGGACTTTGCCACTCCGTTTGTGGCAAAAGCCGAAGACCGCTCGAATGTGATTGCCACGATCGACTTCGACGATTCCATCGATGCTGCAGCTCTTGCCAAGACACTGCGCGCCAACGGAATCGTGGACACCGAGCCCTACCGCAAATTGGGCCGTAACCAATTGCGCGTGGCCACCTTCGTGGGAATCGATCCCGAGGATGTCAGCGCGCTGACAGCATGCATCGACTACGTGGTAGCTCAAATGCGCGGCTAATCACCAGCGTGGCTTAACCGCTGTGGCTTAGCTAGCCACAGTTATTCGGCCGGGTCTGCGATCTCTTCGGAATCGTCAGGCTCGGCCGAAGCTTTGCCTGACTCGTCATTGTTGTCCTCGTCCTCCCCCTCAGAATCAGTTGCAATCTCAGAAGCGGTTTCCTGAACCTGGTCCGAGTTCTCCGCTTCGTCCTCGCGCTGATCCTCTGGGCGAACACGCTCAGCCCATGGCACCCAATCAGGCGCCAAAATGGAATCTGCGGACGGCAACAGACCTAACTCGCAGACTGTCACCACCTTGGAACGCGAGATTCGGGTGAGAACGGCATACCACTGCCACCCTCCATAACCGGCAAGCTTTGACTCAAAAAGGTGGGTCACCAACCGTTCGCCTTCACGCTTGGCGCCCAGATGAGCGCCGATGCTGGCCGAATCGGTAATCCCGGCGATGGCTTCGCGGGCAAAGTCCACGGCATCAGCCAAAAAAGCATCCGGCTTGCCCACCCGCCACACAGGAATGGCGCTATTGGTAGCAGTCATCAGCGAGGCCTAAGCGTCCAGCTCGTCTGCGACCTTGCGCAGTGCGGTAGCGATGGCCTTGGCGCTGTTGCCTTCTGGGTACTTACCGGCGGCCAGAGTTCCGGAGAGGTTATCCAAAACGCTCACCAGATCTTGAACCAAGGGGGCCAGGTCACGGGCATTGGTGCGCTTGGCCTTGGCAATGGAAGGTGCCTTGTCCAAAACGCGGACACCCAGCGCCTGAGCGCCACGGCGGCCATCAGCCACACCAAATTCAACGCGGGTCCCCGGGCGCAGCTCCGTTACGCCAGCTGGGAGAACGTTGGCGGCAACGTAGACTTCTTGGCCATCGTCAGAGGCCAAGAATCCGAAACCTTTATCTTTGTCGTACCACTTCACTTTGCCGGTGGGCACTTCATCTACCTCGTTCGTTCTTGCAGTTCAGTTCATGTTGGGCCACTGAGTTCGCTCAGCCGATGCCAGCGGGTCCGTGCGTAGTCGCAACCGGGTTCTTCAGCGTTCAAGGCATCGTGGCGCAGGGCCTCAACATGTTGGTCTATATCCCTCTAGATTATCCTGCCCGGGAGCTTATCCCATGCTTTGTGGCGGCGAGGTGCACTGTTAGCGTTGCTGTATGTCCAAGCTCCCGTCCGTGAAACTGTTATGGGGCTGCCCGCGCGCCACTTTTCTGGCGGCAAAACTTCCTTTGACCGCCTACCTTGCTGGGTGCTTGCCACGGTGATGTCCTCAATCCTGTTATTGCGTGAAGAGCTAGCAGCACGCTCCGATCTAGAGCTGCGTGCACTCTTTACCGAACGCCCCGATCTGATCTCGCCCACCGTGCCGGATTTTGCCGCTTTGGCCGCTCGAGCCTGCGCCCGGGTCAGCGTCCAGCGGGCCTTGGAACGCCTGAACCGGCCACAGCTCCAAGTCCTTGAGACGCTTTACTTGATCACCAACACGGACACTGGGCACGGCGCCTCAGGCCGGGAACTCAAACGGTTTATCAACGGCGGCACACTTGTGGCCATTGAACGCATCTTGGGCACATTGCAAAAGCTCGCACTTATTCACCGGGCAACCCCACCGGAGACAGCTCAGCCTGGCCACCACTATGTCCTGCCGGTGTCCTCACTGCATCACGTTATTGGAATTTACCCCGCTGGTTTGGGCCGCAGCTATACCGAGCTTGCGCGCCTTTTGCCCTCTTTTGGTCCTCGCGCAGTGATCATTGCCAAAGAGCTCCATACTGCCGGGATAACTACCTCCCAAGCCAGTACCCCCATGGATGCTGCCCTCCTGCTGCAGCATCGCAGCGAACAAGCCGAATCCGTGGCGGCACTACTTCGCGGAGCCCCTGAACGCACTCATGAGCTTTTGGCCCGCTTTGGTGATTGGGCCATGGGTGCTGTCCCACGAGCGCAGCGAACCGTCAGCCTTGCCCACCCTCACACTCTTGAAGGTCCGGTGGACTGGCTGCTGGCTCATGGGCTTTTGGTACCTCTCGATGCTGAACACGTTGAGCTGCCACGCAGTGTTGGCCTGGCTCTTCGGGGTGGAAAAATCGTGGAGAACTTCCTGCTTGAGGCGCCAGCACCAACGTTGCCCGCCACTTCGGTGCTACGCAGACGTAATGCGGCTCTGGGTGCCATTGAAAACACTTTGCGCTTATGCCGTGAAGCACTGCTGCTAATGGATAAACAAACTTTGGCCACACTGCGTTCAGGCGGGGTGGGTGTACGCGAAATGAAGCGCATTGTTGATGGGCTCGGCACTGAATTCTCAGAGGCCGCTTTTGTGGTGGAACTGTGCGCCGCCGCAGGGCTGATTCGATTGGACGTGGACACCTCCACTTGGGTGCCCGATGCCAGCGAATGGCTGGGATTACCGCGCCAAGAACAGTGGATGTGGTTGGTCACCGCCTGGCTCACCAATGAGCGCGCCTCCTCGTTGGTTGGTCAGCCAGTCCCGGGTGGCCGGGGGTCTAGCGCCTCCGGCGGGAATGCCGTGGTGAACGTCCTCTCCGCCGAAGCCCACCGTGCCGATGCTCCGGCCATCCGGGCGCGGGTCCTTGAATTACTCCTAGAACTGACCGCCGAATCAACCAGCGCCGAGGCTGGCACCGTCGACCCCGCCACTGCCCCGGTCATCGATGCTGCCGCCATCCTGGAACGTTCGCAATTCTCACAACCGCGGCTCTCACGCCGATTTAGCAAGCTAGTACCAGGCATTCTTGAGGAGGCTGCTGCGCTGGGCCTGATGGGTTCGGGCGCACTGACACCCTTAGGTGCAGCCGTTGCCTCAGGCCAAGCCGATGCTGCTGCGGATGCCGTGGATACCTTAAGCGAGCACTTGCCAGCGCCAGTGGAGCACATTCTCTTGCAAGGCGATATGACAGCCGTAGCACCGGGCTATTTGACCCCACAGCTGAGCGAACGTTTGCGGCAGATGACTGACCCAGAAGGGCAAGGCCCGGCAAGCACTTACCGTTTCTCCACCGAATCTATCCGCCGGGCACTCGATGCTGGAGATGACGCTGCCAGCCTCCTCGAATTCTTGGCCCAGCATTCGGCCACGGACATTCCACAGCCCCTTCGGTATCTGATCGAGGACACAGCATCCCGGCATGGGCAGCTGCGGATCGGCCACCATTCAAGCATCATTTCCAGCAACGACGAACAGGCCCTCACGCAGTTGATGAACGAGCCTAGGCTCCAGCATTTGGGCCTTTCCCGGCTGGCACCAACCGTGATCACCAGTACCGCGGCGCCACGCGTTTTAGCTGCTTCTTTGCGGGAAATGGG
Source organism: Pseudarthrobacter sp. J1738 (assembly GCF_050490315.1). Classification (NCBI taxonomy): domain Bacteria; kingdom Bacillati; phylum Actinomycetota; class Actinomycetes; order Micrococcales; family Micrococcaceae; genus Pseudarthrobacter; species Pseudarthrobacter sp. J1738. The sequence goes on along the minus strand of NZ_JBNPEO010000003.1, from coordinate 34,683 downwards.
GTTGTCCCCCACGCTGGATCCCGAGCCAACTGCTGCCGCGCGGAACCGACCATTCCAGACTTCAGCGAGCCGAATGCCAAGCTACACCGCGCCGTCTGGCGTACCGGACACGGCCGACGTCGAAGCCCAAGTTGCGCTCTTACGTGGCCACCGCCTCCACTCACCAGCTAACACGCCGCCCAGCGCCGCAGCCATGGCACCAGAGCTGAGTTTGGAAATACTGCACCAAGCAATCCGGTTGAAAGTAATGGTGTCCATGAACATTGTGGACAGCACAGGTAATTCCCGAGTGGAAATACTCCTGCCAGTCTCGATCAGCGGCGGGCGTGTACGCGTGTTTGACCCGGCTAAAGAAACTGAACGCGTTTTGTCCATTCACCGCGTGGTGGATGTTGAACTGTTGGAGGAAAAGTAGCGGCGTGAATGACGGACCCCTGATTGTTCAAAGTGATAAAACCATCCTGTTGGAAGTAGATCACGAGCTCGCTACCGAAGCTCGTCATGCCATTGCCGCCTTTGCCGAGTTGGAACGCGCTCCAGAACACGTTCACTCCTACCGGCTCACGCCGCTCGGTTTATGGAACGCCCGCGCCGCTGGCATTGATGCCGAACAAGTTTTGGACACCTTGTTAAAGTATTCGCGCTTCCCCGTGCCGCATTCCTTGTTAGTTGACGTTGAAGAAACGATGTCCCGCTACGGGCGGCTCCGGCTTGAAAAGGACCCGCAACACGGTTTAGTGATGCGCACCAACGATTACCCGGTTTTGGAAGAAGTTATCCGGGCTAAAAAGGTTGAGCCGCTCTTGGGGCCGCGCATTGACGGGGAGACCGTGGTGGTTCATTCCTCACAACGTGGCCAACTCAAACAACTATTGCTCAAGATCGGTTGGCCAGCCGAAGACCTTGCTGGCTATGTGGATGGCACGCCGCACCCGATCATGCTTAACGAAGACGGCTGGACGCTGCGCCCGTACCAAAAGATGGCCACGGAAAACTTCTTCGCTGGCGGCAGCGGCGTCGTCGTCCTTCCGTGTGGTGCTGGGAAAACCTTGGTGGGTGCCGCGGCCATGGCCACTAGTTCCACCACCACACTTATATTGGTGACAAATACCGTCTCGGCACGCCAGTGGAAAGATGAGCTGCTCAAACGCACATCACTCACCGAGGCTGAAATTGGTGAGTATTCGGGTTCGGTCAAAGAGGTGCGGCCAGTGACCATTGCTACCTACCAGGTCCTCACCACCAAACGCGGTGGAATCTATCCTCACTTGGAACTGGTGGATGGCAACGACTGGGGCCTCATTATTTATGACGAGGTCCATTTGTTGCCCGCCCCAATCTTTCGTATGACTGCAGACCTTCAGGCGCGGCGCCGTCTTGGCCTGACAGCGACGCTCATCCGTGAGGACGGGCGAGAAGGTGAAGTGTTCTCGCTGATTGGGCCTAAACGCTATGACGCCCCGTGGAAGGACATTGAGGCGCAGGGTTACATTGCGCCGGCCGATTGTGTGGAGGTTCGGGTTGATCTGCCGCGGGACGAGCGCATGGCTTATGCCATGGCCGAGGACGCGGACAAGTACCGTTTGTGCGCCACGTCGGAGTCCAAAACCGCTGTAGTGGCGTCCTTAGTCGCGGCCCATCAAGGCGATCAGCTGCTGGTCATTGGACAGTATTTGGATCAGTTGGAAGAGATTTCGACGCTTTTGGATGCGCCACTCATCAAGGGCGATACCGCCGTCAAAGAACGTCAGCGGCTTTTTGATGCGTTCCGTGCGGGTGAAGTTCAGACTCTGGTGGTTTCGAAGGTGGCAAACTTTTCGATCGACCTTCCCGAGGCCTCCGTGGCCATCCAAGTCTCAGGTTCCTTTGGGTCCCGGCAAGAAGAAGCCCAAAGGTTAGGCCGCCTCCTGCGTCCTAAAAAGGATGGCCGGACAGCTCGCTTTTACACGCTCGTGGCCCGGGACACCTTGGACCAAGACTTTGCGGCGAAACGTCAACGGTTTTTAGCCGAGCAAGGGTATGCCTACCGAATTCTGGATGCGAAGGACGTCTAGTTCAGCAAAGGCACGACGCCTAGATAGGTCTCAGGATTTCGGCAGCAGTTTGGCGGACGGTCTCACTCAAAATGTCCAGCACGGTGGAGGATATCCTCCACCGTTGCCAATACAGCGGCACGTCAAAAACGTGCCCCGGCCGAAGCTCCACTAGCGTCCCGTTGGCAAGGTCAGGCCCGCACTGTTGCTCAGGAATGAGCCCCCAACCAAGCCCCAACCGGATCGCGTCAGCAAAGTCTTGGGTGGCGGGTACGTGATGCCGGGGGCCGGCTGGTTGAGCTGGTGCTTGAGCTGATTCCCCGGTGTCTGTCTGTCTCTCTGGGCCCAACGTTGTCAGGAACTGCTGCTGGTACTTGTCTTTGCGGTCGTAGTCCACGGCGGGGGCTGCCGTCAGAGACTGGGCGTTGACTCCATCAGGAAGCCAATGGGCAACAAAGTTCGGGGAGGCAACGGGCAAATAGCGCATCACACCCAGGCCTTGGACGCTGCAGCCTTGCACCGCGTGAGGGGTTGCCGTCACAGCGGCCATCACCGTTCCGGAGCGCAGCAAATCGGTGGAGTGTTGTTCGTCGTCCCGGTGAATATCAAATGTCACCTGCAGCTCGCGCGGGACCCTGGCCAGTGCCTTGAGGAACCACACTGCGAGGGAATCGGCGTTCACAACTAGAGGCAGGTTTTGGCCGGATTTCTCCCCCGGCAGGCCCAGCGCTGTGGCAGCGTCGAGCTCGAGCTGGGCGCTTTGGCGGGCCAAGCGCAACACCACCTCGCCCGCCTCGGTGGCACGGACAGGGTTACTACGTTGCAGCAGAACACGCCCCGCCGCGTGTTCAAGAGACTTGAGGCGTTGGGAAACGGCCGACGGCGTAATGTGCAGTGTCCGCGCGGCTGCGTCCAAGGTGCCTTCCGAGAGGACCGCGGCAAAGGTTTCTAATTGTTCAGCAGCAAAGCGACTCATAAGCACAGCTTACGGTGCATAAGAAACATTAGCTGGCCTTAGTTATCTAGTGAACCTACCTTTGAACTGTGAACGCACCCGAAATTTTCCATGCCGCAGCCCTTGGACTGGGCACCGGCTTAGCCTTGATTGTTGCCATCGGCGCCCAAAATGCTTTTGTGCTGCGCCAAGGAATCTTGGGACGTCACGTTGGTCCCATCGTTGTTGTGTGTGCACTTTCTGACGCGATTTTGATCGCGGCTGGGGTGATGGGTACGGGAGTCGTTATCAACGCGGTGCCGACCCTCGTCGTCGTACTCCGTTATGTGGGTGCCGCGTTCCTGCTCTGTTACGCCGTCATGGCAGCGCGCCGAGCACTGGCGCCGCAAGCACTGAACATTAACAACGGACCACCGGCAAGCAGCGGATTGCTGGCCAGTCTGGCCACTATTTTGGCCCTGACGTGGCTGAACCCACACGTCTATCTGGACACTCTGGTGCTGCTTGGAACCATCGCCAATTCCCAAGCACCCGGAGCGCAATGGTGGTTCGGCGCCGGCGCCATCCTGGCCAGCATCCTATGGTTCTCCAGCTTGGGATACGGCGCCCGATTTTTACGCGGAATCTTCGCCAAGCCAGCTGCATGGCGTGTGCTGGATGGGCTGATCGCGATAGTTATGGCCAGCATCGGAATCATCACAGCACTGGGGGCGTAACCCACGCCGGGCCAAGGCACGGATAACTCACACCCAGCATCCAGAAAACTCCCAGAAACTGGGAGCACCATGTGTAGATGAAGAAAAATGGGCCGGAGGCCAAACTGCTGGTTGTGGACGACGAACCCAACATTCGGGAACTGCTCTCCACTTCGCTTCGCTTCGCTGGGTTTGAGGTTATTGCTGCCGCCAACGGCCGCGAAGCCCTCGCCGCTGCCGAAGAACACAACCCGGACCTCGCCGTCCTGGACGTTATGCTGCCGGACATGGACGGATTCACTGTCACCCGCCGCTTGCGCGCACAAGGCCGCCACTTCCCGGTTCTGTTCCTCACCGCCAAGGACGACACCGAAGACAAAGTCACGGGCCTGACCGTGGGCGGGGATGACTACGTCACTAAGCCCTTCAGCCTGGACGAAGTAGTAGCCCGGATCCGCGCCGTACTCCGCCGCACCCAGCCGCTGCTCGAAGACGACGCGATCATCCGTGTGGATGATTTAGAGCTCGACGACGACGCCCACGAAGTGCGCCGCGGTGGCACCAACATTGAACTCTCCCCCACCGAGTTCAAGCTCTTGCGCTACTTGATGCTCAACCCCAACCGGGTGTTGTCCAAGTCCCAGATCCTTGACCACGTTTGGGAATACGACTTTCACGGGGACGCCTCGATCGTGGAGTCCTACATCTCCTATCTGCGCCGCAAGGTGGACATTGACCCAGACGCCGCTGCCCTCATCCAGACCAAACGCGGTGTGGGGTACGTGTTGCGAACGGCTGAGAAGCGCTGAGTTTTGCCCACCATTTTTCGGCGCTGGAAAGTAGCCTCGCTCCGCTCCCAGCTCATCGCGATCATGATGGGTTTGATGTTGATTGCCCTGGCAGTCACGGGAGCCGTGACGCTCTCCCTGTTGCGCAGCTACCTCCAGACCCAAGTTGATGACCGGCTCACGGCTGCCGTGAGCTTGGCCGAGAAACAGGGCTCCTTTGGACAGCTGACTACCGGAAGCACGGTGGGCCCCACGGACTACTCGGTGATCATCTTGCGGTCAGGGGAACCACCGTACTACGCCGGCGCCAGCCAAGCTGGCCACCCCAACATCGCATCAATCTCACCGGACGAGGCTGCTGCACGAAACAAAAAACCGTTCGAGGCGCAGGGCTCGGACAACCACAACTGGCGAGTTGTTGCAGTCCAGGCCGTTGACCGCGGCGGGGCGAGCGCCGTGGTTGTCCTGGGGTTGCCCATGCAACCGGTGGACGAGGTAATGGAACACGCCGCCTTTGTGGTGGTGGGTGTGAGTTTGCTCAGTGTGGTGCTGGCCTTTTTCATCGCCACGTGGACCGTGACCAGGTCCTTCCGGCCATTGGCTCGTGTGGAGAAAACCGCAGCAGCTATTGCCTCAGGCGATCTTTCGCGGCGTGTGGAGATTGAGAATGGCGGTACTGAAGTGGGCCGCTTGGCTGGCTCCCTCAATGCCATGCTCGCGCATATTGAGGCTGCTTTTGCAGCCCGAACGGCTTCCGAATCTAGGATGCGTCGCTTCGCAGCAGATGCCTCCCACGAATTGCGGACTCCATTGGTGACCATCCGCGGATTCTCCGAGCTGTACCGCCACGGCGCCCTCTCCACGGAGGAGGACGTATCCACGGCGATGGGCCGGATCGAGAGCGAAGCCAAGCGAATGGGCGCCATGGTTGAGGACCTCTTGACGTTGGCTCGCTTGGATGAGCAGCGACCATTTCAGTCCAACCCGGTAGATCTTTTGTTACTGGGTAATGACGCTGTGGTGGACACGTCTGCCGCGGCACCGCAGCGCCACGTGAGCCTGGTGGGGCTCGACGGCGGTGCCCCCACTACTGCGCCAGTCTCCGGAGATGAAGGCCGCCTTCGCCAAGTGGTAAGCAACCTGGTAGGCAACGCTTTGCGTTACACCCCCGAAGGTTCGCCCCTGCAGATTGCCGTGGGGGTTCTGAGCTCCGACGACGGTACTCGCCGCTCGGTGATTGAGGTGCGAGACCACGGGCCGGGAATCTCCCCTGAGGAAGCTCCAAAGATCTTTGAGCGCTTCTACCGTGCAGACACCTCACGCACCCGTGAGACCGGCGGCAGTGGTCTGGGCTTGGCCATTGTGGCAGCGATTGTGGGCAGCCATCTGGGTCATGTTGAGGTTTTAGAAACCGACGGCGGCGGGGCCACTTTGCGGATTTCCTTGCCCTATTCGGCTCCAATTACGGATCCCGAAGACTAAATTCGCGAAGTTATCCACATATTCGGTTTGCCCATGGCGGGCACGGCACGGGGTTCTCTAGGCTCGAAACATCAGCCCGAACCCTTGTTAGAAAGGCAACGCCATGAGCATCATCTCAGTCGATACCGAACTTCTTCAGTCCAAGTCTGCCAACGTCAAAGCCACCGTAGACCGGGTCAGCGCAGACGTTAAAGCCATGAAATCCGGACTCGATGAACTGCAAATGTCCTGGAAGGGCAACGCAGCTACCAATTTCCAGACCCTCATCACCGAGTGGACCATGACTCAGGCCAAGGTGGAGGCATCTCTGGCCCAGATCAACCTAGCCCTAGCCACTGCTGCCACCAACTACGGCAACACTGAAAGCAACAACGCCCAGCGCTTTACGTACTAGAAAGTTGGGCTGCCACACGTTTTAGGCTTCCGCGGCTTTCAGGCTTCCGGGGCTTTCAGGCTTCTACCGTGCCTTGGTGGAAGCGGAGTCGCCACTGCTCGGCCTCTTGCAGCCAAATGGAGCTGCGCAGGGCGGCCACGGTGCGGCCTTGGTCTCTGCTTTGCGTCCGGTACGTCACGAGCACCGTAGTTGGGTTGAGTAACTCTGCACTCAACAACTCGAAGCTCATCTGCCCCGGCGCCTCAGCCTCTAAAGAAGTGATCATGGCGTCTCGGGACCACAACCGGCCCGACGCGCCAATTTCTTCGAAGTTTTTGTGGAGCAACAAACCAGTGCGGCCAATATCTGCCCGGACCGCTGGGTCCAGCAGTTCACGCTCTTGAGCCACCACAATGTCCTGCGGTTTTGCCGATTCCGGAGCGAAGGGATTGTCCTCGAGGCTGCTAAAAAGATCGTCCTGCAGGAGATCGTTCGAGCGGGCTGTTACTTTTTGGTCCGCCGCAGGGACTTCTTCGGCCGCCGTGCTGGTAGGTTCATCCGCTGTCGGACCGGTGGTTGCTGTGTCAACGTTGGCTGGATCAGCCGTCGTAGCGCCACTGAATCCTGGCCCGGACGGAACGGTCGTTTTGTTTTGGTAAGCGGTTGCTACTGCGCGGGCTCGCACGTCAGCGGCTTCGTTGAGGTCGTGCCCAGCATGGCCTTTGACCCATTCGAAAGAATATTTGCGGCCCACAATAGCCGCGTCAATGTCCTTGAGGAGCTCTACATTCAGGACTGCTTTGCCGTCTGCTTTGCGCCAACCTTTTCGCTTCCACCCCGGCATCCATTTGGTGATGCAGTTGATGACGTATTGGCTGTCGCACAGGATCCGCAGCGGTTCTTCCGGAAGGTGAGCTGTGGACCGGAACAGGTCCAGAACAGCCATCAGCTCGCCCTGGTTGTTGGTTCCGTGCGGCCAACCGCCGGCGCGCCAGCAAGTCTCATCCACGTACCAAGCCCATCCAGCGGGACCGGGATTTCCAAGGGCCGAACCGTCGGCAGCAGCTGTAATTGTCACTCGACCATCCTGCCAGACTCCCGGCCCGCGCCGCCCAACTGACTCGCACTTGCGGCAGTTCCCACACCCTTAGTAGATCCACTATCGCCGGCCAGCTATGGCGAGACATGGCAACGGCGGCCCCCACCGTGTGGTGAGAGCCGCCGTCGTGCGTTTAGCTAAACAGAGCGTTACGCGCCGTGAGTTACTAACGCTGAGTGCTATTGGGGACTAGAAGCCGCCCATACCGCCCATGTCGTCGCCGCCAGCCGGAGCCGGTGCGTTCTTCTCAGGCTTGTCGGCAACAACTGCCTCGGTGGTGAGGAACAGGCCGGCAATGGAAGCCGCGTTCTGCAGGGCAGAGCGGGTTACCTTTACCGGGTCGTTTACACCAGCAGCAAGCAGGTCAACGTATTCGCCGGTTGCGGCGTTCAGGCCGTGGCCGTCCGGCAAACCGCGAACCTTGTCAACAACAACGCCCGGCTCGAGGCCAGCGTTGAAAGCGATCTGCTTGAGCGGGGCATCGATGGCAACGCGGACAATGTTTGCACCGGTTGCCTCGTCGCCTTCAAGCTTGAGGTTTGCGAATGCCTTGGCGCCAGCCTGAATCAGGGCAACACCACCACCGGCAACAATGCCTTCTTCAACAGCAGCCTTCGCGTTGCGGACAGCGTCCTCAATGCGGTGCTTGCGTTCCTTGAGCTCAACTTCGGTTGCTGCACCAGCCTTGATAACTGCAACACCGCCGGCCAGCTTGGCGAGACGTTCCTGCAGCTTCTCACGGTCGTAGTCAGAGTCAGAGTTCTCGATCTCGGAACGGATCTGGTTGACGCGGCCTGCGATGGCGTCGGCGTCGCCGGCACCTTCAACAATGGTGGTCTCGTCCTTGGTAACAACAACCTTGCGTGCTTGACCCAAGAGGTCCAAAGTAGCGGTCTCAAGCTTGAGGCCAACTTCTTCAGAGATAACCTGGCCACCGGTCAGGATGGCGATGTCAGCCATCTGAGCCTTGCGGCGGTCACCGAAGCCCGGAGCCTTGACGGCAACAGACTTGAAGAGGCCACGGATCTTGTTCACGATCAGGGTGGCCAGAGCCTCGCCCTCAACGTCTTCAGCGATGATCAGCAACGGCTTGTTGGACTGCATGACCTTCTCGAGGACAGCAACCAGATCCTTGACGTTGGAAATCTTGGAGTTCACGATCAGGATGTACGGGTCTTCAAGAACCGTTTCCTGACGCTCAGCGTCGGTGACGAAGTAAGCGGAGATGTAACCCTTGTCGAAGCGCATACCTTCGGTGAGCTCGAGCTCTAGGCCAAAGGTGTTGGACTCCTCAACGGTGATAACACCTTCCTTACCGACCTTGTCCAGAGCTTCGGCGATGAGCTCGCCGATCTGGGTGTCGCCAGCGGAGATGGAGGCGGTAGCTGCGATCTGTTCCTTGGTTTCGATTTCCTTAGCGGAAGCCAGCAGTTCCTCGGTGACGGCCGCAACAGCCTTCTCGATTCCACGCTTGAGGGACAGCGGGTCAGCGCCAGCGGCAACGTTGCGCAGGCCTTCCTTGACCAGAGCCTGAGCCAAAACGGTTGCCGTGGTGGTACCGTCGCCAGCGACGTCATCCGTCTTCTTGGCAACTTCCTTAACCAGCTCGGCGCCGATCTTCTCGTAAGGGTCGTCCAGCTCGATCTCCTTGGCGATGGAAACACCATCGTTGGTGATCGTGGGAGCGCCCCACTTCTTTTCGAGCACGACGTTGCGGCCACGCGGGCCGAGGGTGACCTTAACGGCGTCGGCGAGGATGTTCAATCCACGCTCGAGACCGCGGCGTGCCTCTTCATCAAATGCAATGATCTTGGCCATAACGGCAGTAGTCCTTTCGGGACAGTCGTTAAGAGTGAAGGAACCTCAGCAGTGGTGCCCGCGACGGACGGCTCCCGTTAACGGCCTCTGTATGCCGCAGACCGAAAGCCTCACCCTGCAAGGTGTTATCTCTTGCTCCAACTCTTGACGCAACTCGATTCACACGAAACCGGGTTAGCAGTCAAAGTGCTGGAGTGCTAACTCAATAATTAGCACTCCATGGGTGAGAGTGCAAGGCCGTTCGCCTTAAGAGGACGCTTTGCCAGCAGTCTCTTGCGAACGATAAACGGGCTTGTTGTCCGTACCAAAGCCAAAGACCATGAAATTAGCACTGGTCACATCGCCTTGGCTATCAAAACCCACGGTTCCTGACTGGCCCTGGTAATCCACCGAAGTGCCGTTGGCCAGCAACGCGGCGCAGTCCTTGTAGTTCTTACACTCCGTGGCTTTGCCATCGTTTTTGGGACCTCCTGGACCAGAAACGCCGATCAGTGACGCGGCGATGGAGGCACCGGCGTCGTCCTGTGCGGAGGCCGCGGCGATTGCCACCAAATTCACCGCATCATAGGTTTCCGCGGCGAAACTCATGTCCTTGAGGGACGGTTCAACAGCCACAAGATCACTTTGAAATTTGGCGCTCGGGAAGGCTCCGGGAACCAAAACACTCGCCCCCTCAAGGGCACCTTTGGCGATCCGGTCACCATAGTTGTCCAAGCCACCGTCGGCGAGCACCAGTTTTTTGCCGCTCAGCCCAGCGTTGTGCAGTTCGGCGATAGCGCCGTCGGCACCGCTTCGAGCAATCAGTACGACGGCGTCTGGCTTACCTTCGGCGATTTTGCTCACGGCTTCCCCGGCGGCGCCGGGTTCAAATTCTGCAACTGTGCTCTCAGTGAGCCCTGCAGATTTGATCGCTGCCGAGACAGCGGAGGCAACATCGCTGCCGTAGTCACTCTTTTCGTGCAGCACTGCCACCGAGTGCGCGCCACCATCCTTGGCCAGTTTGACCAATACTGGTGCTTGCGCTGAGTCCGTGGCGATAGTGCGGAAGAAGTAACCGTTGCTCTTGTACGTACTGAGGGCGTTGGCTGTGGCGGCTGGGGAAATCAGTACCGTATGTGCTTTAGCCAGAACATCCACAGCCGGTCCCACGTTCGAGGAATCGGTGGGGCCAATCACTGCGTCTGCTTTGGCTTCAACCATACGGCGGGCCTGTTCGGCTGTGTCCCGCCCGAGGTAAACCGGCAAAAGTTCAACGTCTTTGCCCTTGTGCCCACCGGCATCATTGATCTCTTTGACCGCAAGTTTCACAGCGGCTTGCGCAGAATCGTTGAGGAACGATTGGCTCCCTGAATTATCCAGAATGAGCCCAATCCGCAAGGTGGCGTCGCCGCTGGCTTGCACATCGGCAGTACGCGCATTGTCACCGCTCGGCGAGCAGGCAGCCACCGATGCGGCCAACAACCCGGCGATCATCACGGCAACGCTGCGCTTCATGCTTGAAATCCTCACGATTGTTTACTGAAACCCAGGTCCCAAAACAACGGAAATAGGCTCCCCTAGGTCCGGAGTATCAACCAGAACAGTAATATTCAGCAGCTTCCCCAGCGCCTCTGCGTTGGCCTTCTGCACGGCACCGTTGTAGAAGATCACCGAGGTGGATTGCTGTGCGCCCTGCCAGTTGGCCACCGCACCCAAGGTCCAGCCATTATTCTGAAGATTTGATCCTACGCTCGCCCCAAGTCCAGCGGTTGTCGTGGCGTTGTAGACCGAGACGGGAACAGTTTTGTCCTCGCCAGCCTCGCTGGGCGTTGGTGTTTGGCTCGGCGTCGCCGATTCAGTAGCTGGCGCAGTGGTTGCCGGCGCTGTAGTTGCTGGCCCTGTAGTTGCTGGCCCTGTGCTCGCTGGTGATGTAGCGGCCGGGGCGGTGGTTGTGCTGGCTGTGCTCGCTGGCGAGCTGGAACTTGGGCTCGCCGCTACTTGCTTGCCGGTGATCTGCGGGACCACAAAGTAAGCCAAAAGACCAATCAACAGTGCGGCAGCGCCAGCGATCAACACAGGAGCGAGAGCTGCTCGCGGTGGTGTGGATTCGGCGGCGCGGTGGACGCCCTGGCGGCCCGCGGATTCTGGGACACGATCAAATTCGTCGCGCGGGTATTTGCTCATGGTTATCGGAGTCCTTGCTGGTGTTCTAGCCGGGCGAGACCCGAAACTTATGCGTCAGACCCCAAGCGCCGGGCGGTGCGTGCCCTCTGACGTGACGTCCTTAGTCTACGCAATCTCTTGACCAGCATGGGATCGTGGGCCAGAGCCGCTTCAGTGTCGATGAGCGAATTCAGCAGTTGGTAGTAATGCGTTGCGGAGAGGTCGAAGAGTTCACGAATGGCTTGTTCTTTGGCTCCGGCATATTTCCACCACTGGCGTTCGAGGGCCAGCATCTGCTGTTCACGCTCATTGAGGGCCGAGTCAGAGCGGAGTGCGAATTCGAACGATTCACCGGTGCCGAGTTCACCAGTTTTGGGCTCGGTTTGGGCGTGTCCGGAGGCGGTTCCATAGCCGGGTGCTGCTTGCGCTGCAGTAGACATTCTGATGCCCCTTTCCGTTCGACGCTCCTTCCATACTAGAACCGAATTACATCCATGTCATTCGAGTGTCTTCCTCACTGTCAGCACGTTTGGGCGATAGTGCACCTACGTGGTGCAAGATGGACGGGTGAGTGATCCAGAAGCCCTCTTCGAACTGCCTGCCACAGCGGCCCAAAGCGGTCCCAGCTATGTGGACCTCCGTTCACAAGCCTTGGAAGAATTGGTTCATCGCAGCTGGGTCCCCGCCTTGACCCCGGTTGAACCGGCCTTGCGCCGAGTTTTGGAGCGTCTCGCAGCTGAGGAAGCCGCAGCCCCGTGCAGTGTCCTCCCGGCAGCGAGCGCAGTTTTTGCCGCCTTCGCGCTTCCACTGGAGAACGTCAAAGTCCTGATTGTGGGTCAAGACCCCTATCCCACCCCGGGTCATGCGATGGGTTTGTCTTTCTCTGTTAATGGCTCGGTCCGCCCCCTCCCCCGGAGCCTGAACAACATCTATAAAGAACTCTCCTCTGACTTGGGCATCCACCCTCCAGCTCACGGTGACCTCAGCGGCTGGTCCCGGCAAGGTGTACTGCTCCTGAACCGAACCCTGACAGTACGTTCTGGGGCGGCCGCTTCACACCGTTCGCTGGGCTGGGATGAAATTACGACGGCGGCAGTGATTGCGTTGGCCACGCGTCTGGACGCCTTGGGTCACCCCTTGCCGCTGGTTTCAGTACTGTGGGGCAAAGACGCTCAACAGGTTCTTCCTTTAGTGAATGAGTTCCCGAGTGTGGTCAGCGCACATCCCTCGCCATTGTCCGCGAGCCGAGGCTTTTTTGGGTCCAAGCCTTTTAGCCGGGTGAACGAATTGCTTGAACTACAGGGTGCCGCGCCCGTTAGTTGGGAGCTGACATAACTCCCAGCCGCCCCGACTAGTCTTTATCCATGACTTCAAACCCGGTAACTCCCGTGTCCACCAGCGCTCCTGCCAAGAGCCGGCCACAAATAACGCTGGAGGTTTTGCGCAAGGGATCGTTGAGCGAGCACATGGTACGGATCATTGCTGGCGGCCCGGGGTTCGCCTCATTTGTGAACAATGACTTCACTGATCGCTATATCAAAATCGCCTTCCCGCAGCGTGGCATCGAGTACCCCTTGCCGTTGGATCTGTGGCAGATTCGTGAAGACTTTCCACGTGAGCAGTGGCCCTTCACACGCACGTACACCATTCGGTGGGTTGATGAGGCTGCCCAAGAGCTCGCCATCGATTTTGTGGTTCACGGTGACGAAGGCTTGGCTGGCCCGTGGGCCCGTGACGCCCAGCCAGGTGATGCACTGGTCTTCACTGGCCCGGGCGGCGCCTACTCCCCCGCGGTGGATACCGAATGGCACTTATTTGCTGGCGACGATGCTGCGGTTCCGGCGATCTCAGCCGCTCTGGAATACTTGCCCCGGGACGCCAAGGGAGCGGCTGTCTTGGAGGTCAACTCGCAAGCCGACGTGCAAGCTATTGATGCCCCAGAGGGCGTTCAGGTTCAGTGGCTGTTCCGCGAAGGTATTCCGGCCGGGGCAAGTGACATGCTGATCAATGCCGTGAGTGGAATTCAACTGCCCGAGGCTCGCGTTTACGCCTTTGTACACGGCGAGCGCGGCTATATGAAGTCCCTCCGGGCAGTGCTCTTTACCCAGTTTGGGCTCGAACGTAGCCAAGTCTCGCTCTCCGGGTACTGGGCCATGGGTCGGGTTGAAGATGAATTCCAGGCTGAGAAGAAAACGCCAGTAGGCAAGATCTAGCTCTCCATACCTAAACCGTCGACGCGTACCTCCCCGGCCTTCCGGGTGCCACAGCCTCCAGGGAACCGGGTGACCGAGCGTCAGTAAACAGTTCTGACTCGCTGAACCAGACGCTAGCGGCGGCGAATCCGCCGTCGTTCATTACTTCCAAGGCCCTTGGTCATGGGGCGTGCCAGGCTGTCACCGAGCACAACTCCCGCTGCAACGCCGAGCACTATGGCGCCTGCGTTGACCATACCGCCAGTGCCGGAAAGGATGTTCGATTCCGCGATCGTCAAAACATACATGGAACGGAATATCTTTAATCCGGGCAGCAAAATCAAGGCGGCAGGGACGGCAACCACCAGCTGTGGGGCACCCATCCGCAAGGCAAAAACGCGAGCCAAAATGCCGATCACCACGGCGGAAACGGCCGGTGAAAGCCGGTCCCCAATGCCGATCAACAGGGCACCCTCCAGGACCAAGTAACCCACCACACCCACAGCTGCGGTAGGCAATAAAAGCTTCCACGAGGTCTGCTCGGTGATACCAATTGCCACAACGGCGATGGCTACAAAACCCACTAAAACCCAGAACGGGTAGGCAGGTGGGAAGGTTGCCGTCACGTCAATCTCAGCCATACCGGTCATATCGCCCAGAACAAATGCCACAGCGATTCCAGCCACCAACGCACCAAAGGTAAGCATCGTGGACAAAAACCGTCCGGCAGCTGTCACCGGGAAGCCGTTAATCGCATCTTGCACCGAAGAGACCAGCCGACCAGTGGGCAAAAGCAGCAAGATACCGCCCACCACCACAATGGATGGTGGAATACCCAGGCCTAGACGCCACAACAGCAGCGCAATAAAGGTCACCAAAAATGAGCATGCGGAAGTAATAAAAAAGTCCGGAACACGCCATTTGGCCAGTTGCCGGGCCAAAAGGCTCACCGCGAGGTTGGAGACAAAGGCGATGGCCGATGCACCAATCCCACCACCGAGCACACCAACAATGACCGCCGCGAACACACCGAAGGCCATGGTGACCATCCAGCGCGGGAACGGTTTGGTGCTGCGCGTGATGGTGTCGAGTCGCTTGACCGCCTCGGCCCGGCCCACACCCCCGGCAATAATGTCAGTGACCAGCTGGTGAACTTCTGCCAAGCCGGCGTAGTTGTTGGTCCATGAGCGCACCACACGCAAAAGTGAGATAGGCGTTTGGTCCTTTGGCGCATGGTTGATGGCCACCGATTGGTTGGTGATGTCCACTTCGATGTTCTTCAGCCCCAACGCCGCTGTGACAGCAATGATGGAAGTCTCCACTTCCAAAGCACCAGCACCGTAACGGAACATGGTCTCAGCTAGGTGCAGCGCAAAGTCGATGGTTTTGCGGGCCGAGGCATCAATACCGCTGACCTGAATAGTCGGGTTCGCATAGGGGCTGCCGGCGAGGCGGTCCACAATGCTCAAAGGTGCCGTGGGTGGGTGCTCGCCTTGGACTAGACGGCGCAACATACGGCGGGCAGAGGCATTGGCTCGAATTTGCGACGGCGTTAGGGGCTCGGTCTTGGGCAGACCGTCAGTTTGCGGGTTCTGTTCACTACCCGTTGAATCAATCGCCATTAAGCCCTCCTCGCCACTAGTCCGATGCCAAGTGTTTTACCCTAGCCGCGGTTCCTTTGCAGAAGCTAGGTGGCAGCTTTAGTAGAACTGCTTGCCGGTGCGGCGTGTGTACAGCTGACGGGCCACTCGTTCGGCTCCCGCTGTCCACGCCTTGTATTTGATGGGGCTCAGGACTTGGTCATAGCAGCCCACAAAATCCGTGACGGTTTTAGAGAAGCTGGTCTTGAACAGCCCCAAACCATGGAAGGGGTTGGAGGTGTCCTTGAGCTGGTCGCTGGGCGGGGTTCCACAGAAGTCATACTCTGTGCAGCCAAGCTCTTTGAGCTGGTTGATGGCCGTCCATTGGACCAGGTGGGAGTCGCCGTACTGGCTGCGTTTCTGGAGCGAGCCACCGTCCTTGTAGGTTCCCTTGCGGCCATAGTTGATCACAAAGGCACCTACCGAAGGCACACCGTTTTCAAAAACGAACAGCAAGCGGCCCTGATCGCGTTTGATGAAGTTGGTCCAAAACTGTTTGTAATACCCGTATTCGCGAACCCGCACCTGCGACTTAGCCTCCACCGTATTGGTCATCAGCGCATACATGGAGCGGAAGTTTGCGTCGGTGGGTTCCATGTTGCGCACTTCTACGCCCTCACGGATTGCGCGGCGCACGGCGTTGCGGCCCCGGCTGTGCAAGTTGCGCAGAAGCTGATTATCTTCAGGCGTGATATCCAACAGGGCTGTGGAATCGTTGGGCTGCAGATTGTGCGTTTTGATCAAACCGGCACCCTCAAGGACTGCCTGAGCCTCTGGGGATTTAATGATGTCCGGCTCAATTTTGATGGCAAAAACGCCTAGCCGTGCGCGGCGAACAAACGCTGCATTGGCTTTGAGGATCGCGGGGATGTCCTCCACGTGAGCCACGTCCGGGCCTTTGATCATGTACCACAGCTTGCCGATGACCGGGAAGGACTTCTCCAGCACTAGGTTGTAGCTGGTGTATTTTGCGCCTTCGTAGACCATGTAGAGCGGCTTCCAACCGAAGTGCTGTTTAACCTCGGCGAACGCTTCAGACTGCAGCAAGTTGCCGCCATTGGGGTTGGCAATAACGTGGGAGTCCCAGTTCTTGATTTCCTCAGCGGAAGCAAAACGGGCGGTAATTTCGCGCAAGGGTGCAGTGTCCGTTCGTAGCAGCGGCAGGTGAATACAGCTGCCAGTCTATCTGGCGAGTCTCAGCACTCCACGACGTTCACGGCCAAGCCGCCCATCGCAGTTTCCTTGTACTTGGAGCTCATGTCCTTGCCGGTCTCACGCATAGTGATGATCACTTCATCCAAGGAGACCCTGTGTGAGCCGTCCCCCCAGAGTGCCATTTTGGCGGCATTGATAGCTTTCGCTGCAGCAATGGCGTTGCGTTCGATGCACGGAACTTGGACCAGCCCGCCGATGGGATCACACGTGAGGCCAAGGTTGTGTTCCATGGCAATTTCGGCAGCGTTTTCTACTTGCGCCGGAGTACCGCCCATAACCTCGGCGAGCCCTGCAGCAGCCATGGACGAGGCTGAACCCACCTCACCCTGGCAACCAACCTCGGCGCCAGAAATGGACGCCTGTTCCTTGTAAAGCACCCCGATAGCACCAGCCGTGAGCAGGAACTTGATCACCACGTCGTCGCGGTCTGCTTGAGTGGCGTTTTCCATACCGGGGGCAAAGTGCAAGGCGTAGTACAAGACGGCAGGGATGATGCCAGCGGCGCCGTTGGTAGGGGCAGTCACCACTCGTCCGCCCGAGGCGTTTTCCTCGTTGACAGCCAGCGCCACCAAGTTAACCCACTCTTGCCAATACTTGGGATCCCGGTCCTTGTCCTCCTTGAGTAGGCGGATGTGCCAGTCCGGAGCACGACGACGAACTTTCAGTCCGCCGGGTAGCAAGCCTTCGCGTTTGATGCTCTTTTCAACACAGGCTTCCATCACCGAATAGATGTGCAGGAGCCCCTCACGAATTTCTTCATCCGTGCGGGACGCGCGTTCGTTGATGTACATAATGTCCGAGATGCCCAGTCCCTTGGACGAACAACGGCCCAAGAGTTCTGCTGCGGTGCGGAACGGCAGTGGCAGTTCTTTTTTGGACTCCGCCAGCTCTTTGAGGGCCGCATCTTCTTCGCCTTCGCGAACAATAAAACCGCCACCCACCGAGAAAAAGGTGGCCTCGTGAAGTACTTCGCCCGCAGCATCAGTGACCGCGAACTTCATCCCGTTAGTGTGGCGTGCCAGCACTGTGAGCGGGTGCAGGATCATGTCCGGCACACTGTAGGCGAGGGTTTGTGAGCCGCCTAGCTGCAGTTCCCCGCTGGATTCAATCGCAGCCAGACGTTCCTCCACCTCTTCGGGGAGGATCAAGTCCGGATAAAAGCCCTCAAGGCCCAGCAGCACGGCGGTCATGGTCCCGTGGCCTTTGCCCGTGGCAGCGAGCGAGCCATATAAGTCCACGCGCAGCGAAGCCACGTTTTCTAGGACGCCTTTGTCTTTGAGCTCGCTTGCGAACACCGCGGCGGCCCGCATGGGACCAACGGTGTGAGAACTGGACGGACCAATTCCGATCGAAAACAGATCGAAGACGCCAACGGCCATGTGATTTCCTTACTAAATATTTGATCGAGTTGGCACTTCGCGCGGGTGTTTCGAGGAAACATGCGCGCGAAGTGCCAACTCGGGGGCTGCTAGAGCCCTGGGTACAGCGGGTGCGCGGCGGCGAGTATCTCCACACGGTGACGGAGCCCCGAAAGGTCCGTTCCGGCGTCGGCCATTAGCGCCTCAGCAATGATGTCAGCAACTTCCACAAAAGCCGCTTCGCCGAAGCCGCGGGTCGCCAACGCAGGCGTTCCGATACGCAAACCGGAGGTGACCATCGGCGGGCGCGGATCGAAAGGTACAGCGTTGCGGTTGACCGTGATGTCGATTTCCGCGAGACGATCCTCGGCCTGCTGACCGTCCAAGTCACAATTTCGCAGATCAACCAGCACCAAGTGAACATCCGTGCCACCGGAGATCACCGAGATGCCCTTGGACGCAACATCGTCCTGGATGAGACGATCGGCCAAAATACGGGCGCCCAGAAGCACTCGTTCTTGGCGTTCCTTGAACTCGGGCAATGCAGCAATCTTGAACGCCACAGCTTTACCGGCAATCACGTGCTCCAAGGGGCCACCCTGCTGGCCGGGGAACACTGCAGAGTTGATCTTCTTAGCTATGTCAGCGTCATTGGAAAGGATGATTCCACCACGCGGACCCGCAAGGGTTTTGTGTGTTGTGGAAGTGGTGACGTGGGCGTGCGGCACCGGGCTCGGGTGCAGGCCAGCTGCAACCAATCCAGCGAAGTGCGCCATGTCCACCATCAAATAAGCGCCAACAGCATCAGCAATCCGGCGGAACTCGGCAAAGTCCAGCTGACGGGCGTATGCAGACCAACCGGCAACGATTAGCGCCGGTTTGTGCTCGAGAGCAAGACGCTCCACCTCGGCCATGTCCACCGTGTGAGTATCTTCGCGAACGCCGTAAGGAACTACGTTGTAGAGGCGTCCGGAGAAGTTGATGCGCATCCCGTGCGTGAGGTGACCGCCGTGAGCCAAGTTCAGGCCCATGATGGTGTCCCCCGGCTTGATGAGCGCGTGCATCACCGAGGCGTTGGCCTGAGCGCCAGAGTGTGGCTGCACGTTGGCGTACTCGGCGCCGAACAGCGCCTTCACACGGTCAATGGCGAGCTGCTCAACAACGTCAACGTGCTCGCAGCCACCGTAGTAGCGCTTGCCCGGGTAACCCTCTGCGTACTTGTTGGTCAGCACAGAACCCTGCGCCTGCATCACAGCAACAGCCGTGTGGTTCTCCGAGGCGATCATTTCCAATCCACCGCGCTGGCGAGCCAATTCATCGTTGATCTTGACCGAAATTTCCGGATCCAGATCGCTCAGTTGCGCGTCGAGCGACGGCGCTACAACCTGCTCAAAGGTGGTCACAGTTCGCCACCGTTTTTGGAGGCGTACTCCTGTGCGGAAAGCAAAGGACCATCCTCGGTGGCTGCAACCTTGAACAGCCAGCCAGCGCCATAGGGGTCATTGTTGATCAATGCAGGGTCATCAATCACTGCAGAGTTGATCTCCGTGACTTCGCCGGTGACGGGGGCGTACAGATCAGAGACGGACTTGGTGGATTCCACCTCGCCGCAGGTTTCCCCGGCAGTAACGGAAGAACCAATTTCCGGCAGATCCACGTACACAATGTCACCCAAGGCGTCTGTGGCGATCGCAGAAATGCCGATGCTCACTACGTTGTCAGCCTCGCGGGCCACCCATTCGTGTTCGTCGGAGTACTGGAGTTCCGGTGCAACTTTTGCCATAACAGTTCGGTCCTTTTCTATTTCTGACGCTTGTAGAACGGCAAAGCCACAACCTCAAAAGGCTCGGACTTTCCACGCAAATCGATGTCTAATGCTGTGCCAACTTCGGCGTACTCGGCATCCACGTATGCCAAGGCTACGGGGTAGCCCAAGGTGGGGCTCGGCTGGCCAGAAGTCACTTCACCTACTGTGACACCATCCTTGGTCACCGGGTAGTGCCCACGTCCGGCACGGCGACCCAAGCCCTTCAGACCCACCAGAACCTGAGCGGAACCGGCTTCCTTCGCCGCTTCCAACGCAGCCCGTCCCACAAAGTCGCCTTCTTTGGACTTCAGCGCAACTACCGGACCCAGCCCGGCGTCAAAGGGAGTGCGCTGGAGCGAGAGCTCATTGCCGTAAAGCGGCATTCCGGCTTCCAGGCGCAATGAGTCGCGGGATGCGAGGCCTGCCGGGATGAGACCGTGGTCCGCCCCGGTAGCCAAGAGTGCCTGCCACAAGGCTGCAGCGTCCTGGTTGGCAACATAGATTTCAAAGCCGTCCTCACCGGTGTAACCCGTGCGAGCTACCAGCAAGTTCTGCGAGCCACCGTTGAACAAAATGCCCACCTCAACGGCGGCGTAGTACTTCAGCTCGGTAATCAGTGAGTGTTGAGCTGCCGGGATCAGGCTCAGCAAAATGGCTTCAGCATTGGGTCCCTGAACCGCTATCAGCGAGGTTTCTGCCGAGGCATCCCGAACCTGCACGTCAAAATTTGCTGCACGCTCGGCGAGCGCTTCCGCCACTACTTTGGCGTTGCCAGCGTTGGGCACCACGAGGTAGTTGTCATCAGCGCGGCGGTAAGAGATCAGGTCATCAATGATGCCGCCGTCCTCGGCGCAAATCAGCGAGTACTTAGCCTTGCCCACGGCGACGGCGGAGAGCTTACCCACGAGCGCATAGTCAAGGAATGCGCCTGCATCCGGGCCGCTGACCCACACTTCGCCCATGTGGGAGAGGTCAAAGAGGCCAGCTGCTTTGCGTACTGCGTGGTGCTCGGCCAGTTCGGAGCCGTACTTCAGTGGCATTTGCCAGCCACCGAAGTCGGTGAAGGAGGCTCCGGCTTTTTCGTGTTCGGAGTACAGGGCTGTGTGATTCTCAGTCATGTTGGGGATCCTTAGTCTTCGAAGTCGGAGAGAGGCGGGCAAGAGCAGACCAGGTTGCGGTCACCGGCGGCGCCGTCGATGCGGCCAACCGGCGGGAAGTACTTGTCCTGTTTAAGCGAGTGAACCGGGAAGGCAGCCTGTTCGCGCGGGTAGCTGCGGTTCCAATCGGAGGACACCACTGCTGCGGCCGTGTGCGGTGCGTTGCGCAGCGGGCTGTCCTCGAGGGTGAACTCGTTGTGCAGCACTTGGTCAATCTCGCCCTTGATGGAGATCATGGCGGTGATAAACCGGTCAATCTCGCCGAGGTCTTCGGATTCTGTGGGCTCCACCATCAGAGTTCCGGCTACCGGGAACGCGAGGGTCGGTGCGTGGAAACCGTAGTCGATGAGCCGCTTGGCCACGTCCTCGGCTGTGACGCCCGTTTTGGCGGTGAGTTCGCGCAGGTCAAGGATGCACTCGTGAGCTACGAGTCCGCCTTCACCCGTGTAAAGGACCGGGAAGTGCTCGTTCAAGCGTGCGGCAATGTAGTTAGCTGCGAGCAGTGCTGACTTGGTGGCTTCGGTCAAACCGGCACCGCCCATTAGCTTCACGTAAGCCCAGGAAATCGGCAGCACTCCGGCAGAGCCGTAGCGTGAAGCGGAGATCGGCGTACCGGATTCACCGTTGGCTGCATCCGCTGCGTTACCCGGCATAAAGGGAGCCAAGTGGGCCTTTGCGGCAACCGGGCCAACGCCGGGTCCACCACCACCGTGTGGGATGCAGAACGTCTTGTGCAGGTTCAGGTGGGAGACGTCGCCGCCAAACTTGCCAGGCTGGGCCAAACCGACCAGCGCGTTGAGGTTAGCGCCGTCGATGTACACCTGACCACCAGCGGCGTGGACGGCGTCGCACACTTCGCGCACATCGGCGTCGTACACACCGTGAGTGGACGGGTAGGTGATCATAATCGCCGCAAGGACGTCCTTGTTGGCCTCAATTTTTGCTTTCAAATCAGCGTGATCGATGGTGCCGTCGGCGGCGGTAGCCACCACCACAACCTTCATTCCGGCGAGCACCGCGGAGGCAGCGTTGGTGCCGTGCGCGGAGGCTGGGATGAGGCAAATGTTGCGCTGTTCGTCGCCACGGGAGCGGTGGTATCCACGGATGGCCAGCAGGCCGGCGAGCTCGCCCTGTGAGCCAGCGTTCGGCTGGATGGAGACCTGATCGTAGCCAGTGATTTCAGCGAGGTCAGCTTCAAGCCCGTCGATCAGTTCACGCCATCCCTCGGTCTGGGATTCCGGGGCGAAGGGGTGGATCGAAGCGAACTCGGGCCAGCTGATTGCTTCCATCTCGGCCGTGGCATTGAGCTTCATGGTGCACGAACCCAGCGGGATCATGGTGCGGTCCAGTGCCAAGTCACGGTCGGAGAGCTTGCGAATGTAGCGAAGGAGCTGGGTTTCGGAGCGGTGCGTGTTGAAGACCGGGTGCTGAAGATAGTCAGAGACACGTTCGACGCCGGAAGCTAGGGAAAATTCTTCGCTCATCTTGTGAGCGTCAACCGTTGCGCCAAACACTTCAGCGACTGCTGCAACAATTTGCTCAGTGGTGGTCTCGTCAACCGAGATGCCCACTGTGTCAGCGTCAATGGGGCGCAGGTTCAGGCCTTTGGCTTCGGCGTCCGCAATGATCTGGGCGCCCTTGCCGGGAACCTTCACCGTGAGGGTGTCAAAGAAGCTTGTGTGAGCCAGTTCCAGACCAGCAGCCCGCAGCGCGGTGGCGAGGCTCCGTGCATGGTTGTGGGTGGTCTCGGCGATCGCTTTGAGCCCGTCCGGGCCGTGATACACAGCGTAGAAGGAGGACACAATAGCCAGCAGCGCTTGCGCGGTGCAGATGTTGGACGTGGCCTTTTCACGGCGAATGTGCTGCTCGCGGGTCTGGAGCGCCAAGCGGTAGGCGGGGGTTCCGGCGTTGTCCTTGGAAACGCCCACCAGGCGGCCCGGCATGGAACGCTCAAGTCCCTTTTGAACCGCCATGTAGGCGGCGTGCGGGCCACCAAAGAACAAAGGAACACCCAAGCGCTGAGCGGAACCCACTGCAACGTCTGCGCCCTGCTCACCGGGAGGGGTGATCAATGTGAGGGAAAGCAGATCGGCGGCAACAGTGACCATAGCGCCACGTTCTTTGGCAGCGGCGATCACCGGGGCGTGGTCAAACACGTGGCCGGAAACGCCGGGCTGCTGAAGAACGATGCCGTTGATGGCGCCCTCGGGCAGTCGGGTGGAAAGGTCAGCGACCTCCACCTCGAAACCCAAGGCTTCGGCACGGCCCTGAACAATGGCGATGGTCTGCGGCAGCAGATCAGCGTCCAGAACGGTTTTGCCGTCCTTGGCGTCCTTATTTTTGTTGGCCCGGCGCATCAAGAGCACTGCCTCGGCCACGGCGGTGGCTTCATCCAGCAGGGAGGCGTTAGCGATCGGCAGGCCCACCAAGTCTTGGACCATGCTCTGGAAGTTCAGGAGTGCTTCGAGGCGGCCCTGAGAAATCTCGGGCTGGTACGGAGTGTAAGCCGTGTACCAGGCGGGGGCTTCGAGGATGTTGCGGCGGATCACGGCGGGCGTGACGGTGTTGTAGTAGCCCTGGCCAATCAGCTGAACGGCGGTTTTGTTCTTGCTGGCAAGCTTGCGCAGACCTTCCAAAACTTCAACTTCACTCAGGGCGTCTTGCAAGGTCAGAGCCACTTCTTGGCGGATGTCCTTGGGCACTGCAGTGTCCACAAGCGAGTCGACACTGCTGTGGCCAACAGCCTTGAGCATGGTGTTGATGTCAGCTTCGCGCCGGGCACCAATATGGCGGTCTACGAAGGTGGTGGAGGTGGAACTAACCGTCACGAAGGAACTCCAATACTTGGGCGGCGCAGGATACGCCACAGCGATGGTGGTTCCTCCCCGCTCTGTATTGGACCTGAGAGATTCCGCGGGGTCTTAGACCTATCGCTTGCACCGTCGGTGAGCCACGGCTGACGCCTGACTACTTTCCAGAGTTGCCTTGCCGCGGCGGTACATGGGCCTGAGAGATTCCTGGGGAGGTATTGCTCCTACGGCGCCTGCATGTACCTACTTGCAGGACTCTCCCGCCGCAGATCACTGGCATATTCAGTTGGGTGACCGTAGTCACAGCTTCCATTGTCCTACACCACAGGTCCCACAGCAAACCGCGGAAGCTCTAGTTTTGCCCCTCGTCTTGAAGGAATTCCCGCAGACTCCGCGGACGATGTCCGGTGATGTCAAAAACGTCTGTGGTGGTGCCGGACAGTTCGCCATTCGCAATGGCAGTGTAGGTGCTCACCCACGCGTCAAGTTGCCACGGCGGTGCGCTGTAGGAAGCGCGAGACTCGTACGCTTCGTCCACCGTTTCGTTGTGATAACGCACCTGCTGGCCTGTTTCGGCACTAAGAATTTCAGCCACCTCACCGAGCGTGAGCTCCTCGGGCCCGGTGAGACTGTAAGTGCGGTTGCGGTGCTGGCTTGGGTTTTGAAGTACGACGGCGGCTACTTCCGCTACGTCCGCACGCGTCACTGCCGCTACGGTTCCGCTGCCCGCTGGGCCGCGGATCACGCCGTCTTCTCCGGCAAGGGCTGCGAAGAAGTCGATGTAGAAGTTATCCCGTAAAAAGGTATACGCCATACCCGAGTTCCGGATGTGCTCCTCGGTGGCATAGTGGTCTCTGCCTAGTGTGAAGGTGGCATCAGGTGCCGCACCAAAAAATGAGGTGTACACCATGTGTTCCACCCCTGCAGCCGCGGCGGCGTCCACCACGTTGAAGTGTTGTTGGAGCCGGTCCTCAGCCTCGGCAGCGGAAACAAAGAACAACGTTTTGGCCCCGGCCAGCGCCTCTTGAGTGAAAGTGGTGTCCGAATAATTCACCAGGACGGCTTCTGCCCCAGGAAGTTGACGTGCCCGCGAGTGGTCCCGGACCAGTAACCGTTGCGCAACGCCTGCGTCAGCCAAAATACGTGCAACAGCCCCACCCAATTGACCAGTGGAACCAGTGATTGCAAGTGCCGGTAGAGAGCTCATACGCCGATGCTACTCCCACTTTCAGGGAGGTAAGCGCAGCGATTTCTGCGCCTCAGAACAGCGGCACCCGGCTGGGAGTCCACGGGGATTCCTGGCCGAGTGCCGCCGTCGTAATTTTGCTGTTTTTACTTGTGATCCGGGTTTTACTTGTGATCCGGGGTGGTGACTGAGGTGTTGGTCTTCATGTTTTCCGCGCCGATCATCCACGCGTACTGCTCAAGCTTGGCGATCACGGCGTGCAGCAAGTCAGCCGAGGTGGGGTCCTCTTCATCAACCTGGTCGTGGACCTTGCGGACCGTGCCCACAGTAGCCTCGAGGGCGGCAACAACCCGGTCCACGGCGTCCTTGGTGTTGATGAGGCCGTCCGGGAACGGTTCGATCGAAGTGGTTTTAGCTACGGAGGCGCTGCGACCGTCCGGAACTGCATGAAGGGCACGCATACGCTCAGCAATTTCATCGGTGAAAGTTCGGGCATCGGCGATCACTTCGTCTAGCTGCAGGTGAAGGTCGCGGAAGTTGGCGCCCACGATGTTCCAGTGTGCTTGCTTGCCTTGGAGGTGAAGCTCAATCAAGTCAGCCAGAACGGCCTGAAGGTTGTTGGTCAGTGTCGGTGAAGCTTTCATAATGACTCCTCTTAGTCCGATTACTGCATGGTCCGATGATTACGTTCCAATACTTCGAGGCTAACGGAAATGAGGGTGCTTGGCTCTAGGCGTTCGCCGCCTGCTTAACCCGTTTAAGCGGCCCACCCGCTTAAACGCCGAGTGGGTAGATAATGTCCCTTAGGCACTGGCCTAAGGGACATTATCTACCCACTCGGCAGAAAAAATTTGGGCCCCCTGTCGGATTCGAACCGACGACCCCCGCTTTAGAAAAACAGGACCATTAACCCTTGTCAATACCCCATTTTGGCCATTGTTCTAGGTTGCGAACCGGAACAATAGAAGGTACTAAATAGTCGCCAGTTTCCGTTCATTCTGGAGGGTTTATGGAGAGTCGGTTGTAACTTCATGCTCTCGTGCCGCTGAACAACAGTCGGATCAAATTTCCCCAGTGCGGGCCTCTGGCGGCGGTGTAGACACATAAATCCCAATGGAAAAGGCATGCGGCTCCATCATCATCGACAGCCAGACCTGACATACGACTGATACTGAGATAGCGCTCCGGCACTCTGATGCCGTGGGCATTACGCGGTACTTGTAGAATCCCGTCAACCGGCCGGGACACGAAAAGCGGCGCTCAGCATGATACCTGGATAACCTGCACCCTCCAGCTCATACTCTCGTAGGGAAGATTGGGCGTTTGACCACTGCCCTAGAACCGGATCCCCCAGCATGCTGCAGAAAGAACTCCGGTCGATCAGCATTAACCTCGAGGCTTTTTTTCCGTGTTGGTGCCGCGAAGAGCGACAGAACTCAGCTGCCCTTGGCTCGAGGATTTCGGGGACGTGAACTTGCCCGTGACTGCGCTGCGACTGCCCGCAGACGTCAATCGATACACGCCCTTCCGCAGTTCCTGAACTGTAGTCTTTTCTGTTGACTTCATCGAGAACCCTCCTATCGTTAATACTCTATCGCTAATCCTCGACACTTTAGAAGAGGCTTGGTCGGAATCGGTGTCTACTATAGAAGACTGAGCATGTCAGACCAGTCTTCAGCGATGGTGCTCAGCCCATCGATCCAGCTGTCAAGCACCGAAGCCTCTGGCGTTTCAGTGAGGGCGGCCGTTATGGCTGCGTACGTGAAGGCTGGCCCCCCGTTGCGCTCCACAGTGATAGGCAGCGCTATAACGTGTTTCCATCTCCGAATATCGTCCGAAAGTCCGTTTAGATCCTCAGCGATCACTTCATTGCTCCCCAAACACTGACCGACAATCCAAGGACTGTCGTGTCCCGTCGGAACCTGTCGCAAGGAATCAGGATTCTTGTAGATGCGGTCTGGTGCAGACCAGCGCACCGCGGATCCTTCACCGTCCGACAACCATAGGACGAGGTTCGCAGGCACCCCCACGGTGGTCATTAAGTGACGCAAGTGGCCCTCAAGCACAGCCGAGTGGTCCTGTTGAAGAGTTGCAAAATTATCAAGGCAATGACGCCACAAAACTTGCGAACGTGAACGAGGCGAGAGATAGCCGGGGTTTCCCAGGTGCGGCAACTCCTTAAGGGCCTGCGCTGCATCTGCATGGTCTTGCGTGATGATGGGCTGGACTCCGATGGCAGTCCATTGCTGCTCCAGAGCGCCCTGAACCTTGGAGAATTGCTCCTTGTTCAAGCCTAGGCCTTGTCGGGCAAGAAAAACGACCACCCGATCTTTGGTAGCTGCACTCAGGCCATGGAGCCACGATCTTATGTCGGCATCACGGTAGGAGGTTCCGGCAAGTATCAGCGGGCCTCGTTGGAGCGCATTATCCAAGGCCGTAGCCTGCCACGGGTGCGGCTCTACGACGAGTTTGTTAAATTCTGACAAGGTCAAGACTATGTCTGTTGCTTGTCTAGAGTCAGGGTCGATCGCCCCGTGAAGATGATGTACCTCGTATTGGGCTGGCTTAGCTCTTGGCATCCCGGCTGTGCGGGTGAAGAGCGAAATGGACTTTCCTACTTCCTCAGCGACTTCGCTGAGCGCTGCCTCAATAAGCAGATCAAAGTTCAGAGTGAAGATTTCGACATCACCCGGATTGCGAGCAATGGCTAGGTTTGCCGCCGCCAAATGGAGCGCCCCAGGTTCCGGAGCTACTATACCTCCACCATAGAGTGCCTCAACTAGGATCTGTTCCCAGTCCACTGACGCGGATTTGGCAGCCTCCGCGGCCAGTGCCGGATCTTGGGCAGCCAAGAATGCGATAGCGGTATTCTCGTCCGCGATAGCACCGCTGAGCATCAGCAGCCTACAAGACAAGGTGTTCCAATCTGGCAGGCCGGCGCCAGCCGATGCGCCCGCGCCAAGCAGAATCGCAAAATGGTCATCTGTGTCGATCCTCTTGAGGACGTCGACTACCGTTTCGTCAATTTCAGCTCCACTCACTGGATCAGTATCGCAGAAGACCAGGCCGAACTCTGACCACCCTTTTTATCTAGTTAGGAACGCTTCAGCCAGTAGAGCGACTGTCGAGACTGTACGAAGCAACTCCCCGCTGGACCATGCTTCGGCACGACTTATCATGCACAAAGTATCCTCAAATATGCATGTATTGAAGTATTTAGTCATGCTAGGCTACTGTGTATTGGATTTAACTTCTTTATATGTAGGTGAGTGAGAACGTGGAGAATTTCGCAACGGTACTAGCGATCTGCCGAACGGCGATGCGGTCCCCAAACCCGACCCTGATCCGCAATATTGGCAAGCTATGCGATGCCTTGGCCAAGCAAGGGCATGGCGACCAAGCGGAGTCGCTCTCGCTCGTTCTGGCTACCAAGAAGGCAACGGATTCACTTGCGCCCACACGGGTTGTCCTTGCGGCAGCCTCTGTCGAGCGTATGACGCGATCTGTTCAAGCTCCCGTTGACAAGGAATCCGGAGCCCCACTGGCCTCCGTAGTCTTTCCGGGAGAAGGAGAAAAGGGTCTGGAGCCAATTCTGGATGCACCCCTCAGCAAGGCGATCGAAGCTCTAGTCGCCGAGTGGCAAAGTGCAGCAATGCTGATAAAGGCCGGAATTCGCCCTCCGTTGAATCTGTTGTTATACGGGGCACCTGGCACAGGTAAAACGGCACTGGCTAAAGTCATCGCGGAGCAGATGGAGCTCCCGCTTGTAACTGCCCGCCTGGATGGACTAATCTCATCTTTCCTTGGAACAACGGCCAGAAATATTGCGAATCTCTTCGAGTTCGCCAACCGTTACGACTGCATCCTGCTTCTGGATGAGTTCGACGCAGTCGCAAAGGTACGAGACGATCCTCACGAGCTGGGTGAGATCAAGCGGGTTGTCAACACGCTTCTCCAGTGCTTGGATGACAGGCGTGAGCGGGGGTTTACGATCGCAATCACCAATCACGAGCATCTTCTTGACGCGGCCATCTGGAGGCGCTTTGACTCTCGTGTCGAGATTCCGAGGCCAGGAGCGCAGTCAAGGGTTCGTATGGTGGCCCGGTTTCTGAGCGGCGTACCGGTTGAAGAAGTTGATATCGATTTTTTGGCGTGGCTCACCGACGGTAGAAGCGGTGCGGAGATAGAAACTCTTTGTAATTCGATCAAACGATATCTCGTGATGAACGGTACCGGTCGCAAGTCTCTTTTGGACGCGTTGCGCGTCAACGCGTTGCTCAGCGCAGATCATTCGGATTCTCCTCGGCAGGCGATTTTTGCGGATGATTCCGAAAAGCTGGCCCGGCGGTTGAGCAGTGACGAGGAGATACGTTTCACCCAAGAATCCCTGGCTCGACTGTTTAATACAACGCAGTCGACAATAAGTCGTTGGACGAGAAAGTAGGCAAGCACCGTGGCCAATAACCCGATTCAGATAGTGCTCAACAGCGGGTCGTTCGTGGACGACATCCAGACGACCGCAGGAGGCTCCAATACGGACTTCTTTGCCGAACGTGATCTTGATTTCGATGTCCACAAGTCTGACCTTATTGGCCAATTTAGCGCTGCTAAAGCATCGCTAGCTTCGTCTGGGCATACCACCGGATTTGCGCGAGTTGCTCTCCGAACCAGAGCTTTGGCGAAGTCGCATAGGCCCACGCAGTCGCTGCTGAAACCGGAGGTAGCGCCTATCTGTGGTGTTTCGGATTTCGGTGAACTCCTAGTGGAATTCACGGCCGGTGCGATGGACAATGTAATCCGGAATATAGCAACCGCTGAGCCTGAAACTAGATTGCGGGCCGACAAACATGGGAAGGTAAAGCCAAGCCCTAGCCGCCTCCGGAGCGAAGTCGGGGCGATCTCAAAGATTATTCCGTACGGCGCAAGTGATAGAAGGCAGTTCTCTCTAGACGAAGCGATTGCCTGGTTAAGCAATCCCCGCTCTGGGCACTACTTTTTAATCCAGATGTTTGTTCCCGTGGAGGAACTGGACTGGCGCGGATCCGGTAGGCGGCTCAAGGAATTTGGTAACTTCCAGAAGCGACTTCAAGCGATTGATCACTCGCTCGTCCCATCTCAAGTCACCGACTGGTGGAGTGAACGAGGTTTTCTCCGGCTCGGCATGGGCGAGGCCTCACAATCTACAACCGAGGATTTCCGGAGAGTTCTGAGCGTCCTAGAGGATGAGCCATTTGTCCGCAAGATTTGGCTCCCACCTATTATTGAGCCGACCCAGAGCGCCGTTACCCAAGCACGAACAGGGGAACGCCATGTCTTTGGAGAGCCCCTTAGCGGTGCAAGCTATCCCGTGGTGGGGGTAATCGATACTGGGATAGCTCCGATCGAGGCACTGAATCCTTGGATAATTGGCCAAACTGCTGCAGGGGACCCCGCCGCACAAGACACAAGCCACGGCACGTTCATAGGGGCATTGATTTCCGATGCCCAAACCTTGAATGAACACGCAGAAGCTGCGGAGAGTCCATGCAAAATATATGATCTTGGCCTTCATATTACCGACGACCACGGGTACGCGGAGGCTTATCCGAACGGTTTTATGGACTTCTTAGAACAGCTGGACTTTGAAATAGAATCGGCCGTTGAAGCTGGGGCCCGCGTTTTCAACATGTCCCTTGCCGTCCATGAACTGGTGCGCGACGACGTGTACAGCCCCTTTGCCGCGCGTCTTGACGCTATCGCCGACAAACATGACATTATATTTGTGCTGCCGACAGGGAACCTGCCAGAGCTCCAGTTCCGCCCAGACTGGCCAGACCAAGCCGATGATGCCCTAGCCATGCTGGCGAACTACAGGCATTCCGGCTTAGATCGCCTGCACCAGCCAGCTGACAGCTTCAGGTCCGTTGTCGTCGCTGCCCTTGATCCTAGAACTTCCTCGAACGCCCATCTGAAGCCCAGCGTCTACTCACGACGAGGTCCAGGCTTAGCTTTGGGCAGTAAGCCTGACCTTTGTCACCTCGGTGGTTCTGCAGATCCCGGCAATCTCCTTAACTCGCTTAGCACCAAGGGTGAGATTGTAGGGGGCTGCGGCACAAGTTATGCGGCTCCATTGGTTGCGAAAACTCTTGGACAGATAGACCACAAGATTGCTGGCACAGTTAAGAGAGAGACACTGACAGCCCTAGCCATCCACGGCGCCTCAGCGCCCGCACACATGGCGCATAAGAAGCTGACCCATGTCTCCAAAGACTTTGTCGGCTTCGGCCTACCCCAAGTATCCGAAAACACTCTTCTAACTGACGACCA
This sequence comes from Pseudarthrobacter sp. J1738, assembly GCF_050490315.1. Taxonomy (NCBI): domain Bacteria; kingdom Bacillati; phylum Actinomycetota; class Actinomycetes; order Micrococcales; family Micrococcaceae; genus Pseudarthrobacter; species Pseudarthrobacter sp. J1738. The sequence goes on along the minus strand of NZ_JBNPEO010000003.1, from coordinate 3,627 downwards.
CTCCATTACTCTCGTTTTTGAGGCGCAACTTAAGAACAAGAAGGCCCTATCGTTTGACTTTCAGTGGCCCCAAGCGTTGGTGCGCCGGGATGGGAAATGCGCTGGCGAAGCCACACTCACATTGGTCTACAGACCCCCACTAGATCTGAGTTACGGAAGTGAGACTGTTCGAGTAAACCTTGAGGCGTATCTGCGGCAGGAGAAAGTCGACCCTAAAACGGGAGAACTGTCCTACGGAGGGTTCTTCACCTCCAGGGCGACTTCTGGCCTTGAGCGAGAAAGAGTCAAGGAGGGACAAAAGTGGGGCGCCGTCAAGAAGTGGTCAAGGAAGACTCAGAAGGCCGGGGTTGGAACTTCCTCACAGTTCCGACTGGTCGTTGAGCCATTGTCAAGGAGTGGGTTCGCGTTGCCGGCCGAAGGCATTCCATTTGCGGCCATCCTGACAATCACAGACCCCTGGGGCGAGGCTCCTATTTTCAATCAGATGCGTCGCTCCTTACAGGCGAGAGATGTCGCCATAGCCGATATCAGAACCGCTGTACAGATTCGTCCTCGTGCCGGATTCTGACTTCCTCCGTGTCGAAAATTTCGACTCAGCTGAGGGAAAATTGCCCAGCCTTTACTTTTGATTAGTGGAATTAGACGACGCTAATGGAGAGAAAATTTCCCTCCGACACGCCGAAGCCTCAACTGGCCCTAGGCTTCACACCCATGGCCTTGAAGTACATCGCCGCCGTACTGGCTTTGAGACCCCTCAGGCCAAGAACTCTAAAATGACTTCCCATACAACTCGACGAGCATGGCGTGGTCTTTTCTCGCTGCCAGCAGTTTTTGCTCTGTCATACCCAGAATCCTTGCGGCTTGGGTTGCATCGAGGCGGCTTAACTCGGGAGGTCGGGACCGCCGGGCATTACTCAGTCTCTCGCTGTCCGTGGCGGGAGCATCAAAGAATTTCCCGTCCTTCAGTAGGATTTTGACTGTACCAGCGGACACACCAATGGTGGCAGCTATGTCCCGACGTATGGATCCCTGACTCTGAAGGCGACATGCTTCCCTGCATCGTTCGAGTCGTTCACGTCGCGCTTCAGCATTGCGATCAATGATCAAGACTCCCGAGTCTTTCAGAGTTCGGGAGACTGTCCCGTGAGAACTCCCCAAGCTGCTGGCAATCGACCCAATGCTGGATCCCTCGGCGTACATGGCCAACACTTGTTCCGCAAAGTTTGAGTCGCCTTCCGCCATCAGAGTCTCGTGCAGGTTTCTTTCATTGGTGGATAAGCCTTCGACATGTTGGCGGTACCGCTTACTGGCAATCCCCGGGGAGCAACCCAGCTTACCTGCGATTGCAACAAAGGACATCCGATCAGCAGCACGCAGTCGGAAGGCTACAGCGCGCTGCTGTTTGAGCAGTAGCTCCTCGGATTCTCGCTTCTCTGCTTGTCGCTGGTCGAAGATCCGAAGCAAATGCCAGACCAACTGGATCGGCAAGTCCTCGCCAGGGTCCTGAGATCCCCAGTTCAATGATGGCGCAAGATTTGCAAGGCCTTGCAAGCGAGCAATCGTCGCAGACGAATGCCTCGTTGGGAAAATTCCTAAAAGTGCATCGCTTTCGCCTGAACTTAGGGCTCCGGTGATAGCTGAGCACTCCTCATGAAACTCTGGTCCATACGGCTTTGCCCATCGCAACCACGGCAGAAAAGCCGTCGCTACACACCCTTCGGCGTCAACGATGAGGCCCGGAGCGACCACTGCCTTGCCGGAACGGTTGAAAGCTCGAACGATGTCCTGCCAGAGCGAGGCATAGTCACTGCCAATGTATCCGATACGTTTTCGGTCGACGTGCAGCGCAACAGCCCACTTGTCGTAGGGGTTGCCTGGCTCAGGAACCAGCTCCACATCGACAACCTGCCGATCATGCAACCCTTTGAAAGCTGCTTTGTGGAAGTAAGCTCCTCGCACGTAGTGAGAGTCAAACGATTCGGTCTTCCTCGGATCATCGATTCTGTGAACTCCTGGCGGACGTACGTATTCGCCTTTTGGTGGATTGTAGATTGCCACGAAGCTGTCTCCTGTAGTACTGCACTTTCAACCAAGGTCAACGATCGATCCTACATCCGGCTCATTAACGATGCGTGCGCCAACTGCGGCCCCTCTCATGCATGTCAGTTGCCGGCCCGCCTATTCCACTCCTGCTCACCAAAGCGCCCCACAAGCGGGTCAACGAATCGTGGGGCGTTTTGGGTTTGTGGACGGTGGGCTACGACTTGGCCCAGTACGGGCAGCGGTCCGTAGAATGTTCTCCATGTCGGCATCCCATGGCAGTTCCTTGCCTGTGTTGGAGGCCCTTCCGAAGTTCCGGTCATGCCACTTGTCGCCATTACTTCCCCTGCAGGAAGCCTGAACGGCTGACCGGCTGACCGGCCACTAGTACCCGTTACCCTTCCCAAACATTCCAACATGCAGAGCACTAGTTCGAAAGCGACGAATATGACCACATCTTCTACGCACCCTCCTGGGCACAGCTAATGGCCAGCACCTTCTAAGTCCTAAAATCCAGGTTCCATGCACCAGCGGGTCCATTGACCAGCCCAATCCTCTTTGTCGTGTTCAACGACGCCCGTCTCACCGACACTCGTTTCTCACTTGGCAATGCAATAGCTTGCCATAAACCCACAAAAGCGATGATTAGATCACCTTGGACATACCCGAGTGAACTCTTTGGAATGCTCAGGGGTCTCTTGCCGCTACTTCTTGAGGAGATTAGCGCTTGTGCACTGCTCCTTTCCGGCCGAGGTACGGTCGCACCGCGGCAGAGCCGACTCAACGGATCTGCGGCAGTTCTCGCGGTGAATATCGGTTCGTGCCAGCATCACGGTCCGCTAATCGCCAATCCGGAACACCCTTCTGCCTCATCCAGGACAAATCTAACCGACGAGATACAGGGTATTTAGGTCGTAATTCTCGGCGATGCTCAACCGGAAATATCCGTACCGCAAGAGGGAGTCTATCCCTCATCCATTTGCATCCGTGCCGCTTCTGACGCCAGAAGGTACGTCATAAACGTCAGCTATTGAGCACCCACGCAGCGCAATGACAACAAACGAGAATTTGCCGACGGTCACTTCGCCACCGACGCCGCGGGAATTGCCGACCTTCCCTGATCTAGGCAAGGCCCGTCATAAGCCGAAAAGATCCGGACAAAGGCGCCGAACCGCTCCAGCCAAAGGGGAAAACGGCTCTTCAGAATTGAGAGTGTAGTTTCGGTCTGAATCCGCCTGATTCCAGCAGTGATCTGGCGACGTAGTTGGTGAGGTTGCGGAAGCCGAGGGCAGAGCCTCGGAGGTGTTCCAATCTTCCATTAATCGCTTCAGTGGGACCGTTTGAGGTCCCTGGCCGGTCGAAGTAGGCCAGCACATCATCGGCTCGTCGTTTCAGGGTCCGGCCGAGTGTTTTGAGTTCAGTGAGCGCAGTCGGCACGCCAGTGCTGACGGAGTCAACCACGGCCTGCATGAGCATCTTGCCTTGGGCACTGTCTTTCTCCCGGTAGGCAGCAATCATGCATTGATAGATGCCCCACGTGGCCTCCACCTCAACATGCGCATCAGCGGCAAACAAGTCTTCCAGGCG